>NZ_CP068023.1:2827500-3462500 GCF_016695175.1 Pseudoalteromonas sp. GCY
CAGTTAGTCGGCCACGGCCACTGATGTTTTTAAGCGTTTTTCCTAAACGCTCTTGGAGGTTTTCAAACATGTATCGGTTCCAAAATCTCGAAATTGTCGGGCATTATACTGATATGCGAGCCACTAATACAGTATTCAAGCCGATTGTTCTGCTTTTTACGCTTTCATTGAACGAAAATAAGAATAAGTTAACGGATTGAAATAAAACCCTATGCAAGCGGATAGGCTTTAAATACAATAGCTAAAAAAGGAAAGCAAAAATTAGGCACTTATTTTTATGTTGATTGTTAGCTTGTCATTAATCGCCTGTCTCTTTTACATCATGACCACTAGCCATGTTTTATCGCGCTTATTTGACAAACAAGGTCCAAATCAAAAGAAAACCTTAATATTAAGCACCGTCGCCATTTTGACTCATATGCTAGTGTTGGTGAATTCAGTGTTTACGCATGAAGGGCAAGATCTCAGTACCGTCAACGTTGCCTTGTTAACCTGTTGGGTTATCGTTGTTTCTGTAACGACCGTATCTTTACGCTTCCCTGCAACATTATTGCTGCCCGTGGTGTATGGCTTCGCCGCTATTTTGTTATTAGCAAGCCTGTTTATTCCTCACCATATTATTATGCATACAATAAACATAGATGTTGGTCTCGTTTTGCATATTTCACTTTCTTTGTTGGCTTACTGCGTACTTATCATCGCCACACTCTACGCCATTCAATTTATGTTTATTGATAAACGCTTAAAACAACGGGATTTAGCGATTATGACCAGTCATCTACCGCCGCTTATGCAAGTGGAAAGGCAGCTTTATCAGCTGTTATTTGTAGGCACAGGTTTATTAACGCTGGCATTGGCATCCGGTTTTTACTTTTTAGACGGTATGTTCGCCAAAGAGACTATTCACAAAACCATTTTATCTATCGTTGCATGGCTTATTTATGTCGTCGTCGCATTTGGGCATCAGCAATTCGGCTGGCGCGGTAAGTCTGTGGTGATTTCAATCATAGCAGCTTCTGGCATCGTGACTTTAGGTTACTTTGGCAGTCGCTTTATACAAGAAGTGATTTTAGGCAGGTTTTAAACTTTAACTTGACTATCGTAACTCACTAACGCTTAATACTCTTTCGTAAGTAAAAAAGGGATCCACTGTTGGAAGACATATCGACCAGCGCCTTGTTTATCATACTCGGCGTGCTCATTTTGATGTCGGCTTATTTTTCTAGTTCAGAAACCGGTATCATGTCAATCAACCGTATTCGTCTACGCCATCTTGAAAAAGAGAATCACCGTGGTGCGAAGCGTGTAAGTAACCTCCTTAACCGTCCTGACAGACTGATTGGTCTGATCCTGATCGGAAATAACCTCGTCAATATTGCCGCTGCACAAGTTGCTACCATCATTGGATTACGCCTGTATGGCGATATGGGTATCGCAGTAGCTACTTTTGGCCTCACACTTGTGGTCCTTATCTTCGCTGAAGTCACACCTAAGACTCTCGCAGCTTTATACCCTGAGAAAGTCGCGTTCCCAAGCTCTGTTATCCTAAAAGTATTGTTGAAGGTCTTGTTTCCTTTGGTTGTTGCGACCAACTGGATCACCAATGGTATGTTACGTTTGGTCGGGATCACACCACAAGAGATTGAAGAGCACAGCCTAAGTAAAGAAGAATTAAAAACCGTGGTCAACGAGTCAAGCGCTATGCTGCCCTCAAACCACCAAAACATGCTTACTTCTATCTTAGACTTAGATCACGTGACCGTAGAAGACATTATGATCCCACGCAGTGAAATCAATGCGATAGATATCAATGACGAGTGGAAAGATATTGCTCGTCAGCTCACGAATGCGCAGCACACCCGAGTGCTACTTTACCGTGACCAAATTGATGACGCGGTTGGTTTTATTCATGCTCGTGATGCGCTACGCCTACTGACAAAAGAGCAGTTTGATAAGCCGTCACTACTGCGTGCGGTAAGAGAGATTTACTATGTACCAGAGAATACCTCGCTCAATACACAGCTGATCAAATTCCAAGAAGCCAAAGAGCGTATTGGTCTTGTTGTTGACGAGTATGGTGACATTCAAGGTCTTGTTACGCTTGAAGATATTCTTGAAGAAGTCGTTGGTGACTTTACCACTACGCAGACGCGTGCACCGAGCGAAGACGTAAACATGCAGCGTGATGGCTCAGTTATGGTTGACGGCAGTGTAAACGTGCGTGACTTAAATAAAGAGATGAGTTGGGACTTACCTACCGAAGGTCCTAAAACCCTCAGCGGTCTGATTGTAGAGCACCTTGAAGATATTCCAGATGCACCTCTTGGCTTAACGATTTCTGGTTATAAGATGGAAGTCATTGAGATTAAAGAAAACATGATCAAGATGGTGAAAATTTCTTCTAATACCAATTAGCTTAATTAAGTGGTCTATTTTGAGGCAAGAAAATCTTGTCGATAACAAGGCAAAAATTTTACTATTTAGTTGTTCTAAATGAGAAATTTTTAACGCAGTTAGCGTCAGATTTTATCCTTCAAATTGAGCAAGTATTATGACTAATTGGTATAACTCTTAAGCAAGTAAAAGCTAAACTCAGTTGCGGTGTTGAAAGTAACACCGCAATTTCCTCAAGAAAAAATTCTCTCGAACCAGTTCTTATCTAAATCATCTTCACAGCGCTTAAGTTGAACGGCATAGCGCGCAGCACGATGCTTTACCTTATTTGCGACTTGCATTAACCATTTCTTATTTTTATAAGTACCACGACGATAACCGCCCCAGCCTTCATGATAATTGAGGTATTGTGCGTAAGCATCCCATTTAGACACGCCGTTTACCTTGTGAGTTTTGTAAACGAACCAAGCCATAAAATCGATGGCGTCTTCAAAGTCATCGCGATCTGCACCTGAGTTTCCTGTTTCACGAATATAATCAGACCAGGTCGGGGTTTTGGCTTGAGAGTAGCCATAAGCAGAGCTCACTCTACCAACAGGAATAAACCACAGGAAATATTCCATAGGAGGAGCCGCATCATGCCGAAAAGAACTTTCTTGATACATCATGCTCATCAGTACATGCTTTGGTGAACCCCATTTTTCTTGAGCATCACGAGCGTCATAATACCAATCTTCTTTTTCCTCAAAAATCTTACAAATATCATGAGGTTGTTTAGGTGGTGCAGTAGCACATCCGGATAAAACAGCGACGAGGCTAATTAAAATTAATTTTTTTTGCATTTTTTTCGAAACCTAATGAACTTTTACAATTTGCATTGGTCTGAACTTATGAATGCAGCAGTTTAGCATTGTTTCATCCCTGAAATTTATTTGCGCAGCCTTATGGCTGCGCTTTTTTATGCCTTGTGCATTATGCCCTTGAAAAATAATCGTCAAGGAAAGCCGTGAAATCCACCGTATCAGCAGCTCTAACCGCAGCCTCATCTTCAAAAGACTGACGTGCAAATGACTTCAGCGTATCTTCATCGTAATAGCCGTATTTGATATCTTGATGAAGTTGCTTATATTTTTTCGCAAGTTCAATGCCCATTGAGCCTTGTTCTAAGGTACGACTCTTCAGTTGAGATAGCAACTGCCCAGAAAAAGTAAGTGCAGGTGTTTCAATTGACAACATTAATTTTTCCACGGTTGCCACATAAACTGATTTTTCGGTACTCGCATCTAACATTTTTGCGACTTTGAGTAAGTCTGTAAAAATCTCTGTGCCCCACTGTTTCACACTCACAGGCTCACCCGCTTTACTCAGTTCAAGTGCTGTGCAGCGACCTTGATTAACCACCTGATGTAAATTCTTACCAGCTAGCTTTTGCGCTTCAAATGAAAGCTCAGGGCTTGGTTTTAGCAAACAATAGGTTAAGAACACATCTAGAAAGTGGATTTGCTCAAGACTCACACCAGTATGCTCGAATGGGTTAACATCCAGCGCACGAATTTCGATATACTCGATACCACCACGTTCAAGTGCCTGAGTCGGCGTTTCACCAGACTTGGCATTGCGTTTTGGTCTAATTGGCGAGTAGAACTCATTTTCAATCTGTAAAATGTTGCGATTCAGCTGTTTTGGCTCTGCCGCTCTATAGTCTGGAATTTCATGATACAAGTCGGAGCGGCAACGAATGGCTTGTCGCAAGCCTGCAATATACTCATCCAGATCGTTATACATCACCTTAAGCGAGCTTTGTGCACTATTGGTATAACCTAAATCACCCAGTCTAAGTGCGGTGCCATATTCAAGGTATATGGAGCCATTTTCTAGCTTACTAAATGGCAAGTCGCTCTTTTTGCCTTGCAAAAATGACGGACAAAGCGCAGGAGATGCGCCAAACAGGTAGCTTATCAGCCACATTTCACGCTTGAAGTTACGAATTAGGCCTAAATACTGCTGGGAGATAAATGATTGTTGAGGGTTATCATCTTCAGACATCACTTGCAGGCTTTGCCATACGGTCTCTGGAAACGAAATATTGAAGTGCACACCAGCAATGGCCTGCATCATACTGCCATAGCGATTTTTCAGCCCTTCACGATATAGCGTTTTCATTTTGCCGATATTAGAAGTGCCAAACTGTGCTAGGACAATATCTTCTTCATCCTCAATAAAGCACGGCATCGACAAAGGCCACAGTAACTCATCACCCATATTAGCCAAAGTAAACTTCTGTAGATCAGAAAGTTGTGCCAATGTCTCTTGTGGGTCTTCACTCACTGGAGTGATAAATTCGAGTAGCGACTCAGAAAAATCAGTGGTGATATGACCATTGGTCAGTGCGTGGCCCGTCTTTTCTGGATGCGGTGTTTTCGCTATTTTTCCCGACCCTTGGATCCGCAATGCCTCACGTTCGATACCTCTTTTGATACCTTTGAAAACGCCGCGATGCGCGCCGTCAGACAATAAGTCCAGCTTAGTGTTTAAGTCTAATTGTTTCAAAAATTCTTCCTCGAACCTACAGGCCAATTTCAAGTTTATGGGGTCGAAACCAAATTATACCAAGTGTATTCATTAAATGAGTGATTTAAACCGAGTAATCAATTTAAATATGGCTACTTTTAGTACATTTAGGCCTTAATAATAACTTTGCCAACATGCTTACCACTTTCCATACAGTGATGAGCCAGCGCAATATCCGCCATAGCAAAGTAATGACTTACGTTTATGCTGATTTTGCCAGCTTGGTACGCCTGATACAAATATTTAAGATCGTCTAAATTACTCGCAACCAGCATACCTTCAGCCTTTACACCCCTTGTCGTGGCTCGCTCACAGACCATTTCTTTGGTGACGCTGGGAATAGTCACTAGGTGCGAATCCGGCTTCATCGAGTCGACACACTGTAATGCAATATCGCCACCAATTAAGTCCAGTAAATCGCATTCAACTTGGTGCTGATAAAATTCGTCATAACTTATTGCCGTTACCTTGAGCTTCGACAACAATTCGTGCTCAGGGCGGGTCGAGACCGCAATGACTTTTCGCCCTTGGAGCTGTGCTAGTTGAATTGCAAAATGCCCCACGCCACCAGTTGGTGCCAATACATATAGTGGACGATTACGATTCGAAAATTTATCTAACGCTTGTTTTGCCGTAAGACCCGCAAGACAAAGACCTGCAATATCTGGATTTTCTTGCAAAGAAACCTTGATGAGCTCTGACTCAAGCGCCACCACATAATCACTATAGGTTCCGGGGTTACTTGCAAACCCAATCATACCGATGACAAAGTCGCCTACTTTAAATTGGCTATCTGGGCCAAACACCTCGATCACCTCACCATACAGATCGTATCCGAGTGGCAAAAAGGCATCTGCGCTTTTTTGCGCTGCAACATAACCAAGGCCTTGTCTGGTTTTCACTTCAATAGGATTAATACTGGTACTGCTTACTTTTATGAGCACTTGGCCTGAAGTAAGCGCTGGCAAAGAAATGGTGGTACTACACAGTTGATTGCTATCACCAAATTCGTAAATACCGTAAGTGGTTGACTTAGTTATCATAAGCGGCTTTCTTAGAAGACAGTTTGTTATCTTTGTAGAATACGCGAAAGGGTAAGGAGTTTGAAGAAATTTACAGTATGGGAAGGAAAAACGCTCTTACAGTATGGCTGTAAGAGCGTTTAGCTATATTAGTGATTGAACACTATCTGGTCGTCGACAACCTCGACTTTAATGGTATCGCCAGTCACAAACTTACCTTGTAACAAGTCCTGTGCCAACGGGTTTTCAATATATTGTTGCACGGCTCGTTTTAGAGGACGGGCACCATATACAGGATCAAACCCGCTTGCAGCGATTTTATCAAGCGCGGCGTCACTGAGCTCAAGCGCAAAGCCTTTTTCAGTTAAGCGTTTACTCAATCTGTCTAACTGGATACTCGCTATTTCTTTAATATGTTCATTGATCAGCGGGTGGAACACCACGGTTTCATCAATACGGTTAATAAACTCAGGTCTAAACTGACTAGCGAGCACGGCCATAACTCGCTCTTTGAGTGTCGCGTAGTCGTTGTTTCCTGCCTGCTCTTGAATGACATCCGACCCTAAGTTCGAGGTCATGATGATCACCGCGTTTTTAAAATCAACCGTACGACCTTGACCATCGGTCAAGCGACCATCGTCCAAGACCTGCAATAAGATGTTAAATACATCTGGATGCGCTTTTTCCACTTCATCAAGCAAAATCACAGAATAAGGACGACGCCTTACCGCTTCTGTCAAATAGCCACCTTCTTCGTAACCTACATAACCAGGAGGTGCACCAACCAAGCGCGCAACCGAGTGTTTTTCCATAAACTCGGACATATCAATGCGCACCATGGCATCTTCCGTATCAAACATAAAGTTGGCTAACGCTTTGGTCAGCTCCGTTTTACCAACCCCTGTTGGACCTAAGAACAAGAACGAACCAATTGGGCGATTTGGGTCTGCAAGTCCGGCTCGTGAGCGACGGATAGCGTTGGCAACCGCATTAACGGCTTCGTCTTGACCAATCACTTTTTTATGAAGTTCGTCTTCCATTTGCAGTAACTTTTCACGCTCACCTTGAAGCATTTTTGCTACCGGGATCCCAGTCCAGCGAGATAAAATTTCTGCAATTTCATCTTCACCGACCTGATTTTTTAAAAGGCTCATTTCCTGCATTTCAGCCTGAGAAGCAAGGTCTAGTTTTCGCTCAAGCTCAGGGATCCGACCGTATTGCAGTTCAGACATACGTTGCAAATCACTTGCTCGACGCGCGACTTCTAGATCTAAACGCGCTTGCTCAAGCTCAGCTTTAATCACTTGCGTGCCTTGTAGTGAGGCTTTTTCGGCATTCCACACTTCATCAAGCTCTCGGTACTCGGCTTCTAATTCATTGATGAGCGTTTGCATCTCAGTGCGACGCTTTTGACTCGCTTCATCTTTCTCTTTTGCCAGCGCGTTATCTTCCAATTTTAGTTGGATAATACGGCGCTCTAGCCTGTCTAATTGCTCCGGCTTTGAGTCAATTTGCAGTCGAATTGACGACCCTGCTTCGTCTATCAAGTCGATAGCTTTATCTGGAAGCTGTCGGTCTGAGATATAACGATGTGATAAATTAGCCGCAGCAACAATCGCAGGATCGGTAATATCCACTGAGTGGTGCAACTCATAACGCTCTTTTAAGCCACGTAGAATCGCGATGGTGTCCTCTACGGTTGGCTCTGCAACAAATACTTTTTGGAAACGACGCTCGAGTGCTGCGTCCTTTTCGATATACTGACGATACTCATCGAGCGTGGTCGCCCCCACACAGTGAAGCTCACCACGAGCAAGTGCGGGTTTTAGCATGTTGCCAGCATCCATTGCACCATCGGTTTTGCCCGCCCCTACCATAGTATGGATTTCATCAATAAAGAGAATAACTTGGCCTTCTTCTTTAGCCAGCTCGTTTAATACCGACTTTAGGCGCTCTTCAAATTCACCACGGTATTTGGCTCCAGCCACCAATGCGCCCATATCTAGCGATAGTACGCGCTTACTTTTCAATCCTTCAGGAACTTCACCGTTGATAATACGCTGCGCGAGCCCCTCAACGATGGCGGTTTTACCAACGCCCGGTTCACCGATAAGTACAGGGTTGTTTTTAGTACGGCGCTGTAGCACTTGAATAGTGCGGCGGATTTCGTCGTCACGGCCAATAACCGGATCAAGCTTGCCTTGCTCGGCACGCTCAGTGAGATCGATAGTAAATTTCTCAAGTGCTTGGCGAGTGTCTTCGGCATTAGGGTCATCCACTTTTTGACCCCCTCGAATAGCCTTAATGGCTTGCTCAATCTTTGGCTGGGTGATATTTAGCGCTTTGAAAATCTCGCCTAATGGGCCTTTATCTTCGCACGCAGCAAAAACAAATAACTCGCTGGAGATATATTTATCTTTACGCTTTTGTGCATATTTATCACACAGATTGATCAATGAAATAAGGTTATTTGAGAGCTGTACATCACCACCTACACCTTCTACTTTAAATAGCTTTTCAATGGCTTGTGACAACTTAGTATTAAGCTCGTCGGCGCTCACACCTGCTTGTGCTAATAATGCACGCACACTCGAGCCGCTCTGTTGGAGCAAAGCATACATTAAATGGACAGGTTCAATAAATTGGTGATCGCGCCCAAGCGCTAATGACTGCGCATCGGAAAGCGCAGCTTGGAATTTGCTTGTAAATCTATCTAAACGCATGATTTATTTACCCATATAAAATATCGAATTACCTTATTTATGGGTATTAACTGAACGAAGATCAAGCGTAAAAGTAATAATTTACCCTGATTATTTGCGCCAAATCAAAGTTGCCATACGGCCCGTTGTTTTGTCTCTACGATAGGAAAAGTAGTGCTCGGGCATAGTTACTGTACAGTGTTTATCGCCGTAAAAATCCTTTACACCTTGCTCGCGCAATAACGACTTTGCAAGCTCGAAAATATCCGCCAGATATTTACCGTCTTTTTTGGCAACAAATGCCGTATTTCGTTGCGCCTCAAAAGCCTCTACTACGTCTTCGCCCACCTCGAATGCACTAGGCCCAATCGCAGGGCCAAACCATACACAGATCTCTTCAGGAGCACAGTTAAATTTAGCCAGTGTTTGCGAGATAATTCCAGCCGCAAGAGGCTTCCAACCACCATGGATAGCGGCCACCTCTTCACCATCTTTTGATGCAAGCAGAATGGGTAAGCAGTCTGCCGTCATGATAGCCAGTGGTGTTTGACGCAAGCGAGTGTATAAGGCATCGGCTTGATGAACCTGCGCGATTTCAAACTGCTCGTCAACCACCACCACTTCTGCGCCATGCACTTGCTCAAGCCATACAATCGGGTTGGCCACATAGCCATGCAAAATTCGGCGATTTTCGGCTACATGTTCAGCATTATCGCCAACATGAAAGGCTAAATTAAAGCTATCATACGGTGGTGCTGAAACACCGCCCTTGCGCGTTGTTGATAATGCCCCAACGAATTGGGTTAATGGCCACTGAGCAAGCTGCATCTTATAACGTTAAGTCCGGGTTTTCTTTGGTGTCTTCTCTGAGCGCGGCCACCAGCTTAATCATATCTTCAGGCACAGGCGCTTCCCATGTCATCTTCTCGCCAGTAATAGGATGAGCGATACTCAGTTTTATAGCATGCAATGCCTGACGTTTAAACTCTCTTAATTGCTCGGTTAATCCTTGAGTCGCATTTCTTGGTGGACGAGGACGGCCGCCATAGAGCTGATCGCCAATTAGTGGGTGATTCAAATACGCCATATGAACACGAATTTGGTGCGTTCTACCGGTTTCTAGGCGCAGGCGCAAGCGCGTGTGTGCTCGAAACTTTTCAGCAACACGGTAATGAGTGATAGCTGGCTTGCCCATCTCATGCACCGCCATATGTGTACGCTTGGTTGCGTGACGACCGATTGGCTTTTCAATCATGCCACCTGCCGTCATCGTGCCATTACAAACCGCTTCGTATTCACGTGTGAAGTTTTCACGCGCTTGTAGATTCTTCACCAAGTGCGTTTGTGCTTGAATGGTTTTCGCCACGACCATTAGACCGGTCGTGTCTTTATCTAGACGGTGTACGATACCAGCACGAGGCACGTTAATGATTTCTGGGTGATGGTGCAGCAGAGCATTTAGCACAGTGCCATCTGGGTTACCGGCACCGGGGTGAACCACCAGCCCCATCGGCTTGTTTATCACAAGAATGTCATCATCTTCGTAAACAATGTCTAACTCTATATCTTGCGCTTCGTATTCACGTTGTGCTTCGATAACCGTCTCGATAGCGACACTTTCACCACCAAGTAACTTTTCACGAGGAGTGTTGAATACTTCACCATCTACGGTGACTTTATCTTCAAGGATCCAAGTTTTTATTCTTGAACGAGAAAAATCCGGGAACAATTGCGCCAATATTTGGTCTAGACGTTTACCACCGAGTTCGACTGGAACCTCCGCTTGGAGGGAAATTTGCTCTGACATCTGAAACTTTACCTAATTTACCAGTGCAAGCCGTGCTCGACTGGGTTAGAATCGTATTAATGCATAGTTTACTCGGTTTTGCCGAGTTGGCCTAGCCGAAGAAAACAAAGGTAGTAAAATAAAATGATTAAAAACTTAAGGACACACGCCTTTAGGCTGGCGTTAGCCGCGTCTGTTTTGGGTTTGGCAGCCTGTTCATCCGCACCAGAACAAGAAGATATTGAACGCGTACCAAACAAATCCGCCCAAGCGCTTTATGAAGATGCTAAACAAACATTAGATTCCGGTTTATATGCCCGCGCCATTGAATTATTGGGTGCGATTAATGCTCGTTACCCGTTTGGCCCCTATGCAAGACAAGTTCAAATGGACTTAGTCTATGCATATTATCAAACAGGTAACACTGACCAAGCACTTGCAACTATTGATCGTTTTATTCGCTTAAATCCAAATCATAAAGACCTAGACTACATGTACTACATGCGAGGTTTGGTGAGTATTAAAGCTGACGAAAACGCATTCCAAGAATATTTCGGTGTAGACAGAGCCGACCGCGATGCTAATCGTACCCGTGTTGCTTTTCAGGATTTAACCACGTTAGTTAAAAACTATCCAAACAGTCCGTATGCACCAGAGGCGAAAAAACGCTTAGTCTGGCTACTAAACAAAATGGCTCGTTACGAACTGAGAGTCGCTGAATATTACTTCGAGCGTGAAGCATATCTTGCCGCAGCAAACCGTGGCAAATATGTAGTAGAACACTACTCTCAAAGTAGTTATCTGACCCAAGCTTTTGACATTATGGAAAAAAGCTACCGTAAACTCGGTCTTCCTGACCTTGCGGATAACGTGAAAAAAGCCAAATCGGTTAACGCACGTAACAAATAAATAGAGTGCTAAGTCACGATATCACCAATGTCGTGACTTCTCTCCCACCAGTACTCGCCTTCAAGCATTCTACAGCAGTAAAAAATACTTGTTTCCTGTACATAGACATCAGCCGTCAGAGTGTTTTATTTGATTGTAGTTGTAATAAGGAAGGAATTAGGCTGCCCATAATAGAAGGTAAGCAGCCTTAAAAGGTAAGCATTTGACTTAACAGCGTCATTAAATTGCTTCTTCGTCCTCTTCACCTGTACGGATCCGAACCACACGCTCAACATCGGTCACAAAAATTTTACCGTCACCAATTTTGCCTGTTTGTGCGGTTTTTAGGATAACTTCAATCGCTCTGTCAACGTCTTCATCTGCCGTAACAATATCAAGCTTTACTTTAGGCAAGAAATCTACCATATATTCAGCACCGCGATATAACTCAGTATGACCTTTCTGACGACCAAAACCTTTTACTTCACATACCGTCATACCCGTGATCCCCACATCCGAAAGCGCTTCTCGGACATCATCAAGTTTAAACGGTTTAATTATTGCTTCTATTTTCTTCATGACTATCTCGATTCCTTTGGTATAGCGTCGATTTTAGACAATCCGCTTGCCCAAGGCAAACAAAGACATTGAAAGTTGAAGTGATTTCACGCAATAATATTAATCATAAATTATTACTTTTTGGTTGTGAGGCGGTAATGAAACAATCAGCGGGATTCAATCTACTAGAACTGATGATAACCATCGCTATATTGGCTATCGTGTTGGCCATTTCATTTAGCTTTGATGGCAACCTGCTGCAACGCAACCGAGCAGAGTCCTTCTTACAAGAATTACAGCGCAACATCGCTTTTGCTCGCGTAAAAGCAACCGCCGCTGACGAAATAGTCATTCTCTGCCCAGCTCCCCCAGCCAACATTCAAGCAAGAACGCCATTTGCCTGCCAAGATAATTGGGCAACGAACAGAATTAGCGTGTTTGTTGATAGTGATAAAAATGGCACATTTAGTAATGGTGATACTATCCATAGAACGATGGAGGTCGTAGACGATAACGACACTATGGTATTTTCTGGTGACAATCGTCTAAGGTTTGATTCAAGTGGACTCTTAAGTGGTTCAAACGCCGGCAATTTTACCTATTGTCCTGGTAGTGACGACAACAATCAGCAGTTGAGCGTTTCAACTGCAGGTACAGCATTATATCGAGGAAATACAACAGATACCTGTGGATAGCCACAAAAGTACTGATGCGCAAAATATCTCGAAGTTCCAACCTTGCCTTTAATATATAAACGACTAGGCTTAAATAAAATATAAAACGAGGCAAAGGATATGCATCGTCATATGGGTTTTTCCCTATTGGAATCTTTAGTGTGTTTGGCGATTATCACTATCGTCAGTTTATTTTCTCTTCCCAGTCTTACGGCTTTATTTCAGTTTGATAAACCAAAAATAAAACTCGAAGCATTGCGGCGAGCTATTAATTTTGCTCGCATTCAGGCCGTTGCAAGCGGTGCAACCGTTACTTTATGCCCACTGAAAAACAATCGCTGCGACGACAAAGAATGGCACACTCTGCTAACGGTTTTTATCGACTACCACCCCCAAGGTGAATTCTCAGGCGATGATTATAAATTAGCTGTTGTGGACTCAGTAGACTCAGGTGACAAGCTCACCTACCCAAGAAACGCCATTATATTTCGCCGCTTTGGTCATCTCGCGGGACTCTATAACGGTACTTTTGTCTACTGTAACGCAAGTTCTACCGTGGGATTGTCGTTGTCAGTTAGCTACACAGGGAGAAGCACTCTAAAAGATACTGATGAGTGTCAATAGAACTAGGGATAAGTAGTATTAATACAAAGGGGAGTCAACTACTCCCCCGAGAAAATTAACGTTCCCAACACCTATCTATAGCGTCTTGATCCATTGTCCCAGTAACACCACGAACCCCAAGCTCATCAATTGTTAAAGCTGGGCACTGTTCATCGCCTCGAACCGGCCCTGCAGCGGCTGTTGCAACGATTCTATAGGTATCTGCAGTGACGTTTTCAAGTGTTACATTAAAATAACCATTTTCCGTTGCCGTCGCTACACCGATTGCCGCTAGATTATCGCTGTAAGCTCTGTTATCAACAAAGAACTGCTCTTGCTTATTCGCGGCGTCAAGTAACAAAGTCATGGCATCAGCCCTTGCCCCCCTTCTCACATACTCAGTGTAATTAGGGTACGCAATCGCAGAGAGAATACCGATGATCACCACCACTATCATTACTTCAATCAGGGTAAAACCTGATATTGCTTTGCCTAGGGTACTATTTCTTCTCATCACTATCTTCCCTCTTATAAATGTAAAGTTGTTTTGTTCTGATACCCGAAGTTTTATTTTTAAAGATAATAACTTTGTCGTCATCTCCCACAACTGGCACTGGTTCCCCTGGTATTCCCGGCGGTACAAATGGATTGCTGCCATCAGCTATAATCCCAGGGCCTGCGATATAAGGAACTCTTTTGCCATTTTCATCTTTGCGTACAACTAGAGTCGGCGTATCCGGTAAATCCTGTGAAGTAACATAAGTTTTTCCTGTACCATAATGTAAATGGAACATGTAAAGCTGCCCTTTACCACCTGTTAATGTGCATTGTTGGGTAGTCTGATCTGCTGGTGTAAATGAAGTAAAGTATGCGACTCCTCCAATAACAGTAGCACCAGAGAGCGACTTTTCCCCCCCTGATAATTGATACTTCCAGCCATTAAACTTAGCCAGCTCTACTTCTAATTCAATAAAGTCGTCAATATTATCTACAGCATTCCCAAACGGATCGCTCTTCATTTCCATTAAATCAGAAATTAATATCGGTTCTGGAATATCATTTACAAATGACTGAGTTTTCGTATGTATATCCCTAATCATGAAAAGATAGTCAGTCACACTTGAATCTGTCGGCTTAGAGCGATTACCACTACCGATAACAATGGCATCAAACGGTGTATCTCTGCGCTCTTTAATCAAATTCCCGTTATATCTAGTCTCTGTTACTTTACTATAGAAGGTACGAGCAATGTTTGGACGATAAAAAAAGCGTCTATCCTCATCGGCAAAGCTACTCCCCAAACGTGCCAACTCAAAATGAGTCCAAGGATCAGTACTATCAGATGGGTTTGGGCCAGGCATATCAATTCTCCAGATACTCCCTGCGGTATCCGCTAAATAAACTCTGTCAATATAGCCATCGTAATCTGAGTCCGTTAACGTTGGCTCCGCAACAATACTGTGTTTACCTTTAAACGCGTCTCCAGTAAGCGACCAAACGATATCAGCATTGTTTGACATGATATCAACCATGTAAATCCCTACGCCTTTATCATTATCATCGCTACGTGAAACATTGTCTTTATTGGTATTATATCCTGCTGCAAAAACCAATACCGGTCTATCTTTTTGCTTTTCAATGAAAGTCACCACGGGTTTGGACCACGTTTGTCCCAAGTTCTTAAACTTATTTGAATCACCGGAAATAGGCCCACCCCACAATAGTTTGGGCGAATCTGGATTAGTAATATCAAAGCCATAGTATTTATTGCCGCCGCGGCGCATTCCCACAAAAGCCCAAACCTTATCACCCGCTTCCACCTTGCGATTTTTATTCACATCGTGAAAATACACAGTAATAGGTCCATCTAAGCCATACAGTTTCGTTTCTGCTTTACGTGTTTTGACTGGATTCAAAATAGGTAATAAAGAGCCTGGAATAAATGCCCAGCTTTCAGTTACGCTATTTCCTTGGTCTTTAAACATGTGAAGCACACCCGCGTTGGTGCCAATAAGCACGCGAATATCGCCATTGCCATAGTCGACCGTTGCAGGCTTTGAATGTAGGGGGTCGGCGAATATGTCTGGTCTTCTTTCAGATCTCAAACCATCACCATCATCATCGTCGACGTCTTGACCTATCGCCCAATTAAAAATACTTTGTATCTCACTTTTACTTGCCCCACTCAAGTCCATTGCGGTGGCAAGTTTGGTTAAATTACCATAGGCACTTTCGGCGTTATTATAGGTAAAATCAACTAAATCTCCGCCACCAAAATCAGACAGTACTTTTCTAGTAACCTGATTTTCAAGCGCATAGTTAACTCCACCTTTTTCGATATTGTTGCCATCTTTTGATTGCGCTTGCGACCAATATGTTGTGATATTGCTATCAATAGCGCCTTTATTATCTATCGCTTTGGTTAGTTCCTGACCTACTATCTCTGTGCCCACAAATTTAAGCTTTTTCAGGTTGCCCCGCCAACGAGTATGTGTCTCTGGTTTAAACTGAGTGTAGTAAAGTGCATCTCCTGTTTGGGTTTGATCTTCTGCATTGGCGGACACGGTTGGTGAACTAAAACTTGCACTCACATTTCTGATATTGGTAATCGTGGTTTTGAGTACCTCTGACAACTCACTTGCGGTGTTCGCATGACGATATTGGCCTCTACCTTGTTCAGCGGTGTCAGCAAGTAACGCTTTACCTTCATCAGACATACCTGTGCCAAAGCCGATTGTGAATACACGCGCAAAGTCATTTTCCTTTAATGTCGCTAAATACAGATCATAATCATCAACTCCCTTACCGCTCATAACTCTAGCTAAAGCGTTGAGATAGCTGCCTGACAAGGGGCTTGGGTAACGGCCAAATATACTGAGATACTCATCTTTAATTCTCTGATTTCTTTCTGTATCACTCGTGGGTTCGCCATCACTTACAAGGATAAGGTTTATTGAATTATCGCACCGTACTTCCTCTCCGACTATGTGTCGAAATGGAGATAAATAGTATCTTCCTCGCTCAATTGATGTATCCCTATCACTCTTGTTTTCTCCATATTCTATTTTTCCTCCTCTTAAGTACTGGTAAGCTTCCCATAGTGCTTCAGAGATAGGTGTTGAGCCGTCAGCCGGAAGTTGTTGAATTTTGGTTAATATACTATTTATCGAAGAGCCAATTCCATTTAGTACGTAGCCACCTGAACTTCCAAATAGTCTCATTAATCCGAAATCAATATCGTCGTTTTCTGACACCAAATAATACATAGCACGCTTGCCGACGGTGAGGCGACTGTCACCACATGTGTGAGGTCTATATGCTCCGTTCCACCATCGGTAGCAAGGAGTTTGCCCGGGACTAGACTTAAAGCATTCTGATGAATACAAGTAGCCACCTCGTTCGACATAGCATTGTACGCCATCTCTAACATCCCACGCCATACTGCCTGATGTATCGAACAGCATCAGTACCCGAGGTTGCTCACGAGTAGAAACATTATGTTTAACATAAAGCTCAATGTCTTCCGCTTGAGCGGTTTGTAATAGCGCCATTAATGCAACTATCGTGTATATTAACTTATTCATATCAGTTACTCGAAAAAGGCTGTTAATTTGAAACGCTCACAATTTCCTGACCAATTCCCATCACGATGGTGACGTTGTGACGTCCCCTATCACCGTATTCCACAGTGGCTTCGACTTCCGTCATGTTGCACACAAACCCTTCGGTATAGTCATATTGACGTGGACAAAACAGCTCTAGCTCACCATTATTTAGGTTAGTCACCTTGGCTTGTAAGCCATTGGGCGTTTGTACCGTTGCGCCCTCGTCTACTAACTGCTGCCTTGAACGCAAAAAAATACTGTCAGGACGCGGCTGCTCTTGTTGAATTAATCTTTGCATTTCACCAAATAGTAAGTTTTCCGCTTCTTCTCGTTCCATGACGGCATGGGTCATTTTAATATCCAATGTACTGGTGCTCATTAACGTTACTGCAACCGCCATTATTGCGACTACCATGACCATCGCCATGATCAATACCACACCCTGTTGCTTTACATTTCCCATGCTGAGCCTCCCATGTTGTACATTGATATTGTGGTTGAAAATACGGTACGTCTAATGGCATCGTTATAAGTCAACGTCCTTTTATCAGGATCATTACCTAATACGTAAGACCGCGACTGTACCCCAAAGTCAACATCCGGTTCTAACACCCTTACCAATACAAACAGCTGTAGGGATAAGATGCCTCTTGTAGCGCCCCAGTCAGCATCGGACATATTTGTTGTATTTCTATATCTATCCACTCGACCATCAAAATTGGTATCTAAACCAAAAACAAAACGAATTTGTTCAACGCCTTCGATCACTAATTCATCCTTCATACCACCGTTCACATGCAGCCTTTGCCTTCTTAGAACGGGGATAGTAATAGTACGATTATTAATTACCTGCTGCTCTTCACTCACATAATATACATGGTGACTATATGGCCAAAGTGTCGCATTCACGCTTGGCATGTTGCCAACATTGCCACCTGCAATAAATTCGGCTTGCTCTTGCTGTGCAATAAAATAATACCTAGTTGATTGGATAGCACCTGCATCTGGCACAAGACCTGTTACCTCTACAGGGCTCCCTTCCAAAAACTTCACTTGTAAAACTTCTGACTGTGGTCGAGCTTTGGTTATACACCCCATTGCCGTTGCGTTTGTCGTGAATGTTGCCCAAATAGGCCTGAAATTAGCGGGCTCATTATTCGGAAAACTGCCATTGTTTATCCCGCCAGAGCAGTCACTTCCAGGGTTAGCTGGAGCGGCTTGATTATCATCCGTGAAACCTTGATCGTAAAATGTCCCCCAAAAACCAACTTGCTCGATATCCCGCCTCATAATGGAAAGCGCTAAACGTCCTTTTTCTTGTAACTCTCCAATACTCATGGTGTCGTTGGTCGTCGCTTTCATACCGACATAAGTAGCAATGACGCCGCCTAACAACAATACGCCGATAAACATGGCGATCATGAGTTCTAACAATGTAAAACCTCGGATTTTGTTCACGGCTGACTCCTTAACAACACAAAAGTTTCCATTACAACTGCACGCCGTCTATCGTCTTCAACACCACACCCGGCTGCTGGATTATTTTCCAAAGCGGTCATTGCCTGACGCCCTCGCCAAGTGACAATAACCTGCACATTTACTCCAGACGTATCACCGGCGACTGAGGTTGGATTAATACACACAATCGCGTTATCCAACGAACCCGTATTTTCCCTTGCTCTTATCGCTTGACGCCAATTAGCAATATCTGTTTTCGCAAGCGTTTCTGCATTACAGCGCTGTGTATAACACGTGGTGTTTGCCTGTACGTCTTCGGTGCTATTAAAGTCAACATCGTAAAGTGTGGTTATATTTGCCGCATCATTTGTTCTTATTCTGTGTATGATATCACTGGCAAGCTCTACCGCAGCGGCTCGCTGCATAGAATCAAAACTTGCTTGTTTAGCTTTTGCTTGTAATGCCACAGCGCCAAGCAGTCCAAAGCTTAAAATCATAAACGCAATAAGCACTTCTAACAGTGTGAAGCCATGTTGCTTTAGCGAAATATGCATATCTCAACCAGAATTCAATTGTCCTAGCTTCAGTGTAAGCGGTCGTCTTTGAAACTCAATACCGGATAGTATGAAAGGCCTATTAAGGCGATAAACGGTTTATTCACCGCTTAACACTCAAAACAATGTTTTTATTTGGGTATAAGCTCTACGGCTAACTTCATAGCGATTGGGCAGCGACTTGAGGTAAACATAGTGCTTCTGTTCATGTAATTCTAAAGCAGAGATTTCCGTTCGCTTTACTAATGTACTGCGATGGATTTGAATAAAATGTGTTGGAAACTTATCTAACAGTGACTTAAGCGAACTATCGATTAGCGCTTGTTGTCCTGTGGCCAATGTTACACGTGTATATTTTTCATCTGCCTCAGCTGCAATAACGTCAGCAACTTGAACGTGACGCAACTCACTACCAACGTAGTAACTAAGCGTCTCCATACTCGGAAAGATGGTGGTCAATAACGCATCTAGTTTATCGCCATCTAGCGGCTTCACTAGATAGCCATTGGCGTGCAGTTCAAATGCTTCTAACGCATATTCTGGATGCGCCGTTAGAAACACGATTTTCATCCTCGGAAATTGCAAGCGTAATTGGCTCGCAAGCTCAACACCTGACTGACCAGGCATCGAAATATCGAGAAAAATTAGCTGCACAGGCTCCTGATTTAGTAGCGCTTCCACACCGTCAGCGCAATCAACTTCACCGATACAACGAAAGCCTACGTGCTTTTGCATTAATCGTTTAACGCGAGCTCTTGCCAACGGCTCATCGTCTACAATAAGGTAGGATATTAATGTTTTCATAGCGGTAGCGAAAAACTGACGGTATAGCTATCTTGGCTGGCCTCAGTTTTAAAATCAAGAGACTGATTGTAGTGTAAAGCCAAGCGACGCCTGATGTTACTTATTCCAATGCCATGTCCTTGATGTGTCGGCTTTAGTTTTGCGTCATAACTGTTAAAAATTACCACCGATAAGGTGCGTTTACTACAGTGAATATGAATACGAATATCCGCTCCGTTTGGGTTTGGCTCTACCCCATGGCTAACTGCATTCTCCACCAATGGCTGTAATATCAACGCAGGGATCAAAACATCTCCCAAGACATTGTCTAACTCCCACTCCACCCTCAAACGCTCTGCAAAGCGCCACTGCTCAAGTGCTAAATACGCTTTGCATAAAGATATTTCACTTTCCAGCGGAACAATATTTTGTGTGGACATCGCAGCGCGAGATAAATCGGCAAGGGCTAATGCTGACTTTTCTGCTGCATTTGGATCGATATGAGTCAATTCGGCCACGGTATTGAGTGAGTTATATAAAAAGTGCGGCCGAATTCTCGCATGTAACGCTTCAAGTTCCGCTTGAGATAGCGCTTTCACCTTACGAATATTATCGGTAAAGATAGCTAAGAAATGCGCGAAAAGCGTGATAATGCAAAGACATATTGCGATGTTACGCCATAAGCTCAATTCAATTTTTGCCTCATCAATCCAACCGAGCAACGTAAAACCATAGGGAAAAGCCGTACTAGTAACAACAGTACAAAGCACAAAGACAGAAATGAGAATACCAGCTTCAACTAGATCTGAGCGCTTCTCAACAGCGTGACGCACAACCGCTATCACGGCAAGTGATAAAAAAGCAGTGAAATGAATAAATAAGCTAGTTAGTCCAAGGGATTGCCAAAACGCTGTCGCGGAAATCAGCGTATATAAAAAGGCTAGGATTTGCGAGGCAACTAGCAATGCTAGCACACCTCGCTCACTCAATAGTGCAGACAACAACCTGATACGCGGTGTCATCGTGCTAACTCTTTTATCTGAGTTCTACAGGTACGGCAAACACGACATTTTCTTCTTGTCCAGGGTTTTCAACTACCGTTTCCCCACCAAGTTCTTTGAGTCGCGAGATAACCTGCTGAACCAGCACTTCAGGTGCAGATGCGCCTGCAGTTACACCAACCTTTGCAACCCCATCGAACCAAGTTTCTTCGATGGAAGAGGCATCATCGATGA
This sequence comes from Pseudoalteromonas sp. GCY, assembly GCF_016695175.1. NCBI lineage: Bacteria > Pseudomonadati > Pseudomonadota > Gammaproteobacteria > Alteromonadales > Pseudoalteromonadaceae > Pseudoalteromonas > Pseudoalteromonas sp. GCY. The sequence goes on from NZ_CP068023.1 coordinate 2,848,334, forward strand.
GAAATGCCTTAGTCCCCATTTTATCCGCAAGTTCTCTTAAGCGGTTAGAGTTAGAACTATTTTTCGCACCCACCACAAGCAATAACTCAACTTTGTCCGCTAAGTCGCGAACCGCATCTTGGCGGTTTTGCGTGGCATAACAGATATCATCTTTTCGTGGACCACTGATATTCGGAAATTTGCTACGCAGTGCATCAATTACATCCGCAGTGTCATCTACCGATAACGTTGTTTGACTACAGTAGAACACGTTGTCAGCATTTTTAACTTCGAGTGTTTCTACATCCTCTGGTTTTTCAACAAGATAAATACCACCGTTCGGATTGTCATACTGGCCCATAGTACCCTCGACTTCAGGGTGGCCATGGTGCCCAATCAAAATACACTCAGTACCTCTACGGCTAGCACGCGTCACTTCCATATGCACCTTTGTCACTAACGGACAAGTCGCATCAAAAACTTTTAACTCTCGGCGCTTCGCTTCATTACGTACTTGCTGAGAAACACCATGAGCGCTGAAAATAACAATACTGTCGTCTGGCACTTCATTTAGCTCTTCAACGAATACCGCACCACGAGACTTCAGACCATCAACAACATATTTGTTATGAACGACTTCATGGCGAACGTAAATAGGCGCTTCGAAAATATCGAGTGCACGCTCAACAATGCTGATCGCTCTATCTACACCTGCACAGAATCCTCTCGGGTTTGCCAGCAAGATATCCATTAGTTATTTACCTCAAGAATTTCAACTTCAAACGTTACTTTTTGGCCTGCAAGCGGGTGATTGAAATCGACAGTTACTGAGTCGCCAGCTACTTCCCGGATCAATCCAGGTAAGTCAGTACCATCTGGTTGCGTAAATGCAATGATGCTACCTACTTGAGCGGGGGTTTCTGCGCCAAATTTGCTTCTATCAACATAATAGATGTTATCAGGATTTGGTTGTCCAAACGCGTCTTCTGGCTCTAGCTCAAAAGATTTCTCATCGCCCGCTTTTAATCCAAGCAAACACTTTTCAAAATTTTCAGTCAGGCTGCCATCACCCATAAACAACTTCGCGGGTTTATTATGAACTTTGGTAGAATCTGCTGCTGAACCGTCTGATAACTTGATTGAAAAATGGAACAAGACTTCAGACTTTGCTCCAATTAGTTGCTCACTCACGCATTTTTCTCCTGTGGTTTATCGCCACTGGTAAAGGCATCGAAAATTAATAGTGCAGCACCGCCGACAATCGCCATGTCTGCAACATTAAAAGCAGGATAGTGCCAGTCTTGATAATAGAAATGAAGGAAGTCAATCACATAACCATGAATGATACGGTCGTATAAATTTCCTACAGCACCACCTAATACCAGCGCATAGGCCAATCCCAACTTCCAATTTGATGCGGGCAATTTACGTAGCCAAAAAATCAGTAAAGTGCTAATCGCAACGGCGATGCCACTTAAAAAGTAACGCTGCCAGCCACCTGCTTCACTTAGGAAGCTAAAAGCCGCACCATAGTTATGCATATAGGTGAGATTGAAAATAGGCAAAATATCAATGGACTCATAGAGTTCCATTTCAGCCATAACCAGTGCTTTGGTGAAGTAGTCTACTGCAAAAAGCAGTAGACTAAGCCACAACCACACCAGACCACTTTTCTGTGTAGTTTGTGTCACGTTTTACTCCTAGGCGAATTGACGCTGCTCGCCGTCACCTTCAACGTTACTAATACAACGGCCACAGATGTCTGCATGTTGCTCATCCATACCTACGTCGTCGGTATAGTGCCAACAACGATCACACTTTTTAGCAGATGTTGCCGCTACACTAATGTATAAACCATCAATTTCTGATGAAATTGCATTTTCTGGCTTGCTGTTGACTACTTCTACAGTTGCTTTCGAAGTCAGTAATACGAAACGTAATTCGTCACCAATGGCATTGAGCTGCTCAGCTAAGTCACCGCCTGTGTATAGCGTTACTTCAGCCTGTAGCGTTGCACCGATCACTTCTTCTTTACGTGCATTCTCAAGTACACGGTTTACTTCATCACGTACCGCGAGTAAGTTCTGCCAGTACTCGTTATTCAACGAGCCTTCTGTCACCCCTTCAATTGCATCATACCAAGTATCCGTGAATACAAACTGGCCGCGTTCACCTGGTAATACTTCCCAGATTTCTTGCGCGGTAAAACTCATGATTGGTGCCATCCAGCGTGTCATCGCTTCGGCGATATGATAAAGCGCTGATTGACAAGAACGACGCGCATGGCTATCACTTTTCGCGGTGTACTGACGGTCTTTGATGACGTCTAGATAGAACGAGCCCAATTCACCAGTACAGAAGTTCATCAGCTTTTGTGTTACTTGAAGCATTTGATACTTGTCGTACGCTGTTTTGATCTCAGTTTGTAGCTGCGCAGCACGCGCAACAATCCAGCGATCTAGCTCAACCATATCTTCAATTGCTACTAAATCCGTTTTTGGATCAAAGCCGCTTAGGTTCGCAAGTAGGTAACGACTTGTGTTACGAATACGACGATAACGGTCAGCTGAGCGCTTAAAGATTTCATCAGACACGGTCATTTCCGCCGTATAATCAGTAGAAGCTACCCATAAGCGTAAAATATCTGCACCTAGCTTGTTCATGATGTCTTGCGGCGAGATCACGTTGCCTAATGACTTAGACATCTTGTGGCCTTTTTCATCGACCGTGAAGCCGTGCGTTAACACTTGCTTATAAGGTGCATGACCATTGATAGCAACTGAAGTCATCATTGATGACATAAACCAACCACGGTGCTGATCCGAGCCTTCAAGGTAAAGATCTGCAGGACCTGTTAATTCTTCACGCGCATCAACAACACACGCATGTGTTACACCTGAGTCAAACCATACGTCTAGTGTATCTTGTACTTTTACGTACTGTTGAGCATCAGCTTCACTTAATAGCACGCTAGGCTCTAAGTCGTACCACGCCTGAATACCCTTTTCTTCCACTAATTTAGCAACGGCTTCAATTAAGGCTTCCGTTTCAGGATGTAGGCTACCGGTGTCTTTATCGACAAATAATGCAATTGGTACACCCCAAGTACGCTGACGTGAAATACACCAGTCAGGGCGACCTTCAACCATGTTTGCGATGCGGCTTTCACCCCACTCTGGTAACCATTCTGTCTTTTTGATTTCACTCAGTGAATCAGCACGTAGGTTAGCCTGATCCATGCTGATGAACCATTGTGGCGTCGCACGGAAAATAATAGGAGTTTTGTGACGCCAGCAATGAGGATAACTATGCGTTAATGCCTTATGGCGGAACAACACACCTTTCTCAGTTAATAACTCAATGATGCTGTCATTTGCTTTAAATACGTGCTGACCTGCAAAAATCGGCGTATCTGGTAGATAAACACCATTTGCACCAACCGGGTTTGCAACTTCTAAACCGTAAGCCTGACCCGCTGCAAAGTCTTCTTGACCGTGACCAGGCGCCGTGTGAACGATACCAGTACCTGAGTCTGTTGTTACGTGCTCACCTAAAATAACAGGCACATCGAAATCTAAGAATGGGTGTGCAACGCGCAGATTCTCAAGCGCAGCGCCTTTCGCGTAACCTAGTACGTGGAAGTGCTTGAATCCAAAACGATCAACAGCGTCTTTGACTAATTCAGAACCAAGCACAATACGCTGCTCTTGACCTTCATCTTCAATTTGTACCAGTGCATACTCTAGCGCGCCGTGTACTGCCACAGCGCGGTTTGCTGGTAATGTCCAAGGCGTTGTAGTCCAAATTGCGGTACTTACTTCGCCTTTGCCTTCGTGACCTTCGGCCAAGCCAAACGCACTAATGATTGCCGCTTGATCAGCAAACACAAATTTTACGTCGATTGCTGGCGATTGTTTGTCTTGGTATTCAACTTCCGCTTCAGCAAGCGCTGAACCACAATCCGTACACCAGTGAACTGGCTTTGCACCTTTGTGCAGGTGACCATTTTTGATAATACGACCAAGCACACGAATAGCATTGGCTTCAAAATCAAAGTTCATGGTTAAGTATGGCTTATCCCAGTCACCTAACACACCAAGGCGTTTGAAATCTGTTTTTTGGCCATCAACTTGCTTTTTAGCATAGTCGCGGCACTTTTCACGGAATTCAGCAGCCGATACTTTCTTACCTGGTTTGCCTACTTTCTTTTCCACCTGTAGCTCAATTGGAAGACCATGACAGTCCCAACCAGGTACGTAAGGTGCATCAAAATCAGAAAGCGTTTTTGACTTAATAATAATATCTTTTAGGATTTTGTTTACTGAGTGACCTAGGTGAATATCACCATTTGCATACGGAGGACCGTCATGCAAAATAAATGGCTTTTTACCTTTTTTCGCAATGCGAATTTGACCGTATAGGTCTTCTTCATACCATTTTTTCAGCATCTTTGGTTCGCGTTGCGCCAAATTACCACGCATCGGAAACTCAGTTTCCGGTAGATTTAAAGTATGTTTGTAGTCGCTCATTTATCCTACTTTCCGTATCGGCTACGTTAAAGAAAAACACTGTTTTGCATTGCTAACATCACGACTGATTTGTTCTGTTAACTGCGACAATGTTTCGAATTTTTGCTCATCGCGAAGCTTTTCAATTAGCTCCACTTTCATAAACTGACCGTAAATGGTCTCATTAAAATTAAACAGATGCACCTCTAAAAGGGCTTTCGTTCCGTTTAGCGTTGGCTTAGTGCCAACATTCGCTACGCCATAATGTGTTTTGTGATTTACTGTCGCTTTGACCGCATACACACCGCGCACAGGGCTCACTTGGCGTTTTAACGCAATATTTGCAGTATGGAAACCAAGCTCTCTGCCTTTCTTCCAGCCGTGAATAACACGGCCTGAAATGGCATAGGTATGGCCCAACATATCATGTGCTTGACGCAAATCCCCAGCCGCAAGCGCCGTGCGGATCAACGTGCTACTTACACGACAATCTTGCTTGCGAAAACTTGCCGTGTCTTTTACTTGCATACCTAGCGGTTCGCCCACTCGTTTTAGCATTGCAAAATCACCAGCACGTTCGCGGCCAAAACGAAAGTCATCGCCGACCGTGAGCGCCTTGGTTCCAAGCTTTGTCACTAGGACTTCTTTGATAAATTGCTCTGCATCTTGCGAGGCAAATTTGCGATTAAAGTTGACGCAAATTACTCGCTCTATGCCAAGCTCTTGCAACAAGACTAGTTTATCACGTAATCGCGTCAGCCTAGCCGGTGCTTTATCTTTGGCAAAAAACTCCAAGGGCTGCGGCTCAAATAACATCACTGTGCTTGGAAGTTGATAGTGTTTTGCGTCGCTAATCAGCCCCTTCAAAACCTCTACATGTCCAAGATGAACCCCGTCAAAGTTTCCAATCGTCAACACACAACCAAAATGATGTGGTCGAATATTATGGATCCCTCGGATTAGTTGCATAGTGCCGTGCCTTTGTGCAGCAAATATCAAAGAGCCCGATTATACCCAAGTTGCTTAAAAATGCGAATCAAGCATCTCGGATTGTGCTCAATCTTACCCCTAGTATAAATAGTAAACTAAAATAGCTCACCATCGCAGTTACTAATAATCCGCAAAGTAATAGCACCTGCTCCATTAGCCCCCACTCTAGCCATTCAAAGCGGGCGCCGAGAAAGTATACGCATACAGCCATCACGACCGCTGAAACAAAGCATTTGGCAGTAAAACCAAGAGAAAATACGCTTAGCTGATACACACCTTGATGTGACAGCTGACGATAAAGTAAAAACGCATTGCAAGACGCTGACAATGAAGTTGCCAATGCAAGGCCTAGATAACCAATAAAAGGCGCTAAGATAAGATTGAAAACCATATTGAGTGCCATAGTAATAATACCAATTCGAACAGGCGTTTTAGTATCCTGTCTAGCGTAAAAGCCCGGTGCCAGTACTTTAATCAACATAAAGCTTAATAAACCAACGGAATATGCGGCTACCCCTAAGCTTACCTTGTTTATATTGTCTGCATTTTGAGAAACAAACTCACCGTGTCCAAATAATACTGAAATGATAAGTGGGCTTGTCACCATCAGTCCTAGCATCGCAGGTAATCCCAAGAAGATGACAAAACGTACACCCCAATCTAGTGTTTTCTGAAAGTCTTCACTTTTCTCTCCTGCGTGTAATTTAGAAAGTGCAGGCAGTATCACGGTCGCAATACCGATACCAAATAGGCCGAGTGGAAATTCAATTAATCTGTCTGAATAATAAAGCCAAGCAATCGATCCCGTCACGAGAAAAGAGGCAATGACGGTGTCCAGTAGTAAGTTAATTTGGCTAACAGAAACACCAAATAATGCAGGGATCATTAATGTTCTGACTTTGGTTATTTCAGGGCTCCGCCATGCAAATTGAGGGCGACTCAAGACTTTTAAGCGCAACAAGAATGGGATCTGGAATAATAGTTGAACAATACCACCAATAAATACACCGAGTGCTAGAGCGTACGCACCTTGTGCAAATTTATCATGGAGAAAAATAGCGCAGCCAATAATCGACACGTTGAGTAAAACTGGCGTAAAGGCCGCTGCGGCAAAGCGATTATAAACATTCAGGACCGCCCCGCTAAGTGCAACTAATGAAACAAAAAATAAGTAAGGAAAGGTAAGCTTTAATAATGCACTTGCAAGCACAAATTTTTCGGCATCTGCACCACCTTGCCACCAGTCGAGAAACCAGCTTGTGCCAAATAATGCAGCGATCACGGGCGAGCCAATCACCCCTAAAATAGTAACAATAAGCAACACAGTCCCGAGTGTCCCAGCGGCTTGTGCAACGAAGAACCTTACTCTATCATCGCCATGCTTTTCTTTAATTTCTGAAAGTACAGGAACAAACGCTTGAGCAAACGCGCCTTCAGCAAATAATCTACGTAAAAAATTAGGGATCCGGTTGGCGAATAAAAAGACATCAGCGGCCAATCCTGCGCCTAATAAATTTGCCACGACAGCATCTCGAACGAGGCCCAGAACCCGAGAAATCATAGTCATGGCACTAACAATCATACCCGATTTAAATAACCCTTTTGCCACCTTAACTCCTAAATTCAGTGAATCGCGGCAGATTATGCCACAGTCGTTGTGCATTTAGCACTAGGCGTGCCCTGTCAGCTTTGATACAATACGCGCCATTAACCTTGGTAGGCCTGTTTCACCTTGTGAAATTTGACTGTTTACTTTGGTTCAGACCTGAGATTTTCAAGGCACTTTGTGAAGCTACGCTTTGCAAATTATCAGTGCAACTTGGGATATTACGGGTTTACTTGCCTGCTATAAAAGTAAAAATGTCGCATAGCAACGTTTTGATTTGTACAGGTTAAGAATTGAGAATAGCCCAAGTCGAGTCTTGGGTATTGAACATTAGGCCGCGCTTGTTAATTTATATTGACTTTTGCGATTAAAACAGGCATATTCCTCGGCCTTTAAATTAAGCTTATTTTAAGATTGTTAGGAGCAAACCTTGGCTAACATCAAGTCTGCAAAAAAACGCGCTATCACTAGCGAAAAGCGTCGTAAGCACAACGCAAGTCGTCGTTCAATGATGCGTACATACTTCAAAAAAGTAATCGCTGCAATTGAAGCTGGTGATAAAGAAGCTGCAACTCAAGCATTCGCTGTTGCTGCACCTATCCTAGACCGTTACGCAACTAAAGGTCTAATCCACAAAAACAAAGCTGCTCGTCATAAGAGCCGTTTAGTTGCTAAGATCAAAGCACTTTAATTTGTTGCTGGATTGAAAAAACCGACGTTAAGTCGGTTTTTTTATGTCCGTAATTTATATACTTTGGTATCAGAAGATAAAATCAGTGCAGTTTCATACCAATTCTAGATCTGGGTAAAACTTCTTCAGCATAGCCGCGATTTTCTTTGGCGAAAATGGCTTAACAACAAAACCTTTAGCTCCGCGCTCAATAGCATCTTTAACATTGTCTACCGTTGAGTGGGCAGACACCATAACGACATTAATATTCGGGTTTATTTCATTTAGGGTTGCAATTAACTCTTTACCATCACCATCGGGCAGCTCAATATCTAAAAAGACAATATCAAAATGTTGCTCTTCACATGACTTTACGCATTGCGTTGCAGTGGAGGCTTCTCTTACATGATCAATGCCTAAGTGCATTAAGGTTTGATGTAAAAAGCTGCGAACTGTCCCTACATCATCGACGATTAAAATAGAGATATTTTGATCCATAGTCCTTTCCCGTAGGCTGTAGTGTAAAAATAAGCTATTATACTTAGCATAGAAGCATTATAGAGACCTGCAACTAAAAGGCTACTTAAAGCATGGCAAAACCATCAAAAAAACAATCGCTTTTAGGTCAAGTACAGTCCAACCAAAAGAAACGCACTAGTACAACAAAAAGCCGTCGACCATCGCCACAACAAATTGCAGCGATGAAGGCTCAGCAAACCGCACAAGCACAGCAAGCACAAACTGCTACAGATAATGATAGACCTAAGGGAAAAAATAAGTGGATAGCACTTGCAGTCATTGGAATACTATTTGTTGTCTTGCCAAAACCACAACTAATTACTTATGAGAAATTAGGCCTTGTGGCTAATAGTGTGTATTGGCCTGGTCTTCCAGGTATTGATCCTGTGCTATTTGACTCAAACTTACACCCAAAGCCAGCACTTGAGCGTAATACACTATACTTATGCCATGACTTGAAGGATCCCAACACGTGTCAAAAGTACCAAATCATTAAGCAAGAAGGTTTTATAGCGGCCATGATGAAACTGATCCAAGGCTAAAGTGAAGAGATGACAAAAATGCCTCTTTGTTGGGGCTTTAATTTTATAAAAATATAGAGCGCATTTACGAAAACAACATACCTCTGCTCTAAGTCACAAAAAAATCACTAAGAAGCAATTAATGAAATGCGCGAGCCTTAATCGTCATCGCTTCTAGTAATTCACTTCTATCGATTAACCTACCAGCAATAACATGTACCACTTCACCCTCTTTCTCTACTATACCTTTTACTTCTAATAGCTGTGCGCCCATATAGGCTTGCTTTTGTGCTCGAGCAGTACCAGACCACACAATCACATTGATGTTGCCTGTTTCGTCTTCCAAAGTAAAAAAGGTCACGCCTTTTGCGGTACCCGGGGCTTGCTTTCCTGTCACCAGCCCTATCACTGTTACTAACGATTTATGTGGTCGATAAAGCAGTTCATTGGCCTTAACCGTTCGGCATATAAGCTTTGCTTGCTCAAGTTGCTTGATTGGGTGAGTGCGTAAGGAAACCTTAGTGCTATTATAATCTTCCTGTAAGTTTTCAAACTCTGTGGCGCTAAAGTGACTATATTGCGACTCTTTCTCTTCAATATCGCTGAATAGTGGCAAGGTTTTACTTTGATCTGCAAGCGACCACCTAGCAGCATAACGGCTATCCACAAAGTGATGTAAAGCATCCGCGGAAATCAGCTTTTCAATAGTGCTGTTGGTAATACCTGCTTGCTGTAGCTGCACTATTTTACCAAACCCCTCTTGAGGTCTGCATTGTAATAATTGCAGTGCTTCAGCTTCACTTAACCCTTTTATAAGCCGAAGTCCTAAGCGGATCGCAAACCTAGCTTGTCTTGGCTCTTGTACGACTTGATGTTCGTAATCGGACTGGTTAACACAGATAGGTAAAATGCTAACCTCATGCCTTGATGCATCTTGCAACAGCTGTGAAGCCGAATAAAACCCCATTGGTAAACTATTAAGTAGAGCAGTATAAAACATTGCTGGATAGTAGTATTTCAACCACGCAGAGGCATAAGCCAGCACAGCAAAAGAAGCTGAATGGCTTTCAGGAAAACCATATTCACCAAAGCCACAGATCTGCTCAAAAATCCGCTCAGCAAATTGTGCTTCATAGCCCCGCTCCAGCATGCCTCGAATAAGCTTTTCTCTAAACTGCATCAGCTCTCCAGTTTTCTTCCATGATGCCATGGCTCGGCGTAGGCTATCTGCTTCTCCTCCAGTGAATCCAGCTGCAACCATAGCCAGTTTTATCACTTGTTCTTGGAAAATGGGAACCCCCATGGTCCTCTCTAATACCGATTTAACCGCTTCTGATGGATAGGTCACTTGCTCTTCACCATCCCGTCGCTTTAAAAATGGATGCACCATATCCCCTTGAATAGGGCCGGGACGTACAATTGCTATTTGGATCACTAAATCATAATAATTCGCGGGTTTCAGCCTTGGCAACATACTCATTTGCGCACGAGACTCTACTTGAAACACACCCACACTATCCCCTTTTTGCAACATCTTATAGACCAAAGGGTCATCTTGCATACGAGTCAATTGGGCAAGATCCAAGTTTCGCTTCGTGTGCGCTGCAATATAGCCAAAACACTTACGGATAGCGCTTAGCATACCCAAGGCCAAGATATCGACTTTAAGTAACTTAAGGGTTTCAAGGTCATCTTTATCCCATTGAATAATGGTGCGTTCTGGCATAGCTGCATTTTCTACGGGCACTAATTCATGTAATGGACTTTCTGAGATAACAAAACCACCAACATGCTGCGATAAATGCCTTGGAAACCCCATAATGTCATTAACCAACTGAATAAAGTGCTGACCTTTTAATGAGTTTGGTTCTAGTCCTAATTCTACTAATTGGGCCTGCCAGTTAAGTCCTTTATCACGGCGGTTGAGATGCTTAATAAAGTACTCTATTTGCGCCATTTCAATGCCCAAGGCTTTGCCAACATCACGCATGGCACTTTTTAAACGATACGTGATCACCGTTGCTGCTAATGCTGCGCGTTTACGACCATATTTTTTGTAGATATATTGGATCACCTCTTCTCGACGTTGGTGTTCAAAATCCACATCTATATCGGGTGGCTCATTACGCTCTTTACTAATAAAACGCTCGAACAATACGCCCACTTGTCGAGGGTCAACCGCGGTTATCTCTAAGCAGTAGCAGACCACGGAGTTAGCGGCTGAGCCTCGCCCTTGATATAAGATTTGACGTTGTTTTGCATACATCACAATGTCATGAATAGTGATAAAAAAAAACGGATAATCAAGCGCTTCGATAAGCGCTAGCTCTTTATCAATAATGGCTTCTATATCTAGCGGCACACCATCAGGAAAACGAACTTGTTTACCCTTTTCGACCAACGCGCGTAAATAAGCCATTGGAGTAAAACCTTTAGGCACTAACTCCTGAGGATATTGATAATGCAATGAGTCTAAATTAAATACACACCGCTTCGCGATATTGTCACTTTCTTCAAGAAAGTTAGGTGAAAACAACTTATTAAGCTTAGAGATAGCTCTAAGTGCCGACTCGCTATTGCTAATCATTTTCTCAGGGATCTCGCTTATCACACGATTCTGTCGAATGGCTGTCAACGTATGCTGTAGCGCAAGTCTAGACGAACAGTGCATAAGCACTCCACCAACAGCGCAGACAGGTATTTGGTAAGCTTTTGACAGCTTTACACAATGGGTAAAGTAATGTACATCTTCTGCACTCAAGTTACGTCGGTAGCCAATCCATATTCTATTTTGGTGATATTTACACAGCCATTGCAATGATTGAACATCTTGACTGTTACCCTTTGGCAACCACAACAATAAGACATGCTTAAGCGACATAATATCCCATTCACTAAGCTGATATTGTCCCTTCTCCGCTCGCTGGCGAGCATTACTGATCACTCGACATAACTCTGTATAAGCGAGCTGGCAAGGACAAAGAGCAACCAATTCAATATTGTTGTACTTCAGCAAACTCCCAACTATCAGTTTTATCTTGAGTTTATGATCACGAATATAAGCATGAGCACGTACAATTCCAGCCAAAGAGCATTCGTCAGTAATGGCTATTGCGCTATAACCTAAAAAATCTGCTTGTTTGACCAACTCTTCTGGTCGCGATGCGCCAGTCAAAAATGAAAAGTTGCTCTGGCAAAAAAGCTCGGCATAAGACATTAGCTAAATACTCCATGAATATACCAATGGTTATTTTGCTCTCGAAATACCCATAACCGCTGCGCTTGTTCATTTTGTACAATAAAATAATCTCGCTGGACTGGCTCACCGTCCCACCACCCTGAAGCGATACGCTCTGGACCAGAAATAATATTGACTCTTTCACATAAAGGCTGTGGCTTCGGAAATAGGATGGTAGGTCTTAATTTACTCTTGAGTGTCGTGAAATGTGGCTCGTGGCTATAAGTGCTGGCCTTTTCAGGACGAGGATCGCCTGTAAGTTGTAAACCTTGCACTGCCTGCTCACCGAGCTTAGCACATAGAATAGCGCGCAGCCCTTGCGCTGACATCGCACTTTGCTGCGTTGAGAAGAGATCTTTTATTGTGGCATGCTGCGTTTCAAAAGCCTCAGCTTTGAGTGAAACACTTTGTACGGGTGCATCTAAGGTTATGGATTCTAGCTTGAGATTTAACAAGCGCTGCCAATTTGCCGCCTTATATTCAGGCTCCGCGCTGTTTAATGTGATCTCTAAAGCCTCTTTATCTCGAAGCGCTAAGGTAAAATAAAGCGTTCGAGTTACTAAGTTACGTTGCTGTAAGAATAATGCTAAACGCGATAGCAAATGCTCGATTGGCTTTTCTAACCAAGCCATTACTTCGACTTCGTAAAGTAAAGGTGCAGTAAGCTCAAAGGTTTCCGCAGGTTGGTAATAGTTAAGGGTTTCCTTTAGTTTTCCAAACAAGCAGCCTACATAATGTACGAGTTCAGTATCAAAACGTTTAGCCAGCTCACTGAGTGCAAACTGCTCTAACTGCGCCACATTTTTAACTCCGGTGCGAGCAAGCAGCTCAATCACCCGACTATCTAGACTTGTACGTGTTAGTCCAATTTTTCCCAAGTAATAACGCTTTTGGCACGGCGTTAACATAAGCACATTGCAATGCTCTCGCGCTAAGAGCTTAGCCATTATTGTGGACTCACCCATGCCGTAAGAATAACTCTTGCCAAGCTGCGCTAATTGTCCAGATATTACTTGCCAGTAACTTAGCAAATCATGATAGAGCGACAGCATAGAATCGACTTTAAGCACAAGGCCATTAGGTTCATCGATTACAATATCTGCACTTACTTGATAAAGCATATTGGCAATTTCTAATAGCTGTTGTCTTTCTAGAAGGTCGTCGTAGGGCAAAACATGAAGCTGTGTACACAATGCACAAGCAGTCCCAAGGCCCATTCCTATTTTTATACCTCGCTGCTGCGCTGCATCATTTAGCTGCACTATCTGGTTTTTGCGGCCATCAATAATAACAACGGGTGTAACAAAATCACCGGAAACCGTTTGCTTTGTCATTCCCTCTAGTTGCAGCATAGGAAAATAGAGATATAACCACATAACTAGCTCGTTAAACGCCGCTCATAGCCCGAAAATGCAACTATATTATCGCTAACATGAGGTAGATTTGGCTTTTCAAGCTCTGGCCAATAGTCGGGATTCTCTAGTTTAAGACTGCGATGTGCAAAGTGTCCCTTGTGCTTCTTTACTATCATATCCAAGCCGCTGCGCTGTGCTTGTAATGCCACTGAAAGTGTAAATGGTAAAGTCTGGGCGTACTGCGCTTGATACAAAGCAAATAACCTACAACCTCCCGCCTGTGCACCTAACTGCAAACGCTTTACAGCAGCAATAGAAAGCGCTTCGTGCCAAAGTACAAGCGCACTACACGCACCACTTTTTACACATTGTTCCGCAGCCCACAGTGCTTCTTTTTCACTTGGTGGCTGCAATATCATAAATTCACTCAGGTCTAACGATAAATAATGCAATGCCGCGGCATGTATTTGTCCTGGTGGATTAATTAATACCTTCAAACGGTTATCATCCACAAAATGGGGCAATATCAACCTTAACTCCCCTATTCCCATTGCAGTTTTTACACCAATCACACCTTGTTGCGGCCAACCGCCACACAGCACATCATCAAGTGCAGCAAAGCGAGTACTGACGACATTATGCTGCACGGCCTGTCCACGCCCACGCCAAAGCAAGTTTTTACGCTCAAGAAGATCTATATAATTCGCCATACATCACCAAATACTGTTTATATATACAGTATATTTAAATAAAGGCAGATCGCAAGTAGATCGCTAGAAAAGAGGCGAGTTAAAAATAACCATAGTTTGCGCTTTAAGTTAATCGTGTTTTGCTTAGGAGAAATGAGATCTACAAAGTGTATTTGTATAAAAGGCGACGAGAACTGAGACGTAAAACAATGAGTGTGGCGCGTAGATAATCGTCTTTTGACCTAGCTGAATGCTACCCACTTAGGCAACAGCTAACCAACTGAACTACCACTTTCTTTACACTAAGCTGAGAAACGACAAGCGATGCTTATTTTACTTGTAGTAGGGCTATATTTTTAATTTTGAATAGTACAGGAAACTTGCTTAGAAGAAAATGCAAACTGGCGGAGTGGACGGGACTCGAACCCGCGACCCCCGGCGTGACAGGCCGCTTTCTCTAAGGCAACAGCTAACCAACTGAACTACCACTTTCTTTACACTAAGCTGAGAAACGACAAGCGATGCTTATTTTACTTGTAGTAGGGCTATATTTTTAATTTTGAACAGTACAGGAAACTTGCTTAGAAGAAAATGCAAACTGGCGGAGTGGACGGGACTCGAACCCGCGCCCCCCGGTGTGACAGGCCGCTTTCTCTAAGGCAACAGCTAACCAACTGAACTACCACTTTCTTTACACTAAGCTGAAAAACGACAAAGCGATGCTTATTTTACTTGTAATAGGGCTATATTTTTAATTTTGAACAGTACAGGAAACTTGCTTAGAAGAAAATGCAAACTGGCGGAGTGGACGGGACTCGAACCCGCGACCCCCGGCGTGACAGGCCGGTATTCTAACCAACTGAACTACCACTCCGCAGTGATAGATTTGCAAGATATCTTAAATGGCGGAGTGGACGGGACTCGAACCCGCGACCCCCGGCGTGACAGGCCGGTATTCTAACCAACTGAACTACCACTCCGCAGAGATATCTTAATGACATTATTTTACTCGTTTTAGTGTTGGCGGAGTGGACGGGACTCGAACCCGCGACCCCCGGCGTGACAGGCCGGTATTCTAACCAACTGAACTACCACTCCAGCGAGTAAACAAGCTGTCATAAAGCTTGAATATAGTTATGCGATACATTGGCGGAGTGGACGGGACTCGAACCCGCGACCCCCGGCGTGACAGGCCGGTATTCTAACCAACTGAACTACCACTCCACTGAGTATTCGCATTTTTTGCTTCGAAGTGTTGGCGGAGTGGACGGGACTCGAACCCGCGACCCCCGGCGTGACAGGCCGGTATTCTAACCAACTGAACTACCACTCCATAAGAAGCAAATGCACGTTTGTAATAAGTATTGGCGGAGTGGACGGGACTCGAACCCGCGACCCCCGGCGTGACAGGCCGGTATTCTAACCAACTGAACTACCACTCCAGCGCGACTTATTGATACTACGAAGAAATTTGGCGGAGTGGACGGGACTCGAACCCGCGACCCCCGGCGTGACAGGCCGGTATTCTAACCAACTGAACTACCACTCCGCGTCATATTCTTGCAGCATTTGCTGTAAGGTGTGCTCCCTGACAGCGGCGTGAATAATACGAATGACCCCCTCATGAGTCAACCGTTTTTTGAAAAAAAACCGTGTTTTTTAGTTATCTTTCATGGAAAGGTTCAAAATATCACCTGATTTGTCATTTTTTGAACCATTACCAGCTGCGCTATTTTCAGATGGCCCTAAATCATCAAGATCAATCACTTCTTCGGTTTTCTTAAATGGATTCTTTGGCATTGGTACTTTTAGTCTAATTGGCTTTTTTTGCACCAAAATACGAATGGCTAACCAACCGAGCAATAATACAACTAAGTTACCAGCAACAATAATACTGACTAATAGGGCTGTGCTTATAGTCGGCTCTGGTTCTGGCTCAGGTTGTTTCACTGCAGGTAACGCAGCGGCTTCCAATTCAGGCACTTTTTCAATGGGTCTTTCAATTTCAAAATTGTAGTTTGGCAGCGTTGCCATAAACTCACGGCCATTGATATTTTCACCAAATGCGGAGATTTCTACACTATAACGCCCCCAATCATAATTCTTGATTGGCAGCTGACGATAAAGCCGCTCTTCTGCATCTAAGGTAAACATCTGCTCTTCACCATTGGGGTAAAAGATTTTACCCTGTAGCAATATGGTCTCAGGTTTCACAACCGTGTCGTCTATCGTAATAGTAAGGCCATGTTCAAGCTCGTTTTCACCCGCTAGCATCAATTCAAAGTTGAATGGCGGCTCAGCGATAACAATAGGTGATTTGATCACTCTTCTTTTTAGAATGGGCGTTTCAATGAAGAATTCAGGCTGCCACTCTCCCGCTGGAAAGTTTAATTTAAACTCACCAGTAAAAATTCCATCCAAGGGTCTTTCATCAAACTCTCGGCCATCATCTTTAAAGTCGGTCACGCTTTGCGTACCTGCACCAAAGTTGGCATATTCATCGTTATTGGTACTAGAGAACTCCACATACAAAGTCACGACATCCCGGAAGTAACCCACGTCAATCGGCCTGCCATCATTAGTCACACGCCCAGTTACCTTCAGCACTTCACCACGGAACAATAGCGGGGGCAAAGCTTCAACTTCGAGCTCAATGTCACCAAGCACCATTATGCGGCTATTTTTTTGGATCTGTCCGATGACTTGCCAAGGGCCTGGCGTTGGGTTCTTTAGAATGATCAAGTCATAACTGACTTCGTCGTACCATTGCAGTGCATCATTATCCAGCGAACTGGTCGCATAATATTTACTACCATCAGGCTTCACAAGTACCACGGCGGGAGCGCCAGGAGCGCGAAAAAACAGTAAAGTGATCTCTTCAATATTATAATCAATGCGAAAACGGTTATCTAAAAGAGGGATTTCATTTACCTTACCGTCCCGCTGCAACATCGTTATCTGGGGTGTTTGAGCGCCAACAACCGTACTTACTAGCAGTACAAACCCCAAGATAAGCTGTTTTAGATTCATGCATTAACCCTACATTGCGTTGATGGCCTGAGTGATCTTTTTTGGAGTTAAGCGTCTACTCCACCCCAACGATACCGATTATATTCATTATTGTTGCCACAGACTTTGTCCACAAGCTTTGTTTACAAGCTCTAAACGTTCTGTATGTGCTTGTTCTTCATCGGCAGAAGCACGTAAAACTTTAAGTGCAGGGCGATTACTGTCTAAACGAATAATGCCACCGGCTGAGTTAGCCTTGTCACCTTTATTTTGATTCGCCAAATTCAGCTTTTTTTGGCCTCCCGTCATCGACAGGTAAACATCAGCAAGGATCTCGGAATCCAGCAAAGCGCCGTGCAGCGTACGCTTTGAGTTATCGATATCGTAGCGACGGCAAAGCGCATCTAGGCTGTTCTTCTGGCCCGGATGAAGATCCCTTGCCATCACCAAAGTATCTAGCACTTGGCAATAGTCATGTGTAGCAGGAAAGCCTTGGTTTAACTTAGCAAACTCATGGTCCATAAAGCCGACGTCGAACGGCGCGTTATGAATGACAAGCTCAGCCCCTTTAATATAGTCAAAAAACTCTTGCGCAATTTGATGGAAAAAAGGCTTATCGCGTAAAAATTCATTGGTGATACCGTGAACATCAATGGCTTCTTCTTCAATGTCGCGCTGAGGGTTAATATATACGTGGAAGTTATTCCCCGTTAGTCTGCGATTGACCAGCTCAACACAACCAATTTCAATGATCCTGTGCCCTGCTTTAGGATCAATACCTGTGGTTTCTGTATCCAGTACTATTTGCCGTGTGTGCATATCGTTGCCCGCTTAACTTTGCTATTATTTTGCCCTATTCGCACATTTTACATAAAAATAGGCAATTCAGTGCAAAAAACCGTAGAGATTTATACCGATGGCTCGTGTTTAGGCAATCCAGGTCCAGGTGGTTATGGTGTTTACCTTTCCTATCAAGGACATGAAAAAGAAATGAGTGCAGGGTATAAACTCACAACCAATAACAGAATGGAAATGCTTGCAGCCATTGTTGCACTCGAAACATTAAAGCGTCCCTGCGATATCATTCTCTATACCGACAGCCAATATGTTAAGCAAGGCATTGAGTCTTGGCTTGAAAATTGGAAAAAGCGCAATTGGAAAACCGCAGCCAAACAACCGGTAAAAAATGTCGATTTATGGCAAAGACTGGACGCCGCCACCAGCCGGCACACGATCCAATGGCGCTGGGTAAAAGGCCATGCTGGAAATAAATACAATGAACTTGTTGATGACTTAGCACGTGAAGCGGCTTCGGGTTCAAACCTACTTGTAGATGAAGGCTACGAAGCCAGCGTCTAACCAACCTTCAAGGGAGTTATTCGATAACAAAATAACAGCTCCCTTAAAATTTATCTTAAGTGATAACACTCGTTATTCTTTGTCTTGGCAGGTTTGCCTGAGTCCAGCTCCTTTCACAGCGGGAGTCCACTTAGGCTTTACATGCCACTTGGGTTTGATCGGAGTGAGCGGCATCACCCGCTTTCTTGCCACCAGCATATACACACTCCCCATCGGTTTTAAGTAATGACGACAAAAGCGGCGCCATGGCGCAAAACGTGAAAGCCTTGAGCCTCGCGCTAAAGACGCATAGATAAAGCGCTCGTCACCAACAATTTCAAACCCCAGTAAATCTAGCCAATCCTTCACCCGCGATGGAGTAAAGAAACGCCCTGACCAAGGCAGTTTTTCTTTACTAAAGGGAAGCATTTGTGCCACGCCACATAAACTAAATGGATTAAAACCTGAGATCACAATATAACCACCAGGAATAAGCGTGCGATGGGCTTCACGTAGAATATGATGCGGATCGGAATGATATTCTAAACACTGACTTAAAATACAAGCATCGACTGAGTTTTCGTAAAAAGGTAACTCGTCAATTTCAGCAAATACCCCGACATGTTTACCTTGTGGAGCAACACAAACTTGATGCTTAATCGGGCTGGCAGAGGTATTCATTTGACCGCTCAAACAGCCGAGTTTTAGCATGTGGTAACCAAACATTCTTGGTAGCCATTCATCCAGTCGTTTTTGGATCCCCACTTTTAAATACTCACCGTGAGGAAAGTCTTGCCACTCATCGGGTTTGGGTCCTTGTAAAAAACTTAACGCTGGTTTCATTTACTAAGCTCGTTATACTGGTGTTATTAATCACTTTATAGAGCATTGCGTTATGGTGCAAGTCGATGCAATCAAAGCATTTAATGACAATTATATCTGGGTGATAAAAGACCCTCTAAGTTCAAACTGTTGGGTGGTTGACCCAGGTGACGAACAACCTGTTTTAGATTACCTCACCAAATTTGATTTAACACTCCAAGGCATATTAGTCACCCATCACCATTGGGATCATACCGATGGCATTGCCCCGCTTTTATCACATTTTCCCAGCTTAACAGTCTATGGACCTAAAGATGGTAAATATAAAGGCATTACTCATGGCCTTAGTGAACACGATAAGATCACGCTTTTCGATATCACGCTGAACATTATTGCCACCCCAGGTCACACGTTAGACCATATCTGTTATGTAAATGATGAGCTGGCTTTTACCGGTGATACGTTATTCAATGCTGGTTGCGGCAGACTTTTTGAGGGAACACCTAGCCAAATGTGGCACTCCTTTGAAAAACTACTCACTCTACCCGGTACATGCAAAGTATATTGCACACACGAATACACACTCGCGAATCTTGCTTTTGCTGAGGCTGTCGAGCCCACTAACCAAGCACTAACCCAGTATCACCAACAAGCAAAGTCATTACGTGCCAATAACGAGCGCACAGTACCTACAACAATTGAACAGCAAAAAGCAATCAATCCTTTTGTACGTGCCACGAATGAAGCCATTCTCACCCATGTACCAACGCAATTTATCGTGTCAGAAAATACACCTGAAGCTCGCTTTAGAGCGCTGAGAAAATGGAAAGATAACTTCTAAAATATTCAATAGTGACCTAATGTAACGCCAAAATGACGCTTTTTTGGCGTACTTACACGGGAAGTATTGAATAAATTATCTATTTTCTTTGCAATACCGCCATAGATAAGCATATCTAACGATTTTTACGAAGTCGAAATAAAATAATAAAGAAGCTTTAAATGCTGAAACAAACTCGGTAATATTGCCGAGTTTTTGTCCGAACCCCCAAGCAAAAGAACGCATTTATGAAAAAGCTCGCCTTTATTATTGCATCCTTAGCAATATTAAGTGGTTGTGAAATCACACAAGAAACACCATTGGAAACTGCAACTGAGCAAGTGAAGCAGGCCAACTTAGATCACGCGAGCCCTTATGATATCTCTCAAACACTCAGTACCTCATGGCAAGACGAAGATGAAGATGCTGTGCCTGTATTTGACGATGTATGGGAGCGGATCCGTTATCAGTTATCTATCGAAGTACCACAAAATAGACCGGTTGTCGCCGAACGTAATTACTATCAACGTCACCAAGCCTATTTAGACCGTATCGCAAAACGTGCAGAGCCTTACCTCTACTACATTGTTGAAGAAGTAGAAAAGCGCAACATGCCTGTTGAAATCGCGTTGTTACCCATTGTGGAAAGCGCATTCGATCCATTTGGCTACTCACACCGCACCGCTTCCGGTATTTGGCAATTTATGCCACAAACTGGTGAACGCTTTAACCTTAAACAAAATTGGTGGTATGACGGTCGTCGCGATATTATCGCATCAACGCAAGCGGCACTTGATTATCTCACCTATCTCCATAAAACGCTGGAGGGCGATTGGTTAAACGCAATTGCAGCTTACAACTCAGGCGAAGGCCGATTGCTCAATGCAATCCGAAAAAATCGTAAAAAGCATTTGCCTACCGATTTTTGGTCTCTCGATTTACCTCGCGAAACCACCGCGTATGTTCCTAAATTACTTGCCTTATCCGACCTCTTAAAACGCTCAGATGAATTTAAGGTCGCGTGGCAGCCTATAATCAATGCCCAAGTTGTTGATACCGTTGAGGTTGGGTCACAAATTGATTTAGCGCTTGCCGCTGAAATGGCTGATATTTCTTTAACTGAACTCTATCGCTTAAATCCCGGTTTTAATCGTTGGGCCACCGATCCAGATGGTCCACACCAGCTATTATTACCCATGGAAAAGGTTGACGCTTTTCGAGAAAAATTAGCTAAAACAGAAGTAAAAGATCGACTGCGTTGGCAATACTATACGGTGCAAAAAGGAGACAGCCTGTCGGTCGTTGCGACTAAATTTAATACTAGTATCGGCGCCATTCGCTCACTTAATAGCATCGATGGCAATATGATCCGTGTTGGCCAGAAGCTATTGGTACCACTCAGTGATGGCGAATTGCAAAGTGAGCATTTACCGCCAGAAGTGCGCCTTGCCGCCAACAAGGTAACCAAGAAAAAGCTCAGCCACACGGTAAAGTCAGGCGATACATTGTGGGATATCAGCCGCGAATACGATGTGACGGTTAAGCAATTAGCTAGCTGGAATAAGTTAAAAACCAATGCGGTTTTACGCCTTGGACAAAAGCTTACCGTCTTTAAAGATGAAAAGGCAGCGACTCAAACCGTCCTCGTCAACACCGAGCGCACAATCACTTATAAAGTGCGTAAAGGCGACTCACTGGCACGTATCGCCACTAAGTTTAACGTTAGCGTGAATGAAATCGTCAAATGGAACAACCTGACAGGACAGAAGTATCTGCAGCCAGGTCAAAAGTTAAAACTGAAAGTTCAGACTAAACGTGTTTAGCGCTAAGAAATAGAGTTTAAAAATAAAAATCCAATATCAGTGATGATATTGGATTTTTACATATTAAAGCAGCACTTTTGACTCACTTTTCCTTAAAAATTACGACAGTACTATCGTTTAAATACACAGTTTTTCAACGTCGCTTACAGCTGATTTAAACCCAAAAATTTGGTTAGACTTCAATGCTGATTAAAGAAAATTTCATAAAGAACTGATATCGTTAATACATTATTGGCGTACCACCAATCCTCCTGCAAATTCTCGATGCGTTATCCGCGTCTCGATAATCAGTAAAAGAGTCAGCCCATAACAACTCACCATTTTTGTAACATTCAAGGTAAATTTCTTCGAATGCGGTAGCATTAGACGACATAGCGGTGGCGAAAATAGCAGATACAGCAAATAGAATCGGTTTAATCATTATCTTTTCCTTTTCATTATTTTGAACGTTATAATATCGATCATTTTTCATACAACCAAGACCAATGTCACACAACGTAATAAAAATGTAAATATTTATGTTTTCCGTTACTATGACTATACTGATGAGTTTGCTATTTAAGCAGGCAACGCGACTTATTAAGCCGCGTAAATTGAAAGGTAATGCTTGAACAGAAGATAAAACCTAAAGGTTTTTTGCCAATGCTCGAAGCCAAGGCTCAGCAGGCTCCCAAGGCTCAAAATATTCACACGCATCGATGTCTAAGCGTGGTTGAACTCGAGTGGCGTTCAACTCTTCAATCAGGGCATCAATTTGCTTTCCAGCACCACAATAAGTATCGCCATAACTAGAATCCCCCAATGCGATGACCGCTACTTTCTTTCCCGTTAGCATCGGAAATTCGCTTTGCATTTGCAAAAACAAAGGCAACAAGTTATCGGGAATATCACCAGAGCCGGTAGTGGAAGAAATAAATAAAATGTTTTCAGCTTGCGTTACATCAGCGATGGAAGCTGGTTCAATAACACTTGCCTCATGACCCGATTTATTCAAAAACTCAGCACTGTCGTTTGCCAAGTTTTCAGCATTGCCGTACATACTTCCCACAAAAATGGAAATTTTTGCCATTATTTATAATCCTTCTCGTTGTCTGACCAGCCGAGCTGAGCGAAGACAGCCAGTGCTTCTTCCCCCAAATCCGCGGTAATTGGAATCGTCGTGTTGGTATAAGGATGTACAAATTCCAATTTAGTTGCAAATAACATCAATCGACGTAAGCCAAAATGATCGACAAAAAAGTGGTTGTGTTTGTTATCACCGTGATTGACATCACCAATAATCGGATGTGCTAAATAGTTGAGATGGCGCCTGATTTGGTGTTTTCTACCCGTTTTAGGAAAGCACTCCACCAACGAGTAGCGGATACTTGGATACTTACCAAAAGGAATTGGCAAGCTACCCTGCAATAAACAATTTATCTGTGTTTGCGCTTCCTGCGGAGCTTTATCCTGACAGGCAAACTTATCAGCAATTTTATCGAGCTCTTCCTTGAGAGGTCTGTCGACGAATCTAGATTCAGGAGCAAATCCGCGAACAAGCGCTAAATAGCGTTTTTGAATATTACCGCTGATAAAGACTTCATTCATGTCTCGCGCGGCCTCAGAGCTTAGCGCAAACAGCAGCACGCCTGACGTTGGTCTATCTAAACGGTGAACGGGGAAAACATGTTGACCAAGTTGATCACGCAGCATTTGCATCGCAAATTGTGTTTCTCTCTTATCCAAAAATGAGCGATGAACCAATAACCCTGACGGCTTATTTATCGCAACATAATGCGCATCTTGATATAAGATCTCAAGCATTACGCGCTCTTTGCAATTGTATTATCAAGGTTTTTTAAGCACTGATGCACCGCATTAAAATAAAGGTGTTCACTCAGTACCATTTCAGCCATTGGCGCAATCGCCATATTTTCCGGTAATGCTTCACCGCTCTCTACCATCGTTCGCATTTTGCCCAAGAATACAAATTGCAACCACTGCGCGAAGGTCATCGTATCGCAACAAAATGGCTCTGTTGAGGTAAGTGCCTTAGCCGAAATTGGCTCGTCTTGCCAAAGACCCGTTGCTTTTAAACAAGCCTCTAGTTCGTCTAACTGAATCAATAATTCCGAGTTCATCGGTTCTGTCTCTTTCTCAATTTTTTACATTATAGCAATTTGCATTATTTAGGAGCTAGCCAATTCTCTCAAGTGCACCTTTTTCATAGGCTTATCAGCGCACCCAAAAGTAGCTATAATTGCCGCTATTGAAAATATAAGTAACATATAGAGCATTCATGACAGCGCAAATTTCAACTTTAGGTGAATTACTAACAAACGCCGGTACGCAGTGGCGAGTCTATGATCTGGGTCGACGTATCACAAAAATAGATAAGAAGCAGTTTGCGCAAATCGAGAATACTCAAGTCCCTTATCCTTATCCGCTTGGTGGTCATGCCATCATGGCAATTCAATTTTGGGATAATGAAGCAACCGTTGATCCTTATGTTTGGTTTTTAAAATTTCCACTGGATGAGCAAAGCAAGCTCATTATCGCCAGCCGTGATCACTTTGCCTCCATGGTACTCGAAGCATTAGGTACACAACTCACGGGTGAAGCCGCTCAAGGGAAACTTGATAACAACCCTTATGTCTTCACGCCAAATGCGAACAAACTCGCTGCGTTCAATGCGCTATTAAAGCGTGAGCTTAATCGCCCAGCTTCTCAATATTACGAGCACGCCGAACTCTACTTTTCTGGCAAGCTTGGGTTCGAGCGCTGGCAAGAAATAGCGCTACAAGGTATTGCTGACTTTGCCCTACGTCTAGACCACGGTCATAACGCGAGCAACCTGCAACAGGCGTGGTCTGTTTTGCCAGCAGAAGTTAAGACACCATTAGCCGCAATGCTTGAACACGTTACCATCTCAACATCTCAAACCGAAGACTTTTTAGCCGCTTTAACCCATGCATGCCAACAGCAAGATAAGGACGCTATAGTCACTAATTTACGTGCAATGTCGGGAAGTCACGCGCTTGGTCTCATCGCACATGCCGTAGACGCCATTTTAGCATCCGAGTTGGCGTCAGATGCAGATTGCTTACTCACGATTGCAGGGCGAGCTTGGGAGACACTAACCGACCAGCAAAGGCTCTTTACCTATATGGAAAAAGCCGCTGAGAATAATCAAATCGATGGACTTTTCAGCAGTATTTTCGCAGACTTAGTTGCAATACCTATGTTACGCCCACATGTTTTAGGGATTATTAGAGCAGAAAATCGCAGTGAAACTCTGTCTCGTGCAATTGGAAGGTTATTTGCTTAAATGACAACGCTTTGGCTTTTTATCATCGTTTCATCTGTTATCGCGCTATTTTGGTATAGCCGCCAGATCGCAGAAGCGGCAAATAGGCATGCACAGCATCAAGCCGAAAGTTTGCAAGTGCAACTGTTAAGTGTTGCCTGTATTAAGCGCCGTTTTGGGGTATTAAAAGACGGTAAACTTGGAATAAAAAGCCAATTTATGTTTGAGTTTAGTTCAGATGGCGAGTCAGCCTATCAAGGTAAGCTTTACTTAGAAAATGAACGATTAGTCAAAAAAGAATTACCCGCTTATAAAATCGCAAGTTAATCCGGTGAGTGCGAAAGTAGGCACTTAAATTCATATGAATACAAGTACCTACTCTGAATTTATAGTATGACTATTTTAAACATATCCTTTGACGCTTGGTCCGTAGTCGTTTTCACCAACCTCGCTATCCATGGTGGTGAAATATATCATCACTAATAAACCGACAATAGGCACAAAGCTCACAAGCAGCCACCAACCCGAGCGTCCAGTATCGTGAAGACGACGAATAGATACGGCAACCGTCGGTACTAGAACTGTCAAATAATAGATAC
Organism: Pseudoalteromonas sp. GCY; assembly: GCF_016695175.1. NCBI lineage: Bacteria > Pseudomonadati > Pseudomonadota > Gammaproteobacteria > Alteromonadales > Pseudoalteromonadaceae > Pseudoalteromonas > Pseudoalteromonas sp. GCY. The sequence goes on from NZ_CP068023.1 coordinate 2,874,106, forward strand.
CTGTCAAAATCAGGGTTCCGAAAAGCCCGTCGACAATCCCAATTGCAAAGCCTATCAACGCATTTATCAAGATAAACATCCAGTATTCTTTGCGTCTTGAACGTCCACTAAAATCGGAATATCTTTTTAATACTGTTAGATACCATTCCATTTCTTTTTCCTTAGCTATTGCGCCAACATCGTGCACTAAAAAATAAGACTAAAATGAGAGTGGAATAATCTAGCAATGAGATCGAAAGGTAATAATGAAACTGCAAGCGGAAAGTTTTGAAAACTTCAACTAAGTTAATAGGAAAATAAATATCAAATTTACAAACGCCACAAAAAACTAAGGCGCTAGCCTATCTGCTGCGCCTCAATCCTGACGATTATCCCAAGAGGTATCCAATCCCTCTGCTTTACAACCCAAAAGCAATCCGCCAATTCTTCTTCCCCTGAACGGGTATGTACTCCGACCTACCCGAATCCCATCCTTGTGTCATCCATTAGCACTTCCAGTGCATCTCCATTTTAGCCCCCTTGGCCTCCACTTCGCTTCCCGCGCTCCTACGCCATCTTGGCTCCGCTTCACATATTCCCTATGTGCTCCCTATACATTGTTACGTCCAGTGTAACCCATCCACTTCGCAATCATCCAGATTGCGCTCCTTCATCCTAGAGCCTTGCTCATCCCTATTTACTCTTCCTTGCTCCACTACGCTTCCCGCGCTCCTTAGCACTCCATGTGTCTCCTTATCCCTAGTGAAGCTCCGCTTCACACTCGCTTCCTCGAGTTCCTGATCTTCCTTGCCTTATGCAATACATCCTTCTCTTGTTGTCAAATTCCTTATCCTTTGACGCTGAGCTCCTGCTCTTGTGTTTCCTTACATTGTTAAGTTTACGGGGATTGAGCATTTTTGTTAGATAGCTAGGAACAATCTTTTTGCTGTCATTTAAAAGAAAAGTAAAACAATTCATTTAAAAACAAAAAGATAAGCAAAAATAACACTACAAATTCGGTACTACAAAGCGCCTTAACCCACATTCTCGTAGGAGATATCTCACAGGGTAATTTCCATTGTTGCTATTTGCTCTTAAATAACAATGTGCCTTCTACTGAGCTAAACGCCATCTTTTGTAAAACTTGATAACCGTGACCCGCAAAAAACTGCGCGTGTTCTGGCTTAGTAATAAATACTGCCATCCCTTTCGTTTCTTCACTTTGTGCAATTAAATCATCCATCGCGGTGAGTAAATAGTGACCATAGCCAAGCCCTTGAACATGTGGGTCAACGGCAATTAGGGATAAAAAGTGACACGGCTCCTGCGTTTGCAACGCTTGTCTAATCGACTTTTCTTTATCGATAAGCTGCTGCGTTTGCAAATATCCCGCACTCATCATAAGTCGTAATCGCCAATGCCACTGCCGATTTGCGTCCAGTTCATCGCCATTTGCAATAACGCATGCTACCGCGACCAATCTATCTTGATGATATAACCCCACCATAGGCTGACCCGTTTGGCCAAATGCCGACAGCTCTTCTCGTATTAAGGCTCTGAGTTTTTTTTCAAAAATTGCTTCTTGTTTTGCCTCCAATACCTGCTTGAGTAACGGATCATCGTGGTAAGCCTGATACAACACACTCGCGGCTACATTGATATCTTCTGGATTTAAATATCTAACGATTAATTCATGTTGAGAAGTTTCTACTGACATCACGGTTCCTTATTGTTATTGCCCCAAGATTCTGATAATCATGCCGAAATACTACTTAATATCAAAACCTCAGAATTTTTTCTGTGTACTTTAATAATGTACGGCTACTCGCTAGTGATAGATATTGATACAAGTCACAATTTATTCAGTCGTGGACAGGTATATTTATCCTCGCATTAGTCATTATGGTTTTTATCGATGACGACTTGCTAAAGGTTTTACAACCACCTTTACTATAGTTAGTGAGTAAAATTCAAGCAAACGAGGGAGAACGAAATGGATACTAGTCGCCACACTATGAGTACTTTATTTGCCCAGCTTGGGCTCGACAACAATCCCAAGGCGATTGAAGGGTTTGTCAAACAACACCGCCTTCCTGACGATATGCTGTTAAGCCAAGCACCATTTTGGAATGAAGGACAGCGTCACTTTATTGAAGAATCACTGAAAGAGGACGCCGATTGGAGTGAAATCATTGACGAACTAGATGCGATGTTAAGATAGCTAAAGCAATCGCTCCTTGCGTAACTTGGTGCTATGATCCACTCCTATGATTAAGGCGTTTAGGAACCTCTATGCACCCTGCTGTTGCCAGAGCTATCAAAAAATTAGTCGATAGTGGAAAGACTCCAACCGTCGCGCTAACAAAAAGCAAATTAACTCAAAGCGTCGCAATGCCAGACGTTATCTCAGGCATTGCTGCGTACAAACAAGACCCTACCTGTATTGAACACTATCAAGAGCTTGAAGAGGTCGTCAAAGCAAGTTCACAAAGCCAATTAGATAGAATTGAAGCTAAGCTTGATAAGCTCATTGCCTTATTGGAGAAGTCGTAGTGTTTGTTGTCGACTTAACTTTTGATTGCTATGAGGAAACCACCTTAGATGCTGCCGAGCAGGCCATTAACCGTGTGGTCAACGCGCTTCGCTTTAATGGTCAAATCATTGGTGACGAATTTCCAACTGTACTTAAAGATGGCTATTTCGTCACTCGTGTGATGTGTCCAGAAGAAGACGCTTTGCATCCATTAAACCATAGTCCTTTTGTGAAGTTTGCGATTGACCAGCTACAGCAATCAGGTTTGCTTGCACCTAAGGTCAAAGTTTTTGGGCAAGATATACATGCCAACAGCGCTGATGCCTGTCATGAACCGTCAAGCTACATTCTCTACACCACATACGTACACACTTGTAGTCCACTGTACTGTGGCGACGACTTTTTACCAGTGCCTTTATATAAAATCCCAGCTATTGCTAATGGTGATTACAAAGCACTGATCAAATGGAAAGAAGATTGGCAAGCTTGCGATCAAATACAGATCAATGGCGCGACTCGCTGCGAATTTGCTGCACTGGAGGAAATTTCTAGTACGAGTAGCGATTTGTTTAGACGTGGCATGGATTTGAGCAAACGTATTCGCTATCTCACAAAAAAGCCGGTTTACTATTATCTGTATCGTGTTGGCGGTGAAAACCTCGCCGCAGAAAAAGCAAGAAAATGCCCAGGCTGTCAAGGAGACTGGTTACTCGAGGAGCCTTGGTTCGGCCTTTTCGACTTTCGCTGCGAAACTTGCCAATTGGTCTCGAATATTTCGTGGGACTTTCAATAAGGAGCGCAAGCTCCTTGATACCAACTAGCTATATTGGATAGTTGACTGTCAGTTTTTCCACAAACTCCGCGATAGAATCGGCCAGAATATGATGCTGTTTCTTTCCTACAAACTCTAACCCAACTTGACCCGTAGCGATATCGACCGACACCAATAAGTCGTCTGCTTCTGTTAAGCCAATAAACACGGTTTCAGGTTGTTTGAGCCTACGCTTCATTAAAATATGGCCGGTGATATTTTGCTGCAAGCGCTCAAAGTCATCTTCATTCCATGCTTGCAGTAGCTCAATTTGCTTACCCTCAATGAATGCCACGATATTGCCAGCAAAGAAATCACCATACAGTCCGTTCAATCCCTCAGGAAATTGCGTTTCCAACGCTCTGGCTAAATCATTTAAATGTCCCGCTGGCGAGCGCTCTACCGCTAGCCATTTTATCTCGTTAAGCTTGTTCGGTTCACCCTGCTCACATGGGCTTGGCCAACTTTCATCATGTTCGGTACTCGGTAAATCTTTAAAGGCCTGTTGATGATAATCTACATAGGCTTGATGCAAGCGTGCCATATTTACGGGCTGAGTCATATATAAAGCTCTCTTTATTTTTCTCACCTCGGGCTGAATACTTGTTTCGTGTAATTAAGCAAATTGCTATTAATCCCGAGGTGAACATTCGTTATAATGACCGCATTGTAACGAGATTTGAATTAACATGACAGACTACAGTAACTCGCCAGAGCTGCAATCTTCTGTGCTTGGTAAAACCACAGAATATGCCAGTGTTTATACTCCAAGCCTACTGCACCCCATTGCACGTAAACTCAATCGTGACCAAATCAATGTTGATGAGTCCGCTTTACCATTCAAAGGTGAAGACACCTGGACAGGCTACGAATTGTCTTGGCTCAATAACAAGGGTAAGCCTCAAGTTGCGGTTGCCACTTTTGTGTTTCCTTGCCAAAGCTCGCATATCATTGAGTCGAAATCGTTCAAACTTTACTTGAATAGCTTTAACCAAAGTCGCTTTGATACGATGGAAACCGTGCGCCAAACGCTAGCTTCGGATCTTTCCACGGCATCAAATAGCCAAGTTAGCGTCACATTATTCAGCGCAGACGAATTCGACTGTATTCCTTTCTCGCGCCTCCCAGGTGAGTGTATCGACGAGCTGGATATTGAAGTTGATACCTACACACCAAATAGTGACTTACTACAACTTGCCTCTGAGGATGTGGTTGACGAGACGCTTCACAGCCACTTACTCAAGTCAAATTGCCTCATCACCTCCCAGCCAGACTGGGCAAGCGTGGTGATAAGTTACCGTGGTAAGCAAATCGACCGAGAAGCGCTGCTTAAGTACCTAATCTCATTCCGTGACCACAACGAGTTCCATGAGCAATGTGTGGAGCGCATTTACTGTGAGCTTTGGCGCACCTTTAACCCTGAAAAATTATCGGTTTATGCGCGCTATACTCGCCGTGGCGGGTTAGATATCAATCCATATCGTTCGAGTGAACAAGATCAAACTCCGTATACGGTAAGAACTAACCGACAGTAAAACGCAAAAAAGCCATGTTCTCACATGGCTTTTTATCACGATCCCCCTGTCTTTTCTTCCATTTCAACAGGGACGGGGACCGAACATATATCTGTGTGGTTTGGCGTATCAACAAACCAATCTCCCGCTCTATTTTTACGCGCGGCAATTAGCGACTCAAAAATCGGCGTATTTGTCTTTAGCCTTTTAAAAGAAGGCGCACCTTTTACATCAGCAAGTACCGTAACGCCTTTGATAACATTGTACGCTTGTCCAGTAACCGGCTTACGATCTAAGTGCTGAACATGCTCCATTCCCGATAACAACTGTCCAAACACGGTAGTGTTTTTGTCTAGGTATCGCTGCGGCGTCAACGTGATATAAAACTCAGTACCACCACTATTAATATCATTGGTTCTGGCCATGGCAAACGAACCAACGCAGTGCGTCATCCAGGTTTTGGTTCCAGCTTCATTTTGTCCTACGGCAAAACCATTTAAAAACCCGGTACGCGGCGCGTAGCCGTCCACAGCATCTAGCGATGTGATCTTCAAGGTTGAATCCGTGTGATGATAAAACTCGGCGGCAATCGCTTTTTTTCCTTTTTGCGGCACTTTCTTGTCCGACATATCGCCGCCTTGGGCCACAAAGTTTTCCACAAACCGATACATACTCAAATTAGTGTAAAACCCCTCTCGCGCTAACGCTTTAATATTTGCCACATGATTGGGCGCAAGTTCAGGGTTAAGCGCGATATAGACCGATCCTGTTTGTAGTTCTATTTTAAGAATATTTTCAGGGTCCAGCTGCCGCCAGTCGCTGCTTTTGGCCTCAGCAACGACTTCCGATGGTGACTTTGTATAAGGTTTTGCTAAGACAGAAGATGAACTTATGGCAAGCGCAATAAGTAGTAAGGTTTTTTTCATTATTATTTTCCTTGTTTATACCAATAAAATGGCACCTCCAACGGCGCACTGGGTGGCAGGTTTGGGTTGTCTAATTCTATGACTGTTTTGTTTTTAAGATCTAGCTTTTCAAGACGAGCGGAAAAGTGTTTTAAGAATAACGCCTCAAATCGGCCATCTTGTAGTGCGCTTTTGAGGCCTTTCTCAATTTGGCTATGGAGCAACGGATTGTCGTGAGAAACAAAAAAATATACCGCCGAGGGGTAGTAAAACACCACATGCTGATCTGCGACCAAGTCCGTGTCACTCAGGGCAGCTTCAATACTCACTAAATCGCTTGGCAACACATCAAAACGTTTTTTCAACAACATGTCGTAGCCACTGTCTTCTTGTGAGAAAGAAGTCACACTGAGGCCATTACGCTCAAAAATCTGATGGTCTGGCCAATCTCTGCGTAAACCAAAAGTAACTCGGCGCAAGTCGCCAATATAGCGAACGCCACTCAGTAAGGCTTGATTATGTTTGTGTACTAGAGGAATGCGATAGCCTAAAATCCCTTTCACTAAAGGAATGCGAATTGCGCTCGCGGCCTTTTCTCGCTGTGAGTTAGTCACTAACCAACTGACATCCAGCCCCCCTTTTTCTCCAAGCAGGCGCACCGCTCTGTCTTGAGAAGGAATACTTCTCACTGATACGAGCTTTGATGACTCTATCTGGTATGACAAAGTCAAAGTGAGCAACTCTATAATGTACGGATCGGCACCAGCGCTAATTCTAATTTCCGTTGTTTCTTGTGCTTTGATAGGAAATATCACAAAACCTAGAGCGAGCCAGAGCAGTTTCATTTGTCATCCCAATCAAACTTGTATAAGAAGTCTATACTGTTGTACAAACCGCTCGTGGCTTCAACATAAAACTTCGAAAAAACACGATAACGCAGCGCAATTTCATTGATAGACTCAAATACCCCAACACGATAACTGACCTGAACATTGGGGGTGATGTAACCTGACACCTCGACTTGTGTATCGTCACCACTGCCTTTAGCTGATAGGTTAACATCCGAAAGTCCAAGTGATTCACCCGCCTTACTAAAGAATCCTTCACTGCGGTCAATTCCCTGTGAGAGTAAAAACTGCGTGAGTAGCGCATTATTAGAGGTTTCAGACTCCCCTAAAGGCTGACCGTTAAGTAGGTATGACAGTGCCTTGGCTTGGTCCATTGCAGGCTCTGAAAACACAGTCAAACGCGGCTTAGCAATATTGCCTGTGAGCTCAACACCGGCTATCACATCATTGGCGGTTGTCGCTGGATTTCGAATAGCTCGAATGTTCAAATATGGTTTATCTAATGCACCATTGAAGCCAATTTGCCCTGTACGGATCAACAAGTCTTGGCCAAATGCACGATATTTCCCCTCTCGCAATTGCAACTCTCCCGTTGCTAACATTGGCGACTCAACTTGCTTATCAATTTCGATTGCACCGGTAACAAAGCTATCTAGCCCAAGCGCCTTCACCCTAAAGTTATCTTTAACGGTCAGTTTTAAATCTATTTCATGTTGCACTGGCACCGACATCTGCTTTTGCACCTTAGCATCAACAATGACTTCATCGTCGCTCGGAGATGTGACTCCCTCAGGCAGAGATTCAATGTTTACTCGGCCAAACGGCACCACAATTTCTCCGAGTACACGCGCAATCTTATCTTTATAGGCAAGTGTTAAATCCGGGCTTGCGGTTAGTTCAATCTGCGAGTCTGGTTGCACATAAATATTTTCGCCCTTTATTTTGACTTCAGCAGAGAGCTCGGGCGACCAATAGGCTTCGCCAGTTAGTGCCACCTTGCCGCCTTTTGCTGCAGTTAACTCAGCCTCTAGTTGAGCGGAAGTGGTATTAAAATCAAGATTGATGTGACCTTTATCGATTTCCACAGGCAAAGAGTCAGAAGACATAAATAAGCGCTGAGCGGTTAGTTTACCGTTAACTTCAGGGGCTGCGAGGCTACCTGAGATATTTATATCCCCTAACACTTCCCCTTGCAGGTCAAAACTTTGTTCCGTTACTCGGTTTAGTAGCGCTGACAACTTAGCCAGCTCAATGGACTCTATTTTTACGTTACCAGCTAATTGTGGGGATTGTTTATCTAGCGGCACACGTGTATCACCACTGAACTTACCTAAGGTATCGGAGGTCATGCGCCAATCAGCGTGAATTTGCTTGTTATTGGTTTTCAATAATGCTTTAAATTCAGAAATTGAAAATGTCTGCCCATGAGTCGTAATGCCGGCATCAACAATGTTCAGCTCGCCATCGGCTCGCGTTACTTGGCCGTTTTGCCACGCAAGTTTAGCCACGGCCTGAGTTTCACCTGTTATTTTGAGCTCTGCTGGCAACCAAGTTTGTAGTTTAGCCAGTGCCAACTTCTCCAATTTAACATCGGCCTGCCCTTGTGTGCCTTGTTGCTCTGCTGCAAAACACAAACCAGTATCATCCATCTGCCAACACTGCTTTGCAATGCGCTGGCTGACATCACTGATCACGATTGCGGCAGGACTTTGCAATGCTATCGTTTGCCCTTGAGAAGTTACCTCACCAGACGACAATTCTCCCTGCCAAGTTGACTGCTGCATCTTGCCATTGACTTCAAAGCTTGCAACCACTCGCTTATCACGAATATCCAATGTCGCGTTATGTTGCTGCTGATTGCCTTTCACAGCTAAACGAATGTCTTCAACCATTTCAGAGTCAACAATCAAACGGTCTAATGCTAGTTTAATTTGCCCAGTCACTTCGTTGGCAATATCAACCGTGCCTTTCGTCGTTAAACCATGTAGTGCTACATTCTGGTAGCGTACAGAGTCAAACTTAATATCGGTCTGAATACTCGGCTTAAGGTGGTCGCCCTGAATAAAGATTTCACCACTGCCCTTTAAGTCAGCTGGAATAAGCGTATTTGCCGCCTGCTCAAACTGAAAGTCAATATCGAGATCTAACTGCTGACCAAGCTCACCGCTTACCGTCAGGCTATTTTTGCCATAATTCAGGCGTGCATGACTAAACTCACCTAGCAGGCTCTCATCCACAACGACCTTAACATCCGCATTAAGCGGAGTACCCGCTACTTTACCATCGAGCTTAAAACGCTCGACATTAACCTGCCACTGCTCACCTTGACTCACAAAATCAAGCGCGAACTGCCCTGCCAACATATCGTTTTCCGTCAGGCCTGCATCGTATTGTACTAGCCCTAGCAATCTATCGATTGGTAGCTGAGAAAAGTCCCCGTTAACTTTACCCTTCACCCCTTGCGACCAATTCACTTGTGCTGCTATTTGCGCTTGTGCTTTTTCAAGCTGAAGCTCTGCTCTAGCTAGTGTAAACGCTTGTAGTCCACCTTGCCCTTCAAGTGTCGCGGTAACATCACCAAACTGCACAGTATTAACAGCGATTGAGCCTGACAAATTGTATTTTGAGGCATCCCCGCTCAAGCCGAGTGTCGCACCTTTTAAAGTCGTGGGCTCTGAAGGAATAACTAATTTATCTATTTGACCCTGTAACTCAAATGGCCAGTTTGTCGTTGTCAAATCCGCATGGGCTTGCAGTTTTGCAAATGCCATCCCCTCGGTATTCAAAGTAAGCGTGAGATCGTGAGGGCGACCCGCCAGTGTTAAACTGGCTAAACCCTGTGGCGCACTCAAGGTTGACCTCAGATCAATAGTCCAGTCATTAAGCAAGACTTCTGCCGCTGCTGATATAAACCATTCTTGATAGCTAAGCTGAACCTGCTCCACGTCCACATTTTCATCCACTACAACTTGAGAAAGCTTGATATTCTCAAGTGTCTGCTCATTTACAGCGAGGTTGTTAATCTTTAACTCGCCAAGCACAGCGGTTAGCGGCAGATCTATCCTAGGTAGTTGGAGTGGCGCTAACGCATTAAGTGGTGCTGGCGATTTTGCAGGCACTGGCTGTTCAGTTGCCTTTATGGTCAACTTTACGCTGTCTAACAGCAAAAATGGGATATTAAAATGTGAGCCAGAACCTGAAAGCTGCGTGTCTAAGCCTTGCAATTGCACTGTAATATCCGGCGTTTCCAACGAAAACTGCTGAACTTGCGCACGTTTTATTGCAATTGGCAGTGGTAACTCAACTTGGCCACTTTCCGTAGTTTCCTCTTCGCTGACACTTTTCTGCTTTTGTACAATCGCTATTGCTTTTGCATCTAGCGCAATGCAAACGCTGGCACAGGTCAACCACTCAACAGTGACTTTGGTGTCTCTAAGGCGAATATCGATATCGTCATTGTGATAACGCAACGTAAGGTTGGCGCCAGATAATAAGCGCTTGTCTAAGCCATCGATTTCTAACCCTGAAACCGATTTATTCGCTACCCAAACCAGTAACTTTTGCCCAGGCAAGGTAAAGCATAAACAAACCAAAAGTAAAAATAGGCTAATAATGGCAGTAATGATTTTGATTCTTAAGCTTCTGAACTGCATTAGATTTCAGGTCCTATAACAATACTGAGACGCGTGCTTTTACTTTCTTTGGTCAACCCCCAAGCATGATCGAGCCGGATTGGACCAACGGGGGTTAAATAACGAAAACCAAACCCAGCTCCAACTTCCCAAGCGTCCGAGAAATCGTTCGTTGCAGTACCCGCATCAACAAACAAAGCTGCTCGCCAACTTGGGTGGAATTGATAGTTATATTCCACTGTGCCAGTGGCTAAATATCTGCCGCCAAGTATGCGCCCTTCGTCATCGCGAGGACCGACGGATTCATAGGCAAAACCACGGATACTTTGATCTCCCCCTGCAAGGAAACGGTGGGTAAACGGAATTTGGTCAATATCCTTTGTCACGATCGCCCCTAAGTCTAAGCGACCAAAAAATAAATGCTTGGTTTCAAAGCTTCTTAGCCATTCATTGTTCCATCTCACTTTCAACATATTTGCAGACGATAGTACAGAATCTGCTGCAGCTTCAATGGAGATCAGGCGCTCATTCCCCCAATATGGGAGCGCGCCACCTTTACTTTCTTTCTTTAAGTAGCTAATGCCAGGGATCAACATTTCCGTGCGTTGTTTTTCGCCTAACTGTTCCGTGGTTTCGTGCTCACGTTTCAAAAACGCCGTTCTCACCCACTCGTCATCCGTTAGCCATTGTCGCTGTACCTGTACGTTCCAAATCCGACTGTTGATCCCTTCCGTTACTTCATCCTGCACCTTATAACCGCCTAACACACGCCACAAATCGTCGTTAGGATTGTCTACTGGAATGGTATAACTTGCAGTGATATCTTGTTGCTTTTGCGACAACCTCAGATTGGACTCAAAGGAATGACCATCCTCGGTGATCCAGGGTTTAGTCCACTTAAAACGGGTTTTTGCACCCACATCATCACTGTAGCCAGCACCCACTTCAAAGCTATTTGCGGGTTTGTCTTCAACACTCACCCGAACTGGGATCTGATCGCTCGTCCGGTCCTTTAACAGCGGATAAACCTTTATCGCACTAAAATAAGGGGTGGCATTTAAAGACAAATTAAAATCAGACAAGAGGCTCGCTTCAAACGGCTGCCCTTTCGAAAATGGGCTTAGCGAACGTATATAGTTAGCTGCTTTGGTGTTTCCCTCAATAGCAAGGTCGCCAAATTGATAACGTTTACCAGTGTTGAGCAGCAGTCGCACGCCTGCAAAGCGATTCGCTTTGTGAACAAGCAATTTGGACTCTTGCCATTGATAATCAAAATATCCAAGTTCTAGTAGCTCGCTTTCAAAGCGGCTTTTCGTTGCCTGATAATCACTATGATTGACTTGCTTGCCAACTTGGATCGGTACATCTTTGATAAGCGAAACTAAATCCGCACTGTCCTTTCCCGCATCCACAAGCTCAATATTAATATCTTTCCATTTCAGTGGTGCTTCAAGTTTGACTTCGGCTATGACGTTTTGCCCTTCTCCACTGAGTTGAATATCAAAATGATAATAACCTAAAGCATGCAAAGCGCGACGTATGTCTGCACGCACCTCTTTTATCACCCGAGGGACTTTTGGCTTACCTTTGTAAGATTTTAAAAAACCAGTGATGTTGTCTTCTACGTCGCCGTTTTCGACTTTGACTTCAATGTTGGAGATTTTTACTGATGCAGGACGAGACTCAGCACCTGCGTTAAACGAGGAAAAGCAGCACAAAAAAAGCGCTAGTTTTAAACAAGAGAAATACGGCTTCATTAAAATAAAACGACCTAAATATCGCGACTTATGGGCATCGATAATGCCATTGTGCTTGTGAAAATGGATACTGTAAAACGACTTTTCAGAGAAACTGCAATTTTACTGAGCTTAAGCTGAACATAGGGTGTATTTTGTTGTAACGCTGTGGGTTTTATCGCACATTTATTTACATTCATCCTTTTTATTTTCTTGCAGATGACGGACAATAGCAGCAATTGAACCTGCAGAGTGAAATTATGCAATTCCCAAATGATGATAACGGTGAGCTTCTAGCTGAGATTGCCGCTGCTGGCGTTGATCTGACGCAAATGCAGAATATCGATTTTTATATTCTTTTCGAGCAAGCTGATGATGCTAAGCGTTTCATTGGCGCGATTGAGAAAGACGAATTAGCACCGAAAACCCAGTTACAACAATGTCCTGACACTGGTATTTGGGAAGTGATCACCACGGTGACTATGGTCCCGATGCACGAGCTACTGAGTCAGACGGAGCAATACCTAGAAAGCATAGCCAATGGTTATGAAGGATATGGTGATGGCTGGGGCTTAATGGCCTCGGAAGAATAAACCGCCACAGAAAATCCGATTTTTATACAGAAGGCTAACTTTTGTCAGCCTTTCTGTAGCTTCCTTGATAATCAAACAGCTTTTCAGAAACCTGCCAACCAAACTTCTTGTGTAATTTAGCAATCACGAAATCCGGTGCAATCAAGTCAGTGTCTATTACTTCTTCAGCTGACTGCCATTTTGCAGGTGCCGACGTAGATTTTCGCCGCTTTGCAAATTGCTGGTGGAATATAAATAGACTCTTTTGATTAGAAAAGTCATAGACTTCACTACAACTTGCCCCATCCTCATCAAAGTAAGTAATTTTTAATTTATTGCCACTGAGCACTTCGCCACATAATCCGCTGCAGCGTAGCACCATTGCATATTTTAAATTCAGTGCTGCACGCAACTTATCATCTGGGTCTGCCATTATTCCGCCGCACTGATGGCATTGCCTTGCAGCAATATCATTTTCTGCACCGCATTGCTCACATTCTTTAAACTTAAAACGATAATCACATTGCTGTGAGTGACCTTCATCGTCTTCAAGCAATCCCTGACAGCGCCTACCAAAATGCTCAATAAGCTTGCCTTGCTCGTCTACCTTGCCCCAGAAAATATTGGCAAAGCCACAACCTGGACACTGCACCTGTACGGGCTCATTGTCTGAGTTTGGCTTTTTACTTCCCACTTCAGGTGCAAATAAGTCAAAGTCGTTGCCTGCATAATCAATAACAACACACTCTTCTTTGTTTTCGTCTAACCTAAGTCCTCTGCCTACAATCTGCTGATAGAGGCTCACGGACTCCGTGGGTCTCAAGATAGCGATAACATCAACATGAGGCGCGTCAAACCCAGTAGTCAGCACAGAAACATTAACTAAATACTTAATTTCTCTATTTTTGAACTGGACGATAAGTGCATCTCTCACGGCAGATTTGGTTTCACCCGTGATCAGCGCACTATGTTGCTTAGGTAAATAGCCGAGAATTTCTTTTGCATGCATAACCGTCGCGGCAAAAATCATTACTCCAGCCCTATTTTCACTGAGCGCCAGTAAATGAGTGATAATGCTCTTTGTTGCACGAGTTTGTGCTTGTAATAATGTATTCATATCAGATTCTGAATAACGCCCAAATGAATCTGTACTTAAACTAGAAAAATCATAATTCTCAACGGCAGGATCAATTTTATTAGGCGGCGTCAGATACGAATTTTTTATCATATATCTAAGTGGTAATTCGTAAATACACTGCTTAAATGGTGATTCAGCTTTTCCTCTAACAAAACCGTGATAATGCTTATGATATATCCACCCCACCCCCAAACGATAAGGTGTTGCTGTTAAACCCAGTAACTTTAGTTCAGGATTAAACTGAGCCAGCTGGTTTAAAATTTGCTGATACTGACTATTATCTTCCCCACTCACTCGGTGACATTCGTCAATGATAACTAATGAATAAAATTGATTGAGTTGTGATAAGTTTCGAGACAATGATTGCACACTGGCAAAATTCACCTGGTGCTGTAACGACTTTTCTTTTAATCCAGCAGAAAAAATACTCGCTTGTAATCCATAGCTTTTATATTTTTGTGCATTTTGCTCTACGAGCTCTTTAACATGAGTCAATACTAATATTTTGTGCTTCGCAAGCCGTGCAAGCTCCGCAATCACTAGACTCTTTCCGGCGCCTGTAGGTAACACAATGACAGCTGACTCGCTTGATTTGCGAAAGTGATTCAGCGTATTTTGTACCGCTTCTTGTTGGTAAGGTCTTAAAACGTAAATAAGCACCTCAGGATATAAATAATTAAGTCAAAAAAGGCGTATCCATAAGATACGCCTTTTATTTAGGCTATTTAAAAAAGCTGTTCAATACCGAACAACCTTCATAATAAAGTATTGTTAGATTAGATAATCATCTAGGTTAACACCTTGGAATACTTTAGGTGTTTTACCACGGCCAGTCCACTCAATTACTTCACCGTCTTTTTCAATACGGTATTTTGCTTTTACTTTAGAACGACGGTCAGCTGGCGTAGTGCCTACTAAATCATCAAGCGTAAGTCCTTTTTCTTTCAGCATAGCCAATACTTCTTCTTTAGCCTGCTGTTGTTCCTTTTGCTCGTCCAGTGCTTTTTGAATTAGCTCTAACGCTTTTTCCAAATCACCGTAGCTTGCATTTTTAATAAAAGACTTGATCTCACGCATTGATACTCTCTCAATTAAGCTTAGTTTTAATATTTATATTGAATACTATATTAAAATTAATAAAAAACAAATCGTATTCTATGAATTTTAATTTTGTTACTAAAAAAGCGCCATAATGGCGCTTTTTAGTTAGAATTAAGAAGATTTAATTACATTTTGTTTAAATCTTATTCAACTTTCCAATCAATTGTCGACCCAGCTTTAATTGGCACGACCGTCCCTTCACCTAATTTATATGTATCAGGCACTTGCCAAGGAGACTTAGTCAGCGTAATGGTATCCGTATTGCGCGGTAAGTCATAAAAGTCCGGACCGAAATGACTCGCAAAACCTTCTAACTTATCAAGCGCATTTGCATCTTCAAATGCCTCTGTGTATAGCTCAATTGCGGCATGTGCAGTGTATGCACCGGCACAGCCACATGCAGCTTCTTTTTTATCTTTCGCATGAGGGGCTGAGTCTGTGCCCAAGAAGAATTTTTTACTTCCGCTTGTCGCCGCTTCAATTAACGCTTGTTGATGCGTATTACGCTTTAAGATAGGTAAGCAATAATAATGAGGGCGAATGCCACCAGCCAACATATGATTACGGTTATAAAGCAAATGATGAGCTGTGATAGTTGCAGCAACGTTGTCAGGCGCTTGATTAACAAAATCAACTGCGTCTTTTGTTGTGATATGTTCGAGTACAATTTTTAACGTTGGGAAGTTATCAACGACTTTGGATAGTTTCGTCTCAAGGAATACTTTTTCTCTATCAAAGATATCAATAGAAGAGTCCGTCACTTCACCGTGCACGAGTAGCAACATGCCAACTTCTTGCATCGCTTCGAGCGCTGGATATACATTTTCAATATCCGTTACACCCGATGCTGAGTTTGTCGTTGCACCGGCTGGATACAACTTAGCAGCAACAATATGGCCGGTTGCTTTCGCTTTTTTGATTTCTTCAGGAGTAGTGTTATCCGTAAGATATAACACCATTAGAGGCTGAAAGTTACCTTGAGGATTAGCGGCCATAATGCGGTCACGATAAGCCAAAGCAGTCTCTGTGCAAGTTGCTGGTGGTACAAGGTTTGGCATGATAATCGCGCGGCCCATATAGCGACTAATATCTCTTACCGTGTCGACCAAGACATCACCATCACGTAGGTGCACATGCCAATCATCTGGTCGTGTAATCGTTAGCGTTTGTTTGCTCGTCATTGCTCTCTTCCACTGCTGAATTTGCCCGATCATAGGCTGCACATGGGTGTTAGTAAAGTTTTTCAGGCCAACCGCAGATTATTTCATTTTGTCAGTTTACTTTTAGCTCGTTTTCATTTTTCACAATATTGGTAAATATGTACAATTTAAGTTAACTTAGTAGCATCTTTTCATGAGAAATATGTATGCTATCTGAGAACCAAAAATTAGAATCAAAAACTGAGCAGCTTAGCATCATTAACCAGTTTTCTTCGTCGCTGCTGCATCTAACCAAACTTGACGAATTATTTGAATACGTTACAACACAGGTCGTTAATCGACTGGGGTTTGTCGATTGTGTTATCTATCTCGCTGATCCTTATCAAGAGTATCTAGAAGTCGCTGCAAGTATGGGCGTTTCCCATGCTAATGGGGATTATCGTGTTGAACAAACCAAGATAAAGATTGGTTCAGGTATTACCGGGCAAGTCGCAACGACGAGAGAGCCCTTTATTTCTGGAAACGTCGCCGCTCACCCTATGTACATTGCAGATTTACGTCCAGCCATGTCAGAGCTTTGTGTACCACTTGAGTATGACGACCACTTAATCGGTGTGATTGACTGTGAGCATCCAGAGGCTGATTATTTTACCTCCGCGCATTTACAAATATTATCGACGGTCGCACATCTACTCAGTGCCAAAATCCATCAGTTACGTACCTTAGAAAACCTCCAAACCACGATTGCCCAGTTACACCTAGCGCAGAATTTAGAAAAGTCCCTACTTAAAATTGCGAACATCACTTACCGCTTTGAGAACCTTGAAGCTTTCTATGATGACTTATATAAAATTATCGCCTCTCAGCTTTGCGCCGAGAACTTCTTTATTGGCCTTTATGATACTCAACAGGATATTTTAGAAATCGATTATTTGATTGAGGGGGGCGAAAAATGTAATGCTCACCAAAAGGTATCAAAAGATCAGATTAAGCATACTGCATCCTACTATATTCTGAAGAACCAACGGCCACTGCTATGCGATAACGATCAATTTAGAATGCACATTACACGGGGTGATTTTAAAATGGTGGGTCGCTCGCCACGCTCTTGGTTAGGTGTACCTTTTTTGGTTAATGATCAATATCAGGGCGTGATTGTGCTGCAAAGCTACAATAATGATCAAGCTTTCGTGAATCATGATTTATCTATTTTGACTTATATAAGTCGTCAAGTCAGCATGGCCATAGACCGGCAGCTTTCACGACAAGCGCTAGAACATAGAGCCTTGCACGACGATTTAACGGGTCTTGCCAATCGTTATTTATTATTAGAGCGGATCAAACATGCCATTTTGAGACTAGCGCGAGTGGAGTCCTCTAATTTGCATTGCCTGATCTATCTCGATTTAGACAGATTTAAAAGCATTAATGACTCACTTGGCCACGATGTTGGCGACCATTTCTTGATTGCTATTGTCGAGATGATAAATGGCTGTATTCGCAAAACCGACACCTTTGCGCGGCTCGGGGGTGATGAGTTTGCGATTTTTATGGAAAATGTCCAAGACAGGCAACAAGTCACTCTGCTACTTGATAGGATCACCTCTGCTATAACCAAGCCCCTTCATATAGATGGTCATGTTCTGCAAGCTTCTGGCAGTATTGGCGTTGCGTTTACTGATAACGAGTCCGATAGCGCAATTAATTTACTGCAGCAAGCAGATGCCGCTATGTACGAAGCGAAATCTTCTGGTCGGGGTCAGATCTGTTATTTTAATAATGCCATGCGTAAGCGCTTAAAACAGCAAGCCGATATTGAAAATGATCTGCAACATGGCATCAAAAATAATGAATTTGCACTGTATTATCAGCCGATATTTTCTCTCACGACTGGTGCTATTGTCAGCTTTGAAGCCCTCGTCCGCTGGTTTCACCCCAAGAATGGTCTCGTTTCTCCAGATGCTTTTATTCCGATTGCAGAGCAAACCGGACAGATCATTGAGCTTGACTTACATTTGTTGGAATTAGCAGCCAAACAACTCAAACGTTGGAAAGCGCAAAAGCTACCAAAGACTCGTGTTACGGTGAATGTTTCATCGCGACATTTCGCAAGCCTAGAGTTCGTCGATACGATCCAGCAACTCTATCATCATTATGAACTCACACCAGGCTCTTTATGTTTGGAAATCACAGAATCTGGATTGATAGCAAACTTAGCGCTCGCAACCAAAATTATTCAAGGATTAGAATCCCTGGGAGTGAAGCTCTACCTTGACGACTTTGGCACGGGTTACTCTGCTTTAGGCTATTTGCACCAACTACCCATTCATGTGCTTAAAATTGATAAGAGCTTTATTGACCAACTAACAGAAAGAGAAAATCCCCTAGTTGATGCTATTTTGAAGCTTGCACAATCACTTAACCTGACCGTTGTCGCTGAAGGTATCGAGCTCGAAACCCAGTGGCAGCTATTAAAGCAAAAAGGCTGTCAATTTGGTCAAGGTTATATTGTTGCTAAGCCATTAGCCGCAGATCAAGCGATGGCATTTTTACTGAGTAGAAATTAGAGACACTCGACAAATACCTCATTGTATATAAACAATGAGGTATTTGGACTGGTTTAGATTAACTTCCCCCTAATTCGCTTCTAAGCTCCTTCGTTGCTGTCACCATATTCTCAAGTGCAGCTCGGGTTTCTGTCCATCCTCGGGTTTTTAGCCCACAATCTGGATTCACCCATAATCTTTCTACTGGGATCTTTTTCGCTGCTTTGTGAATTAGGTCTTTTATCCATGCCACCTCAGGTACGTTTGGCGTGTGAATATCATAAACGCCAGGCCCAATGTCATTGGGGTAGTCAAAATTCTCAAAGGCGTCGAGTAACGCCATATTTGAACGTGACGTTTCAATCGTGATCACGTCCGCATCCATATCCGCAATGGCAGCGATAATATCGTTAAACTCCGAATAACACATATGAGTATGGATCTGTGTTTCATCATTAACACCACTTGCCGACACCCTAAACGCATACGCAGCCCACGCTAAGTAGGTTTGCCACTGACTGGCTTTGAGTGGCATCCCCTCTCTAAATGCAGGTTCATCGATTTGGATCACCTTAATCCCTGCATTTTGCAAATCCACCACTTCATCTCTCAGTGCTAATGCGATTTGATTCGCGATGCTCGGCTTGTCTAAATCATCTCTGACAAACGACCAAAATAAAATAGTCACAGGCCCTGTTAGCATGCCCTTCATTGGTTTTTTGGTTAAACTTTGCGCATAGCTTGTCCATTCAACTGTCATTGGCGCTGCGCGCGAAACATCTCCCCAGATCACTGGGGGTTTAACACAGCGCGAACCATAACTTTGCACCCAACCAAACTGAGTAAAGGCAAAACCCTCGAGTAATTCACCAAAGTACTCAACCATATCATTGCGCTCTGCTTCACCATGTACAAGCACATCTAAGTTAAGCGCTTCTTGTTCTTCAACGGCATAACGGATCTCTGCTTCCATCTGGCTTTGATAAGCACCAGCACTCAAGATACCCGCTTTATAATCACGCCGCGCCTTGCGAATAGCTTGGGTTTGTGGGAAGGAGCCAATCGTTGTGGTTGGCAATAAGGGTAAATGTAGCGACTGTGCTTGTTTTTTAATTCTGGTTGCAAATTCACTATTGCGTTGTCCATCTTTTGCTGTGAGTGCTGAAACACGCTGCTGTACCTCGCTATTGTTCACGCGAGAAGAGGTCAAACGCGCTTTTACAGGCTTAGAATATTCGACCAACTGGGTAATATCACGCTGCTCCAATGCATTTTTCAATAATGTCAACTCCTGCCCTTTTTGTTTGGCAAATGCGAGCCAAGACTTTAACTCACTGTCAAGCCTTTGCTCTTGCTCTAAGTCGACTGGCGTATGTAATAATGAGCATGAAGGAGCAAGCCAGAGATTATCACCACGACGTTCATGAACCAGAGCAAGTTGTTGATATACACCTTCGAGATCCGAGCGCCAAATGTTACGACCATTCACAATCCCGAGGGACAGTACGCTATCTTGCCCAACTACTTCCTCTAACGCAGCCAAGTCGTAGTTTGCCGTTACGCAGTCAAAATGCACGCCTTCTACGGGGTAAGATTGAATATCTTCAACATGCGCTTGTACGGAGTCAAAATAACTGGCCAACAACACTTTTACTCCTTGCCCGCTCAATGCATCAAAACTCCGGCGCAGCGCGTTGCGATAAGCATCGTCGATTTCCAATGCTAAAATAGGTTCATCAATTTGTACCCACTCAACGCCTTGCTCCGCAAGCTTGCCCAGTACCTGCTGATATACAATCAATAACTTATCTAATAAAGCCAATTTATCAAACTCTTGACCAACGCATTTAGCTAAGTAGAGATAGGTTACCGGGCCGACCAATACGGGCTTTGCTTGGTAGCCAAGTAATTGTGCTTCTTCTACTTGTGTAAATAACTCAGTCCAAGTCAGGGAAAATTCCTGCGTTTGAGTTAACTCAGGGACGATGTAATGATAATTGGTGTTGAACCATTTCGTCATTTCACTGGCCGCACACGCACAGCCACTAGGTGCTCGACCTCTGCCTATCCGAAACAAAGTATCGAGATTTACCGACTCATCATTTTTGTGACGACTAGGAATCGCGCCGACAAGTAATGAAATATTCAACACGTGATCATACCAAGCAAAATCGCCTACAGGGAGAAGGTCAACACCAGCGTCAGCTTGCAATGCCCAATTTTCTGCACGAATGCGCTTTCCTTCCGCGATTAAGTCGTCTTGCGTTAAGTCGCCTGACCAATAGCGTTCTACTGCAAATTTAAGTTCACGCTTTTTGCCTACGCGTGGAAAACCCAAGTTATGTGTTAATGCCATGATTTTAATTCCGTCTAGATGTATGGATGTCTAAAATATAATTCTCATAATCAAAAACAACAATTGATGCTTTCTCAGAAAGCATATGAATAAAATTAAATTGTAATTTTTTAAAAAATTTTTACATAAGTAGTGACAACGCTGTCATTTTTAGTGTTATAGTGGATTTGTGAATTTTTGAACAAATCACCGTAGGTATTTAGACGTCTAGACATTGATAATAACTAAATAGAATCGTAATATTGAGTAATGCTGAGATTTGCTCACTTCAAATATGAGAATTGTTGATAATGATTGATATAAAGCACCTAAAGACTATCTCCACCTTGAAAGAAACTGGTTCTCTTGTGAATACAGCACGAGAGCTATTCCTGACTCAATCTGCTTTATCACATCAGATCAAAGATCTTGAGAGCAAACTCGACTGCCAACTCTTTGAGCGCAAAACACAGCCCGTACGTTTTACCCCTCAAGGGATGTTATTATTGGAACTTGCCAACGATGTTTTACCTAAAGTTGAAGCAACAAAATGTCGTTTGAAGGAAAGCCTTAATCAGCCTATCTCGCAACTCAGATTAAGCGTGGAATGTCATGCATGTTTTCACTGGTTGCTGCCAACAATTAAAGAATTCAATACCTTTTGGCCTGACATTAAAGTCGATTACGAACGTGGCTTTAGCTACGACGCTATTCCTGACCTTATTGAAGATGAGCTGGACTTAGTGCTTACCTCAGACATTCGCGAACCAGAGCAACTGGAATACGCGCACCTTTTTGACTTTAAGTTAAAGTTGATCGTTGCACCAGATCACGAATTGGCTAAGAAGGCCTATGTCACAGCACTCGACCTAAAAGATGAAACCATCATCTCTTACCCTATTCCTCGTGAGCGTCAGGACATATTTAAGCACTTTATTCAAAATGCACGTTTTGACGGCACATTAAAAACCGTCGATCAAGGTTTATTAATCTTCCAACTGGTGAGTGCAGGTATGGGGGTTGCAGCATTACCGGACTGGTTAGTGACACCCTATGAAAGCCAAGGGCTGATTAAATCGATTCCTCTAGGCGCACTTGGGCTAAATCGTCCAATGTATTTAGCAATGAAGAAAAGCATGAAAGATAACCCTGTCTATCGTCATTTCCTCAATACTTGCCGTAAAACCACTGCAAGATAGTTTACTGGGCTCTTTTTTGAGCCCTAACTCTTACGCACATTTCTACAATTCCCATCTCATGCTAGCATTGCGTTAGGCTTATCTAAATCTAAGGCATGTTTTAATGTTTGAAGTCAAAAAGGTTATCGGTCAACTTCTGATGCCATTACCATTATCTTTAGTGGTGCTTATGGGGCTTATGCTTTTTATCGCCAAAACACGTAAAGGGCCTTACATCGCAAGCTGGTTAGTCTTACTCACCACATGGGCGTTATCGACTCCTTATTTCGCACAACACATTATTGAGTGGGATAAGGGCACGCTCACCGCATTCAATCCAAGCAAGCACAACAACATAGATAAAATCGTGGTACTTGGCTGTGATTTATACCCAGATAAATCTCTCCCCAGCAACGTCCAACTTGGCAGCTGCGGTCTAGCCAGATTAGTTGAAGGCGTAAGACTTGCTAATATTTACCCAAAGGCCCAGCTGTATGTCTCTGGTTACGGCTATGGCCATGCAACAAGCGCGGGACTCATGGCAAGAACCGCACAGAGCCTAGGTATTTCCGCTACACGTATTAAACAAAACCCCAATGCCAAAGACACCGCGGACGAAGCAAAAATGCTAGCACCTTTACTAGTCGATTATGAGGTAGCATTGGTCACATCAGCTTCGCACATACAACGAGCAAAAAACCTATTTGAAGCACAAGGCATAGAAGTGATCGCTGCGCCGACGGAGTTTTATAACTTCAAGCAATACCCACTGAGCAGACAATTTATTCCGAACCATAAGGCCTTAGAAGTAGTCACTCGGATTTGGCATGAACAAGTTGGTAGTATGTGGATCACGATCCGTCGTGTTATTGACCCTGAGGCACTTTAAGCGCCGAAAAAGACACCAAAATCAGGCTAAAGTTCGATAAATTAGCGCTGAAAAACGTAAAAAATTGAAAATTTGCGCAAATATGGGTATAAATAGAGTTTAATCTTAACCCGCGTATCCGCGTACAACACGACTAGGATCTACGATGAGTAAACTAGATAAAACTGAAGTACTAAGCGCTTTCGAAGCTGCGTACGAAGCTGCACATGGCAAAAAGCCTGAGATCACTGCAAAGCCAGGTTGGTATAGCATCGATGGTGGCAAAAACATGCGTCTTGCTGAGGTAGCTGAATTAACAGAAGAGCTAACTTCAGGGTCAGCTGTAGCAAGTGAGAAAACGCAGGCGCCTGCCAAAAAAGCGAAAACGACTAAGAAAGCGCCTAAGGCTGCAGCTGTAAAATCAGCAAGCTTTACTATCGTTACAGAAAACGAAGAAGGCTTCAAAGCGGAAGAACAGTGGATTGCTGAACTAGCAGCAAAAGATCACGACTGCCGCTTACCTCGTGGTGTTGTGTAATATCCGATGGTGTAACAACAGCTCCATAAGTAAAAAAACCTCGCAATGACGAGGTTTTTTTATTTCTTTAATTCTAGGGCCTGTTGATCTTTGCTGTTTGATTTAAATAGGCCCGGCCCTGATATTACTAAACTTTAAACACTAGCACTTGGCTATTTAGCTGCTCGGCTAGCGCTTCTAAGTCATTACTTACATCGGCATTACTCTGCGCATTTCGGGTAATTTCAGAAATACTGCTACTGAAATCATTAATATTTTCGCTGATTTCCGCAACTACCGTTGTTTGTTCTTCTGTCGCCGTTGAAACCTGAATATTCATACCAACGATTTCATCCACCGCCTTATCAATATCGGTCATTATTTGAGCTGACTCATTGGCCCTATCTACCCCCGCAGCTGCACTTGATTGCGCGTTCTCCATCGACGATACCGCATTTTGTGCCATGCCCTGTAACTTACTGATCATATCTCGGATCGATTCCGTGGCTTTTTGCGTGTTATGTGCCAATTGCCTGACTTCGTCGGCAACAACCGCAAAACCTCGGCCTGATTCCCCAGCTCTCGCAGCTTCTATTGCAGCGTTTAATGCTAAAAGATTAGTTTGTTCAGCCACACCTTGGATCATTAACACCACTTGGTTGATCTCATTAGACTGGTCATTCAACGCTTTAATTAACTGCGCGTTATCTCCTACTTCACTAGCAAGGCGCTCAATGGCTTGAATATTTTGCGAAATAACATCCATTCCTTGTTTCGCAAGCTTACCTGACATCTCGGCTTTGTTCGCGGTATTCATCGCGTTGTGCGCTACTTCTTGTATCGCGCTGCTCATTTCTGTTGCCGCCGTTGCAATCATCACTGTTTGCTGCTCTTGCTCTTGTGAAGTGCCCGCAATCGACTGACTAATACCATTCAACTCATTAGACGTAGTAGAAAGGCTATTCACGATTGTGACAAGATTGGTAACTAGCTGATGTAAGCTCGACACCATAGTGTTAAAGTCATTTCCAATCTGACTCAACTCATCTTGTCCCTCAACGACTACACGCTGGGTCAAATCAGCATCTCTTGCAATATTGCCAATACGCATACGCAAACGACTGAGCGGCTCATTGATTGACCTAAAGATCAACATCCCAATCAGCACCATAACAATCACAATGACGACGGATGAGGCAATCATCACGGTTTTTGTTGTACTGGCTTCCAAGCGACCTCTATCTCGTAGCCTGCTAGCTTCAGTAAGTTGCAATTCAATCAACTTACTGTAGCTCTCACTTAAGGGGTCAAAGGCAGCATAGAGCTCGCGTACAAATTTATCATATGGAATTTCATTAAAGGTGTTTGCGTTGACTCTGCTAGTATAGTTAGATAGTAGCTCCTTTACGACAAGCTCTGCGCTTTCAGCCTGCTTAATTAAATTGCGCTCTTCACTCGTTAGATCAGTAGATAAATAGTCACTCCACTCCTTTTCAGCAATATTTTTAGCTTCTGCAATTTGGTTAAGCGCGGCCCTATTTGATAACTGGTTCCCTCGTAACTTATGAAATGTATCTACGATCACTACCGCATAATTATCCGACACCACTTTTATCTTCCTAAGAGGTACGACTCTGTCATCGTAGATATGATCAATATAACTGGTAAGATTCGATAATGTTCCGATTGTGAAGATGGTTGCAAGAATAAAAAACACAGCAGGTATGCCTGAAAGCGACAACAATCTGCTTTTAACTGAAACCCTATTTAGCATAGTCTGATTTTTATTGAGTAAACATAGAAATAAAGTATTACTCAAAGTTCGTAGATTACAATATTAATTGCAAATTAAGCAGCGTGCTCTTGATGTGTATCATATTTCTTTACTGTGTCTACTCCATTTTTAGAGTATTGATTTTTAACCCTATTACAAAAAAGAGGAGAAGCTTTTATCGGCTTCTCCTCTTACATTCCACGTCGAAATTGTTTTCGCTTAACACTCTTCGTTTTCAGCGTTCAGGTTCTCTTTTACATCTTCACAGGCATCTTCTACACTGTTTTCCACTTCCTGAACCGTTTCATCGAAACGCTCACCCGCATCTTCCGCTGGACCTTCACTACAACCAAAAAGTGCTAAAATTGAAACAAAACCAAATGCTTTTGCTAATGTGATTGCTGATTTCATAATCTATCTCCTAAAACCGTTTTTGTACGTTAAATCCCTTTTACCTGGGAGCTCGTGCTTTACCAAAAATAAACGAAATAATCATAAAGGCGATAAACACAAAGAATAGAATTTTCGCCATACCTGCCGCAGCGCCCGCGATTCCAGTGAAACCTAACACGGCTGCGACAAGTGCTAGGAATAAAAACATTACAGCCCAACTCAACATAACATTCTCCTTAGGCAGTTAGTTCTTGCAACTGCTTCATTTGATCGTGACAAGCTTGCATTCTGGTTTGAATTTGCAGTAATACACTCTTACATTTAGGTGGAAGATCTTTACTTAGCGCTTTATCAAGCTTGCTTAACACTTTGTCTTCCACTTCTTCTAGCTGCGAAATATAGGTGTGCTCTTTGTCAGTGCTCACCATACCAACCAACTTGGTGTACGATTCACGAATGTCGATGCTAAGTGCTGAATCAGTCTCGATTTCACCTTCGTCGATAAGAACAAATGGTTGTAGATCCGAGATTGCTTGCGCTTTATCTACAATCATTTGGTCAAATACGCGGTTTAGTTCAATATTATCTAGCTTCTTTTTAGCTTCGGTGTAAAAATCAACACCACCATTTAATACTTTAATGAGCTCTTTTACCGGCTCCATGTCGTAATTTGAATCTGCCATAAATAACTCCTTTCGTTGCAATATTTAATAAGTGCATTTTGCAAATATTATTTTCTGTCCCTTTCGTTAATGCAGATTAAATGCCAAATTATAAACCTTTATTTTACAAGGATTTTTAATATAATAACTTTCAAAGCGATGAAAATTTTACAAACCAGATGTAATTTATTCCTGTGATAATTGCGCACTTAAGGTCGTGCTACCTTTAGCATTGAAGTCCATAGTCCTAATTGGGAAAGGAATTAAGATATCGTTATCAGCTAAAACACGGCTAATTGTACAAATTGCTTGGTGCCTGACCACCATAAAGCCGGGATCCGCTGGGTAGTCTATCCAAAACCACACTAATAGATTGATAGAGCTATCACCAAAAGACTCAGCATAGACATCCGTTTCTTTTTGGTTTACTACGAAATCAAGCTTATTAATTGCCTCAACAATCACCTCGCGGGCTTGTTCTGGGTCATCCGCATATGAGATACCAACTGGTACTTCTATTCTTCGCTTACCAAGCTTAGTGTAGTTTTGTAACTCATTCTTAAAGAGAATTTTGTTGGGAATATAAGACAGCTGGCCGTAAAAATTTTCTACTAAGGTATTTCTCAAATTGATTTTGCTTACCGTGCCAAAGCAATCCTTGGTTCTGATAATGTCACCGACCATAAAGGGCTTTCTGACTCCCATCACAAATCCAGCGATGAGGTTCTCGGTCATGTCTTGGAATGCAAAGCCAATAGCAAGGCCAATGATCCCCGCCCCAGCCAACAATGACATTACGGCACCTGATAGTTTTACTATATCTAAAGCGAAGAAAATCCCAATGGCAATAATAGAGACTTTAAATATGGAACTAATAAGAGAAGCAACTTGTTCTGTCTTTATTGCTTTTTTAATCGCTTTAGAAAACCAAGTCGATGATATTTTAGCCAGTACTGTAAAGAATATTAGTATCATTAAGGCTAGGATCATATTCGGTAGTAACTGCACACCGGATTCAAGCCAAGAGATTAACTTATCATTAATTAACGTCCAAAATTTTTCTAAATTCATAATTACTCATTCCTATATAAGTACGCGACAAAGATAGAATGCAGTAATCATTCCTACTGATATTAATTAGCCGTTCATGAAAAAGGTAATTATTACAAAGTAATGTACACATTTTCTCGGTAAATTCTTCCTTAAAACTTACCAAAAAAATAAAAAATATATACAATTCAGAAACTTACAATATGGCACAACAGCTGCAATAGGTAATTCGACTACGAAATTAAAGGAGTTTAATTATGAAAAAGACATTAATTGCAACTGTACTTGTATCTTCACTTACTACTGCTTCAGCTTTTGCTGCTGATAATTCTTGGGAAAAAGAAGCAAGCGATGCTTGGATAGACGGTAAAGCAGAAGCGACGCTACTTTTCAACGGTGAGCTGAACAACTTTGACATTAACACAGATGTAAAAAATGGCGTTGTAGTGCTAACTGGTAAAGTTGAACACTCAGTAGACAAAAAGCTAGCTGAAGAACTGGTACTAGGTATCGATGGCGTAAAAGAAGTGAAAAACGACCTGACTATCGTAGATATGTCAGATGAACGCAAAAAAGAGCGTAACTACGAAAGCGATAGCGGCTTTACTGACGCAAAAATCGCAACGGTAATTAAGTCTCGCTACCTGTTTGACACAGATGTAGATGGTACTGACATCGATGTTGATGTGGAAGGTTTAGTCGTAACACTAAATGGCCATGTTGGTAGCGAAGCTGAGCGCAAACTTGCTGTGCAAATCGCGAAAAACGCCAATGACGTTAAAGATGTAAAAGATAACCTTCGCGTTACTAAAAAATCATAAGCAATTTTTATTTGAGGGGGCACTCCCCCTCCCATATTTATATTGATTTAAGGAGTAAAGATGAAACAATTAACTATTGCCGCTGCGCTACTAGCTTCTCTAGGTCTTGCATCTACCGCTGCTCACGCGGAGTCCGATTTTGGACTAGATGATTATAAAATTTACACAGGTGTCGGTTACGGCCAATACTCTTTCCAGTGGGAAGATCGTGAGAATGACACTTCGTTCGACGATGATTCGTCGATGTTAAAGGCTTACGTGGGTACAAAAATCAATCCATATTGGAGCTTTGAACTTGCCTATGAAAACTTCGACGAAGCGAGCGACATTGACAACTCAGCTGAAATCGATGGTATTTCGTTATCAACGCGTATTTCAGCCCCACTAAATGAACATTTCTCAGTGTATGCCAAAGGTGGTTGGCTTGAATGGGATGCGGATATCTATGCTGATATTCCAGCTGTAGGTCGTGTTTCATCTAACCTTGAAGGTGGCGACTGGCTTTATGGTGCCGGTGTAGAGTTTCACCTTAACGAAAACATTAACATGCGTTTAGAATATACGCGCTACGAACTTGAAGACGATATTGACCCTGATATGGACGTAGCTGCCGTCTCTATCGAGTACCAGTTTTAAGCAGTAATTTTGGCTCTATAGCCTCCCAATTATTTCCCCTTTGACTCAGTCCTGGCTCTTCCACAAGAGTCTGGTTTTGGCGCTACCACTTGGTAGCGCCTTTTTTGTTTTCAATGTACGGCGCCCATATTGATTAATGTAAGTGCTTTCTCGCTATTCCTTTATTTTCAGAAAACAGAATTTAAAGATAGACAACCTCTAGATGTAATATTTGCCATTCAATGCTAGAAATGAAATTTGTCAATTTTGCAAACACGACACCCTGTAGGTTCTGCTATGTAACATTTACACCCTTCGTATCGCATCTACCGACACAAAACATAATAAATAGGTAACAAGCTGATATTTATAAAGTTTTAAGTTGGCAAAGGGTTTGCAACGAATACAGTGAACTAAACGAATAAGGAGTAGTTTATGAGTAACCAAGCAAACCAAACACAGACAAGTAACACAGCAAAATCACAGTCAAATGGCCATGATTCTAGTCACCCAGTTACGGATCAAATTGCTGATACATTACATGCGTCAGTAGATTCACTGCACGCTTCAGCGTCGCGCACCGAAACCTCGCTGCGCGAAAAAGGCCATAACTCAAGTGAAGCCATTGGTGCCAAGCGTAAAGAGTGGGAACGTGCGTGGAATACATCTGGTGTGAAAAAGTATGCAACGGAAAACCCCGTAAAAACGGCTGGTATCGCATTTTCACTCGGTATGTTGGCAACTATGCTGTTAAGGAATAAGTAATCATGCAAGACCAAGCTCAAGTAAGAGACCGTCAAGCAGCAGCTCACGAGCGCACGCCAGCGCTCGCTGAGCTTAAAGATTCTGTGTCTCTATTATTCGACAGTTATCAGCAAATCGCTGAAGCACAAATTAACCTATTAGGTGCGAAGTTCAGAGCTAATTTAAAAACTTTATGTATCGCGCTCGGGTTAATTCTGTTTTCTTTAATTTTAACGGCGATGGTATGGGGCAGCTTGCACGTGTTATTTGCTTACGCCTTAACCTACGCAGGCCTAAGCTGGTTTATTTCGGCGGGTATCGTACTTACTATCAATATCGCAATGATTTATTACCTGATCATCACAGGGCTAAAGCTCTTTAATAACAGCATAAACGACCTGACGTCTGGGTTTTATACTCCAGTTGCGAAGCAGGAGGCCAGTAATGACGAAGCTCGCTGAATTCATCACTGATAAGTTGCACCAAGAAGTGGTGATAGAGAAGAAAAAGCTCATTACCGCTAGACATTTTAATCACCTTACCCAAGTGAAAGCCAAAAAAGTATTTACCGGCGCGATTAGCTCTCCTCAAGGGTTAGGCTTCATGTTTATGTTTGGCGCACTCAGCGCTAAATATGGCAAGTTTGGTGCACTAAGAAAAATCGTACTTCTACAAAGAATAGCGCAAGGTATCATTTAATTCCTTGCGCTATTCTTTGGTTCTTAGCTAAACCAGCTTTTCTTTAATTTCTTTCAGATCCACCAGTGTGATAGGCTTTAACAACACGTCATCTACTTGTGACTCGGCCAATTTTTCCGGCTCTGGATCAAAACCACTAGCAATCACGATATGCTGATTAGGATCTTGTGCTTTAATCTCTCGCGCAAGCGTAAGCCCGGACTTATCGGGCAGACCTATATCGAGTAAAATCGTATCAAAGCGCTCAGGACCAACAAAATGCTGCCAACAAGTTTGCGCGCACTCTGCCGTAACCACATTTACTTGCAGTGAATTAAGTAACAGCTTAAGCAGGTTGCGTGTATCTGCGTCGTCTTCTACCACTAAAAACCGCAAAGTACCGGTAGTTTGCGCCACATCATCGCTAGATGTTGCCAACTCGTCACTCAAGTAGTGAGCTAAATATTCTCCTAACTCAGAGACATTAACAGGCTTACTCATCATATCGCTAAAGCCAAGCGCCATTAACTCTTCTTTTGTGCCTCTTTGAGCGGCCGCCGTTAGTGCGACAACAGGTAAGTCGATACCACGCTCTCTGAGTGCAACTATAGTGTCTCGGCCATCCATTCTTGGCATGTGCAAGTCCATAAAGACTAAGTCATACTTATCAGGATTATCCTTAAGCATCGCAAGCGCTTCGATGCCATCGCCCGCAATTTCAGCGGTTGCACCGGTTTGGCCAATCAAAGTACGCATTAACATCTGGATCTCACTAATATCTTCAACGATAAGGATATGCCCTTGTAAATCAGATGGAAGCGAGTTATCGGTTGCATTTTGGGTTTTATCTAGCATCAATGGCGCCAGAGTCATTTCATCGATAGCATCAAGATCAATACTAAAACCAAACTCACTCCCCTCTCCCAAGGTCGACTCAACCGCAAGCTCGCCTCCCATCAATTTAATGAGTGCAGAACTAATAGCTAAACCAAGACCAGCGCCTTCATCCGTGCGCGTTGTGACGTTTTGTACTTGTTCAAAAGGTTTAAATATACGTTTAAGCTTCTCGCAAGGAATACCAATACCTGTATCAATCACCTTGAACTCAAGTTTTGCTTCAGCTTGTAACGTGATCTCAACCTTCACAAAACCGGAGCTTGTGAACTTAATCGCATTATAAATAATGTTGATAAGCACCTGTTTTAGTCGTGTTTTATCGACCTTTACATCTTGAGGAAGTGGCGTTTTAGCTTCAATACTAAAACTCAAGCCTTTCTTGGCTGTGGCCATTTTAAACAGACTATATAAATCACTTAGAAAGCTATTCAAACACGTGCTTTGCTTATTTAGCTGTAACCGGTTTTCATTTAGCTTGGATAGGTCGAGTACATCATTTAGCAAGTTAAGTAAGTGCTCGCTATTGTTATTGATTATAGAAAGCTCAGGCTTAACATTCTGCAACTCTTCCCGAGATAAGAGGAGATTGGTGTAACCTAAAATAGACGTTAACGGCGTTCTCAACTCATGACTTAAATGTGCCAAAAAGCGGTCTTTTGCTCGACTGTCAGACTCGACTCGCAGTCGCTCTAGGCGTTCACGTTCAAGTTCTTTGCGTGCCAAAGCATAGCGAATGGAACGAATAAATCGAGCGCTGCTTATTTCTGACTTAAGCACGAAGTCTTCAGCCCCCGCTTTTAGGGCTTCGTTATCTAACACTTCATCTGATTGCCCCGTCAGCATGATTATCGGCGTATGAACCTGTCTTGCTCTGGCTTCTTTTAACACGCTCAAACCGGTTTGTGGGCCTAATTGATAATCCAATAAGCAGAGATCGAAGCCATTACTCTCCAGTGCTTCTAGCGCTTGATGGTATTGGCTTTGCCAAACGAGATTAAATTTAAAGTTAGGAATAGACTGTAAATAATCTAAGGTTAAAATATAATCGTCTTCGTCATCTTCAATGAGCAGCACATTGACTTCACTGACCGACTCCTTTGTCATACTAGCCTCCACAAATGAAGTGATATTAATTCGTTTGGGTCGTCACGTTAGGTTGAAACAAGTATAGGACGACTTGCGGTGAGGTAGCGCTTGTTTGCACAAGCGCGATGGGATTAATTTGGCAGCTCTACTATTTCAATCCAGTACTTGCCTAAATGTTTCATCAAATCGACTAAACCATCAAAATCCACGGGCTTAGTAATGTAAGATGCAGCGCCAGAGTCATACCCTCTCAGTTTGTCTTCTTCCTCTTTGGAAGTAGTTAAGATAACCACAGGTATAGAGCGTAGTATTGGGTCTTTTTTGATTTCTTGTAACGCTTCTCTACCATCCATTCTTGGCATATTCAGGTCAAGTAAAATGAGGTTTGGTCTTGGGTATCGTTGTTTATCAGTAAACTCCCCCTCATTTCTCAAATATTCCAAAAGCTCAACCCCGTCCTTAACAAACTGAAATGCATTGAGTACTCGGCTTTCTTCTAAAGCGTCTTGAGCCAACAAGCGATCATCTTCGTCGTCATCCGCCATCAAAATATGGATCGGCTGAGTTTTTTTATAGTTCATTCTTCAGTTCCTGAATAATTGGTGTTGGTTCAGCGAGTAGTGTGATCGTGAATTTAGCACCCTTACCGTCTTCACTGGTCGCTGAAATCGTTCCGCCGTGTCGCTCAACAATGCGTCTACACACGGTTAAACCAATGCCAGTACCAGCATATTTTTTTCTGTCATGTAGTCGTTGAAAAGGCGAGAATATTTTCTCAGCATATTCAGCATCAAAGCCAACGCCATTATCTTCTACCACAAAAGTATAAGCATCTTGACTCATCAATTGAGTGTTTTCAACCGCGATTGTAATAATCGGATCGCGCCCTTCTACTCTGAATTTAATAGCATTGGAAAGTAGATTTAAAAACAGCTGATGTATTTGACTAGCATCACATTTTATTGTTGGTAACACGTCCGAGTTTACGCTCGCACTACTGTCATTAACTGCAATTTCTAAATCGTCCAACACAAACTGTAAAACTTGGTTGAGATCCTGTTCTTCAAAAGGCTTTGCTCTAGTGGTAACTCGGGATAACTCAAGCAAGTCAGTGATAAGTGTTGACATCCGCTGTGCGGCACTCGTCATTCGAGCCAAATAATCCTTGCCCTTGTCATCAAGGTGCTCACCATAATTCTTTTCGATGCGATCGCCAAAAGCGCGGATCTTTCTCAGCGGCTCTTGCAGGTCGTGAGAGGCAACAAACGCAAAGTCTTCTAGCTCACGGTTACTACGATTGAGCTCTTCTGCGTAGTGTTCTAACGCTTCGGTACGTGCTTGTACCTTTTCCTCTAGGTGATCGTTTACTTTTTCTAACTCGCGCTTTGCTTTCTTTGCACTGCGAAGATTGACTACTAAAAGCAACAAAATGGCAAAAATCATCACGGCGCTCAGCAAAGTAAATACCACTATATTGATATGCGCTTCTTTGCGGACACGTTTTAACTGATTCAGCTGAATGGTTCGGATGTCCACTTCTGCGGCCATGATCTGAGTAAACTCTTCTCGTAAGTCGCCACCAGAATCGGCAGCTCGGTCAAGTAATAAGGTCTCATTACCTATATCGGTATTACGTGCCACAACTAGCGTACTTTGCAAGGCTTTGAATCGCTCCTTTACACCTTCGACATAACGATTGATTTTTTGCTGCTGTACATCACTTTCAGAGTGATTCTGACCAACTCTAGCTATGCTCTCATCAAGATTTTGTAATGCCTTTTTATAAGGTGCTAAATCGCTCTCTTTATTTGAGATTAAAAATGCTCGTTGTCCAGCCTCCGCATTTAGCATCGCAATATGTAGCTGGTCCAATGACATCATCACTTCACTGGTGTTACGGATACTCTCTTGAACTTGGTTTAATTCTTTAACGTTGTTAAAACCGATCAGGGCATTGGACGCAACAAGGCCAACACTCACAATAACCGCAAACCAGATAAAATTCAGTCTATTACTTATATTCATAAAATAACTAAATTTAGACTCATTGTTCACTCATCATTTCCTTGCTCCACTAGCGTCTGTAACAACTCGCTGCACTCTTTGGTTGCCTTAATAATCGTGTTTGCTATCTCTATTATCTGCTGTTGAGAACCTGGCTGTTCAGCAATAAGCTTAATCAACTCCGAGTTCATTGAAATTTGATTCAAAGGCTTGCGTGCGTCATGTACTAACTTAGCAAGTTCGCCTTGGTCACCTCGTGTCATTTTTTCTCTCCGAAATTATGATTGTGTTTCTCCTTCGTAGGCGTTTAAGCGGTTATAGAGCGTTTTCGTGCTAATCCCAAGCATCCTAGCCGCTAGCGTCTTATTACCTTCTACTGATTCTAATGTTTGATAGATCAATTCTCGTTCTACTTCTTCTATCGTTTTACCTGGCTTCATTTCCGGCGTTGGTACTTGAATCGCATTTGCTCTGCTTGAAGTGCCCACCTGTGGTGGAATTGAAGCGCGATTTAACTGCGTATGCTCCACCATGCGTTTCGCCTGCGCGAATGGTGAGGCAAAGTTCGCATCAAATACTAAGCTATGATCGTCATGATCCGCCATAATATAGGCACGATGTATAGTGTGCTTGAGTTCACGAACATTACCAGGCCAGTCATATTCAACCAAACGGCTCATATCCGCCGCCTTAATCACATATTGACTATTACCTTTTTTATTCAAACCTTGAAGAAAATGCTCGGCGAGCAATGGAATGTCTTCCTTTCTCTCTCTGAGCGGTGGAATATGGATTGGAAATACCGCCAAACGGAAATAAATGTCTTCTCGCAGTACATCATTGGTAGCAATATCTTCAACGCTTCGATTAGTCGCCGATATTACTCGGCAATTTACTTTTATTGGTTTTGTGCCACCGACTCGTGTCACCGTATGCGTTTCAAGTACACGTAGCAAGTTTGGCTGTTGCTCGATTGGCATTTCGGTTAATTCATCCAGAAATAAAGTGCCATTCTCTGCTTGTTCAAATACTCCGACTTTTTGAGCATTTGCTCCCGTAAACGCGCCTTTTTCGTGACCAAATAGTTCGCTACCGATCAAGTCTTTCGGGATTGCACCACAGTTTACGTTAACCAAGTCCCCCGTCACTGTGCTAGCATTGTGAATTGCGCGGGCAAACATCTCTTTACCTACACCACTTTCCCCCATCAACATCACGTTTGCGTCGGTGCCAGCCACGCGCTCTATCATCTTATATAGATGCTTCATTTTAGCAGACTCGCCCAGCAACACACCAAAATGCGCTTGACTCTCGGTTCGCTTGGGTTTGTTCTTCGAAGGGCTTAACGCATTTCTAAAATCATCCGCGTCAACGGGCTTAGTGAGATAATTTAACCCATCATGACAAAGCTGCGACAACGCTGACTTTACTGATGGATGTCCCGTAACCATGGTTATTGGTGTACGGATCCCTGCGGCTCTAATTTCATCAACTAGATGTAAACCACTGCCATCTGGCAGCATAAAATCAAGAAAGATATGATCAAAACTTTGCGTTTCTAGCCATTGTCTGGCCGACGCCAAGTCATTCGCTAAACACGCGTCATGGCCCAGATATTCAACTATACGGCAAGCCAGCTCTGCAAAATCATGATCATCATCTACTAATAAAACGGTTTTCAATTGAGTCCCTCTCTCAATACTCCAATAGTGTTTCCACTTTTGATTTTTATCTCATACACTAATGAATGGCCGCAAAATACCTAATTCGGAACCATTACGTTCAGCGCGTGTTTCTGGATCACTATTTCAATACTTTTTGCACTAAGCACTTCACCATCTAGTGCAAAGTGTTGTTCTTGTTCAAATTCTATGTTTATCTTTTCGCACTGCTCGGTGCGAATATTAGAAGGTTTGCCGTCTAATTTAGGTAAAATAAGTTCAGCTACCGTAAGATTCTGCGCACCATCCGGCTCAACCGGTAAAATCGTAATATCTAGTTTGCCATCGTCATAGATTGGCTCTCCATGACCTTGAGCAAGAATTGTGGTTTTTGGTGCTGCATTCGCTACAACCAGACTAACACATTCTATTTGAGATTGCTCAGCGCCATTAAAGCTGACTTTAAAATGAAGGGGCTTATTCTCACTTACCGCCTGCCAAAGACCTCTAATATAGGCTAATTGCCCCGAGTTATTCTTTTCTTCACGCCCAGCCTTTTCGATCATTTCGTGACCAAAACCAACGGCTGCTGCTAAAAGCGCGGTGCGGCCATTACAGTTCATTATATCAATAGGCTTAGTTTTACCCGCTAAAATTGCTTCACAGGCACGGTTAATGGGATCTATTTTTGACAGTGAACCGAGTAACACAGTCGCTAAGGAATTTGCAGTACCTAAAGGCAATATACCAAACAGTACATCGTTTTGATGAACACCATGAGCAACACTTGCTAATGTGCCATCACCGCCTCCTGCGATGATGATATTTGGCTGTGTATCAGACATGATTTGTTTAGCCAAAGCCGCGACATCAGTCTCTTTCTCTGTAAAGTGAATGGATAAGTTATATTTTTCCGTCAGCATACCCACAATGTCGTTTTCATAGGTAAACCATTTACCCGATCCAGATACAGGATTAATGACTAACGCGGCCTGTTCGCTGTGGGTAAAGTTTTGGCTGTGATGTAGCTTTGTCAGTCCTTTCAGCTGATGCTTGTTTAACCTAGCCGTTTCACGGCGGTTTTGAATTTTTTCGAGTGCTTCACGGACGGTATAATCGGGGTTGGTTGCAAGTAAATAAGCGGTACAAAAGAACACTGAACGACCTCGACCTAATGCACAATGCACCACAACCTTTCGCTTTAGTTCGTGCTGCGCCGCTATCCATGCCATGCCATGCGCCAATTGCTCTGAGGTGGGCGCTTGATGATCTAACACTGGAATATTGAGGTAGTGTAAGCCTTGCTGCTCTGCTGACCAATTTAACCCATCAAACTCTGCAGTTACGTCTAAAATGGCTTCAATCCCTTCCGCCTTAAGCATATCCACATCGCTTGGAAATAACCGACAAGCAACGAACAAATTATCTGTAAGCGGCTGAAATGCATCAACAACATCTCTTCCTCGTTCAATTGCATTGTATAAATGCACACAGCCTAAGTAAGGCCAAAATAGCCAGGTTATATACCAAGGAATTTTGCCTGTACCGTGTTTTCTAAATATGTGCGGATAGTTGGTTGCATAAGCAAAAGTAACTAAAGAAATAGAGACGGTAAACCACGCAAGCGGCAACATTAGCCAAGATCCAATACTGTGGATCGTGAGGGCGGCTAAACAGAGACTTGCAAACAGGTAGTACTTGAGCATTTTCATTGCCTTTCCTTAATTATTTTTGTCGCCTACGGCTTTTTATTATCGCCTTATGCGGAACTCTCTTAGGTTTGTACATATGTAACTAAGTATAGGTATGCATTTCTTAATCTGCGCTGATTCATCAACTTGTTTATGATAATCATGAAGATACTTAACTATAGCTGAGACTATTCTCAAAGAAATAAAAAGTGCGTCTGGGTGTTTGTAACGACTTATGCAAGCGCTGCTACATAAGTATTCAGCCACCATTAATCTATTAAAATTTCTAATGTGAAAATCATAAAATTTATCAGTTGAATGAAGCATAAATGATCACCATAATGGCGATCCTTTAAACGCATTTGGAGAACCAAACAGACAATGGCAAACGAGCTCGACTGGCTACTTAACTTAATATTACTTACTTTAGGTTTTGGTGCCTTTTTTATTAACCATAAAACGCTACTAAGAGTAGCTGCTGTGTGCGCATGTGGCGTACTTTTTATCTCGTTTAGCCTTGATCTGAT
Source organism: Pseudoalteromonas sp. GCY (assembly GCF_016695175.1). NCBI lineage: Bacteria > Pseudomonadati > Pseudomonadota > Gammaproteobacteria > Alteromonadales > Pseudoalteromonadaceae > Pseudoalteromonas > Pseudoalteromonas sp. GCY. The sequence continues at coordinate 2,912,082 of NZ_CP068023.1, forward strand.
GAACACCAGTGTAATTTCTAACCTTAGCCTGATTTTGATAAATACTTTTTATCTATTCAAAGTCTATACCTTTGGTCAACTGGAAGTTCACTAGTTTCTAGCGACTAGTTCCTAGCGACTAGTTCCCTATTTCACTTCGGTGCGCTAAAATCATGGCCATCATTGCTTGTTAATGGAGAAGCAGTATGGCCATGACTGATGAAGAACTATTTTTAGCTTCAATGGGCGACGTCACTCCTCTCGCTCAAGACAAAAAAGCAGAATTACGCCGTCACAAAAACGAACCAACTATTTCGCAACTCGCAAAACGCGAGGCCGCCGAGCAAGAGCTTGAGTTTGATCCTAATTACTTATCCACAGAGTACGTTGATCTATTAGATCCGCACGATCTACTCGCCTATAAAAAAAGCGGCGTCCAAGATGGTGTATACAAAAATCTCAGATTAGGTAAATACCAAGTTGATGCTACCTTAGACTTACATGGCAAACCATTTCATGATGCACGTAAAGCTTTGTTTGACTTTGTTACAGATTGCCATGCGAAAAGCATCCGAGTGTTGTTGTTGAGGCATGGTATCGGTTTAAACAGTAAACCCTTTCCCGCTGTACTGAAAAGCTATACAAATAAATGGCTGCAAGAAATGCCACAAGTGTTAGCATTTCACTCTGCATTAAAATGCCATGGTGGTAGCGGCTCTACTTACGTACTACTAAGAAAGAGTGAAGAGAAAAAACAAGAAAATAGAGAGCGTCACGCTAAACGCTAAAAAAACAAAAAGCCGAGTAATACTCGGCTTATTTGCTATTTGCGGTGGGTGTCGTCCCCTGAAGTTCACTTGCACTAGCTTGATTAAACCAAGCCGATACACCTAACAAAATAACCGAAACCACAACAAGTGATAATTTCGCGCCACCTTGACTTTGCTTCATGGGTTAGACCTTTTTATTATTGTTTTTTTGTTAAATTAATGCATCATTCACAAACACTCAAGATGTTTTTTTATACAGTAGTTTCTACTATTCCCTTTACACCCTGCTCTGTGGCTAATTACAACCATTTAATCAATTAGTAACCCTGCTTTTTCTGAACTAAATGAACGAGTGCTCTGCCCTCCTGCATCGCTAAATAGTTGTTAGCAATTTGCTGAGCAGCCGTATTCAAACTGGTTAATGCGGCAACATGTGGAGTAATGCTAATGTTTGGCTGCTGCCAAAAGACATGTAATGCCGGGAGCGGTTCAGTGTCAAATACGTCTAAAATAGCCCCGCCAAACGTCTCATCCGCTAATGCATTGAGTAAATCCGTCTCGTTAAGATGACCACCTCTTGCGACATTAATGAGTACGCAATGATCTGGCGCGAGTGCAAACAACTGGGCGTTCAGTATCCCTTTTGTATGTTCAGTCAGTGGTAGAAGGCACACAAGATAATCAATATCTGAAAGAAAAGCTGCTAGCTCACCTTGCCCACTGAAGTGCTCAATATTGTCGAGTTGTTTTGCAGAGCCGGACCAACCTTTGATGTTAAATCCATTTACGTGTAGCTTATGCGCGACCGCAAGGCCAAGTTGCCCCATCCCCATAATACCAACCGTGCGACCTGCTCTTGCGCGCCTTGGCTTCCATATTTGCTGAAATTGGTTATCCCCGTACTCTCTAACTCTAAGCTTATGGCTTAATAGTTGGCCTAATACATATTCAGCCATATCATCCGCTAAATTTGGGTCAACGATACGCGCAACCTCTACATGTGGTGGTAACAGCTGCATCGGAATGCTATCAACACCGGCACCGTAAGAATGCACTACTTTTAAATTAGGAAGCTGTGACCATAGCGTCTCTGGCGCATTCCATGCCAGCACAAACTCGACCTCCTTTAATAAGCTAACATCATCAACGGGCCATTCAAGCAAGGTTTGCTGCGGCAACAGTGCTGCTAACTTAGCAACTAACTTGTCATTATTACGACCAGTAACACAAATAAGTAAAGCCATATTGTTCCTTTATTCTCGCGACACGCTATCACTGCAAAATAAATGACATACCAATGCAACATGCTTGTCATTAATAGTTTTTACTCTTGCAAAAAAGCGCCAACAGGTGATGAAAAATGATCAGTGTAGATAAAGTCATTGAAGCAAATCTTCCACAACTTGAAAACTCCCCAAAGGTAAAAGGTTTAGTAAAAAAAGGGCTTGGTTATCTCTTGCATGAGCAAGAGTTTGTCGCGTTTGCTGACACCTACCCTCATTTGCAAGGACTCGAGTTTGTTGAACAAGTGCTCGATGAGTTAGATTTTGACGCTCGCTTTAAACCAAAGCAAATAGAGCATATCCCAAGCGAAGGTCCGGTGGTGATCGTCGCAAACCACCCTATTGGCTCTTTAGATGCACTGGCACTAATCAAAGTGCTGGCGCAAGTACGGCCTGACTTAAAGGTTGTTGCTAACCGGATGTTGATGTCGGTTACACCAATGCATCCACTATTGCTGCCTGTTGATAACCTTTCAGGTGCAAGTAAAAAGCAAGAGCTGGCAAACATTCACAAGCATTTAAAATCTGAGGGGGCACTACTTATCTTCCCAGCAGGTGAAGTTTCTCGCTTAAGCCCGACGGGTATTAAAGACTGCAAATGGAATTCTGGCTTTCTAAGAATGGCTAAAAAAGCCAATTGCCCTATTCTACCCATTTTTATCAAAGCGAAAAACAGTCCGCTCTTTTACGGCACTAGTATGATTTATAAGCCTTTAGCCAGTTTATTATTGGTCAAAGAGATGTTTAAACAAAGGCAAAAATCGCTAGAGTTTGAAATAGGCGCCAGCATTCCTCCAGAGTCTTACCTTATTGACAACCTTAAAGACAAAGAGATAGTCGCGCTTATTCGCAAGCAACTTTATCGCCTTGCCAGTAAAAAGCCACTGCCACTCAAAACGCAAACCCCTATTGCAGTTCCAGAAAATCGCAAAGAACTTAAAAAGGCAGTGGAAGCGTGCGAGTGTATCGGTGAAACTCCTGACGGCATGCAAATATACGTTTACCAATACACCGGCAGCTCGGTGATATTTAGAGAGCTTGGACGCCTTCGAGAAATTGCCTTTAGGGCCGTAGGAGAAGGGAGTGGTAATCGTCGTGATATCGATAAGTACGATATGCACTACCACCATTTGTTGTTATGGGACACGAAACAACTTGAGTTGGTGGGTGCCTACCGCCTTGCAAGTGCTAAGCAAGTGATAGAAGAACATGGACAAGCTGGGCTTTATACCGACAGCTTGTTTTCGTACAGTGAAGCAATGAGCCCATACTTTGAAAAAGGCCTCGAACTTGGTCGCAGCTTTGTGCAGCCCAAGTACTGGGGTCGCAAGAGCCTAGATTACCTGTGGTATGGGATCGGTGCATTCGTAAAGCGCTACCCAGAACACCGTTATATGTTTGGTGCAGTCAGCCTCTCAAACGCGTTACCGGATGAAGCAAAAGCCATGTTGGTATATCACTACCAACATTATTTCTCAAACCTTGAAGGTATCGCCACACCGAACAACGAAATGAAGCTGAGTAATGATCAGCTTAACCGTTATCAACAAATGTTCAGTGGCGATGACATCAAGGAAGATTTCGCAGAACTTAAACATATTCTTGCTAATATGGGTGCTCAAGTACCAACCCTATTTAAACAGTATACTGAGCTTTGCGAAGAGCAAGGCGTGAATTTTCTGAGCTTTAGTATAGATCCTGACTTTAATAACTGTATCGATGGTCTGGTACTCGTTGACTTAGCGAAATTAAAAGAGCAAAAAGCAAAACGCTACCTGGGTGACAACCCCTACGGTTAAGCTCAAATACATTGATCCGCTGCAATAAAGATCGCTACACTGAGGTCTTTATTGTTGCTTATACCAATCACGGGATCATTTGTATGCTCAAGCTACTTGGCCAAGCTTTCATCATTTTGCTGGTGTTTTTCGCCGTCTCAGCCTATCAAGAAAGGAACATGCTTGCCGACTCGGGAGAGCAAACGGCACCGCCATTTCACCTACCCATTTTACAATCCAAGCAAACTTATTCGTCTATTCAACTTAAAGGCCAACAAAGTGTCGTGTATTTTTTTGCACCTTGGTGCGGTGTATGTCGAGTGAGCATGCCGAATATTGATAAATTACATCAGCAAGGCAAAGTAAAAGCGGTGGCGATTGCGTTGGATTATCGTTCCACCGAAGAAGTAACAAAGTTTGTCAACGACCTACAATTAGACATGCCCGTATTACTCGGTAATCAAACCACGGCAAAAGCATATAAAGTACAGGCTTACCCTACATATTATGTACTCAATGAAGACTTCAAAATAACCGAGCGCTCTGTTGGTTACTCATCTGAGATAGGGATCCGAACTAGATTGTAAGAAAGCTCAGCAAACCGCTTACAGTTAATTACGACTCTCTGAAATTAATCAACAATTATTTCGTTTAGGCTAACGCACATCTTAACAAAGGATGAATAGGAAACCGACCATGCGCCACGCCCCAAACTTTACACTCAACAAAATTTCATTCCTCGTGCTCTGCACTACCCTTGCCAATCATGCATTAGCCGATGAGGAGAAAATTGAACACATTGAAGTTATCTACAAACGCAGCTCCGTTATTTCAGAAATTACCGAAGATGCACAAAAACTTGTAGATATGCCAGGAGCCATGGGCGACCCGCTCAGGGCAGCTTTTGCTCTACCTGGCGTTGTTGCTGCGGGTGGGTCTATGGGTGCACCTGCCGTGCGTGGTTCTTCTCCTGATGACAATATCTTCGAAGTGGACTTTATGCCCGCAGGATATATCTTTCACGATTTCGGCAGCTCTATTTTCAACCGCAATACAATTCAAGATTTTCAGCTGAATTCTGCTGGATTTGGTACCAGTTACAGCAATGCCACTGGTGCCGTGTTTGACGTCACGCTGCGTAATCCAAAATACCAAGATATTGCCACCACGCTAGATTTAACGATGTTTAACGCAGGTATTTTCGTTGAAGGTAAAGCAACTGAAAATTCTGCATTCTATATGTCAGCAAGAAAAAGTACCCTACCGCTGTTTTTCAGTGATGGCGAGGAGCTTGAGGACGATGATGGCAAGCCAACAGGGATCACCATTAACGATCCACCGGATGATCACGACTATCAAGCCAAGTGGTTGTGGGATATCAATGCAAATAATACCTTAACAGTAAATATCAATGGTGCGGAGGATTCGGTTGCGGCTGGGTTTTCAGGCGCGTCAGATCTTGCCCTTAAAACCCCAGAATATCAGGGCGACGCTCGCTATATTCGTAAATTTAATAGTCAGAACGTATTGTGGGACCACTACGCTAAAGACTTACATATTCGCGCAGGCTTCGGTTATCTCAATCACCAAGCCACTATGCGCTATGGTCAACGTGCGACTTTATCTGATGGCTATTTTGAAAACTTTGAAGAAGAACAACTCAGCTATAAAGTACGAGCCAGTTATAAACTAAACAAAGACCAACGTGTCATTGCAGATGCCGGCTACTACGACAAAAAATCCACCTACCGCTACGACGCTTTTAATTATGTTTGCACCGAGTTTGACCCCGACTGTGACCTAAATAAAGGCCAGAGGATTAAGGGCACATCGAGTGCAGGAACAGATTCTGCCTTTATTGGGGTTAATCACGTTTGGCAATTTTCACCAAAATGGCAAAGTGAATTAGGAATGGTTGGTGAATATTATGACTATAGCGACGAAACAATTGTTCATCCGCGTCTTGCGCTCAATTACTTCTATAACGATGACACGGTGTTCTCAGCCAAGGCTGGTACTTACAGCCGTATTCAAGACCTTGAATACATTTTACCTGTTGTTGGTAACCCTGAACTTGAAGCTCAGCGTTCAACTCACTATACCTTAGGTTTTAAACAGGAGTTGGAAAATGAGTGGTCATATTCCGTCGAGACCTATTATAAAACCATGGATGATCTGCCAAAAAGCGCCCCTTTATCTCAAGTAAACTACATCAATGGTACTTCCGGTACAGCCTACGGTGTTGATTTTATTGTTAACAAAAACAAAACCGATGACTGGTATGGTTGGATTGCTGTAAGCCTTGCAAAAAGTGAGCGTGAGGATGAGCTAACCGGCATTAAGCGTGACTATTATGCCGATACCCCTTTTATTCTTAATGCCGTGTTTCACTATGACTTTGGTGAAAAGTGGTCTGGAGGCTTTAACTTTACTGCTCGCAGCGGTCAAGCCTATACCCCAATTGTGGGTGTAAAAGAGAACCCTGAATTTGCGAACCGCTACTTGCCTGTGTATGGCGACCCATTCTCAGAGCGTTTTGACACTTATCACCGCCTAGATATTCGTTTTGAACGCAAAACAGAATTATTTGGTCTCGATGGCAAGCTAATTTTGGAGCTAATGAATGCATATGGCCAAGACAATACAGCCTATGTTGACCTTGACTACGACAGAGTCAAATCAATCAATGATTTATATATAGAAGAGGAAAGCGATGACTTTGAAATGCGTCCTTCTATTGGCTTCAGCGTAACATTTTAACTTGCCATAGGCGCACAAGCTCTGCATGATCACATTTATTTTTGTAATAAGAGTCCCTTCATGCCAAAAGCGTGCGCCTATCATATTTTAGTAAAAACCGAAAAAGAGTGTTTAAACATCAAAGCCAAACTAGCCAAAGGTGCTGACTTTGGCAAATTGGCTAAACAACATTCCCTTTGCCCTTCAAAAAAGCGCGGTGGCGACCTTGGTGAGTTCAATAAAGGGGATATGGTGAAGACCTTTGACGATGTGGTATTCAAAAAGCCGTTATTTGAAGTGCACGGCCCAGTGAAAACCAAGTTCGGCTTCCACTTGATCAAAACCGTCTATCGAAGTTAATCGCTTTTTTGGATTAATCTCATCATTTTAATTCAATTTACCTTCATGATTAATACTCTATACTGAAGTTCAGGTTCATTTAGGAGAAAGAATATGTTTACTGTTATTTTTGGTCGTGAAGGTTGCCCATTTTGTGTCCGTGCAAAAGAAGTGGCTGAGCGTTTAACGCAACAGCGCGACGACTTCAATTTTCGCTATGTTGACATTATTAAGGAAGGTGTAAGCAAAGCCGACCTTGAAAAGTCAGCAGGCAAACCTTGTCCAACCGTACCACAGATTTTTATCGACCAAGATCACATTGGTGGTTTTACTGAGTTCGAAGCCTATGCAAAAGCGAATTTAGGCCTTTATCAGTAACTTTTGCAAATTAAGATGGATTAAATTTTAACCAATATCAGACACATATAAAATAGTGTGAATTTATGCAAGCTTTTGTTTTATCTTTCCTGTACAATTCGCGCCTCTTTAAAATAGTTGAGGCGCATTAATGTCAGAACCAGTTACGTTTGAATCTTTAGACCTTTCACCTGCAATCTTAAAAGCAGTCGAAGAGCAAGGATATAAAACACCTTCTGAGATCCAAGCTCAATGTATACCGTTATTGCTAGAAAGAAAAGACGTACTGGGACTAGCGCAGACGGGTACAGGTAAAACGGCAGCATTTGCACTGCCATTGTTAAACCAAGTAGACGCATCCGTTAAACAACCACAAATCCTTGTGCTTACGCCAACGCGTGAGCTAGCTATTCAAGTTGCTGAAGCGTTTCAGCAATATGCTAAATATACTAAAGGCGTTGAAGTATTAGCGCTTTATGGTGGTCAAAGCTATGGCATTCAGCTGAGTGCTCTACGCCGTGGCGCCCAAATTATTGTGGCAACACCAGGTCGTTTGATTGACCACATCAACCGCAAGACGATTGACCTTTCTGGTCTAAACGCACTTGTACTTGATGAAGCAGATGAAATGCTACGCATGGGCTTTATCGATGATGTTGAAAGCATCATGGAGAAAACACCGGAAGAGAAGCAAACTTGTTTGTTCTCTGCGACTATGCCTAAGCAGATCCAATCAATCTGTAATAAGTATTTAGACAACGCTGAACAAGTTAAGATCACTCCGCGTAACTCTACAGTATCAACGATCGAGCAAGTTTACTGGCGTGCAACTGCACACAAAAACAAAGCTATCGTACGTTTCTTAGAAGCGGAAGATTATGACGGTGCTATCGTGTTCGTACGTACACGTAACGACACTGTTCAGCTTGCAGAGCTACTAGAGCGTGAAGGCTTCTCAGCTGCACCGCTCAACGGCGACATGAACCAGCAGGCGCGTGAGCGCACAGTAGACCGTCTAAAGAGCGGCTTACTAGATATCGTTATCGCAACTGACGTTGCGGCACGTGGTCTTGACGTAGAGCGTCTAAGCCTTGTTGTTAACTACGATATCCCACAAGACTGTGAAGCTTATGTTCACCGTATCGGTCGTACCGGCCGTGCTGGTCGTCAAGGTAAAGCAATCTTGTTCGTTAAGAACAACGAGCGTTATTTACTTAAGAACATCATGCGCCATACGCGCTCTGATATTGCACAGGTTGAATTACCAAGTGCGAAAGTCGTTGAAGAAAAGCGTATTGGCGCGTTAGAGACTAAGATCTCTACAGCCCTTGAGCACAAAGACATTGAGTTCTTCTCAAAAGTGGCATCAGGCCTTGCACAAAAGCTAGAGCTAAGCCAAGAAGACCTAGCAGCAGCGCTGTTGTGTCTTGCACAGCAACAAACGCCGCTGAAAGTTGAAGATATTCAAATTCAACAGCGTGAGCGTAGAGAACGTGACGACCGTCGTGATGACCGTCGTGGCGAGCGCCGCGACAGAGATGGTAGCCGTGGAGAGCGCGGTGAACGCAAATCTCGTAGCCGTGACCGTGCATCAGGTCCAATGGATACTTACCGTATCGAAGTGGGTCGTGACCATGGTGTTCAGGTTAAGAACATCGTTGGTGCTATCGCAAACGAAGCAGATATCTCAAGCAAGTTCATCGGCGAAATCCGTCTGTTCAATGAACACAGCACGGTTCAATTGCCGCAGAATATGCCAAGCGATGTACTTAGCCACTTCAAGAGCGTTCACATCTGTCAACGCCCTATGAATATGACTAAGAGCACTCACCCTGCTGACCAAGGTCAGGGCAGAGGTGAAGAGCAAAGAGACCGTAAGCGTAGCTTTAAAGACCCACGCAGTGGCGCTGGCGATAAGCGCCGTCCTGAAGGTCAAAGAAGAGAAAAACGCGAAAGAAAAGAAATTAGCTTTTCTTAATCGACGCTCTTAAGAAAAAACCGCTCAACTGAGCGGTTTTTTTATTTTAGCTAGCGTCAGTTGCTTTAATGTCGTTGCCAATCTCTTGGTTCAAACTGATAGTAGTCTTTCAACAAATTGTATAGTTCTGGGTTTTCCTGTTTGAGTTCATGGGGCTTTTCAATAAATGTCTCTGTCACCACAGCAAAAAACTCCGCTTCGTTTGTTGCGCCGTATGAATGAATAGCATGGGGCATATTGTAAGACAGCTGCATTTGTAAGTGCTGGTATTTCCTTTGCCAACGCAGTCTTTGAATTTTTTCCCAGTTCCAATACAGAGAAACAAATAGAATAAGGCCGACAATAAGCGCTATTTCTATCATGGCTTTTGGCCTTTGTTGAATAAGTCTTCAAAATATTAATTGGTACTGACTCCCACTTTTTCAAGCAAACTTTGTTACTATGGCGAAAAAATGCAAATGAACTGCTATGTCTTTACCCATTGAATCTTTACAGCCTCAGTTTACTCAAACACTAAGCGAACAAAATGCGATTGTTGTATGTGCCACAACAGGTTCTGGCAAATCAACCCAACTTCCGCTTTGGGCCTCACAACATGGCAGAGTATTAGTCATAGAGCCTCGGCGTATTGCTTGTACCTCTTTAGCTGAATATGTCGCGGCTCAAAGTGCCTCACCGCTTGGTGATAAGGTGGGCTTTGCTATTCGGTTTGAGGGGAAGTTTTCACCAGACACACAAGTGGTTTATGCAACGCCTGGTGTAGCATTAAGGTGGTTTTTTGAGAGCAAACTTGCAGAATTCAGCGTCGTAATGTTGGATGAGTTTCATGAAAGACGCTGGGACATGGACTTATTATTAGCGCTCTTAAAACAGGCTCAATCACACAAACTAATTGTTACCTCAGCAACGTTAAACAGCCAAAAATTAGCCTCTTATTTAGACGCCCCTATCTTAGAGTCAGAAGGATTCATTTACCCCGTTGAAGAGTGTTTTCACGCCCCTGATCCAAGAACCATGCCCCAAAAAGAGCAACTCGATACTCGAGTTTTTGCAGCTTGCCAATACGCATTAGAACATTGCCAGGGCGATATTTTAGTCTTTTTACCTGGCAAGGCCGAGATCCAAGCAAGCATAGCTAAAGTAAAAGTGCTACCAGCGACTACCGTTGGCTTATATAGTGGCTGCAGCCCAGAGGCTCAGCGCATCGCATTAACCGCACAAAGTACACGTCGAATTATTCTCGCAACCAATGTCGCCGAAACCTCGCTCACTATTCCTAATGTCACTTGCGTGATTGACTCAGGGCTTGAGCGTCGTACTCATTTACGCCTTGGAAAAACCGTATTAGGCTTAGACGCGATTGCAAGAGATTCGGCAAAGCAACGTCTAGGACGAGCAGGACGCACGCAACCGGGACTATGTATTCGATTATATGGCCAATATGCGCCATTGATAGACAGCACCCCGCCTGAGATCCAAAGAGAATCATTGGCAGAGCTCGTGCTTGCGGCGGGCTGTGCAACAACAGGCGTCTCGTCTATTGATTTTATCGACCCACTCCCAGAAAGCTCACTAAATAAAGCTAAACAACAGCTAATTACATTAGAAGCCATTGATGAACAAAATATAGCAACTCCGTTTGGCAAGCTGCTGTACCCGCTGCCCGTCGATTTTGAGTTTGGTTATGTGATCCATAAACTGACCTCAAATACGCTACGCCAAGCCGCTATTGACCTAATTTCGCTACTGTCTGTACCAGCACGAGTCTACCAGCTACCTAATGATGTAGAGCGCTTAACAAGATTAAACAACCGCTTTACTCGAAGCTCAGATATAGAAATCGCTATCGCGGTGGTGAGAGGACAAACTGAAGAATTAATTGATATTACGCCTGAGGCGCTCACAGAAGCACAGCAATTTAGCACGCAATTGCGTGAAGCATTTGCACTACCTCCCTTGGATAAAGCAGCCAGTTTTGACCATGACAAACTAGTCATTGAGTTAGCTAAGCTAATGCCACATTGGGTTTATATCAATAAGCAAAACCGTCGTAATGGCTTTAATAATGGCTATGCTGAAGTCATGCCTTCAAATCATACTCGCGTCTCGGAACAAGCAGAAGCATTACTGGTATTAGATACTTTCTCACTCGCAGGGAAAGGTACCAAGCAAGCCAAGACGCTCGCGATGTGTAATGCGGTACTGACGAAAAAGCAATTACTTGAAATGGGCCTCGGCAGCCAAACATTGCACTCAGCCTATATTGATAATGGTGAGCTTTGGGGTGAGTTTATTACACATTACAGTGACGAGGTTTTAGGCCAACAAACTAAGCGCCTTGATAAGCCTAACGATGTTGTCTATGCCTTAGTATTTCTTATCCAAAATAATACGCTTTTTTCAGGTTTGGCCAAGCAAATAGAAGCCTGTATTGAGCAGACTGCATTGTTCTACCAATTTCATGAGCGCGATGAACTTGTGCCCACACTCGACTCGTTTTTAAGTGAGAAGCTAACGGCTCTTGGTATTGAAAGCTATGACGATGTAGAGCTAATCAGCAAACAAGACTTGCTATTCAATGAAGTTGAAACGTGGGAGTTAACACCATTTGTTGAAAAGTTTCCGCTAACCTGGTCAATTCCTGAGCTGACAATGGCAGTAAGTTATAATTTTAAAGGAAAAAGAGTCGAACTTACTTATATCAACGGGACAAGGAAAGACGCACCAAAGAGGTGGGAACTGCCAGCCTGGAGTGGCTTCAAAATACGCTATCGTAAAGCTAGTAAAGTGGTCGATGTAAGTTAGAAAAGCCGTGTATTGATCTTAATGAAAATGAAAAGCGCCTAGAGTTACACTAGGCGCTTTGTTTTGTTCTCAGTACTAACCTGATGCTCTAGTTCTAGAGCATCTCAAGTTAGAACGTGTAAGAAGCACTCAAAGATAAAGTACGTCCGTAGATATCGAAGAATTCACCATCATCAAATGTATCAGGAGTTCTTGGAGGCTTAACGTCAAACAAGTTCTTAACACGAGCCGTTACTGTAAAGTCTTCAGTAATATCAACACCAGCACGCACTTCAACTCGAGTATAAGAAGAAACATCGTTATAGTTGTTCGTCTCTGGCGTCCAGTCGTTACGATCATTCACAGTAGCTGAGCGGTAGTTGAGAGTTGCACCTACGAAATAAGTATCAGCCTGATATTTAATGTTTAGTCGGCCTTTCACGCGAGGTGTACCAACTTCACCTGTGTAAATACGATAGTCTTCTAAACGACCAGTTGTATTTTCATCAGATAAAATATTATAAGTCGCAGTAAGTCCAGTAACAATCTCACCACCTAGTGCATCAAAGCGATATTGAGATTCAAAATCAATACCTTTTCTGTTGATTACTGCAGCATTCAGTGTTCTTTGATAGAACTCTGTGATTTCGTGAGTATTAGGATCACGAATAACGTTAGGGCAGAACGGATTATCAAGTGATTCTGATTCATAGCAAAGTTCAATTACTTCTTCGTCGAAAGTCGCTAACGCACCAGAGATCTCAAATTCCCAATAATCTAGTGTAATATCAAAGCCTTCAATCTGGCTTGGTGAATAAGCAAAACCAACCGTTAAATCTTGAGACACTTCGTTCTCTAAATCTGGGTTACCATCAATATAACCTTTCAGTGAACCACCAGTTCTCCACTCTTGCGAAGGCTGGAAGTCGACTGGTACGCCATCAGCCGCACAGTTTTTCTTAATGTTATCGATATAACGAGATGTTGAGCTGCTAATAGATTCTGCAGTACATACGTCAAATCTTGTACCATAAGTTGTTGACTTATTTGTAAACAACTGACCTAAGTCTGGAGCACGTACAGATTTAGAGCGTGTAGCACGGAATGATAATTCATCACTCACAGTGTAGTTTACACCTAATTTCCAAGCATTATCACTACCTGTTACAGAGTAATCCATGTAACGATACGCTGTTTCGAGAGTCAGGTCTTGAATGTAGTCCATATCTGTAATTAGTGGGATAGAGAATTCTACCGATGCTTCAGTTACAGAAATGTCTGCTTTAAAAGGCTGACTAGAATTGTTAAAGATCGTACCCGCTTGCATATTTTCACTAGGAGTCGCTTCAGATTCGTTCTTTCTACGCTCTAAAGAGATTGCAGTTGAAAGTGGACCTGCTGGTAACTCGTATACAACACCATCAACAGTCACACCTGCAGAGTACATTTCAGCGCTACGTACGTTAGACGCTTCAGTAAGAATGTAGCTTGCTTGTTCTGCAGTCAGATCCTGAATGTTCATTACATTCAATGGAGTACAACCAGCTAAAGCACCAACAACATTGCCATCTGCATCTCTGTCCGCACAAACAACATTGCCGTCAAGAAGCACAGCGTCAACAGCGTTAGCTAGGTTTTGAGTATAAACTTCACCTTTCCAAACTGATTCGTTTTCGTTTTTACCATATTGAACATAGGCATTGTAAGCCCAATCATCAGTAATTAAACCGTCAACACCAATACTGAAGTTCAATGACTCACGGTCTTGCGTAAACTCACGGTTACCTAGCTTATCTGACATTTGGTAAAGTGTTACACTTGAAACAGGGCTAACTTCACCATCTGCATTCTCATAGTTATCAAGCAAGTCTTTCATATCTTGCTTCATATAAGCATTGTCACGACGAATAGTATGTCTGTGGAATGATGGTGATGCCTCAGTTGCTGATTCTGACTTACCGTAGAAAACACCAGCAGTTAGTCTATGCTCATCTGCAAAGCGGTACTCGAAGTTTGTACCAAAAGTGATTCGCTCTAACGGCGTATTAAAGAAGTCACGAGAGCCATGACGAATACCATCACCTGGGTTTTCATCTGTCTCGACGTAGTTTAACACTGGGTTTGCTGGATCAAAGTCAGGTAAACGTCCTTCGCCATAGTCAAAGCTTCTAATGTTGCCATTTGAATCGAATGTATAGTTACGGTTATCAATCGTATCAGCATTGAATGGGCCTAGTAAGAAGTTACCTTGACTTGCATATAGTGCATAACCTTCGCGACGTTCGTGAGAAAGCATACGTGGAATGAAGTCTGTATCTGTCTTATTTGCTGGATTTCTAAATGTTTCTACCGGCGTTCTGAAGAAATCACGATCCATTTTGGCTAGCGATTTTGCGTCGTTGTATTCTAGTGTAGAGATAAAGCTGAAATCGCTTCCCTCGTATCCACCAGTAATTGAGATACTATCACGCTCACCACCAGATTGTTGTGGACGACGCGTATCTAATTGAACTTTAACACCGTCGAAAGAATTCTTAGTAACGATGTTAACAACACCTGCAACAGCATCTGCACCATATACAGCAGATGCACCACCAGTTGTTACTTCAATTCTGTCGATCATTGACGCTGGAATGTTATTTAAATCAACGGCATTATTTGTCGGACCTGAGCCAACAAAACGACGGCCATCAACCAAAACTAGTGTACGGCTAGACCCTAGGTTACGAAGGTTATAAGTGTTCAAACCACTCGCGTAAATAGTATTTGTTGTTGTTTCTGGAGAGTTACCAACTTCACCAGCAGGTAAGTCACGTAAAAGGTCATTTACGTTTGTAATACCTTGAGCAACTAATTGCTCGCCTGTAATTACTGTCACAGGTGTTGGAGATGTTAAGCCTTGACGCTTAATTTTTGAACCTGTTACTTGAATGCGCTCTACACCTGCTTCTGAATTTTCTTCAGCTAGCGCAGATGAACTTGCTACTGCAGCGGTAGCAGCTGCACCGAAAGCGATTGCTAAACGAACAGCTTTGCTTACTTTATTATTCAACATGATTGATCCCTGATTTTATTTTTATGTATAAAGAAACCGATTTAAAAACAATATCTTAAACACACTTAGATATCACTTTCAAAGTTGGTTAAGTTACCTTATCAGGGGTTATACTACTTTTAGTACCAACATAGGGTCAACAATCATTTCATAAAATAAACCCAAAAAGGCATAATTTTAACATAAAATCCTACTTTTCCCTTTTGTTTTCATGATGTTATAAACATAAAAATAAGTTCACTTTTTTTATCACTTTTGTAATTCATCGCAAAAAAGCACACTTCACGCAACAATAAAAGCACAAACACTACATTTACACATGGCAAAATAACATTCGATAAACATAGAAAATTCATATCCACAATAAAATAAACACGCATCGAAGAATTTGTTATAAATTGGGTGGGTTTACTACAAGAAGAAGCAAGCTAAAATGGGAAATAAAAAAATCGACCTCAACAGAGGCCGATTTGGGTCAAAATTGCTAAATTTCGGTTAGAACTTCTGAGTTACACCTAAGAAGAACTGACGTCCGAATAGCTTGAAGTTACTTTCGTCAGTGTTCGCGTTGAACGCTGTTTCGATATAAGGAGGTAGTTCGTCTGTTAGGTTGCGAATACCTGCTTGCACCGTTGTGTTTGTATCAAATGAGTATTGTGCTGTTAAATCGTGGTACACATATGAATCAACTTTAGCAACTAAACCTGCTAATGAATCATAGTTATCACGCTTAATGTAAGTTAGATCACCGTACTCAAGACCAGACTGATAGTTTGCAGCCCACACAACACGTAGGTTGTCTAGGTCATAACGTAGATTGAATAAGATTTTGTCTTCGAAGTAAGACGTATCATCTTCAAATCTGCCAACTAGATCTTCAACGATAAATGTACCTGTTTCACCATCAAAGTTTTCTTCGCCACGCTCTAAGAAGTGAGTCCATGATACGCTAGCTACAAATGCACCGAAGTCTGTGTCAAATGAATAGTTCACATCAAGGTCGATACCACGAGCAGTCATGCTTTGTAAGTTTGTTGTACGACTGTCTACACGATCAACCGAGCCATCAAAGCCACGTGAGATTTTTGCACACATATCTTCGATAAGACCGGCATAACAACCCTGCAGAATATCATCAGTTGCTAGAGAACCAATTTTACCGTCAATGTTGATATCCCAGTAATCAATAGTAATACCTAAGTTTTCAACAAAGTCAGGGGCCCACACAAAACCAATAGTGAATGTTTCACCTTCTTCAGATTGAACACCTGTGTTGCCGCCTAAACGTGTACGAACTTGCGCATCAGCACTGTTGTGGCCGCCAGCTGGAGCACCCATTTCAAGACATTTAGCCTGACCTGCGGCAGATAAGCCACCAATGTTTGCCGCAGAACACGGATCTGAAGCGCTTTCAAATGAATCAAGCTCTGGCGAATACAAATCACTTAGTGTTGGTTCACGATATACTTCTGAATAGTTTGCACGGAACTTTAAGCCATCGAAAATGTTTGACTCAATTTTAGCCATCCAAGAGAAGTTTGAACCTGTTGTGCTAAAGTCGTCATAGCGTGCACCTAGCGTCAAATCTGCAGATTCAACACCTAAGTCACGTACTAATGGAATTAAGAACTCTGCTGATGCAGCCGTGTAGTTCTTAGATAGACCGGTTAGTGGCTTGCTGGTGTTACCAGTCACTGAATCAAAAAACTTACCAGAATCATTTACTTGTTCAAACTCAGTGGTGTAATACTCAAGGCCAAATGCACTTGAAACATAACCTGCTGGAACTTCAAATAGCTCACCAAACACGTCTACACGAACTTGGTGGAATGAATCATTGTAGTGATCGCCTAGTGGTGCAGTAATGTAATCAAGCATCTCTTGAGTCACAGTACCTGGGCCACCAAATACATTTAACGATACACAGTCAGAAATAGGTGCGTCAGGCGTACCACATACCACATTGCCAGCGTCATCTTTGAATGATGGACCTAAAGCTTTTGCTAGGTGTGGGCCGTAAAGCTGACCAAAGTCAGTATCTTGAAGGCTATTTGCACCATAGTTGTAGTAAGCATCGAACTGCCAGTTATCGTTAATTGCGCCCTTTAGACCCGCAACTTGTTGGAAACGAACATAATCTTGTTCGAAATAACGACCACCTTCAAGCATACGACGACGAGAGCGATACACATCTTCACCGAATGGGTTGTAGTAGTTATCAGCTGATACACCATTAGCCGTCGAACCATTCGAAAGCGTAACTACATAGCCT
The DNA here is from genome assembly GCF_016695175.1 of Pseudoalteromonas sp. GCY. Classification (NCBI taxonomy): domain Bacteria; kingdom Pseudomonadati; phylum Pseudomonadota; class Gammaproteobacteria; order Alteromonadales; family Pseudoalteromonadaceae; genus Pseudoalteromonas; species Pseudoalteromonas sp. GCY. The sequence goes on from NZ_CP068023.1 coordinate 2,929,416, forward strand.
GGATCATAGGCTGTGTCGAAAGGTACAGCCGCAAGTTCCTGTTTTGAAGTACGCTTATTGATACGAGTTTCTGTATATACAACAAGGTCATCGTTTAACTCAAATGAAGTGTCAACAAAGAAGTTAATCACTTCAAAAGGTGTTTGCATTAAGTTTACTGGGTTGTAGTTGTAAGTATCGTTTACTTCACCACCACCAACAAATGGACGCATGTCACTTAGAGAAGGCTTACCGTCGCCACCACTTGGGCATTTATCGTTAGTAAAGTTACCTTTACCTTCAACGTAGAAATTACCACAAGGAGTAGAACCCGAACCTAAAATGAATACGTTCGCATTGTCACCATCTGGGATTAAACCGTTCTCGTAAAAGCTCTTAGCACCTTCTTCTGAAAGCACCTGCCAAGGATACTGGAAGAAGTTAACGTCTTTCACATCACCCTGATAGATTGGATCCTGCTTGGTGTAATCGAAACCTACTGTGATATGGCCTGCATCGAACTCTTTACCACCAACTAGTTGGAAGCTTTGCTCTTTACCACCACTAAACATGTCATACCAAGACGTTGTTGCTTTAACTTCAACACCAGTAAGTTCTTTTTTGGTGATGATGTTTACAACACCAGCCATTGCTGACGAACCATACGCAACCGAAGCACCATCTTTTAGAATTTCGATACGGTCGATCATTGCAGCAGGAATATTCTGGAAGTCTGAACTTACAGGCTTACGACCGTTGATAAGTACTAGCGTACGCTCTGAACCTAGACCACGTAGTTCTACAAATACGCCACCACTACCGCCGTTGTTACGCGTTGTTGTTGCTGGCGATCCAGACATAACTGGGTTTGATTGAACGAATTCACCAACGTTGCTGATACCCATATCGCCAAGCGCTTCGCCGCCGATAACCGTGATTGGAGCAGTAGATTCAAGATCAGTGCGCTTTAAGCGAGAACCTGTAACTTCAATGCGCTCAACGCTTTTCGCGCCTTCTTCTTCAGCAACTGCATTGGTTGCAAACACGGCAGCGCTAGCGCCACCAAACGCGATCGCTAAGCGAACCGCCTTAGTTAACTTATTGTTTAGCATGTGAATCACCCTGGATTGTTTTATTGTAAACAGCTTGTATTAATTATTATTTTGTTGCCTTGTTAATTTCTAAAATAGCAACATTAGAGGCAAGATATTAAACAAACACCAGACCAATGATCAAGATTAATTGTGCTGTTTTTTGCAATTACCAATTTAAGGCACAGCAAAGTGGAATCACAAACAACTGAATTAAAAGAATAAAAATAGGTTTTGATTAAAAATAAAACTTGAAAATCCCTTAAAACAAAACAATAGTGTAATAAATGAGCAAATAAGGGGTTTCCTGTTAACAAAAAAGGAACTTTATTTTAGTGTATTTAACTGACTAATTAATTTTAAGACTGGAAGACGCTGGCAGTTTGATAGCACGATCTCGATTAAAGCAAATCGAAACTTTGCTGCCCATCTGAGCGAATTGATAGCTTAGAAGCATTGGGAAGCATCTGATATATAGGCAGAATTTGCTTTTCAACGTATTGATAATAATCAATATCTACGAGCTTGCCTTGCTGTGCGAACTTGGGTCCATCAGTACTTAAATAATACGGTATTTGTGCCCCCTTTTTGGCGGTTTGCAACAATCCATCTTCGATAGCCTGTTTCGCCGCTTTTACTTGGGGAGGGATATTTTTTGTATATAGTTCAACAGACTTACCAAGCTTCTTTTTATAAACGAGTTTTTCGTCTACTTTTCCAGCGAAAATCTCATTTATGTATTGGTGGGTGATCTCAACGGTGTCGAGCCCGTCAAACAGCGCGCGAATAATTGCTTGTTGATATTCTTTGGCGATTTCCGTCCAATCACTACGCACGGTCTCCATTCCTTTAAAAACCAGCTTTTGCTTGCCAAGCTCTGTGATCTGCCCAACATACCGCTTTTTAGAGCCGACTTCTTGACCACGAATGGTGGGCATAAAGAATGGACTATAATGTGTTTCAAACTCTATTTCTAAATGACTGTGAAGGCCAAAGCTTTCCATCAGCAATGCGCGCCAGCGCTCGTTAATTTCTACCATCAGCTGCTTGCCTATTGCTTGGCATGCTTCGCTACGCAAAGACTCAGGTAAACAGACGAAAGTTGAGTCAGTGTCACCATAGATCACTTCATATCCGAGCTGCTCAATCCAAGTTCGAGTTTGTTGCATTATTTGATGACCGCGCATCGTTATTGAGCTTGCAAGACGTGGGTCGTAAAAGCGACAACCTTTTGAACCAAGTACGCCGTACAAGCTATTCATAATGATTTTAATCGCCTGTGAGAGCATCATGTCTTTGTCTAATTTAGCTTGCTCACGTGCACTGGAGAGCGCAGCGACTAAACCCGGTAGATGATGTTTCGTGCGACTAAATTTGCCTTTATTAAAGCCCTCTATGGCATGTTCAGGATGTTGTAATCCTTCTATTAACCCCATAGGGTCAATGCAAAAAGTGCGGATAATTGAGGGGTAAAGGCTTTTGAAATCGAGTACCAAAATATTTTGATATAGGCCTGGCTTTGAGTCCATGACATAACCGCCGGGACTGTCAAAGTTAATGCCATGCTCAGATAAATTTGGTGCAATGTAACCGCTACGGTGCAGTAACGGTAAATACAAGTTGGTAAACGCAGCGACTGAGCCGCCCATTTTCTCAAGTTCCAGTCCCGTCAACTGAGTTCGAGCGAGAGCAAAGTCAAGCAAGTTAAGTTTACTAAAAATGTCTAACACCAACTGACAATCTTGTAAGTTATACGCTGCGAGCGCCGGTTTATCATGATGAAACTGCCTGATGATTTCCTCAAGCCTGTCATCCTGTGCGATAAGCTTGGTAGTACCCAAAATCTGCTCTGCCACAAAGCTCAATTTAAATGTTTCAAAGTGATAGGTCGCATTTTTCATCATATCGATGCCATCTAGCATCACTCTCCCCGGAATAAACACCCGGGTATAGTTACCTTTGAAAGTCGACATCACTCCGCCATCTCGCCCTATCGCAAGTACGACGCCGTTAGCCTGTGCGCGTTCTACAAGTATTGCGGCATCGAACTCAATCACGTTCCATCCGATTAACACATCTGGGTCTAAACGATTCACTTGCGTTACTAGCTCTTCTAATAACGCAATTTCATCTTCAACCCAAACGACATTGACGGCAGCATGCTGCGCCTCACCTATCATGATCACCAGCTTTTCCGTATCGGTCACTAAACCCACCGAAAATAAGACCCCCTCGCCGTTACATTCTATATCGATAGAAAGCATTTCAAGGTGTGGTCTATAATCATCACAAGCCTTAAATTGCGCCTGAGTAATTTCGATATAACCCGGTTTTTGCGTGGCTTTACCTTTAACCCAAGCGGCTCCGCGAATAAAGCGCTCCATTAAATAGCGGTCGGAATGTCGAATATCCTCTTCATATACTGCGACTTTATTTTCAAGTAGTTGTTTTGCCTCATAGAAGTGATTCAAGGTGCGAAATTTCACAACACAAACAGGGGCTTGATCGAAGTGCTTTAATTGACTTGGCGAGATACTAAACTGCAACTGAGCGCGACTTAGCAGCAGCTCTACTTCCGCTTTTTTATCTTGTTTAATGAAAAAGAGGGGCTGCTCATCCTCTACCCACACCTTGAGTAACTGATGTTGCGATTTGAGCCAATAACACAAGCGCAGTTGGCCATTTACCTGCATCTGCTGTCTCGATAAAACAAAGCCCTGATATATCGCTTGTGCCAACTCCAATACCACCCTAAAATAGACGAATCACTGTAATTATATCCACCTGTTTATTGAACATAAAGTCACAAACAGAATAAAACCTATCCGTTAACGCAGTGATTAACTAAAAATCGAGACTCAAGTGGTAGGCTTGCTTCATATCAGAACTCTAGGCTAAATAGATTATGCTCTCAGACAAACTAAAAAAAACCATCCGCCAAGCACATCAAAATGTCGCCTCCGCTTTAGATGGCTTTCGTCCTCGTCCGAGTCAAAATTATCTGGTCGCCGAAATCGCAAAAACACTCTCTGGTGATTATCACCGTACTCAACGTATTTGCGTAATTGAAGCAGGAACAGGTACTGGAAAATCTTTAGCCTATCTACTCGGCGCGCTTCCTGTTGCACTCTCAAGTAAAAAGAAACTCGTCATTTCAACTGCAACCGTCGCATTACAAGAACAATTGATCAACAAAGAGTTGCCATTTTTAAAAGAACATTCAGGCATAGACTTTAAGTTTGACCTCGTAAAAGGCCGTCAACGCTACATCTGCGTACAAAAACTGATGGCTGCCGTCAGCGATGATGAAATGCAAATGTCGATGATGCCGACAACCAGCAGTCCGCTTTCTCAAATGGAGCAAAAGTGCTTAAGAGAGTTAGCACTTGCTTACCAAGAAAAGCGCTGGCAAGGTGATAGAGATAGCTGGGAAGACACAATTCCAGATAAAGTTTGGAATGTTATCGCTTGTGATAAACACGCCTGCCAACGGCAATTAAAATCTCATCACTTATGCCCTTTTCATTTAGCTCGACAAAAGATTGCACAAATGGACGTGCTGGTGATTAATCATGCCTTGTTACTGGCCGACTTAGAACTAGGCGGCGGGACGATATTACCAGAACCTGAAGAAACATTTTACGTAATCGATGAAGCGCACCACCTGCCCCATATTACCAGAGATTTTTCTTCTGCTGCGGCAACGATTAAAGGCACTATCGAGTGGCTTGAAAAGCTACTTAAGTTTAGCGGAAAAATGGCAAATACCGTGGTTTCGCAAAAAGCCATTGGGCAGAATTTCAAACTGAACGATGCAGCCAATGACGCTGCGAAATACCTCAGAGCGGTAAGGGATATACTCGATCAGAGCGACTTTACCTATAACGATGACGATACCTACCGCTTTAGTCATGGCGAAGTACCTGAAGCGCTCACCGTAAAAGCAAAAGATATCGCAGATGCCACTCAAGATGCATTGCGTTGTCTTACCAAGATGCATGATGCTCTGTCGGGTGATGTTTCAGACGGAGATGTGCAAGCTTTTTTAGCCGACCCGTTATTGGTTGAAAGCGGTCAATATATCAACCGGCTTGAACAACTCAACAAACTCTGGTTTAGCTATGCTCGAAAAGGCGACAGCGTGCCACATGCAAGGTGGATAAAACGCTTAGAATACAAACACCATCACGACCATTTACTCTGTGATTGTCCGATTGAAGTCGGCTATTATTTGAAGGATAACCTCTGGCGAGAGTGTGCAGGCGCGGTGCTCTGCTCCGCAACCCTCAGTGCTTTAGGCACATTTGATCATTTCGCCCACGAAAGTGGGTTGGCAAAAGAGCCTGGTGTTAAATATATCAAGGCTGATTCTCCGTTTGATTATCCCAATCAAGCAACATTGCATTTGCCAAAAACCCAAACAGATCCAACGGATAAAGCCTTTAGCGATTATTTAGCGGATGCCCTGCCAACTTATTTAGACACCAGTAAGGCCAACCTTGTACTGTTTGCTTCTTATTGGCAAATGAACCATGTGGTAGAAAAATTAAGAGGTAAAAATCTCAATATTTTGGTGCAGGGTGAACTTTCCCGTGACGCCCTACTCACTCGTCACAAAGCAAATATCGACTTAGGTCGCGGCAGTATCTTATTTGGTACACAAAGCTTATCCGAGGGGCTAGATTTACCCGGAAAATACCTAGAGAACCTCGTGGTGACTAAGATCCCTTTTGCCGTGCCAACGTCCCCTATTGAGGAAGCCCAAGCGGAATTCGTGCAAAGTAAAGGTGGGAATCCATTTTTATCTATCACTGTACCCGATGCTGCAAAGAAATTAGTACAAAGCTGTGGTAGACTGCTGCGTAAAGAATCAGACTCCGGCCGTATCACCATCTTAGATAGACGTTTAGTTACAAAACGTTATGGCAAAGCCATGCTTGATACTCTGCCACCATACAAAAGGCAAATTGATTAATAATGTTTGAACTCGCTTTAGATCCCACAACTTGGGGGTTACTTTGCTTAGTCGCACTGGCTGCTGGATTTATTGATGCAATTGCAGGTGGTGGTGGGCTGCTAACCGTACCAGCTTTGCTTACTGCAGGCCTTCCTCCGCATTTAACCTTAGGTACCAACAAACTTGCCGCGAGTTTTGGTTCTTTAACCGCGAGCTTTACTTACTACAAAAAGCAGTTATTCAAACCTAGCTTTTGGATTGGCTCTATTATTGCCACTGCGATAGGGGCCGTATTGGGCACACTACTTGTCGACTTTCTAAGTATCGAGTTTTTAAATAAACTTATTCCCGTTATCATCATCGCTGTCGCAATTTATAGCTTGGTCGGTAGGCTAAGCCCAACAGATTCCCATACTTTGCCAGAAGCTAATCGAGCACTCAAAATCAAGCAATGGGCGCAAGGTTTATCGTTGGGATTTTTTGATGGTATGGCAGGGCCTGGTACTGGCACGTTTTGGACTGCGTCTAACAGTATGCTCTATAAAATGAGCTTACTTTTAAACTGTGGTCTTGCTCGTTCAATGAACTTTGTTTCCAATTTTATTTCGCTTATCACCTTTGTAGCCTTGGGTCATGTTAACTTTATGCTTGGTATCACCATGGGCGCCTTTTTAATGTTTGGTGCTTGGCTTGGTGCGCATTCTGCAATTAAGTTTGGCAACAAACTGATCAAACCACTCTTTAACACTGTGGTTATTGTACTTGCGGGCAAGCTCATTTTTGAGGCTTACTTCTCGTGAGTACAGGACTTATCAAGCTTGAGCAACAAGTCAGCCGCTTAAAGCAACAAGCAGCGCAATTTGACTCCGCGAAATGGTTTGATAAGAATCGTTATATGCAGGCACAGCCCAGCTTATTTGATGCCCGTGTCTTTCGTACTAAAAGCCTAAAGCTCAGCGACTATGTTGAAGAAATAGCAGAAGCAATGTCCCACCTGCCGCCAAGTGAGCAACGTCACGCCTTTACATTTGCCATCGAGCGGATAGGCTCGCAAATGGAAGCCGTGTTGAAGGTGTTAAAATCAACCCCGGTCTGGGCGAAAGAAAACAAACTGAATACACCAAAAAAAGCCAAAGTGTATAAGAAGGCTGTGCAGAAGATTATGCAGTCGTCCCATGAGTTATATCAGGAGCTGTCGCAAAATCATGAATTTGAGCGTCGATTACAAGAAATGATTGATCTCAGAAGACTACAGATGGATAAAGCAGATCCCACTCAGGCTGCCAAACTCAATGCCGAAATATTAGCCCTTCATGCCCGCCTTGGCCGCTGTAGAAAAGCCATTTCCGCCACCGAGCAAAAAATTCAAGAAGTTGAGAAAAGTCAGAGCCGTTAATGCTTTACTACCACCCCATTTATAGCGAGCTAAATCTGCCTGAAAAGCATCGCTTCCCTATCAGCAAGTATAAAAAATTATACCAACGAATAAACGCCAGTAAATTTGCCCAATTTATTAAAGAACCCGAGCAAAAAATCACAGCTGATGCGCTGCAACTTTGCCACGGCAGTAATTACGTTGATGCCTTTCTAAACGGTACGTTGAGCGAAAAAGCAATTAAGAAAATGGGCTTTCCTTGGAGTGAGCAACTCGTGCAGCGCACTTTGATTTCTTTAGGTGGCGGTTTAGCGGCAGCAAAGTATGCGCTCAAATATGGATTTGGAGCAAACTTAAGCGGCGGCTATCATCACGCACATCGCGATTTTGGCAGCGGCTTTTGCATATTTAATGATTGGGCGGTGGTCGCAGCAACGCTCATTGCCCATCAACGTGTTGAGCGAGTGCTGATCTTTGATTGTGATGTGCATCAAGGTGACGGCACTGCTACGATCGCTGAGGGTAGGGACGATATCATCACCTGCTCCATCCACTGTGAAAGTAACTTTCCTCGCGTTAAACCGCAATCCGATTTAGACTTTGCCTTGCCTGTAAATACGCAGGACGCACAATATGTGGCAACCGTACGCGAAGCCTTACAACTAGCAGTTCGATTATACCAGCCAGACATCATCCTCTATAACGCCGGCGCAGATGTGTATCAAGGCGATGAACTAGGACACTTTAGTATTACAAAGCAAGGTGTTAGGGCTCGAGATTCTATTGTTTTTGAGTATGCTCATCACCTCAATATTCCATTAGCTTTTGCTCTGGGTGGGGGCTATCAGCGCGACGTTGATCATCTTGTAGATATACATCAACAAACCTTTTTGGCTTTGTTCGATAACCCCGCTATTATGATATAAACTTAAAAGGAATGTGCAGGAGGCTGTATGAAGTTACATGATGATATTCATAATTATTATGAAAAGCTGGTAGTCGAACATATCGTCCGTCGTAAGTTAGATAAAATCTATGATGAAGACGTAATGGCCGACTTTTGTTGTACTGTTTTGAACCAACTTCCATCGCGTTATATTCGCTACGATGTCGACATGGAGTTTTACCTGCCTCAGCCCGAGCGTGTAAAAATGGAACAAGCGGTAGAAAGTGCGATTGACTTTGCCATTTCACAAATCGCTAAAAAGGAACAATTTCAAGTATGAGTACCCCTCTAGAACAAGCGCCAACTCATGTAAAACTTGCCGTAGACCTTATTATGTTGTTAGAAGAGCATGATCTTCCTGCAGAAGAAGTCATGGCTGCACTTGAAATTGTCACAGCAGACTTTCAAAACAAGCTAAATAACCAACAAAAAACTTAACATTAAATATACATTTAAGTCATACTTCTTTTTTAACCTTAGATTCTAATCAATAGCGGTTGTGCAAAACGGCACAACTGCATTTATTAAGGAAAGCAGTATGACAACAACACAACTCCCTTTATTGTCTCTCGCGATTATTGCTGCGTCTACACAATACGCTTACGCCAATGACTTTGCGGCATTAGACGAAGCCTTACCAGCCCCCTACATTATCAATGGTACTGAACCTGTGTTCGATTTTGACGGTGATGGTTGCCTGCCTAGTGCAGGGATCAGCAGAACTGGCGTACAAAATTCAGGGCTAAAAACATCGGGCCGCATCACTGGTGATTGCCGAGATAATCAATTTTTAAATACTTCTAATACTGTGCATCGCTACGCCTGTAAAACAACGACTAGCGGCGAGTATTGTGGACACTTCTATGCACTTTACTTCAAAAAAGATCAAGTGTTTGATTACTTTGGTGGTGGTCACCGCCATGATTGGGAGTATGCAGCGGTATGGACTCGAGATGGGATAGTTACACACGGTAGTTATAGCGCACATGGCGACTTATTCACTAAACCTGCTAATGAGCTACCATTCGAGAATGGCCATTTAAAAATTGTCTATCATAAAGACGGCATTTTGACCCATGCACTGCGCTTCGCCAAATCAAACGAAATCGCTGAAAACAACTATCACCGCTTTGTCACACCCGCTATCATCAGTTGGTACAAAATGGCTGGGGATGGAATTTAGAACACGGAATTACGAGAAAAGCTCAATCAATATGATTATGGCTCCGCCACCTTGCCCGTTAAAGACAGTCGCTTCCTCAATAACCTCAATCGCTTTAAACCCAGTGACTACCCAATGTACTCACAAAGTGATGTAGACAACGCGCAGTAATTGCTAAGACAAACTCACTTCACCAGTCGGTGAGGTGAGTCGATATGCTTATACCAATAGGTATTAACCTGCGTCTTGCTTTTGCCTAAGCAGCCTTGCTCGCTCTAGTTTATATTGCGCAAAGAAAATACTATCCATTTCACTTGTTTGCGGATCGATAAAATAGGCAATATCGCTTCTATATGGCTCAGGTGAGAAGTGTTTGCCATCTTCCCAATAGAGCACAGCGTGTTTTACTAATTCACTCAGATAGGTGTGATCCCACGCATAGTGACAAAAGCCATGGTGCTCACCCAAGTTGGGTGAGTATTTTTTTTCAATATGCGCCATTTGCTCGGTATTTTTGTAATCCGCAAATTGTTTAGCATCTTGCTCTGCAGATTGGGGATCGGTGAAATAGGCAATATCACGCCGAGGTGGTAAGGCTTGCGGTAATCCAAATTTATCCGTTACGCCACTGCATTTTACGACGATCCACTGGACAAAATGTGCTCCGATAACATGGTCCCATTTTAACGCAACGTACATATAACCTCCTTTTGAACATCATTTATCAATTATTGCAAAGAACTGATCATGCTCGGCTAAGTTTAGCCACTTCTATTGATCTTACTAGTACAAGTTCATTTGCCTTTAATTCAGATCAAAAAGTTTTTCAAACTATAAAAAAGCGTTACAAGGTATTACAGAAATACGCTTTATCGCTTATTTTCGCCGATTTAGCGCTAACTTTAGCAAACGTGAATTTCACCTTACTGGCACTTTTTTTACATCCCACTACAATGCAAAAAAAGCAAGATTGGAATATACCAAATGAACGTGACACGCAGTTCGCTAAAAAATCCAGCGAGTGTAATTGTCATCTTGGTGTTGATTATTTTATTTGGGCTGTTAAGTATATTTAAACTGCCCATTCAGTTGACGCCAGATATCGAGCAACCACAGATCACGATTTTCTCAGGGTGGCGGCAGGCCGCCCCGGAAGAAATAGAATCAGTGATCATTGAACCGCTAGAAAATGCGGTAAAGAACACACCCGGCGCACTTGAAGTTAATACCAACATCAATCGCGGTAATGGTTCTATTACGCTGACATTTGCGGTGGGTGCGAATATGCAACAAGCGATGCTAGATGTGCTAACAAGCTTAAATCAAGCCCCACCGTTGCCACTTGATGCCTTAGACCCTGTGGTGTTCGCCGGCGGTAATAATGGTGAAGCGGCAGCCACTTTGCTGGTCACGCCCAAAGATTATCAGTCAAATAGCCTCGACTTTGATATGGCGCAGTTTCAAAAGCAAATCGACGAGTTTATTGAACCAAGACTTGCACGTATTCCCGGCGTGGCACGCGTCGATCTAGCAAGTGAGCGGCCAAAAGAGCTGCGTATTACTTTCGATCCGCACAAAGCCGCAGCGCTTGGTATTAGTTTAGATCAAATCAGTAATGTACTTGCGAGCTCTCGCGATACCTCTGGAGGTCTTGCCAACGTTGGACGTCGTCAATATACCGTGCGATTCACTGGCCAATACGACCTTTCCAGTATGGCTCAAATGCGTGTCGGCTATTCAGGAGACAGGCCAATCTACTTAGGTGATATCGCAAGTGTGGAACGCACCTTCTCAGACCGTTTGGGCATGAGTGGCCGTAATGGTAAACCAGCCTACTATATTCGGATCTCACGGGCCAACGAGGCAAATACCGTTGCCTTGCTTGATGAAATCAACCTTGCAATTGATGAATTAAACCAAGGGCCGCTGGCTGAGAATGGCTTATCGATTGAGCTCAGCTTTGATGCCTCCGTCCACATTCGTAATGCACTTTCTTTAGTAAAAAGTAATTTAGGCCTTGGGGTACTTTTATCTTGTTTAATTCTGTGGCTATTTTTTAGAGGCTTGAAAGCAACTTTGGTGATTGCAGCTACAATCCCCATTTCATTGATGGTCGCCTTTCTAGCACTTAATATCTTTGACCGCAGTCTTAATGTGATCTCGTTGGCGGGGTTGGCATTTGCAGTGGGCCTTGTACTAGACGCCGCAATCATAGTCCAAGAGAATATCTCACGCTTAAGAGCAGAAGGATTCGATAACAAAAAAGCCGCCTTAAAAGGCGCTGCACAAGTGACCGGAGCATTATTTGCTTCGACAACCACCAGCGTCGCCATCTTTTTACCTATTCTCTTTATGGCGGGTATTGAGGGACAACTATTCTCCGATTTAGCACTGACACTCTCGATTGCCGTTATTGCGTCAATGTTGTGTGCAATTACCCTTATTCCACTGGCAAACCATTTGTGGCCAGACTCTGAACTAAAACCAGATCCTTATCATCAATACTGGCAAAAACTCACCACCTTCATCATGAAATTGACCAATAATAGAGTAAAGCAACTTACTTGGATTGGCGTATTACTGGGTGGCTCGGTGATTGCAACCATGACCATGCTGCCAAAAACTGACTTTATGCCAAGAGCTCCCACCGATGGCTTTTTCTTTAACCTAGTGACACCACCTGGTGGCAACGTACAGTTTATGGAAGAAGAACTACTGCTGCGCGTGAAAAAACGCTTAATGCCCTATTACCAAGGCGAAAAAGAGCCAGGTATTAAAGACTTTAATTTCTATGCGTTTGGCTCTAATGCTGGCGGCTTTATCTATTCAGCCGACCCTCAACGTGTTGAAGAACTGATGAAAGTTGCCAGAGAAGAAATCTTCGTTGACCTTCCCGATACTCAAGTGTTTTTCTTTCGCGGCTCGATGATCCAAGTCGCCAATGGCGGCGATGGTCGCGATATCAATATTGACCTTACAGGTCCCAATATGGACGACTTAATCTCAGGTGCTCAAGTAGCTCTACAAGCAGTGCAAACCGCACTACCAGAGGCAACAGCTAGGCCTCAGCCGCGATTGGATATGGCAGAGCCAGAGCTTAGATTAACGCCTAACGATCGCAGGATCACCCAAGCGGGATTAACGCGTCGAGATGTATCTCAAGCGGTACAAGCTTATACCGGTGGATTATTCGTCAATGAGTATTTTGATGGTAATGAGCGCATGAACGTTATCCTTCGTGGTACCCCTTGGCAAAGCCCTGAGGAACTAAAAGCCTTACCTATCGTAACACCTCAGTCAGGAATTCAAACTCTCGGCGAGTTGGCAAATATAGAACGTACAGTTGGCCCGACGCAACTGCGGCGTGTCAACGGCCGTCGTACGGTCAGCATTGTTGTCACGCCTCCGGCTGATATGAGCCTGCAGCAGGTGCAAACCATCTTGAGTGAACAGGTAATGCCAAAAGTGCGAGCAAGCCTACCGGCCAATGCCGGTGCTATTTTGGCGGGGAATGCGCAAAAGATGAATTCCGCAATGGAAGAAATGGCGCTGAATTTTGTCCTCGCGCTGTTCATTTTGTTTTTGTTGATGACCGCGTTGTTTAAGTCCGCCAAAGACAGTGCCTTGGTATTATTAGTGATGCCACTGGCTATCGCAGGTGGCGTGCTGGCTCTGTATATCTTAAACCTCTTTACCTTCCAATCCTTAGATTTACTGACCATGATAGGCTTTATCATCTTGCTTGGGCTGGTCGTTAATAATGCCATTTTGCTGGTGGATCAGACTCGCGTTGCGATGGCATCAGGCATGAGCCGTGAGGCGTCGGTCAGACAAGCGGTGTTACTAAGAGCAAGACCCGTTTACTTAAGCACCTTGACCAGTCTGTTTGGCATGCTGCCACTAATGCTCATGCCAGGCGTAGGCTCAGAAATCTACCGCGGCCTTGCGACCGTCATCGTCGGTGGCATGGCTATCAGTGCTTTATTTACCCTAGTGTTGATGCCGAGTTTATTGCAACTTGGGCGGCAAACTCCGCCATCCGAAACAAACAAATCAACGGCCAAAGCCCCGCTCAGCCTAGTTGCCAATCAGTGAGTAGTGAGAACAGAATGAAAAACCCAATAAAACAGACACTTCAGGCCCTAGCACTGTGTGCTGGGATCGTTGCGCCACAAGCCGTCGCCGTCGTACCAGTCACAGTCGCTGAAGTGACAAAAGCCCCTCTCACGAGCGAAATTGAAGTTAGTGGCACACTTTATGGAAAAGACGACGTGACGCTGACCGCTGGGGTTAGTGGCCGTTTGTTGTACGTAGCAGAACCCGGTACCAGCGTAGCGAAAGACGAAATTTTAGTACGTATGGACACACTCCCACTGGAACTCGATAAGGTCCGTCAAGCCGAATTATTAAATCGAGCCAAGATCAATTTACGCTTATATCAACAAGAATTGACTCGATTAAAGAAGCTCGCAAAAACCAGCAGTGCGGCAGAGAGTCAAGTCGATGAAATGCAAAATAAACATGACCTAGCGCTGTCAGATATCGCCTTAGCGGAAGTCGAACTTAAGGTTATTGACGATAAGTTATCTCGCGCAACGGTCCGTGCACCATTTGATGGCGTTATCAGTGAACGTTTTAAGCGCGCGGGTCGAGAAATAAACCGCGCCGATGAACTGCTCACCATATTAGATATCCATCATCTTAAAGTTCGCTTATATGTGCCCGTTAAGTACTTAAAGTTCTTGCAAAAAGGCATCGAGCTGCCAATCCGCTCTGGTGACTTATCGCAGCCAGATAATACGTCAGCGAAAGTCACAGCGGTGATCCCCTCAACCGATCCGCGCTCACAAACCGTTGAAGTGCGTGCAACTCTCGCGGCAGATCAAGCCCATACGTGGGCGATTGGTCAATTAGTTGATGTGGCTGTGCCGCTCACCAGCAAACAACCCGTATTGCAGGTTGACCGGGATGCTTTGATACTACGCAAGCAAGGCACCCATATCGTCAAAATAGATAAGCAAAATAAAGCCGAACAAATTCCTGTCACCGTAGGCTATGGCAAAGGCCAATGGGTTGAAATTACTCCCCGCACCAGCGATATCTTACATGCCGGTGATAGAGTCGCCGTTCGCGGTGCTGAGCGCCTGCAAACAGGACAAGACGTCGAGGTGACAAACCCTTAATAGCAACCAGTTACTAGCCCAATGAGCTCACTCATGGACGAGCGGCTCATTTTTTAAAGGGAGCATTGTTTTCGCGAGTAGTTGAATTATCTCTTCACAGCTTTCCGCCTACCACTTTTAAGCTGCTTGGGTAAGGTCAACAAAAACTCCACGCCTTTGTCATCGGAATACGCCTTAATGCTTCCTTGAAGTACATGACTCACGCTATTAAATACAATGGTTAAGCCAAGGCCCAATTGTGAAGCGAGATTGGTACTAAAAAAAGGATTAAACACTTGCTCGGTATTATGATCTGGTAAGCCTCTGCCATTATCTTTATAACTCAGCTGCCATGTATCATCATATTCATTCACACGGATGGTGATAAGAGGTTGGTCTTCTACATGATTGTTGATAAAACCGTGTTGTACTGAGTTGTGCATAAATTCCTTCAATACCTCAAGCAAGATATTGGGGTAGGTTTGGACCTCTAGGCTATCGTTATTCAACATTAACTTAGCGTTTGGTGCTGTACGGATCAGCATTTCACGAATGTGCAAATTTAAAAAGTCTGATACCTCAATTGTTTTAAGCTCCGCACTACCAATTGAGGTATTAATTGCTTTAAATCTCTCGACTGCCGCATTTAGGCGATTGGCACTACGGTCAACAATATCTGATGCTACTAAAGCATCTCCGATAAAGTGATTAAGCTGACTAGGCAACAGGGTCTTTTGCTCAAATTTGTCTTGAACGTCACGTAGCGAACCATTTAGGGAAGAGTTTGCGGTGATCACTAGGCCTATTGGTGTATTGAGATGATGCGCCATCCCCGAAACCAACCCGGCTAGTGACGACATTTTCTCCGCTTCAACGAGCATTTCTTGCGTATTTGTTAGCTCTTCTAATGTAGCTCGTAACTTACCATTACGACGTCGAATTATTTGGATCACTAAGATAGTTGATATGGCATAAATCAGCATAAACACAATGATGCTCAGCAGCCATTTTTGTTGTGCGCTTGCCTCCGCTGCTTGAACCGCCTGCACTCTTTTAAGCGACTCTATTTCCAGCTCTTTTTCAACCATCTCAAGTTCGTAAGAAGCGCGAGATAACGTAATGTTACGCTGCTGAGCATAGATTTCTCGCTCGACTCGACTTAATTCCTGCGTTAAGACCAATGCTTGCTTACTATTCCCTTGTAACTCTGCAATTTTCGCAAGCACAGATAAGGCGCTTGCCTGTTTATTTTTGGTATTCGTTTGCTTAGTGGAATCAAGGACTTCTTCTGCGAGTAATTTAGCTTTAGCGATATCCCCCTGTTTGATATCCAACGCGATCAAATCTAGCTTAACGTCGTTGACGTCGCGGGTACTGCCAAGCCGTTGCAACGTCGTGATGGCTTTCTTGAAGTACGCAGAAGCAGCACTTAACTGGCCTCTGGCAAGCGCTATTTTTCCTCGGTAATGTGATGAATATGCTAGATGATAATCGGACTTGCTACTCTTTTGAATTTGCTGGGCTTTATCTATAAATTGTAACGCTTTATCGTATTCGTTTTTAGCAATATAGACCTTGGCAATATTGTTATAAAGTAATGATTGTGACAACTTATCATTATTTGAATTCAGAAATTGCAGATACTCTGTATAGTAATCCAGTGCAACATCGTACTGGCCAAGCAAAAAATAAACATCAGCAATATTACTTTTTGTTTGGTACACCATGGCCTCGCCTCTTTGCTCTGCGATCACCAGTGCATCCTTGTACTGCACCAAAGCGAGCTCATATAATCCCAGTTCAGAATAAATCCCCCCTGATAAATTGTAGTAAGCATAAATCAGCGACTTGTCCTGCGCGCCACTTATCAAGCGTTTGATTTCATTTGTCGTACGCATAGCCTCAGAAAGTTGATTCAGCTCCATTTGAAACCAGCCTTTGTAATTTAGGATTTTGATTTCCTGATCTGCGCTCAAGCGACTGGTATTTAGGGCTTGTTCTGTGAGTTGAATGGCGATTTTAGGATCGACTGTATATTGGTCCCTAATTTGCAGTCGAAGAGATTCAAAATCCTCTTTACTCAGCTCTGCTTGAACGTCAAACGTACACAAAAGCAGCAGAAACACTGCAAATTTAAACATAAATTCACCTTTACTAGTAATAAGGTAGCAATAATCACGGTAGTTTATTTTTATTTCAAATAAAAGAACAATCAGATCCGATCTGTTTATCTTTATTTCTTCATATGGAGCATATTTATCTTTGTAATCTTTCTTTTTGATCCGTCGCTAAACCAGTTAAACTAGCGCTATCTGAGAGTTAGGGGGTGTTATGAAACGAACCAAATTAGTGAATCAATTAACGGAATTACTGAAGCCATTTCAAATTAACGATTACTGTCCAAATGGTCTGCAAGTGGAAGGAACAGACGAAATCCAAAAAATCGTCACGGGTGTTACCGCAAGCCAAGCTCTAATTGATGCCGCTATTGAACGTGGTGCGGATGCTATTTTGGTTCACCACGGCTATTTTTGGAAAGGGGAAGATCAATGTGTCACCGGCATGAAAAAGCGCCGCTTACAAGCTCTACTTGCCAATGACATCAACTTAATCGCTTACCACCTTCCACTGGATGTTCATCCTGAACTCGGGAATAACGCACAGCTCGGTAAATTACTTGGGCTTGAATATGAAAGACCGCTTGAACCTTGGAATAAAAATAGCGTAGCGGTAAAAGGCAAATTAACGACGCCAATGACTGCTGTTGATTTTGCCGCTTTAGTTGAAGAGAAACTCGGTAGAAAGCCGCTCTTAAATGTTGCTGGCGATCATCCAATCAGCACCATCGCTTGGTGTACAGGTGGTGGGCAAAGCTTTATTGATCTCGCGGCAAGCCAAGGCATTGATGCCTACTTAACGGGTGAAGCATCAGAGCAAACCATTCATTCATCAAACGAACAAAAGATCCACTTTATCGCGGCGGGACATCATGCCACAGAGCGTTACGGCGCGAAGGCACTTGGTGAATATTTGGCTGCGCAATATGGTTTGGATGTTGAATTTATTGATATCGACAACCCGGTTTAATACCACTTTGCTTAATTAAGTGATCTCGCATATGGCTAGAAAAAAGCAGCAACAAAAACCGGCACCGACAGATAAAAACTTTGCTGAACTAACGCACAAGTTTAAAAACAATATCTATGGCACCAATAAAGGCAAAATCAGAGAAGCTGTGCTCAAGCGTGACTTAAGCGCACAAGTTGACTGGTTAACGCAATCAAATGGCAAACGCATATTAGATGTCGGCGGCGGACAAGGTCAATTGGCGCTCTATTTAGCATCGCTTGGCCACCATGTCACCGTGATTGATATTTCAGAAGAGATGCTTGAACTTGCCAAAACGCGCGCGGATGAAGCCGGACTGAGTGACCTACTTCATTTTATCCACGCCCCCCTGCAAGCGCTCGATACGCTGAACTTAGGACAATTCGACTTAGTATTGTGCCATGCGGTGCTTGAATGGCTGGTTGAGCAACAAAGTGCGCTTATGCGGCTAAAGTCGCAACTAAGCGAAACTGGCTTGCTTTCGCTAATGTATTTCAACCATGAGTCGCATCTGATGGCCAATATGGTGTACGGTAACTTCGACTATGTGCAAAAAGGCCTTAAGGTAAAACAAAAAGTAGGTCTCAGTCCCAATAAACCAATTAGCCAAACTGATATGGCAACTTGGCTTGATGAGGCAAAACTCAGCGTTATGCAAAAAACCGGTGTTCGCTGTTTTCATGACTACTTAAGGGAGTTGAGTAAGGCGGATGAAGATTTTGATGCCTTGCTCGCCTTAGAGCTTAAATACAATCGCCAAGAGCCCTATGCATCCTTAGGTCGTTATACCCACTTAATGTTAAAACAAGCGTAAGTACAGCACTGCTTACGCTTCTTCCCCTCTTAGGGTTAACACTTCAACGCCATCATCTGTTACCAACACCGTATGCTCCCACTGCGCCGATAGCTTTTTATCTCGGGTTACTACAGTCCACCCATCTTTTTTGGTTTTAATTTTTGCGCTTCCCTGATTGATCATCGGCTCAATGGTAAAGGCCATCCCCGGCTTTAACGTCATTCCGGTATTTGCTTTGCCATAGTGCAATACATTTGGCGCTTCATGCATTTCTCTACCTATCCCATGACCACAATACTCACGTACCACACTGTAACCGGCTTTTTCAGCCACTTGCTGTACAGCCGCACCGATATCCCCAAGTTTTGCTCCAGGTTTAACCATTTTTATCCCAGCCCACATCGCTTGATAAGTTGTTGCGACTAACTTTTTAGCCGGGAGTAATGCCTCTGGCATGACGTACATTTTGCTGGAGTCGCTGATAAAGCCACTTTTCTCAAGCGTAATATCGATATTCACAATATCCGAAGACTTTAAGATTTGCGATTTACTCGGCACACCATGGCACACCACCTCGTTTACAGAGCTATTGAGGACGAACTGATAACCATATTGACCAAGACTGGCAGGACGCGCTTTAAGCTCATCAACAATAAAGTTGTGCACTTTATCATTAATCTCTAGCGTAGAAAATCCGGGTTCAATCCAACTATCAATGTAGTCAAACACCTGCGTAAGCAATCGTCCACTTTCGCGCATCAATTGGATCTCATCAGCGGTTTTGAAGGTAATCTCTTGCATCTCAATTTCCTTTTGGCTGTTGTGACTTCACTCGCGTCATCTCTGCTGTAATGATCTCTGTAAACGTAAGCGTTGGATTACGCTCGGCAAGTCGACCAATTTTAATCCAAAATTCAGCCTGTGAATTGATTGAACGCGACATCACGGCGCTCGCTTCACGGATCTCATCGTGTAGTTCATCTGAAATTTTTACGATACCCACTTATATAAACCATATATATATCATATATACTTTATATAATAACGAAGTTGCGGAACAATGCAAAATCTAATGCTAGGGCCTGTTGACCTTTGCTTATTATTTTGAGGCAAAAAATGCACCACATCGGCGGTGCATTCCGTATTTGAAGCTTAAGTCACTCAAGCTTAGGTTGACTGACTAAAAGCTATAACGCATCCCTAATTGCCAATTGAACGGTTCGCCGTGCATTACATAGCCGTCCCAAGATGAAATACTGTTGTAGTAACTTTCATCTAGTAGATTGTTGAAGTTAAGCGACACACTAAGTTGTTCACTCACTTCATATCTTGCCATTAAATTAAGTAATGCACCGGAAGATTGTGCGATCTTGTACGCCTCGCTACCGCCGCCCGGCAATGGCCTTTGTGGTATTGCATAAAAGCTACCTTGCCAATTAATTCCAAGCCCCGCAGTAAAGCCGTCAACAAACTCGCTAAAGTCATAGGTGGTATACAGGTTGATCAGCTCTTTGGGCTGATCCGTTAACAGCTCTTTGCCATCTTTTGATTCAGTTTTGTGTTTTGACAGCCCTAAGCTGATATTCCACTGCTCATTGATAGAGCCCGTAAATTCAACTTCAAAGCCTTCTGTCGTATCGCCTTCACCGCGCTGAATATATGGCCTATTGCCCTGCGGAGTTAGATAGCTGTCTGGGTAGTTTGGATCAGCAATCGCAAGTCCATTTTCAACATTGCGATACACCGCCGCCGTAAAGTTCAGCGTGTCATCAAGTAACTCACCTTTTACCCCTAGCTCATAGCTTTCGCCTGTGCTTGGGTCGAGCATTTTATCATTAATATCAAAATAGGCTTGCGGCTGAAATGCTTCTGTGTAGCTTGCGTAAACACTATATTGTTCATTGATATCAACCACGACCCCGGCATAAGGGGTGACTTCTGTATCCACCTTTTCATGATAGCGGTTACGAAGAAACTTACCGTTGTTAGGATCATGAAGGTCAATATCGTACTCCCAATTGGTGATCCTAGCGCCAACAATAAGTTTAACATCATCATGCGGGTTAACACGCACGGCCACAAATCCACCATTAGAGTCTGTTACCGTCAAACTATCACGACCTAAATCTTTAAACGGATAGCGCGGCACGTCACCAGTCCAATCGTGAAAATTTAATCCTTCTAATGAAATCGTGGTTTGGTCTGCTTCATTACCAAATGACGTACGCTCTCGCTTGAATTGGTTGTAGCTAAAAATGACATCGTGCGTACGACCAAATAGCTCTACTGGGCCTTGGAGTGACAAGTCTATTGTCTTTTGTTCATCTTCGGAGCTACTTATTACAGCACTGTAACCGAATCCATTATCGCTGCTGCCATCTGGGTTGATAGGCCCATCAGGATAGACGAAAAACAGCTGCCCGCCTTGCATCTCAATGGTATTGTAAGTCGCGATGGCATGGAGTTGCCAATCGTTTTCAAACGCGTGATCAAGCCCAATAAAATAGGTGTATTCTTCGATTGGCCAGCTACTCCATTTTGCCGTCATCCCGGTGTCACCACGACGTCCCTGATAGCGACTACCATCAGCGTAAAAGTAAGGTTGAGAGTGGCTATTTATCGCCCCTTTTGAAGCAGTGTCAGCATATTCCACACCGAGTCGCAATAAGGTGTAATCGGTCAGATCAGTCTCAACGGTAGAATATATGGACGTCTTTTCCTGGCTATAACGCTCAATGTAAGAATCTCTTTCATAATGTGCAGCAACAAAGCGGCCACGAATACTACCTTCTTGGTTTAACCCGCTCGCCACATCCACCTCTGCGCGGTAATTATCCCAACTACCGGCCGAAACCGCCACACTGCCCTTAAATTCATCGCTTGTTGCACGTTTTCTTACTAAGTTTACGGTCGCAGTTGGGTCACCAACGCCAGTTAATAAACCATTTGCACCACGTACAATCTCCACGCGCTCATAAGCAACCGCATCCCCGTTTACATTCGGTCTTCGACCACCAGGGAACTGTTGCACACCGTCGATTTGGATTAAATTGACATCACCACCACGTACAGAAAAACGTGTCCTATCGAGACTGGCTCCACGCTTTGCATAAAAGCCCGTTGCATGTTCCAAGATCTCATCAATGTTAACCGTCTGCCAATCTTGCATCATTTGATTTGTGATAACGGTCACCGCTTGAGGCGTTTCACGCTGTGATAAAATCATTTTTAATGCCGCTTTGTTCGCAGATTCTGTGTAATTTTTTACACTCGTGCCAGTCACATAAATATGCTCAAGCTCTTGAGCCCTGCCATCACCCGCAGCATCGGCTGCTAGCGTATCATCGGCAACTTCCGCAGCATGTGCATTGCCATGTAGTGAAAACAGCACAAAAGTGGCGCAAAGAGAGAGTTTTAAAGAATGGTTTAGTGTACGTGGAGATGAAGAGCGCATCGTTTTTCCCTAAATTAACTTCATTTTGAAAACGATAGTGATTATCATTTATATTAACACTCCTTTCAAGTCCCTTTTTTAGTTATGTGAAGTTCTTATTAAATGTCATTCAAATGTGGCAGCAAATAAAACCTATTTAACTTTGCCGTTTACCTTTTGTTATTTACGCACGCTACCCAAAAAAAGTAGGGAACCCCCTACTTTTTCACCACAGGTAAAGACTCTGCCAGCCACTTATTCATATCACCTTCTAAGTGTTTCAAGGTGTAGCCTTTTGGCGCTAGTGCTTCAATAAATATGCCAGCCCTACGCCCTGAGCGGCAGTACACAACGAGTGGCGTGTCAGTCAGTTTAGTCAGCTCTTTCTGATGCGTTTCAACCTCGTTAAAAGGAATGTTTATTGCCCCTTTGATATGTCCTGCGGCAAACTCTTCAGGGCTTCGTACGTCCACTATGGTATAAGCGTCTGCAGACATTTGATTTACCATCAGCGCTTGCTGTGTGATCGTTTCCGACTGTGCGTAGCAAATACTGCTAACAAACCACATAAAACTAATAATCAGTTTTCTCATCTTCTTACCTCTTTTTAAACAATCTACCAAACAGAGTTTGCCATTTTTTGGCACCACTAACACTTATGTGTAACACCGCCATATTTTGATAGTCAATGTTATCCTACCTACGACGACGATGCCCGCAGCATTTCCAAACCCTCTTACAAAACCATTTTCATATCACAAGTTTTTTGCCCTGACTTTTAGCTTTAGGTGTTGGCTGAATGACTAAAGAATTGAGGCGATATTCCGATATAGTAAAAAACGGGGCTAACAAGGATAATGTTATGGAAATTCAAATGAAGCCACATCACTTTGCCGACACACTAAACGCAAACAACAAAACATCTACCGCCACAAGTCACTCGACTGAAGAAAAGGAAGAAAAATCAGCAAATGAAGCCATATTGACTGAGTTTATGGACAAAAAGGCAAAAAAATACAAAGACAACAACCCAAATTTTAAACAGCAATATGAAGCGCTAGAAGAATCAGAAGCCCTATTAAAGGATCAGGTAGAGCATTTACAGCAGCTTATTTCCGAATTGATGAAAGCGCCTTTACAACGAGCAATGAAAATCTCCGACGAGAGTGATATCGATACTCCTTCACAACACGACAACACGCTCAGATACGAGCATATTGGAGCCAAACAATATCGCGATAAAGAGACTGAAAAACAAATCGAGGTCTTAACCCATCAACTTGATGAGCTTAAAGCACAATATGCAGATGTAAAACAACAGATGATCCAGATGGTGCGAGACGAAATGACCAGACAACGCGATAAAAGATACGAAACCTAATATCAGTTGTTCATCACTATTTAACTTTTGTTCATTTAAGTATGGCTTTAGTCGCAGCTGGTGATTTTTTTTACTGAATTGCTCCCCTGTGTGAGTACTATACCAATTTTCACAATTAAAATTGAAGCTGAATTTTTATTCACTTAAATTCAGCAACTATTTCATCCACTAAAAAATAAGTTATAACAAAATCATTTAGTTAAACGAAATAACACAAGTGTCTCAGTGTACAATACGCGAACTTAAGTACGTTTTAACAAAATAAAACCATTAAAAAAGAATAAAAAACCACGTTGATTTTTCACTCAAAAATACGAAAAGCTAAAACACAAAATTTAATCAACAAATAATACAAACTGAAAACATTGGCAAAAAATATTTAATTACAAAAACAACTCACTTTTCAAATACAATACCGCCCCTTTAAATATTAATCATCACTAATGGTTTCATTGAGCGCCAACAATGCAGTTAAAAAAACTATCTATTTCTAACCAAATAACGTTAAGTTTCACCTTACTCTTTGTCATTTTCATTAGCGTAGGTCTGATGAGCTACCAAGGGATGAAAGAAGTAAACGCCAATCTGAACTACATTGTCAGAACCAGCATTCCATCGATGGAAACCATCAAAGACATTAAAATTGACTTAGCAACGATACGTAAAGATGAGTTTAGTACTGCGTTAAACCCTGAAGACTCAGAGGTGCATAACTGGCTCGCTATTTTAAGAGATCTAAAGAAGTCATTAAATGACAAGATAGCAGCCTATCAGGCACTACCGGTTAGTCAGGGTGAGAGCATACTTCGTTAACGACCATTAACCGAAGATAAGCTCTGCTCTGAATTCATCGTCAAAGCTGGCCCGAACACACTTACCACGTATCGAATCTTTACGGCCTGTGTGCTGTTTTACCAGATTGCGAACGACCCGTCTGAACAGCGCCATGTTTTCCGCGGAAATCGGCTCACTGATCTGGCAAGCATCTTCCTTAAACACCACATCCAGTACCCAATGCTGCTGGTTCTCGATGTGCCAATGGTGGCGGATAGCTTTTTGTAACATCTGTGCATCAGGCTCAACTGAAGTGACATAAAAGTGCGTGTCTATTTTTGTTATAGACTCGGATTTTTTGTGCCTTTCAACCGCGATCAGCGAAGTAAGCCCAGGCCATTTTTCTCTTATCTCTTCAGGCAGATTGTCGGCCTTCAGAACATAAGTGATGCGTGTTTCCTGACGTCCATGACCATTGCTGACTTGTACATCTTCAGGCAAATTCTTTTCTTCTTCAAAGGCTGTTTCAAAACATGAAGTGACTGCTTTATAGAGTGTTTTCTGATTTGCTTTGACCTGAACCAGATAGTCAGCCCCTCTTGAAATCAATGCTGAAAGTGTCGCTTTCTGACAATGTAGTGCGTCTAGTGTGACGATAGAATCTGAAATATCGAGCACATCTAATAAGGCCCTAACTGCCGGTATCTCATTGGACTTATTTTCTACCGTTCGCTGATACAAAGTTAAACCAGACTCGCAATCAAAAGCAGACACCAAATGTAAGTTATCCTCACGCTTTTTACTGGCACCGCGCAGAGTTTTACCATCAAACGCAATGATTGGCTTACCAGACTGAGAGCGCTGTTCGTTGACCCAACTGAACAAGGCCAAAACCAGAGAGTCAGTTTCTACTGTTTTAAGAATACGTGCAATGCTATGTCGCGTTGGAATACCGTGCTTAAATGCTCTGAACTGCCTGAGCCAAGGCAGTTTACTGTGCCCGAACACCTCGATATCTTTCCAGCCTTCACAACCAGATAAAACCGCCGAGATGATAAGAAACAAAACATCAGCAAGATCATGATGTTGATTGATAGAAGAACGCTTATCTTCAACAAGTTCAAGGTGGCTAAATAACGACATAATTAACAAGTAGATAGTGATAATGTGAGCGTTATTAGATCAGAAAAGGACCGGATGTTAAAGCCTTTTTACAAAGTGTGATCCCGCCGTGACCGGTTAGTACAGAAGAAAAAGCACTATTTGACGCATTTATTAAGGCTTGGCAGCGATATGTCAATGCGACTTATCATTATGAAAACCTTATCCTAAGTGGCAACGCAAAAGAAGCAAATCGTATTATTTTGGATAGCTATCCACTGTTTGCCAACGCCATGTCTGAGCTTAGTGAACTGGAAGCACTAAATGATAGCAGTGTTGAAAATTCTGAGCGCTCGGCTATATCAGCAGTTAATAGCACCTTATTTACTTTGGCGATTTCTGGATTACTCGTTGCAGTAACCATAGTCATTATCTGTATGCTGTTGAGTAGAGCAATTAAGACGCCGCTTGCTTTATCGGTGGATCTTGCGAGTAAAATCGCCCGTGGTGAGCTAAATCACGCGATTACACTTGAAGATACAGGTAAGAACGAGCTCGGTTTATTGACCCAATCTTTAGAAAAAATGCGTTCACAGTTACACGCCTTAATCACCATGATCAATGACTCTGCCATTCAATTAACTGCAGCAGTAGAAGAAGTAAATGCTATTTCTTACCAAAATGCCCAAGGTATGAATGTACAACAAAATGAGCTGCAATCCGTCGCATCCGCGATGACACAAATGCAAGCTGCGATTAGTGAAGTAGCTAAAAGTACAGAAATGGGCGCTGAGTCAGCAAATCAGGCGAGTGAAAAAGCCAGAGAAGGCAGCGACGCACTTAAATCAAATATTAATCATATTTCAGACGTTGCACAAACAGTAACATCTGCAGGCGAGCTTGCCAATAATCTCGAGAAAAACTCACACAACATTAATGTGGTTGTTGACGTAATCAGAGAGATCGCGGAGCAAACGAATCTATTGGCATTAAATGCCGCCATTGAAGCTGCGCGTGCAGGCGCGCAAGGTCGTGGTTTTGCCGTTGTTGCGGATGAAGTTCGCTCACTGGCCCAACGCACTCAAGATTCAACCACGCAAATTGTTGAAATCGTCAACGACCTACAAACCAAGTCGAAGGAAACCGGCGTGGCAACCAAAAGCTGTGAACAAGGTATTGCACTTTGTGTTGAGCAATCAGAAGTCGCTGGCAATATGATCCATCAAATTGAATCTCAAATTGACAGCATCGCAGCGATGAGTACGCAAATCGCATCAGCTTGTCATCAGCAATCTGTGGTTTCAGAGGAGCTGAACAAAAATATCGAGACTATCAATTACTCGGCCGTTGAAATGACCGAAGGTGCCAACCAAACCGCGACGGCGTGTAATGAAATGAGTAAACTTGCCCACGACTTAAAGTCACAAGTCGACAAGTTTACGCTCTAAGATAGCTCCACTAAATTAGTTATGATAAATAGCGCTTACGCTTAGGTAACGGCTAAGCGCTATATCACGAAAGAGCTAAGTCATCAGAAAACTATGCTCGGTAACAGACATAGCAAAAGTTGATTGCTGCGCTCACTTCAAGGTTGATTCTACAAACCTCTTAGCCACCTCATGGTTACTATCTAATTGCAATAACTGTTGGTAAGTAACACGTGCATTGGTTTTATCTCCTTTACTAAGATACGCCTCGGCAAGACTGTCATAGGTATTCAAGCTTTTTGGGTGTGCCGCAACATTCAATTTGAAAAATTCAATTGCGGCGTCGTAATAACCGACTTCCAATAATTGATATCCAAAGCGATTTAGTTGGCGCTCACTCAGCCCCTTCCCTTCGCGAACCTGTTGTTGATAGTTTTTAATCGCAACTTCAACGCCGTCAGATAGACTCGTTGCAAAAAGCAGTCGATATGGACTTAACTTGGGCGCTGCTACAGCTTTACCTGCAAGTATTTCAAGTATGCCATCAACCATCTGTGTCAATGGTGCGCCGCCTGTATTATCCAGTAAAATAACAACCGTTTTGTCCTCCAATACTCTTGCAATCTTAGCCCCAAACCCTGGGATCCCACCGGCATGGTGAACCAGCGTTTTAATTTGACTGGCATCTTCTTTGTTGGTGATTTCCCAGCCAAACCCGTAATTTCTATGTTTAGAGGGGGTAAATAACAATGTCTTGGTCTCAGGCGTTAATAGTTTATCTGTGTATAATGCACGGTCCCACTTATACATATCTTGCACCGTTGAATACATTGCGCCCGCGGAAAAAGGCACTGTCATGTCAATAAAATCGGCATGTTTGAACCCCATCAACGTGGTATCGTAACCATTCGCTAGGCCTTTAATTACCTGCTTATGATCGGCAAATCCAGTTTCTTTCATATCTAGTGGTACTAATATTTGCTTTTCAAGTAGTTGCCAGTAACTTTTTCCACTCACAAGCTCAAGGATACGTCCAAGTATAGTGTAACCGGCATTGCTGTAACGAAACGCAGAGCCCGGCTCAAACAACAAGTTTCCTGAGCAGAAATGGTCGATAAGCTCATCGCGGTTATAAGGGTTGTGACTTTGCACCTGGCGAAATTCAGGGTGTTGAAACACGTCTGGTAGGCCTGATGTATGATTAAGTAACTGCCTTATGGTAATTTGGCCTCCCGTATCCTTTCGGTATGTAGGTAAATAACGGGAAATGTTGGCATCGAGCTCAATCTTTCCTGTCTCAACCAGCTGTAATACCAAAACCGCCGTAAACTGCTTAGTCACTGATGCTAGCTTAAATTTAGTGTTGGGCTGATTTTCTATTTGCCACTCTACATTCGCAAATCCATAACCCTGCTGAAGTAACACCTCAGATCCTCGAGCAACCAAAGCGGCACCATCAAACTCTTTAATTTGGTGATACTGCGCGATATAGTCATCTAGTTGTTTTTGCAGTTGAGTCGTCGCCTGAGCTGGCATAGAAAACAAGCATAAAAATAACAGTAAATGGGGTAATGCTTTCATGTAAATCCTTGTTTGTTGTTATGACGAGTCTTACTCTACGTATCTAATGTTGGCTTGCCAGTGTGCTTTGGTGACATTGCGTGACAGAACAATTAAAAGCATTTAAATCAATAAAATAAAAAATACAGGATTTATGACTTGCAGTATCAGTTGAATCAAAAATGGGACTTTGATGTATCTTCTCGCACCATTAGTCATCGCGATGTATCTCATGTACTGACACCGCTCGCGCATAGATTGTTGCTGAACCTGATTGAGCATGCACCTCACCTTGTGAGCCACCAGCAATTAGAACAACAAGTTTGGCTTGGTCGAGTCGTGACTCATGATGCGATTAAAAAACAAATAGCAAGGCTACGAAAGCTCCTTGAAGATGATGCCAATAAACCAGAATATATCGTGTCTGAACGCAGCTTCGGATACCGCTTTAGCGCAACCGTTGATAAGATAAATCATGAACCGCAAGCGCCAGCAGTAAAACGATTTACTACTCTAGCCGGCGGAAGTATTGGCCTAGCTCTGGCGTGTATAATCGGTATATATCACTCCCCTTTTACCTCACCATTTTCTTCAACAAGCTCAGACGCAACATTGAGCATCGCCCAGCAGCACTTTACCCAACAAACTTTAGAAGATAATTTACGGGCAATAGCGCTGTATCAGCAAAGCATCACAACATCACAAGATGTAGATGAGAGTTATAAGGGCTTGAGTCGAGCATTATTGAGTGACTATAGCTTATATAATCAGGTTGCAGATGCGCTGACGAGAAGCCGGATCAATACAGAAAAAGCGCTGGACTTAACACCCGATAGTCCATCGGCAAATCTGCTTTTGGCTCAAGTCCATACTCTTCAAGGGCATTACCATCAAGCACAAAAACTTCTAAATGACACCATAGCAAATACACCTAATTGGCCTTTGTTAAAGTCACATCTGGCCGAAACCTATCTCTTGCAAGGCAATACCATTGATGCATACCCACTAGCACGCCAAGCTTATGAGGCTTCTCCCAGCGAGCACAAGGTAGTTGCTAGCTACCTCCACTGCCTGCGCAAAATGCATATGGCCAACTGGTTTAACAAGGTACTTATCAACGCCAGCCCTGAAGTAAAGGGATCTCTTTGGATACAACTAGAACACGTCCAGTTTTTACAGCAACAAACGCAGCATAAAAAAGCCATCCAACACCTTAACTTATTAGCCAAAGCCGCGCCAAATGCTCAGACATTAAATTGGTTCACAGCCCTTTCTTATCTAAGTAACAATCATCATGATAAAGCGACCAATGTTTTAGCGCTGACTGTTGAAAAGCACGGTAAATATGCATTATTCAGTCAATTATACTTGTCACTCCTCACTGCTAAGCATCAATCAATAAGTAAATATACCGATGATATTGCCAACCAGATAAAGGCCGGCAACCAAGATCCTGAATTGGTCTTTAGCCTCGGTCTCATCAGCCTTTACCATCAGCAAAATGACAAGGCTCAGGACTATTTCGAACAGGCTATTCAACAGGGATTTAGTGACGCGTTTAGGTTTAAAGCATTGCCCTTCAACATCACAGCATATCAAGCTCATTTTGTAGATAGCATTGTTGAGCAGCTTACTCTGACTAACTTAAAGAAAAGAATAAAGCGCACACCAAAGTAGTCACTGTGCGCTGTATACCAATAAGTTAATTGGCAGGTCTTAGCGTTTCGATTACCTGAGCATCAACCCAAAAAATATCAGCATCTCTTGAAGGTGTGGTACGGTTAAAGAACAGATATTTGCCATCGGGTGTTACACTCGCTGACGCCTCCCGCGCACTCGTGTTTACTTTGTCTCCCAAATTAATCGCTTCGCCCCAACTACCGTCTTGCAAACGAAAGCTGATATAAAGATCTGAGTTACCAAACCCTGAATCTCGAACCCCGTCCCATATAATGTAAGAATCATCGGGCGCGATAAATGGATGTGCATTATAAAGGCCAGTGTTAATTTCAGGACCCAATTTAACCGGTCTTTGGCGTTGACCATTTTTCACCTCAGAGATCCTAATAACATCGCCACTTTTATAATCGTCAAACACATACGTACCACTCGCAGATGCACTTAACCGCATGATCCCCCAGCTTTCTTTATCAAACATAGGGCCTAGACTTTTGGCTTCAGACCACCTCCCCTCTCGACGCGTCATAACATATTTCCCCATATGCATGGTCACGCCATCTGGTGCTAGTAATGGCCTGCCAACTCTTGGACCAACAACCGTTTCATGCCACTGTTCACCTCGCTGCTCGTATGCCATTAAACTCCAACGGTTCACGTTCAGATCCTTTCGCGTAAAATAAAAGGTTTTCATGTCAGGAGAGAAAAACGCATTGTGATCTCTGTGCTCTGTTGACACCGTGCCAAGCGCAAATACTTGAGGTGTGTCCCCAGGAGGTGTTTGGCCAAGATAAGGACCGGATATAAGCTGCGCATAACTTTTAGCAGACATTGATATCATCAATAGCGCTAAACCAATGTTTATTTTCATTTTATTACTCACTTTCTTCGGTTAGAGATTATTTTTTTGAGAGTGGGTAAGGTAACAATTTCAGCAA
The DNA here is from genome assembly GCF_016695175.1 of Pseudoalteromonas sp. GCY. Taxonomy (NCBI): domain Bacteria; kingdom Pseudomonadati; phylum Pseudomonadota; class Gammaproteobacteria; order Alteromonadales; family Pseudoalteromonadaceae; genus Pseudoalteromonas; species Pseudoalteromonas sp. GCY. The sequence goes on from NZ_CP068023.1 coordinate 2,960,283, forward strand.
AATTCTCTTGAATTTCTGATGATTTATTAATGACCTTTATCTGATTTCTACAGTTTCCCTTTACGTTTAAGCTCTTCTAATCGCTCCCGCTCCGCCAAAATCATCTTTAACATCTGAATGCGAAGCTCCGCTTCTTGCTGTTTAAATTCAGAGAGCTGCTCTTCAAGCACTTCCACTTCATCTACTTTTGTTTGGTCACGGTACTTTTTACTGCCTACGTGTTCGATTAAAGCTTGCTGCTCATCATTAACCGCGTCTGGGTGCTGTTCAACTTTCAAAAAGCGCTGCTCTTGGGATTGCATTAGCTTATTAATTCTTTCTTGGAGTTTACGAATTTGCGCTTGAATAAGGTCCATTGCCTTTTCTAAGTTTTCATAATCCTCTTTAAATACAGGGTTATCTTCTTTGTAACCAGCGGCTTCTTCATCAAGCTCTTTGGAGAGCATCGCGGGTACCTCTTGCTTTTCTTCCGCACCGCTTGGTGATTTCGTCTTTACCTGGTTGGAAGCAACTTGAGCCGAGCCTTGTGATTTCAATTCAGTCTGCTGCTTTAGCGGTGATAAGCCACCTTGATGTATTTGAATATCCATTTTCACTCCTTGGGATAGACACTGTTCGCTATACATATCGGAAAAACTGGATAAAACTTAATTAAATTTATGTTGTGCGTTCCTAATTTCGTTTCCGCTGTCTTCAAACTGACATCAACTCGCGACCAATTTGTCATAAATACCAGCAAAAATACTCGATAAGCTAACTCGGCTAGGAAGTATGTTGGTATAGCCTCTTTTTTTCGCGGGAGCGTTATGGAAAACAAGCAAATTGCGGTGGTAACTGGTGCCTTTGGTGGGATTGGTTCTGCTATTACGAAAACACTCATTGAAAAAGATTTTTTTGTTGTAGCGATAGCAAGCGAAAGGCGTAATGAGGCCGACTTTGATCTCTGGCTTAACACGCTACAAATAAATCCAGCGGCAGTAAAACCTTTATTTTTGGATGTGACTAATGCTGAGCAATGCCACACAGCGATGACTCAGGTCCTACAAGAATTTGGTAATATCGATCTACTCGTAAACAACGCCGGGATCACGCGCGACTCAGCGTTTAAAAAAATGACCCACGCGCAATGGAGCGAGGTGATCAACACCAATTTAAATTCCCTCTTTAATATGACCAACCCTGTCTTTGCGGCAATGTGCGCAAATAAGCAAGGTCGTATCGTTAATATCTCCAGCGTTAACGGCCTCAAAGGTCAGTTTGGGCAGGCTAATTATTCCGCCGCAAAAGCAGGCATGATTGGCTTTACCAAAGCGCTAGCCTATGAAGGTGCGAGAAGCGGTGTCACCGTCAATGCAGTAGCACCAGGCTACACAGAAACGCCTATGGTGAGCGCCATGCGTGAAGACGTATTAAATAGCATAAAAACACAAGTACCGATGCAGCGTTTAGCCACGCCTGACGAAGTTGCAGCTGCAGTTGCTTACTTAGCATCAAAAGAAGCCGGTTACATTACTGGCGAAACCCTGTCGCTCAATGGCGGCCTATATATGCAATAACCTAAATAACCTGAGCTTCGGATAATTAATGCCTTATCCAAACCTCAGGTTAAGTTCCACCGAGGGAGCGAGCTGTACCTGATGTTCGGTGGTGCTAACTGATCACTATCATCCATTGTGTTAATTTAATCGATAACAAGGAAAAGACCATGTACAGCGATTTATTCAAAACATTCAACGAACAAACTGAGCAATTCTTTGCACCAGCGGTACAGTTTAACCAAATCGTAGCAAAAAACATCGAAGCACTATCTAAAATTCAGCTGCACTCGGCTGAACAGATCACTAAAACATCCATTGAGCAGCTAAAGCAAGCGACTGAAATCAAAGATGCAAAATCTATGATGGATTTTAACGCAAGTCAGTTGAACGCGTTAAACGCACTAAGCCAACAGATGATCCAAGACGGTCAAAAGCTTTCTCAATTAGGCCAAGAATTTAAAGACAGCTTAGAATCTCTTGGTAAAGAAACGCTAAAAACAGCGAAAGCGCAATAACCTGCAATTTTGGGCGACTTAGGTCGCCTTACCCGTTCAAACAACACAAAGGATTTACCTGTATGGGCACTCAAGAAAATATTGAGCAAGGGTTAACTGCGTGGTGGCAATATAACCAAGAATTGTGGCAGCTCGCAGCGACAAATTTTAGTAAAGAGAATCCATTACAAAATGCATTAAATGAGCAAAACCAAGCCGACTTACAAAGTTGGCTCAGTGCACTCAATCAGCAACCGGAAACCTTTATTAAACAGCAAAATGCGTGGTGGCAAACTCAGTTTGCTATTTTTCAAAACAGTTTTATGCCACAAACTACAGATGAGAAAGAAGACATTATTAGCCCTGAGCGTGGAGACAAACGCTTTGTAGACCCAGATTGGCAAGAAAATCCTTGGTTTAACTACCTTAAACAAAGCTATCTTTGGTTTGGACAATCACTACAAAACACCATTGAAAATACTCCAGGTCTCGACCCAAAACTTAAAGAGCGATTAGCGTTTTTTGCAAGACAGTCCGTTAATTCAGTATCACCGAGCAACTTTGTTTCAACCAACCCAGAATTACTCAAGCTGACGCTAGAAAGTAACGGGCAAAATCTATTCGATGGACTGGCGCGCTTAAAAAAAGATTTAGCCAAAAGTACTGAAATGCTCCGAGTCAGCATGACCAATGAAAATGCGTATACACTTGGAGAAGACCTAGCTTGTACACCGGGTAGAGTGGTATTTCAAAACCACTTGTTTGAATTGATCCAATATCATCCGACTACGGAGCAAGTACACAAGACTCCCCTGCTTATCGTGCCGCCATTTGTTAATAAATACTATATTTTGGACTTGAGAGCAGATAACTCGATGGTTAAATGGGCACTTGAACAAGGTTATACCGTGTTAATGATGTCATGGAAAAACCCAGATCCAAGCATGGCAAATATTGCGTTTGACGACTATGTCGTCGACGGTGTGTTATGTGCTTTAGAGCAAACTGAAAAGCAAACAGGCGAAACGCAAATCCATACTGTGGGTTATTGTATCGGCGGTACTCTACTCACTACATGTATGGCCTATATTGCTGCTAAGCGCATCAAACAAAGAGTAAAAAGCGCAACCTTGCTGACCACGATTTTAGATTTCTCGCAGCCTGGAGAACTTGGCGCATTTATCAATGAGCCCACCATTAATGCGCTAGAACAGTATAATAATCAAAATGGCGTGATGTCAGGGCACCTGCTCGGTACTTCTTTTAGCATGCTGAGAGAAAACAGCTTGTATTGGAACTACTTCGTCAATAATTACCTCAAAGGCAAAGCGCCCGCCGACTTAGATTTACTCTACTGGAATAGTGATAGCACGAACCTAACAGCGGCCTGTCACAACTTTATTTTACGAGACTTATATCTCAATAATCTGCTTATTGAAGACAAGTCTGTCAGTATTCGTGGCACTAAAATTGACCTCAGTAAAGTAAAGCAACCTGTCTACTTTCTCTCTACCCGTGACGATCATATTGCGCTGTGGCAAGGCACTTTTGAGGGCGCCAAAAGACTCAGCAGCCCGCTCACCTTTGTGCTTGGGGAGTCAGGTCACATTGCCGGAGTAGTCAACCCGCCTAGTGCAAACAAATATGGTTATTGGTTTGATGGACAAGACCAAGACAACCCCGCCGAGTGGCTTGCCTCGGCAAAGCATGAAAGCGGGTCATGGTGGTCGCATTGGGCACAGTGGTTACATCAAATAAACCCAGATCAAGTCCCAGCCCGTGCCGCACAAAGTGATGAACAACCGGGGATTTATGATGCCCCCGGAGAATACGTCAAACAGAGTATTTAAGAAACTTACAATCAAATCAATTAGAGGCAAGCAATCTTGCTTCTAATATTTCCCGTTATTGACACATTCTATACATTCGGTCAGTCTAGGACACAAAAATATAGGGAAATAACATGATTGGATTTCTTATACTTGTTGCGGCGTTCTTAGCCTTTGTTGGCGTATTACAATATCAAAAAGTAAAAACGACGGCACGTAGACGTAGTTTTATTCAAGATTACGACCTCACACATTTAAGACCCAAACTCAGCCACCATTATCCAGAGCTTACTAATGAGCAACTGACACAAGTTGAGTTAGGTCTTAAGCAGTTTTTTCAAGCGAACTTATTGCTCGAAGATCAATCCTTAGCTATGCCCTCTCGGGTTGTCGATGCGCTGTGGCATGAATTTATTTTACACACCCAAGAGTATCACTCCTTTTGCTACGAGGCCTTTGACCGTTTCTTACATCATTGTCCATCTGAGGCAATGAAAGGGAAAAACAAAGCTCAACTCAGCCTACGTAAGACATGGCGAGCCTGCTGTAGCATCGAGCGCATATCCCCGCGAAGACCAGCTGCTTTACCTATATTATTCGCACTGGATGCCTTACTTAACATCCCAAATGGCTATTACTACTCGGCAACTGATTTTCGAGAACCCATTGCCAAAGGCGATTCCAGCACTACAACCTATGCCGGGCACATCGGGTGTACGTCAATGGACAGTGGCGACAGCAGCACCTCTTCCTCAAGCTCTTCAAACTCAAGTTGTAGTAGTGGCTCAAGTTGCGGTAGCGGCTGTAGTAGTTAAACACAAAGTATTTCTAGGATGCGGCCTTTTACATTCGTTAACGTTAAGGCCTTATATTGGCGCTAAAGATTAGCTACTATTTGTACCGGTTTAACTAGTTTTCTTTTGGTGATCCGGTGCCTATTTTCAACAAACATTACAGCCTGCTATTTTTAGCCTTACTGATGTCGGGATGCCACCAGCTGGGCGAAGGTCAATCTTTGTGGAGAATAGCCTCAGAAGGCATCATTTTTGATGGGCAGCTGCAAACGCATCTGTCAGCTCCCTCAATTCAATGTGAACAGTGTGAAGTCAAACGTCAGACCGATATGCGCCCTTCCGGTCCTGCGGATTACACATTGGTGTCAGAAAACCACAAACTCAAAGCGATTTGGGGTAAAAGTAGCAATGCCGCTTTATATATTCCAAATAACGCCGGAAGAACCTTAATAAACTTAGCACCAGATACGGAAACTGGTGTCTGGATCATGGACTTAGATAGTACACCAAAGCCACTTAAAGTCGGCAAAGTAAATTATGTGATGCTTGGCGCCGACACATATCAAGTAGTGATCAGTCCAAATTCACAGCGCACAAACTTCGAGTACGCCGTGCTTGTGAAATAGCTTTTACCGCGTTTCTAAAATAGTTACTGCATCCGGTTTGAGCCTAACTAGATTCATTCCCTCAGTGATTTTGCTTGCATCAAATATTTCACCGTTTTTGTGTGCTCTATGAGCCAAATAACGCTTCGTTTTCTCAATGTCTAACTCGAACTGCTCAAGTACTCCTGTCGCATAGGCTTGCTTTCCAATGGCGGACATAGGAAAAACCATATCGCCATCCCGTACCTTTACGTTTATTTCCTCGCCGTTATCTACTTTCAGTGTCATCCAACAGCCGCGTTTTTTACACACCTTGACCACTTCACCCGACAGCGTGATCTGACTCCCCACAAACTGCTCAGTATTTTTCAATACGTCTTTGCCCGCAACGAGCTTACTCATGTCTGCACCACCGCCAAACTGGGTATCACTTGCATAAGATAAAGTGCTAAGCAATGCCAACATCAGCAGCAACCTATTTTGTAATTTCATAAAACCTCCTTCTCAAAAATTACAGCCAGTATAAATAAAAATTCTGACTTTACGCCCAAGCCGTTCAGTTAACATGATGCTGTACTGTTAGCTAGGCTAGCTTAAGCAACTACAACTCGTAAAGCAACAAAGGAGTTGTAGTTGTTTTCTTGCATTTTTGACATGTTTTGATGTCGTCATAATAAAAAAGTGATACAGTTTTTTAATTAAAAAATACTCAATGTATATCACTCAAAACCAGCAATGTTTAACACACTTCTTATTAGCCAACAGAGGAAACATGGATAAAAGCTTTTTAAAAAAAACCCTTGCTGTAGCAATTCCCCTCTTTATTTTCTACAGTTGGTATAGCTCATACGAATCCCAATCAACAGGTGAAGCTATTTTAAAAGAAGTGTCTCAACTATCAGTTCAAGAGATTGAATCAATTTCAAAATGGGATACAAACATTGGACAGGAGAGACAGCAGTTCAATATTCCAGATAAGATACTTCAGGAGTTTTTGTATTCGCTTGACGACGCACGCTCTGCCATGTTTATTAGAAGCCCTTCTCCATATGAAAAAGTATTTATTAGAATAAGAACAAAGGCAGACACTTACGATCTCGAATTTTTAGTTCACGAGAACGAGGATAAGGCAATAAATTTTCACCTAGTGAAAAGGCGTTGGTTTGGCGCCAGTAGCTTCACTCAAGAAAATTTCGGAAGCTTTAGAAGTAAAGAGCTTAGACGCTTTCTCGCCCAAATTAAGTAACAATTGTTGTCTATTCAATGGATAAGAATTTTTCAATTCAGGATTTGCTTTTTCTGTGCCAGATAAATTGAACTCGTAGTTAGACAAGCGGTACTAATGCCATAAAACTCAGTGTTACGTTTATCTTCTCGCTTAGTCCAATTCGTCGTTTGTACTTGTCTATCAGTTGATAAATAAGTCAATCTAGTTGCAACCTACCCTCACATAACTTTCTTTCTCGCTTTGCTGCAATTGCTTATGAATAAAACCTATCTTGTCGTAAAGCGTTTGAGGGGAAGTATCTAAATGTATTATGATCCTCCTCAGCTATGTGTGCATCAATATCAGATCGAACAACCTAATATTGCTCTCAGGTCTCTTTTGCTTTCGGGACTGCTTACCAACCGTTAAAGTTTTTCGACAATGATTGCACTCATACCTAGATATTCCAGCACCTTTATACCCACGCTTTTTAACACTAGGCTTGAATTAGCTCTCCATTGGCTATTCGGTCCTTACAAGCCATGCATAAAAAGCGCTGGTGCATTGCCATTAAAGTTTTCGTCAGATAAAGCTCGATGTGTAGCATTCTCAGGGGGTGCATTTAGTAAACTTACAACTCTTTACTTGCAATCATTTATACGGTTTTGGGAAGGAGAGCCACCCCTTCTGGCTAGATTTCTTTCTCACAAAAAAAAAGCACCATAACTAAGTTAACTAACTCAGTTATAGTGCATCTTTATTAAATATTAAGCCGATAGCACCACATTAGCTGAACGGCTTGTTTTACGTCGACATTTTTAACATCATTTGATTTTTGCTCGTTATAGTTTTTTCAGCTTCATATCAGTGCCAAATACAAGGCCATGATCCGCAACATCCATACTAAACTCAAACACCATATTTTGCTGTAAAAGCGCATCAATACTATCAGGCATTGGTTGACCAGTCGCTTTTGCCGCTTCTAACATTGGTGCTAAAAATGCTTGCATATCCATGCTGAAATGCGTCATGCCATTAGTTTCTAACGCTTGGCCTGCCATTTTCTCAGCAATAACTGTCGCCTTTTCACCCGTAAACAACACCAAGTGATCGCCTTTAACTGCCAGTTTGATATCCACATCTAAAGGCTGTGGAGATGGAATGTACTGGTTAATTGAAACAGGTGTGCCATCTTCTGGGATTTGAATTTGACCCAGCATAGGTGCAAGCCCTTTCACCGTATTAACAAGTACTAAAGGATCTTCGGCAGACAATGTGACTAGAGCATCAAACGTTTTAGGTTCCGGCATGCCTTGGTCGTTTGGCTCCATAACAAGATCAAAAACGGATGCACTCACGCCTTTAACCGAGTTCGCCATGCCTGTCATCATCGCAATAGCCATTGGACTGTTTTGTTTCGCTTGCTGCTGTAGTGCAACGAGTTCAGAACACTTGAATTCAGCTTTGGTAAAGCGGCCCCAAAGGGTGTTTACAAGCGGCGCAACTTTTGCAACATCAACACCATAGCCAAACCCTAGTACTTTCTCTTCGCCGTTGGTGACGTGCGCAGGAATAAAGCCACGGATCGACCCAAGCGCTTTCATCAGTTCAGCATCTTTACCCACCACCACAGTATCAACTTCAAAGTCGATTGCGGAATTAGTAAATTGGATATTCTTGGTACCCAACACCGTTGCAGGCCACAGATTTGCGATTTCACTGTAGTCCGCCTGACATTCAGGAGCACGTACCGCTGCTAATTTCTCAGTATCACCGCCCAGCTGCAAGATGTTGTCTAACATACGAGTCAAATCAGACTGCTTATTTGCAGTAATACCATCGACGATAGCCACATGGTTCAAAAATGCAATTGACGAACCATCAAAACCAAACTGCGTGTTGTATTGCTCAAGTTTGCCAGATTGCGCCAGTGACTGGGCTGGTTTGGCAATACCCAAAGCGACTTTTAAATCCGCTTCGGTGTTAATTGGCGTGTTAAATGTCGTCGTTACCCATTGACCCTGCACGGATGTGATAAGCTCAACCTTAGCTTCTGGCGCGAACTCAAGCTGATAACGCGTTAATGCAACGCCATCAAGCGTATCTTCTTGGTATGTGATTTCGGCATCTTTTGCAGCCATTTTTATTGTGCGCTGAAAAGCTTCAGGATCTGCAAGCTCATAACGCAGTGTCGGTAACAAACCAACGGTGTAGAATACACTTCTAACTGTCTCACCCATACCTAAGATAGCTTTCATTTGCTCAGGGGATGTCATCGCTAGATTGTACTGCTCTAATAGCGTTGCCAGAAAATTAAGATGTTTGTCATTTTCTTTTCTAAGCAGCCCAGTTACTTCTTCAAGATCTTGTACTTTTCTAAGCGCTTCAGGCATAAAAGATAAATATTTTTGCTGCTCAAAAGGCGTTAATTGCCCCCAAAATACAGCGGTATCAGCCGGAACATATTCCAGTTGTTCCATCGCAATGCTTGAAGAAGATGATTGAGTGGTTACATAAGCACCAACGGCAATAGCCACAGCACCTAAGCCAACGAGAAGTTTTGTATTCATAATTGATTCCTTGTTATCACCACGGTACATAGCCAAACACGTGGTAAATTTATTCTTCCCTACGAACCGCAACGATTGCGCGCGTCAGAGGTCGTTGCATAAAGACAGTTGCATGTCCAAAAATGCAGCGGTATTGTACCTCGATTATTGTCTCAATTCCATTAATTGTGAATAGTCAAGCTATTCTCAATATTCGGTCAGTTTTAAAATGAGCTTGATCGTTACATCAATAACCACCAAGCTCTCATTTACAGGGTTATTGACTTACTGCTTGTAGAGTCAATCCTGAAAAAGCAGCGTAACCATAGAGTCCAATATGCCAAGTTCCCGCATTTGGATTGGTGATTGTGCACGTTTCATTATTGCCATTTTCATAAGGCCGACACTCGTAGGTATTACTATTTGGTTGTTGACCAAAACGCAGATATAAATCAGCATCTCCAGTACCACCCGATCCCTTTACTTGCAGGCTCTGTGTTCCCTGTGCCACGTCAAAAGTATAATACTGCCACTGACCTTTACTGGCGGATTGATCCAACCATTGCTGGCTATTACCTTGATCTGGAGGAGTGTCAGTATAAACCGTAGCCGTTAGCGCAACGCCTGAATAACTCTCATAGCCATCAAGCATGACATAGTAACGACCTGTTTGTACTGGAGTAATCGTACAGACTTCATTATTACCTGATTTATAGGGTCGACAATCGTAGTTTTGTGTCGTTGGCTCCGCATTAAAGCGCACATACATATCTACATCACCACTGCCGCCCGCCGTTTCAACTTTTAGCTGCGTTGCTCCTGTTGGCACATCAATGTAATAAAGTGCCTGAGAAGACTTAGCACCAGTGACATTCGCTTGTGTTTGACCACTGATAAGTTCAATTGCAGCTGGCGGCTCAACAATGGGAGTTTCTATCACAGATAGATTATTGCTTGCTTTGATCAGATTCAGTTCATCACCAATTTCAGCGGCGTACCACCATGTCATATTCATAGGTAACGCGAGCGGATCGGCATCTCGCTGCGCTTTAGATAACGCGGTTGCATTACTTGAAAACTCAGCAGTTCGAACAGTAAGCTTATCATTTGTCACACTCAACACTTTAAACTGTTGAATACTCGCAAGGTCGATAGTCCAGCTTTTTGGATCATTGGCGCTTCTCGCCGGTGCACCCCAGCTTCCCTCACCCACATAAACGGTGCCGCCTTGGGTCGTTGCAGTAAAGCCATTGCTGGTAGGCGTTAGTGCGTAAGTCAGTTTATTGATATGAGTATCGGACTCTACCACTAAGTTCATCGCATTATTATAGAAGTCTTGTGCCCACCAAGTGTGTAATATGGTGTTGTCTGACTTACCTGAATAGTGAGGATACATAGGCTTATGATACTGAGCGATACGCCACGTTGCGCTGTTGCCCTGAGACTGTAAGTCGCTTTTCAGCCAATTGTTCATCGCTGTGGCATAGCTCGACCAGCCACTATTTTTAAATTGGCTATTTAAGGTATAAACCCTTAACAGCCCCGCCACGTTAAAAGCACCATAGGTATCTTTTGCTGTACACGCACCATCTTGGTCATAATCTACGCCAAATACTTCGCATAGCGTTTTGTAGTTATCGTCTTCGTGATTGCCATGTGTTGCTACGAATGGATAAATTCGTTTGTATGCAAGGCCATCAATCAAATCATCCGAAAAGGTTACTTGCCAATCTTTTAAGTATTCACGCATTTCAGAAACGGAGTTTGCATTGGTGTAGTCGCCACCATGCATAATAAATAGCGGTCGAATTTTAGCGATCAACTCATTACCTTTACGGCGCGTTGTCCAACCTGTGCGCGTATCACCACCAGCTACAGCAGTGATCCCTGATGCCGTTTGCGGCGCAGTTCTGAACCACAAACGCTGACCGCAACCTTGTGAATCACAAACACGATAATACACCGCACTATCTGGGGTTAAACCGGTTAATTTCACAAATGAACTTGAGAGGCCACCGTCAAAGGTATGCGTTGCGCTGACTGCTGCGCTTTGCCAACTCTGCTCATCCGTTGTGCTGCCATATTTAACAATATGGTTAGTGCCTGATGTGGGTGTAAACCCTATTGTTGCTGAAGTACTTGGACTGGTGTCCCACACAAGACGATGGTAGTCACTCGCAGCAAAACTGCTACAAGATAGACCAGCTGCAACCACAAAAGTTGCCATTTGAGTATATTTCATTTCCTTGGTTCCTAGTTTAGAGTAACAGGCTCAGCACGACTTTGAGCCAATGAGAATGGTGTTGACGGCGTAGCCACCAACATGACAAATGCGGCATTTGCATAAGGGAGCGAAAGCGTCTCTGCAGATTGAAAATTCACGGCCGTTGCCCCTAACTTTTCACGCTTAAAAGACTTGGGTAACGGGACGCCAGCCTCACTACTCCAATAGTCACCATTTTTAATGTGTGGGAAAAAATCACTTGCGATATGGGGTTGTCCGGGACTATTTGGCGTTTGAATTAAAGAGTGCAGCTCATCAGGTGTAGGTAAACGCCACTCGGCACTACCACATAATGAAGCTTGATTGGTTTTACGGATCAGGTCTTGGCTATCGCAGTGGGATGCTTCGAAATAACAATCACCTTGATCAGCATGACCAAATTGACCGTCATACCAAGAGTAGCTCCAATAGCCATCGTGAATAGACTCATCATCTCGTTTTACTTCCCAAAGCAGATTAAGCTTTTTGTCATAGACACAATGCCAAGGGCCCTGCCATATAGACAAAAACTGCATGTCATTAGTGACTTTAATAAAGCGTGCATGAGTTGGAATTTCTCGCTCAGGGGCGCTGAATAACAAGTAGCTAATCGCCACAGCGGCAATCGCTAAACTAAGTACTAAACGTGAGGCAACGGTCATAGCATATACCTCAATTGAATCGCTCTGTGGTGACGAGTATGCGCGATTTGTGCGTGATCGAATGCGGAGACCCACATGCAAACACCAGAGCGCAGTTCAACATCAAGGGTAGAATGCGTTTGGTGTTTACGTACCAGCTCTAGCGTCCAATAACCATCGTGCCACTCTCCCCTAGCCCTAACATCGGCTCTATCTCCCTCAAAACGATTTGAACGGTACAACACGGACGGTAGCTGTTCGCCAATTTTCGCCATGTCTCGTTGTGGGTTGTAGGTTTCGCTGGCAAACCAATCAAGGACTTTGCGCTCAGTGATATCCGGCGATGGGATTGGCATTCGCTTTGGCGTAACCTCAGTTGGTGAGTACCAGCGCCAGTTCATCACATAAGCACCGCTTTCTTTGCCATCAGGTTGATACCCTGCGGTGTAGCGCCTTTGCCCAAGTGCAACGCTTTGGGGTGGCCCAAAAAAATTATCATCGGCCAAGTACATGTCATTGGTTCTCAGCGCTTTCCAGTGCCATAAATCTCGCGTGCGGCCGTCCGTACTTGCGTGATAGCCCTTGCCATGCCAGTTACGGGGTTTGCCTGCAAGCGGCGCATCGCCGTATTGAACGGTGCCATCGCCTCCTAGCTCACAGGTAGTCGATAGCATGATGGCAAACTTATCTTCGTAATAAGTCCGCTCGTCAAAGCGATAAAAGCCATTTTCTTGTACTTGCCAACCGTCCGATGTTTTTTCGAGCGGCAGATGCTCTAGACTTTCGGTCGGATCTTGCCAGCGGATCAGAAAGAAGGTTTCATCATGGTTGCTCAACGCTTTTATTTCGACCTCACTACTCCCATCCAAGAAGTTTGCACCACCAAATGTAGTTAACTGAATAGGCTTAGCACGCAACCATTGTGGCTCGTCTCCTTTACCATCTATTTCGAGGTGGCTTTGCCTTGATAGCGGCGCAACTTCTAACCGTAAATGCTGCTCTGCAACAATAAGCTGTATGCCAAGGCCGCAAAAATACACCAGAGCAATACTGCAACTGAGTAAAATAAGCGCATTTCTGGGCACTAATACGCTCAGTACTTGCTTGCCCTTAAACACGGTGTGCTTTATGCCATGCAACACCAAATACAAAAAAATGGCTGTCGCTGATAACCCATGAATGACTAGACTTAGACTCTCAGGATTGAGCCAAAGTAACCAACCTGTGGCTATACTCAACACGATAACAAGATACCCAAAGTAGTTAACGGCTTTATCAAACTTGCTTGGTGCGCCGTGAAACGGCGCGCGAATGGTTGCCACAGTAAAAACAATCGCAATCAAGGTGAGTAAGCAACCAAATAACACATGCACTGACAGCAACGCGCCTTGTGGAAGCAAAGGCGAAAGAAACGCCAGAAAATCATGGTTAATAATGCCCAAGCGAGGGCCTGTCAGTAACCCAACCAAGATAACTATTACCGCCATAACATGGAAAATGGCAAAACTACTTCGACGCACAACTGCTCCCAAACAAATAAAGTAAATTTAGTGTAAACAAATAAATTTACATAAATATTTCATATTTGGAAAGATGAGACTTTCTCATCTTGTGAATGAGAGGCACGTGTAATGTCGTGTAACTTGATTGTTAATGAGTTTGTACTAAGGTAGTTGATACTTCCACCGTCACGGACAGTTCAACATGAACAATAGACTAGTAATAAAATATGTAAGTGCGGCAGTGGCTTGCACACTGTTTCTCGCAAGTTGTAGCTCACCAAGTAAAAAACCTTCAGTGCCCAAAGAAACGCTCGACCCGGTTGCAGAATCTGGTCAAGTGCCTGAGCGAGTTTGGCTCAATCAAGGATGGTCAGATAAACTTCGGCAAGACTTTTGGTTCACAGGGCAAGGGTCACAAATCATTCCCTATACTTGGTTTACTTGGTTAGAGCAGCCCAACAGTAAAAAACTCTTTCGCGATAGCGAACATATGGAAATGCTGCGCTACCTGCCCAGTAAAACCGCCGCCAATAACCCTTCAGGTTTGCCCATCGGCTTTGCTGTGCATAACAATCAAACCACGGGACAAGCTTGGGTCGGGATGACCTGTGCCGCATGTCACACTAACCAAATTAACTATAATGGCACAAAAATCTTGGTAGAAGGTGCGCCCACCCTCGCCAACTTTGTACTCTTCTTTAGCCGCCTAAATGCCGCGTTAGAAGCGACCCTTAACGATAATCAAAAGTTTAGCCGTTTCGCGATGCGCGTATTAAAAGAGGGGGCATCGCAAGAATTGATTGATGATTTACGGGACGATCTCAAGCATGTGGCACTCGCAACCGCCGAGCGACAAACCGTTAATGACTTGCCCGAAGACTATCCAGACGATTTTACCAGCTATGCTCGACTTGACGCGTTTGGCAATATTCAAAACGCCGGTACGGCATTTGCGCTTGACGACCTTAACAATAAAAATGCGCCCACCGCCCCCGTCTCCTATCCATTTTTATGGGGGACACACCAGTCAAATGTTGTGCAGTGGAATGCTTCCGCGCCCAATATTCCTGTGGTCGGCCCATTAGTACGCAACATTGGTGAAGTTGTGGGTGTGTTTGGTTCGTTATCCATTGAAGAGGCACCGGTTTGGCAGCGCGTTTGGGGGAAACATGCTCGATATAGCTCAACGGTAGACATGCATGCGTTAGGGCAACTAGAAGCGTGGGTAAAAACACTTCTGCCACCAGCTTGGCCTGAGCAATACCTTCCAGGGATTGACACCAATAAGGCGGCACAAGGAAAAATGTTATTCCAAGCAAATTGCGCCAACTGCCACCAACTCATTGATAGCAAAAACCTACTCAAGGATTACGAAGCGGTAAAAGTACCGGTAAAAGAGATAGGCACCGACCCGACTATGTCTAATAACGCAAGCTGCCACATGGCAAAAACATTGTTCTTGGAAGGCACAAAAACCGACATTATCGCGGGAGACAAATTCCAAGCGGTGGATAGCGCTATCGATATCCCAGTAAACGGCGTGGTGGGTCTAGTGCTAAAAGATCCCATCAAAGCAATCGAAGCGGGCTTAATAGCGGAACGCACCGGGCCAGATGGTAAGAAAACCACCGTGAAAAAATCCATTGAAGAGCGCCTCAAAGTCTATTTGGCAAATAGACAACAGTTAACGCCCAATACTAACGAAGATTGTGTGGATGGTTTTTACGATGCGGGCGTCTACAAAGCAAGGCCGTTAAATGGAATTTGGGCAACCGCGCCTTATTTACATAATGGTTCTGTGCCAAACCTATGGTCACTACTACAATCACCAGAGTCGCGCCCAGATACCTTCTGGGTTGGCAGTCGCGAATTCGATCCTATCAACGTTGGCTATATTACTCATCAAGGCATGAACGAGTTCAAAGTGAACAAAGCCAGTGGTGAGGTTATGCCGGGCAATGATAACAGCGGTCACGTTTACGGCACTACCTTGAGTGACAATGAAAAGTGGCAAATCGTTGAGTTTTTGAAAACGCTATAAACGCCATGTAGCGCTATTTAACACCAAAAACGAAGGGCCAAATAAAGGCCCTTTGACTTATAACAGAGAACGTTATTTAAAATGACTCGTGTAACACCACCAGCGCACTTAACTTGCTTGCGCCAAACGTCATCATTTTTTCAAAATCCGACCTTGCGATGGGTACTTGCTGGCAGTCGATAGGGTTTTGGTCGTCCTCGACATCAGGGTCATTAAGATATAAACACAACTCATCCAACCCCGTAATAAGCACCCAATGCGGCGCTTTTTTACCGTTTAGTCTATAAGTGCTGATCAGTGCCAGTACCGCACTGCCCTGCAATAGCCATTGCTCAACCTGTTCAAGCTTTACATCGGCCTGATGAATAGCAATATCACGATATTCACACTCTTGACGGAATTGCTCATGAACTAAGGTCATCACCTGTTTTTTCTGCGCGCTTCTAACGCCATCTAAAAATAGCGGGCCCGCCGTATTCACCATCACCTCAGCCGCAAAACCACGGCGCTCCGCAGCCAATGCCAAACCAAATGGGTGGCAGCCGCCGTGACCTGCGGTCATAAAGATGGTGGTCGCTTCACGCCATATCTCAAGCTCTAAGGCCTGATCGCCCATACAGCCTGGGTCTATACTTGCCATTGCCATCATCAGTGACGCCGGTCCGCAAGTGAAGTCTGTCGTTTGCTGATACCAAGGTGCCTGATGCAACACCGCCTTTTGTGACAGCTTACGCACGCATTTTTGCATTCTTAGCGCGTCATCATGATCCGCGTAATAGTTTTGATACTCGCCAAATACCCGATAACCCATGCGTTTATATAAGCCGATGGCCGCGTCGTTACGTTTAGCCACCTCTAAACGCATATATAACCAGCCCATTTCACCTGCTCTGACTTCAAGCTCTGACATCAGTTGGCGTGCGATCCCTTTCCCTTGATGATGAGGTGATACCGCCAATGAGTAAAGCCTTGCCAGCCGCGTTCCTTGGTGCAACCAAAGCAAACCATAGCCCACTAATTCCCCTGCTAACTTTGCAGTGAGCAGCAGGCTATGTTCAAAACTGATGTAATGCTTGAGTTGGCGACGACTCAGTCTATCTGCACTAAAGCAGCTTTGCTCCAGCGCATTCAGTGAGTTCAAATCTTGCAGTGTCGCCTTTTCAAGCACCAACGCGGCTTGTAACATTACTTTTTACCTCTCGCTTCAAGACGTCTTGAAAATTCAGACATCACTTGCATGTACAGCTCGTCACCGAGATATTTGTCTTCAACCCCTTGGTCAATATTCGGGTTGTCGTTTACTTCAAGCACGTAGGCTTTGCCGTTGTGCTCTTTAATATCAATACCATACAAACCATTCCCCACAACTGCCGCCGCTTTTAACGCTGCACGTAACACCGCCTTTGGCACTTCAAACGTTGGTAGCGTGTCAAACCCACCCGAGAAATTACGTTTTGATTCATGGTTATAGATTTGCCAATGGTTACGTGCCATATGGTAACGGCATGCGTAAATTGCACGGCCATTTAATACCCCAATACGCCAGTCGTAGTCTGTGTATAAGTAAGCTTGCGCCAACACAATCGCAGAGACGCTCATCAGCTCTTGTAAACGCTCGCCAAGTTCTTCTTTAGTTTTTACTTTAAATACGCCTTTTGAGAACGAACTCTCAGGCATTTTAAGCACCATAGGTAGCGATAACTCAGCAATGAGTTTATCGATTACTTGTTCATTACACTGACTCACAAATCGCGTTTCTAAACTTGGCACCTTCTTGTAATTAAAGGCATCATGCAAAAACACCTTATTACAACAGCGTAGAATCGAGCTTGGGTCATCAATTACGACTAAATCTTTTTGCTCTGCTTCTTGCGCAAGGCGATAAGTATGGTGATCAATCGCTGTGGTTTCACGAATAAATAGCCCATCGTATTGGCCTAAGTTGTATAACTCAGCCGCTTCTAATGGATGTACTTTAATGCCAAGCTTTTCACCCGCTTTAACAAAGCGGCTGATCGCTCCTTTATTACTTGGCGGCAACTTTTCATCATGATCCACCAGCATCGCGATATCCCAGCGATACTTTTTGTGACTCTTACGTTTGTTCCACTGAGTGGCATGCACATGACCTAATACTTGAGTACAAAACTCAAGCTGCGCCAACTGTAGTGTCGAAAAGTCGCGACGCTGCACCTGCACACGCACGCCTTTGTCTTGCTGCTGTAATGTCACTTTTAGTAAAGGCGCAGGAAATTGCTGAAATAAATACGCCGCCAACTTACTAAACTCAGGCTGTTGGGTTTCGCCCATACAAATGATCAGCTCAGCGTCATCGGTAATCGCGATCCCACGCTTATCAAACCAAGCTTGCGATAAAAACAACGCATTATCGCCATCACGTAAACCGTTAATGATCTTGAGACTCGGAAGCACTTGGTGATTGCGCGCTTCAGCAAGTAAAGAGCAGTAATAACCTTGGCTTAAATAACGGTCACAGTCACATAAATTAATCACTCGAAGTTTTGATTCACCGAGCTTTGGGTACTCTTGCAAATATGTTTCAAACGTCACTACGTTATTTGCCAAAGGCAGTACATCTGCATTTTGATCAACAACGAATAGAGTAGATAGCATCTAAATAATCCTTAGGTGGCGATGCGTTGGCACATCATTACATGATGGTTTAGGCACCCCACGATTTAACATAGGGTTAGTGGGAAAATTCAAGGGCCCACATTAAAGTGGAGTAGTTGTAATCTTAAATATAGCACTTAGCAATTGAGTAATTTTGATTCTCAAGATAAATCTTTCTTGCTGTCGACAATTTAAATAAAACACTTAAATTTCAAACAGTTAAAAACCATAAAAGCACGTACAATCAGATTCGATTGAAACGATTAAGATTTCTCGTGTTTACAAACAGATATCAAGGGTGAAATAGCAAGCGGTAGGCATGCTTAGGAACACCACGAGCAGTGAGTGCTCTGGTTGAGGTGGGTGTCAGCGATTTAGTGATTTATTAAGCCCCACTAATTTGGTGAACTTAATACCGTTGTGAGCGGACCATGCAATACTATGATTAGGATGTCAAAATCACCATGCCACTGCAGTTTTTTTGTAAGGTGAACACGATTTGGGCGCACCTGACAATTAATCGCATAAATATCACTTAAAAAACCTAAGTGTTTTATTTAGTTGGTGTGATATTTGCTTTACCTTTCATAGAGTTTACTAATAGCAAGGAGCCTACGCTATGCAACTACCACGTAATATGATGGATATGTATTTTGGTTACAACTTCCGGGTTGGTGATGTAAAAGGGACCAAGGAAAGTATTGTTGAGTTTGAGCAAATTGCCCAAAACGCTTCTTCCGCCGAAGAGAAAGAGCGTTATGCTCAGGCGGCAAAACAGCTAAAAACAGAAGTTTTGCCTCAGATGGAAAAAGAGATGGAGCAGCTGGGCAAGCAGCTTGGACTCAAAGCTGGTCAAATAGGCACCGAAGTAGAACTAAATGGTGACTCCCTATCAAATTTAGCTATCAAAAAGGACCGATATGGGGTACTATCTGCTGTAACTCCCTATGAAACTGGGAGTTTTTATCATAATAAAATATAAAGGATTAATTTATGTTTAAAAAAGGTTTGCTGGTTTCAGCACTGGTCTTAAGTAGCTCAGCGATGGCAAACATCAGTGTCATTGTCGAAAATGATGCGAGCGGCTACGACGTTAAACTGACTAGCAAAGATGCTGAGTCTTCTCGATACATTCCTGCGCCACTAACAACACTTGCTGGCAAATCTCGAGATCGTTTCGATGTTCTGAGCAACTATCCAAGTGTTGTTCGCATTGTTGATCTTGAGTATCAGTTTGCCGATAGCAGCATTGCGCCTCGTTGTCATTTCAGGTTGGTGGTCATGAAGGATTACCGTAGTGGCAAAATGGTGCCGCAAAAAGTGATTGCTGAAAATGAGGGTGGATCATACCGTGATCGTGCTATCTGCTCAGGAAAGCTCAACTCTTTTGATCTGAATAATGGTGATGCGGCGGTTACTTTCTCTATCAATCGTAGAAAGTACTAACTGCAAGGGGGTTGCCAGCTAGCAGCCCCACTTTAGAATTTCACAGTCATTATATTGTAAGCCAAAACCAAATTGTATTGGCTTGATTAACGCTCTTCAAAAAGGAATCAATGACACCTATCACTACGTTTCAGTATTAAAACTTAAGTGATATTTTTAGAACACACCAATTTGAGGCGGGTGTCAGCGATTTATACTACTCGGCGCTCCCAATTTCCACTTCTCTCACTTATAAAACGCTCAAATTCGATTAAATCTGATTAGCTGAACCTAACAAACCAAAACTTACCCAACTTTAGCTCTTCACTTTAGCTTTGACGGTGACTTCCCGTACCATTTTATACAAACCTTATTCAGCGCACTTTGCTCTGTAAAACCGAGTGCGTCTACAATATCGAGCAACCTTGTGTTGCCGATGAGTTGTTCAAATCTATGCTTTCGCTCTTGGTCGAGTAAGGTTCTAAAGCTGGTGTGTTGTGTTTTTAGCTTACGCTGCATCGAACGCACACTCATGTTTAATGCCTTAGCAATACTTGCTTGGTTGACTCCGGCCAGTGAATGCTTTGCCGCAAGTAAATTGACAACACGCGTTTTTAAATCATGATTATCACAGAGCGCTGATACGCTTTTAGCAACCGCTTGCTCAATATGTTCGTGCATTAGGCTGTCAACGGTGGCGACTGGCATAGTAAGAAAATCTAACGGAAACGACAGTGCATTTTCAGGGCAGTTTTGTGATACGGGGCAGCCAAACCAAGTTTGCAAACGCTGTAATTCTGGGTCACACACGCTAAAGCTAAGCTGGAGTTGGTTAGGCGATAAAGTTGATCGCAAAAGCTGCCGTGCAGCGCTCACCCAAGCGGTCATATTACGCAAAATGGCTTGCTTACCCAGCGGGGTTTTTGGTTGCCAAGTTAACTTAGCATTGTCGCTATCACTTGTGAATACGGCGAGGCCAATATCGGCGACAATGGCGTCGTAATGCAATAATGAGGTTATAGCCTGCTGCAAGTCTTTACTGGTTTCGACCAAATAGCCAAGCGCCCCATAATCATGCAGCTGAATCGCTTTACCCAGCTCAAAGCCAATTAGGGGATCGCCGCTTAACTCCCGCCCTACCTCAAGCAACCGCTCATACTCAACGAGTGTTACACGTTCAGGCCGTGACGTTACCAGCTCAACAAACTCGCCTTGCAGTCTCTTGTCATCGATAAAATGGTCATGGAGATATGCCCACGCACTATAAAAGTATACAAACGAAGTGGAGTGCATTGCGGTTCCTTTTGTCGTATTTGGACAAATTGTTGGCGCAGTTTGGCAGGATTGTCAATGGCTAACCCGCTACGCTTGTGGATATAAAGTACCAAAGCTTTGGCTAAAGAAGGAGCTGTATATTATTGATGTATCGTTAATTTTACTGGCACTCAGTCCCGTCTTTTTACTTTGTGTTGCCTGGGAATATATTAAGCATCGCGAATACTATGATTGGCGAGACTCAATACTCAATGCCCTACTCGCCTTGCTCCACCAAGGCAGCGACGCGCTGGCTTTGCTTGTGCTGATGCCGCTCTTTTACTGGCTACATCAATTTGCCTTATTCACAATTGAATTAAATCTCTTCACTTTGTTTTTTGGGTTTATTTTGCAAGATTTTTTGTATTACTGGTTTCACCGGGCATCACATTGTATTCACTGGCTTTGGAGTGCACACGTAGTGCATCACAGTTCGAACAGCATGAATTTTACCACCGCCTTTCGACAAAGTTTGCTTTACCCAATTGTCGGTATGTGGCTGTTCTGGCTGCCTATGATACTTCTTGGATTTACCCCAACCTTGGTATTTGCCATCGTCGCAATCAACTTAGCTTTTCAATTTTTTGTCCATACACAAACGGTTAATCGGTTAGGAGTGGTAGAGCGGATCTTTAATACACCTTCCCACCACAGAGTCCATCACGCCAGTAATCCTGACTATATAGATAAAAACTTTGCTGGGGTGCTCATCATTTGGGATAAGCTTTTTGGCACTTTTGTTGAAGAGCGTGAAGACATAACAATTTGCTATGGAATAAGAGGTGCGGCGCCAAAGCAGACCCCTTTAGACGTTAACTTTGCTCAGTGGCGTCATATGTTCCACCGCTTTTCACAAGCAAACACCTTAAAGGGCAAATGGTTGGCGTTATTTGGTTATCCAACCCACTTACCCGACAAGCCTAAGAATACAGCTTCGGTCAAGCCCTAGTGAGCTATTTATACCGCTCGGCCTTTTCTACAAGCGCTTGGCAGTACACTCTTAGTTTATCGCGCAGCACTCTCACGCTTGGGTTGATCATTTGCTTTGACGGGCAGATCAACCACAGCGGCTTACATTCAACGCGATAGTCATTTAATATACTTTGCACCACACCTTGTTCTAGTTGGTCTGCTACGTCTATCGCGGAGCGCAATGAAATACCCGCTCCTTGCGCACACCAGCGCTTTACCACATCCGCATCATTACTGGTTCTACGCCCTTTAAGCACCACTTTGTAAGTTTGTTCATTTTTCGTCAGTTTCCACGTATCAAACTTACTGCCTCTGATCAAAAAGAATAGCCCTTGGTGCTCGCTTAATTCCTCATGATCCTTTGGTGTACCCTGCTTTTCTAAGTATTCCGTAGAGGCACAAAGCAGCAATGGCACATCACAAATTTTAAAGCCGTAGAAGCTACTGTCTTCAGGCGCACCATAGCGCAGCGCGATATCAACACCGTCACGATAAAAGTCGAGATTGTGATCATTAAGAATAAGCTTCAGGGCAAGTTTAGGGTATTCATCCAGTAATTCGTCTAGCCAAGGAAGGAGGATATTACGGCCAAAATCTGACGGTGCGGTTAACCTTAGCTCACCATCAATTTCGTTGTCGTTGTCGAGCACCTGCTTTTTGCCATCAGCCAAAAGCGCAAGTGCCTGCTCGCAAATTGGCAAATAAGTTTCACCTTGCTTGGATAGCCTTAAGCTACGCGTAGAACGCACAAAAAGTTGAAAGCCAAGGTGCTTTTCCACTCGCTTTATCGCGGCGCTCGCTGTGGCAACCTGCATATCTAACTGCGCAGCCGCCGCGCTAATATTGCCAAGTTTAGCCGTTTTCATCACGACGATTAAATCTTGTGTATTCATTTTCAAAAAATTTTTGAAACTATTTAACTCATTATCATCTTTTTATTGATTATGTAAATCCATATTATGTCTTTAAAGCAATTAGGAGTTTGATATGTACACGTTACGCGATGCAATCCACAATCGTTATTCTACAAAAGCCTTTGATCCTAATAAAAAAATTAGTGATTCAGATATTGACCTACTCAAGCAGGCGCTAAGACTAAGCCCCTCTAGTACCAACGTTCAGCCATGGCATTTTGTCATCGCAAGTACTGAGGCTGGCAAAACTCAAGTGGCTAAAAGCACACAAGAGAATTACAAATTTAATGAAGCAAAAGTACTAAATGCATCGCATGTTGTTGTATTTGCTGCAAAACAAAATATAAATGATGCACATTTAGATAAAGTGCTTGCCAAAGAAAGTGCCGATGGCCGATTTGAAAAAGGCTCTGAGGTAGAAGCACAAATGAATAATGGCCGTCGCTATTTTGTCGGCTTAAATCAAACCAGCGATGAAGCAATCAAAGCATGGACTGGCAAACAAGTTTACTTAAATCTTGGGCAATTTTTGCTAAGCACAGCACTACTCGGTATAGACTCTGTGCCCATTGAGGGCTTTGACGCTGAAATTCTCAGCAATGAGCTTGGGTTAACTGAGCAGGGCTTTGATGCCCTTGCTATTGTCGCATTGGGCTATCGAGACGAAGGTGATTTTAATGCTAAATTACCTAAATCTCGCCTTGCTATCGACGATATCATTACCGAAATCTAATACCCAGTTTGGCACTGATAATGGCTAGCTAGATAACATCAGTGCCATTCCAACTTCGGTTGGAATACCATTTCAAACACTACAATGTAAACCAATGTGAATGAAACAATAAATTCACAACTATCCTCACCCCTGTTTTGTATTAAATTTATCCATACTTTTCAATAACATTACAGTTATTTGAAATTATTGGTAATTTTTTAATGTGAATTTTTTAGCTCTGTTGTAAAAATTCTGCTTGAAACATTGAATATATTATTGTTAATTAAAAGTGAAGAGTGAATTCACCTTTAAAAATAACGAAATGACAACAAGTAAACTCAGTCCTCACCACTGGTTTTGTACCTGCCAGCCGAGAGACTGTAGCAACCTCAACAGGAAGAAATAATGAAGCTACTATCACGCACACTATCTACAGGGTTACTCGCCGCAGCCGTAACCGCATCACTGAATGCTCAAGCAATGAATAAAGACCTAGCGGTAAGTGTTGATGTCGACACAAAAAGCAATGGCGATGTTATTGCGACGCTAAACATCACCAATCAGGGTAAAGGCAATCAGAAAATCTTAAGCTGGTATACAGACCTTGAAGAAGAGCATATTTTCAAAATTACGCGTGATGGTAAAGAAGTTAATTTCTTTGGTCCTCACTACAAACGCCCAGCTCCCACTGAAGCTGACTTTATCAAGTTAAAGTCTGGCGAAACGCTCACTAAATCATTTGAGCTTTCAGGCCTTTATGATCTTAGCCAGCCAGGTAACTACGAAATTAGTTATGATGTTGAATCATTTGATCTTTTCGGTAAAAAAGAAATCCCAAGCATGACTACAAGAACGATGGGTCAGCAATCGATGATGCGTGCCAATGTAGCAGAACTCAGCTCAAATTCGGTAAATCTGTGGCTTGAAGGCGTTGCGATGACGAAGGGCAATGTTCAAGTCAATGCAAAACCAACCGCAGGCGCGGCTGACTGTACTGATGGCACTTGTTTTACAGGTCGTTGTAGTAACAGTGAAAAAACGAGTATTTTGTCAGCACTAAATGCTGCAGACCAGATCACTAATGACTCCGTGGCTTACCTAAATAGCCACTCAGCAAGCAACCCATCTACGCGTTATCAAACTTGGTTCGGCGCAGCGACAAGCAGCCGTTATGCAACCGTGAAATCTAACTTCAATGCAATCAATGACGCAATCGACAACCAAGATCTCACTTTTGACTGTAGTTGTAACAAATCATACTTTGCTTATGTATACCCAAATCAACCATACAAAGTATATCTATGTCGCGCATTTTGGAGCGCAAATGAGCTAGGTACAGATTCACGTGCAGGCACGATTGTTCATGAGCTAAGTCACTTTAATGCCGTTGCGGGTACAGATGACATAGTTTACGGTCAATCTGGTGCGAAAAGCTTAGCAATTTC
This sequence comes from Pseudoalteromonas sp. GCY, assembly GCF_016695175.1. Taxonomy (NCBI): domain Bacteria; kingdom Pseudomonadati; phylum Pseudomonadota; class Gammaproteobacteria; order Alteromonadales; family Pseudoalteromonadaceae; genus Pseudoalteromonas; species Pseudoalteromonas sp. GCY. Next base: position 2,985,165 of record NZ_CP068023.1, read on the forward strand.
AAACCCAAGTCAAGCAATTCAAAATGCTGACAGCCATGAATACTTTGCGGAAAACACCCCGTATCAAAACTAATCTCGACTAATTGGTATAAATATCCCTGACGAGTATCGGGTTTAGGCAACCGTCTAGACCCGATGCTATTCACAGCGATTTCAGCTAACATGAAATATACTTCTTAAATTCATCTATTTGCTGAGGAATTTCATGACTTGGGTTATCGTCGCGCTGTGTGGTTTTATCCTACTTGCTACGTTATTGCCACTTGCTAAGCATCCGCACTGGAGTGTTAGAGCAATGGAATTCCCGCGGCTTCAGCTCACTGTTATTACTGCATTTACGCTACTGCTGTCCATTTTTTATCTTAATCTTCAAAGCGTAGCCGCGCTTGCTATCATTGCTCTAGTAGGCTGTTTATGTTTTCAACTGTGGTGGATTTTACCCTACACCCCACTTTGGTCGGTCGAGGTAAAAAAAGCGACAACCGATACTCACACAATCAGTTTGATCACCGCCAATGTCCTGCAAACCAATCAACAGTTTAATCTGCTATTGGAGCAAGTCCGGACAAATCAACCTGATGTTTTAGTCACGTTAGAAAGTGATGAGATATGGGAGCAACAATTAGACTCGTTGTTAGATATACTGCCCTACAGCGTTAAATGTCCACAATCCAATTTATACGGCATGCACGTTTATTCTCGCTACCCGCTAGACGAGGCAAAATGTGAGTATATCGTTGAAGAAGGCGTGCCTTCGATACATGCAAAACTCAAGATCGCTCCCCATATCATGATCCAGACCCATTTTTTGCACCCGGCACCGCCGAGCCCCACCGAGAACGAAACGGCCATTGAGCGAGATGCAGAATTGGTGGTTGTCGCCAAACGCGTCATAAATGAGCCTTTGCCCACCATAGTCACTGGCGATCTCAATGATGTTGCTTGGTCACCAACCACGAGATTATTTAGGAAAATAAGTGGGCTTCTTGATCCGCGAGTTGGCCGAGGCATGTTTAACACTTTTCATGCACAGTACCCGTTTGCACGATGGCCGCTAGATCATTTGTTTGCGAGTCACCATTTCACAGTGATCGATATTAAAAGGCTCAACAACATAGGGTCAGATCACTTTGCGCTTTATGCAAAACTCGCTTATCAACCCATCAAAAATGAAGATGAAGCAGGACTTGAGCTGAGAAAGAAAGATATACATCGCAGCAAAGAAATTATTGAAAATGCCGTGGCAAAGCCGAATTGCAAATTATGATAGTGAATTTAAGTACGGTAAGTATGAACGAGTGCTATAAATAGAGGTTTTTAAATAATGTCAGCTTGAAGCCAGCGTCTTTCACTGACTTCAAGCCGAAAAATGTATTTACGACTGCAGAGAATTAATCCAAGTCTTGATATCTTCTTCAACAAGCGCCATTGGCCTTGCGCCTTTTAGCAACACCACGTCGTGGAATGCTTTAATATCAAACTTATCACCTAGCTGTTGCTTAGCGTGCTCTCTGAGCTCAACCAACTTAAGCATACCTAACTTATAACCAAGCGCTTGTCCTGGCCAAGCGATATAACGGTCGATAGCCGATACTACATCACTCATCGCCGTACCTGTTGCATCAGCAAAATACGTGATCGCTTGATCGCGTGTCCACTTTTTATAATGTAGGCCCGTATCAACCACCAGTCGAGCAGCACGATATGCCTCAGCTTGCAGACGACCTAAGTCTCCAAATGGGTCGTCTTTATACATCCCCATTTCGTAAGCCAATAGCTCTGAATACAGCGCCCAGCCCTCAACATAGCCATTAAATGAGGCATTTTGACGCATCAAACCGATTTCTGTTTGCAGCATATTAAGCGCAATTTGGAAGTGGTGACCAGGAACCGCCTCGTGATACGTTAAGGTTTTCATGCCAAAACTTGGTACTGCTTTCATGTCTTTTAGGTTGATTGAAAATACCCCAGGGCGACTTCCATCAAGTGATGGACCGTTGTAGTAACCACCCGGCGCGCCTGCTTCCACGGCTTTTGGTATACGTTTAACTTCAACAGGTTGCGGTGGAATAGTAGAAAAATAATCTGGCGCTTTTTGTAAAATTGTCCCTATTTCACCACGCAAGAACGATAATAACGCTTCACGACCTTCGTCAGAATCCGCATATAAAAATCTCGACTCTTCATTGAGCTGCTTCATCCGGTCGCCAACGGTGCCTTGTGAATAGCCATTTTGCTTGAGGATTTCGTCCATACGCTTTGAAATACGCTCCACCTCAGCAAGGCCAATTTGGTGGATCTCTTCCGCGCTCATATCAGAATCCGCCAAATAGGTGATTTCATGCTGGTAGAAAGCTTCGCCATTTGGTTGGGCCCAAATACCAACATTTTCAGGCGCTTTGCTCTCTAGAGCGTGCATAATCGCAGACACATTTTTAAATTCAGGATAAAGCTTTTGCTCAACTATTTGTGTTGCCTGTGCAACATAATCAGCGGCGGCTTTATCCGTAATACCATCAAGATCCGTAAGTTTATCTTTAAACGACGCAACCAAAGGATGTTCTGCACTACTTGGCGCCGTGAAGTTATCTAAATAACCTAACGTGTTTGGAAATAATACTTTTGGTAAAATTACGCCTTTATTGGCATCCGCTTTTACCTTACTTGCAACTTGCTTCGTGACTTCAACAAAGGCATTTAGGCGCGCAACATAGTCTTTTGCATCTTGCTCGCTCTCTATTCCATGCTGGTCTTTAAGCACATTCGGAATATCCAGCAATGGGCCGGACAATTGATTGACAATATATGGCAAGTGTCCGCCCCAAGTATCAATATAACCTGCTGAGAAGCCTTTATCGCCAGCATAATAACGTGCAATAACTTCATTTACTTTAAGGTGCAACAAGTCATCAGAGTTGGCCACGCCCGATTGTAATTGTTTTAATTTATCTGCGGCTGCGTTCATATCCACCTGGAGCGCCTGCATACCAACAACCGAGTAATCCGGCAGTCTATTGGCATAGTGACCATATTCACTGCTTGATAATTTGAGCGAAGTAGCAAGCGCGGGTTCGTGGTTAATAAACTGCTTGGTGTACTGTTCTACGACTTTGTCGATTTCTGCACGAGAGAGAGTTGATTCTGTGATTTTAGCAACAGATGTAGTTTCTGTTGTTGGCTTGTCTTGAGCGCATCCGCTCAAACCTAGCACGACAGAGAGTGCTACCAAGCTTATTTTATTCATTATTACGCCGCTCCATTAGGGTTGTTGTCAAAGCTAAAAATGCCAGTGCAGATCTGGCTGCTGATGGAATAGTCATACCAATTTGACTGAACACTAGTTCAATTTGGTATAAGCACTTCATTCATTGAGAAATCCGAATGCAATAAAGTGCTCACGCTATTCTCATAGATGCAACTACAAGTAACATATTTGCGTTTTTGTTACAGCTATAAAAGATAAAATCCTACAAAATAAGTTACTTTCTTTACACCTTAACTCAAGCAAATAGCTTTCGCTCGAGTGCTTAGTCTTCAAGCAACAGAGGTTCAGGTATTTCGTTGTGGCCAAATGCAGAGTCAGCAATAATCTGCTGCACGCGACCAGATGACTTGTCAAACACAAAGCAAGCATGTGCCCTTTGTTCCAACTGTAAGCTGATTGTGATACTCAAACTTTTAGGTAAAGCCTGCGCTATCACATCTCTCGACGCTTCTGTAAAGAGTACAGATTCAGGGGTAAATTGATAAAACTGCCCAAACTGTAAATCACAATGCTCGCCTTGCTGTAAGTCCTTCCTATATTCATATTGGTAGAGCTTGCTGCCACAACCGGGGCCAAAATAATTGGTTGTCAATGCCGTAAAATTGTAGTCCCGCACTTGCGGAATAAAACAGCGCTGAGTCCCCCGCTTTGGCATTGGATGCCAAATTTGTGCACATACTTTAAAAAATGGTCGTTTATTTTCATAAAGTACATATAGATCATCATTGTCCAACATCCCTCGGGCATGATGTTGGTAATTACTGCTGCCCGCAACTTGAGCCGCGAGAAATTGCTTGTTTTGCGAAAGCCGATACAACATCTCAGCAAGCAGTCTTAATGTACTATCATCCAAGCAGTCTGGACCAGTATATAAGCTAGAAACACAATTAATAAAATCACTAAAGTTAATTGCCCCATGACTATAAAAGTTATCGAATTGGCGTGCCATATTTCTTCCTTGTGTGTGAGCGTTTTAGTCAGACGAATAAAGAGTACGTCAGCTAAAATTCGTATTTTTAAAACAGAAACTTGCAAATATCCGATTGCAAACAGCGCTGTTTTCTTAGTCCTTAATTAAAGCTAATGCAGACTGAGGAGAACGCAACAAATTAATTACAATTTTGGTGGCAGCCTAGTTAAGACTATTAATGAGATGAGTCAGAGATGGTAGTTTAGAGTTTATACGCTATACAGAGCGTAAGTGAAGCATGAGTATATGTCATAAAAACTTCATGCAAATTTATGCACTTAACACCACGCGCGACAGAGACTGAACCGAGCGCAATATTTATATTGTATTTTCATCGTTTCGAATGACACTAATCAGCAAAACAAGATAAATCACAGTCCAAACTTACTTAGATTTGGACTCGGTAATCACCTCGTCTTGGCTAAACATCTCAGCCTGAGTTGCTTGAGATGAGATGCTATGAGCATCAGTTGTTAACGTTAAAATAACAAATAATACAGTCATCACTGCAAATGCAATATTGACCGTTTTCCCTAAGAAGCGCGTTTTTAACATCACGATTTCTCCTAAACTTATCACTATTAAGCTTAGTCGAAATCGTGAGCAAAAAAGGTTTAATTCAAACAAAAAATAATTTACTAAATGCAATTATCGAAGCGTGTGGGGTTATGCGCAAACCAACGTTCGAGTTAATTGGTTTTAACATCTTGATAAGCCTGAGTTCCCCATAATGGCACGGTTGACAAGCTATGCTTAAAGCTACCAGAGGTTTCCTTAGTGGTATAGGCTAAGTACATCAAGGTTTGGTTTTTTGCATCAAAGATCCTTCTCACCTTCATTGATTTAAAAAACACACTTTTTGATTTTTTAAATACCACTTCGCCAGAATCACTTTTATCTATATTCGCTAGCATCGCAGGTGTTATTTCACTCGTTTGACGGCAAGAAATAGAGCTATCGCTTGGGTCCGAAAAACTCAAGTCGTCTTCAACACTCGCCACATGACAGGTCACACCCGTTACAACGGGGTCAACCATAGAGTCTAATTTTATATCTTTGAGCGTAAATAGACCAAGTGACACATCACCAACCTCACTGTCAGAGCAACCTAGTAACGTACAAGATGCCAACAATGCAAACATCAGCTTTTTCATTGTTTTTCCTTAAGATAATCGACGTACAAAAGAAACATACGGAGTTAATACTCTAAGCTATTTGAAAATTTTCGCAAATCACCTTATTTAAAAAAGAGATAACCATTCAAAAAATCAAAATAATTATTCACAAAATACGAATAAGCATGTTAGCATGCGCCGCAGTTTCAGGGTGGCTAAATTTACCTAAACCATGAACAAAACATGGCTAGTTAATTCACCACCGGTTGTATGAAATTCTCTCTAAACTCGGGACAGAAATGCACCACCTGCATAGTTACCCACTTATAAAGATTGAAATTTCGTCACGTTTAATTCTTAATTTGAGGTTCCACCATCCATGAGTAAGCTCCATCCAAGCTTAGTCGCACTAGCTGTTAGTTCGAGTTTTTTTGTTGTTAATCAATCACAAGCTGAAGAAAGCAAGATTCAAGAAAAATCAATTGAACGAATTCAAGTAACAGCCACTCGACGCGCAGGTACAGTTCAAGAAGCGCCATTAAACATTACCGCCGTCGACAGCGATGTCATGAGCGACCAAAATATTGGCGACCTTGAAGATGTAGCAAGATGGGTTCCTGGTTTGACAATCACAGAACAAGGTGGCCGTGAGGGTTCACCTATTATTGTTCGTGGCTTGAATACTAATTCGTCGGAACGTGCCTCTGACTCAGGAACAGTGGCAACTTACCTCGGCGAAATCCCAATCAATGTGGATTTGCGACTAACCGATATCGAACGTGTTGAAGTCTTGATTGGCCCGCAAGGTACGCTTTACGGCGCAGGCACGCTAGGTGGTGCGATTAGAACCATGCTTAAAGCGCCAGTGCTTGACGTTATTGAGGGTAAACTAAGTGGTGACTTATTCAGTATCAATGAAAGTGACAGTAACGGTCATGAGGTTGGCGCTGTATTCAATATGCCTTTAGTGATGGATGAATTAGCCGTTCGCGCGAGCATCAACCGCTATCACAACCCCGGCTTTATGGATTACAGTTATGTGGTTAAGCAACCTGGCGTTTCAAATCCGGATCCCGATTGGTCCAATGCTGAGGATGTAAAAGCGAATATCAACGCAGTCGCGGATGCAAATGATGAGACCATTACGACCACACGGGTTTCTCTACGTTGGTTGGTGAGCGAGAATATCGATACGACACTGAACTATTTTCATCAGAAGCAAGAAAATGGCGCTAACTCAATTTCACAGTATCAAAGCCTTGCAGCACAGCACCCGCTTGCCGATACGATCAAACCATACGAGTCAGCCTACCGCGTGCTTGAACCTAACGAACAAGAAGACGACCTGCTTAGCCTTGAAATCAACGCCGATTTAGAGTTTGCCGATTTAGTTTCGGCATCCGGTTGGTCAAGCAAAGAACAACAAGGCCAACGAGATCAAACCGATCTACTTTATGATATTTGGCCAGGTTATGCGGATTTTCCTAGTTTCACCGCTTTGACCAAAGATACCACAGATCAAGACACTTTTACCCAAGAGATCCGTTTAGTCTCTAAAGGGGATGACGCGCTAAATTGGATTGCAGGGGTATATTACAGCAAACAGGAAATTAGCTCGGACGATAGAGAGTACACGCCAGGACTCACGGAGTTTTGGGGCGATGAAATCGACAATATTGAGCAAGACCTTGAGTATATCGCACTGACCAATGCCACCAGCAAAGAGTCAGCATTGTTTGGCGAAGTTGGCTATGCATTTTCAGACGATTTTAATATCACAGTGGGCGCTCGTTTCTATCGCTATGATGTTAAAACTGAGTCAGCGGCTGAAACCCCGCTCTATTCTGGTGGCCTGCCAAGCCTTGAGCAAATTTCATTTGAACAAGTCAGTGCCAAAGATAATGGTAGTTTGTTTAAGTTTAATGCCAATTACACTTGGCAAGATGGACTGCTGACGTACTTCACTGTCAGTGAAGGGTTTAGGTTAGGCGGTGGTAACGGTTTGGAGTCGTGCCCAGAAACACTACCAGAGCAACAGATCATCTGTGCACTGCCGCATGAGCTTAGCTATAAACCAGATACCACCACTAACTATGAGCTGGGATTAAAGTCTACATGGCTGAATAACAAGCTGCATTTTAATGCCGCTTTATTCAGTGTTGATTGGGAAGATGCGCAGATCTCATCCGTGACGGTAAACGGCCAAGAGATCATTACCTCCAATGCTGGATCTGCGAACTCTAGTGGGATTGAGTTGTCAACCCGGGCTATGTTGAACGACCAGTGGACGGTGTATGCAACCTATTCTTATGCAAAAGCACAGTTAACTGATGATGCACCAGCCCTGTTTGCGGTATTCAAAGAAGGTGACTATAGCGCTGAAGAAATCGCGCTTTACCAGCCGTACTATGACGGTACAGATGGCGACCGCTTACCTGGCGCCCCAAAACAGCAGTTCTCATTCGGCTTAAGCTACGAACAGGAAGTGTTCGACGACAAAATGCTTAACGTGAATTATGGGGTAACCGCGCAGAGTGACGTATACACAAAAGTCGGACTCAAAGCTGACGGAGAGGTATTACCAGGATTTGCCTTGTCTAACCTCAGTGCTAAGCTTTCAAGCGAGCAATGGGCCGTCACTTTTTATGTCGACAACCTGTTTGACAAATTTGCTTTCACCTCGGTAAGACGCGACAAATCTTGGGCTGGTGAAGCTAAATTTGCGGCGTTAAACAAAGCCTTGCCAGAGCAGCAGCGTGTGTACGGACACTATGTCACAACACCTCGTACCGTTGGCGTCAAGCTAAACTACCAGTTTGAGTTATAATCAGCAAAAAACTAAAATAGAGAGTGAAGTTACTTTCACTCTCTTTACGTTGCGATGACATCATACAATCAGATCCAAATCTATATTCAACAGCGTCAATTTCAAGCGGCGCATCACGCATTAGTCGCTCGCATCAATACCAATGCCAACGATCACCACGCGTACGCCTTATTGGCCGAATTGAATATCGCACTCGGTAACCTCAGTAAAGCGCTAAAAATTTACGACAAGTGCCTAAGTTTATTTCCCTGCGCACTTTACTCCCTAAGTGCTGCCAAACTTGCGCTTTTTACCCAAGCACCATTAGTGGCAAAGCGCTATATTCTGCATTTGCTAGGCAACACACAGTTGTCGGGGTCAGAGCACGATACCCTCGCAAATATCTTACTGAGATTAAACCAATATACTGACGCTGGTTGGCATTTTAACCATGCCTATACACGCTCACCGCACTGTCCTGAAATCGCGCTCAATTATGCAATGCATTTAAAGATGTCTGGTGAATTAGCACAAGCACGGACGCTGCTTGCCTCTTTAGTGCAAGCAAACCCAAGTAATGCAAAGTGCCAGTTAGCATACTCAGAGCTTGCTCCTGTAGAATTAGCATCGACTCGCATCACTCAGTTAGCAACTGAGATAACAACGCGAACTGCTCCACTTACATTACAACGGCTTCACCATGCACTGGCACTCGAATACGAAAAGCAGGAAAATTATCCCAAGGCCTGGCAAAGCTTTATTGCCAGTAAACAAGCGATAAGTACCGAGATTTCCTATTCATCTAAACAAATGACTGAATACTTTCAAGCACTTGGCAAACTTCTAGACAAGCCTATTGATTTTGCTCCAGAGCAAACGCTTGCACCAGTATTTGTCATTGGGCTGCCACGTTCAGGCACTAGCCTAATGGAGCAGATCTTAGCGCAATTGTCGCTACAGCCGCTGGGAGAGACCAGTATATTACCTCAAGCACTTTGGTTTTCTCGTGAATACGACGGCAATATTCAACATATCAGCCACGCCTATGAAGAGGCTAACGCCATTGAGCAATATCGTCGCTTTACCGCGCAATCCGTTGCTGGTGACCAACGTTTTATAGACAAACAACCATTTCATTTTTTCTTTATCGATTTGCTTGCGAAGGCGTTTCCACGCGCGAAATTTGTCGTGATGAAACGAGACAGAACAGATACTTGTATCGCAAACTTCCGTCAACTATATCAAACGAATAGCCCCTTTCATGGCTACTCATACCGGATGCAAGACATTCAAGCTATGTATGATGATACTTATGCGTTTTTGCAAGATGCCGCACAAAAACATCCGACTCAAATTAAATTTGTGAATTATGAATCGCTGGTAGAAATACCTCAGGCTGTGATGAAGGAAGTCTGTCAATTTCTCGAATTGGATTGGCAAGACAATGCACTTCACTTTTATAAGCAAGGTTATTACTCAGCGACAGCTAGCAAAATGCAGATCAGACAGCCATTGAATAACTCAAGTGTGGGCAAATATCGAAATTTATACCCAATATAGGAATATTGCTCCATTGCAGTGATGATGCTAACGTTAGGCAAAAGGAATACAAAACAATAACGATATGAAGCAACTACTCCCTATTATATTTCTAACTGCGTTAGCGGCCTGTACGCCATCAGAAATTACCAAAATAGAGCAAGAATTAACCCTTGCTCAACAGCAACGAAATTTAGATGCCCAACTTAACGCGCTCAAGTCGCTCAATGAATATGATAATAATAAGTGGCAAGCGTTATACCTAGAAACATTGAATGCCTCCACTTTGCTATCCGAAGCACAACTCGCCTATGACAACGGTAACATTGTTACAGCCCAAATAGGAGCTGGACAATCCAAAGATATTAATAACTCATTGCAAGCAGATACATTGCTGCGTGCGTTATCAATCGATTATCCACTCACTGAATTGATTGATGAATTAGTCCAATTGCAAACGACAACAAGTAAAAATGAAATATCGTTCACCCCTTTTTTTAACCACCCTCCTAGCAAGTGGAATACTATCGAGATCAATCAAAAGCTGCTTGCCATAAATACTAAGATAAAAACAATTACTGAGCAGATTGAAACACTGCAAAATATTCAAAGACAATCTCAGAGTTACCAAGCGGTATTAGTAGAAGCAAAACGGCAACGAGGTTTACTTGCGGAACAGGAAGCTATTTTTTTACGCCACTTGCAACAACAGTTCAGTGTTTTACATCAAGCGCAATTTGCAAAGATATATCAAACAGTGGCCGAACAACTTAATAACTTTGACGAACGAGTAGTAGCCTCAATGATCCGCCAAGATCAAAATAAGTTAATTGAGGAGATGCAGCACCAAAGCGAGCTGCTGTACAACATTGACCTCATGCTAAAGCAGGCAGGTTCTGAAAGACATGCTGAATTTGAACCTTTTTATCTTGCCTATATTCAACTACTGAATAAACCCAAAGATTACAGAGAGTATGTACGCAAGGGAGAAGCAGCGCTCACTTTATTTGAGCACGCCGGAGCCTCTAATAATTTTTATCAACAGTATCAAATACTAGTGTCAGAGCCACTAACACTGAGCGATGATTTACTCGCTTTTGCACGCTCACAAAATGAATCAAAGTTTTTGTATAGAAAATACTAGCGACTAGCTATCCACCATGCGAGCAGCACAATGGCCGTTGTGAGAATAACGGCTTTTATTTTATGTTTTTTAATTAGCTTTTCGGCCTGATCACCAGCAAAGTAAACGACCGCCGCCAAGCCAAAATAACGTAGTGAACGGGCAATACAGGTTGCAATTAGAAATTGTAATAGTGAAAATTTTGTGGCGCCTGCTGCTAACATGGCAATCTGAAAAGGTACTGGCGCAATACCTAAGGTCAACACAAACCAAAATCCCTGACTTTGCATCTGCGCTTTCACTTGCTCAAACTGAGACTGGCTCGACAGCAGCTCAATAACGGACCCCCCCACTGCATCAAATAAATAATAACCCAACGCATAACCAAATAAAGCACCAATCACACATCCAACCGTCGCCATTAGCGCAATTAGCCATAGCTTTTCTCGCCTTGCTTGCATAAGCGGCACCATCACAGCTTCAAGCGGAATAGGCACGATGGTTGACTCTAAAAAAGAGGCAACCGTGATCCCTTTGAGCATATTTTTTGATTCTACTAATCGCTTGGTCTTATGCTTCAATTCGGCCGTTAACGCCATCACACTTCCCCTATTTTTCAGTAATAAAAACAGCATAGCCTAAGCTAAGTTTCTCTTTCCTGAATTAAGCTGTTCTTTATATGCTGGTATTTGTATGTGCAGACAAATGCGGTACTCTGTTTTAGGGTGAATTATTGGGGGATATTTCTGTGAATTATTTGGCGCATTTGTACTTTGCTAAACCGACCGCTGCATCACACTTTGGCAACTTACTCGGCGACTTTCAAAAAGGTGTGGATATACAAGCACTGCCTAAACCCGTGCGACTTGGCCTACAAACACATAGGCAAGTCGATAAATTTACCGATAGTCACTCGATTACAAAATCTGCTAAACAACTTTTTTCGCCCGCGCGTCGCCGTTTTGCAGGCATTGCACTGGATGTGTTATATGACCACTTTTTGATTAAACACTGGCAGCAATATCACAGCACCTCGCTTGACGACTTTAAACGTCAGAGCTTTTCCTTGCTTCACGATAACTTGCACATCATGCCTGCGCACATGCAACGAGTCGTTAGCGCAATGACACAAAATGATTGGTTTGCCACCTATGAATCCGTAGTTGGTGTGGGCCATGCGCTCGATAACATCGCCAAACGTATTCGTTTTCAAAACCAATTTGCTGGCAGTGAAAGAGATATTACAAAGCACTATCAACAACTAGAATCAGGATTTAATGTCTTTTTTCCACAATTAATTGCCCACATGCAACAACTCATAGAACCTGAAATTTAGAGTAAATACTCCTCTATATTTGCTCCATGGTTATCAACTATAATGCAGATATGTTTGTTGGTAATGGGGTTTATTGCAGTGTTAAACAGAGTTAGGTTGCTTTTTGTCCAAGCACTATTTACGCTATTTTTACTTTTAACTCCGTTTTCCACCCAAGCCAGTGCACTATTACCCACGCTTGAAACGTTAAAGCAGCTGTTAACCGATAACCCATCCGTTGCGCTTGAAGAAATTGACACACTCCTAAACAAAAATACGACTCCAACTTACCTTTCAGCAGCTTGGTTTAAACTCAGCCTAATGAAGATTGAAGCCCATTCTTTGCTTGGCCATTATGAAACTGCTTATCAGGCGATAGATGAGCTCAATCAGGTGTTAGATAAGGTGGCAGACCCTGATGCAAAGAGTAAATTATTATTGAGTCACGCCACGTTGCTACTTAGTCAAAATCGCGCGACAGAGGCAGAAGAAAAGCTTGAGCTGGCACTCAACACCACCTCTCAAGCCGATGAGCGGTTAATTGCAGATATTCATGATCGCCTTGCTCATATTAACCGCTTTCGGGCAAACTACCGCAGCGCGCTAAATCATGCTGAGCAGGCCATCCAAATTGCAAAACGCATTAATGATGTTCCGCGACTCGCAGGTTTCTATAACCAAATTGGCATTGTTTACGATTACATGGGCCAAATTGAGCAAGCTATCAGCTTCCATGAACAATCTCTTATGCTTCAGCGCAAACGCAATAACCAGCAAGGGATCTCCAACTCACTGTACAACATCGGCGAACTCTACCGTGATTTAGAAGAATTTCCTCTTGCACTGTCACATTTTGAACAGGCACTCAGGGTCGATAAGCTATTAGGTAATCCGCGTCATATCGCCAACAGCTACGGTAAGATTGGCCAAGTTTTATATCAACAGGGAGAGTATAAACAAGCTCAGGTGTTTATTCTAAACGGCCTTGCCCTAACAAAAAAAATGGAGGCTGACAGCGACACGGCTTGGCAATTAAGTAATTTAGTCAATGTTCAACTAGCTCAAGGTGATGTGAATAAAGCCTTAAATAGTGCAAATGAAGCGCTTACGCTTGCGATAAAATCCGGTGCCAACCGAACAGAGCGCACCGTTAGGCTGGCACTTGCTAATGTCTATTTGGCTCAAGATAAAAGTGAAGACGCCAAAGAACAGCTTGAACTATTGCTAGAGCAACCTCAGCTTGGCACTCAAACTCAAAGTGATATTCACAAACAGCTGGCCGCAATTTATCAACAAGCAGGCGAGTTTGAAGCCGCACTTACTCAATTAAAACAATATCAACACGCACAAACTGAACTAAAGAAGGTTAGCGATAAAAACAAAGCGTACAAAATGGCATTAAACATAGAACTTGTGAGAAAGGAACAAGCACTTAGCCTGTTACAAAAAGAGCAGTCGCTGCAACAAGCAAATTTAGAAAACCTAAAGTTGCAGCGCGGCTTGGCCATCGCCTCTGCTCTGCTGCTGCTCGCAGGGCTTGCCATATACTTTTTAAGACAACGCCAGAAACAAAAACTAGAAGCCTTAGAACAGCACATGGCCGCGCGAGCTTTGGAACAGAAAAACCAGTTGCTCGCCGATATTTCTCACGAGTTGCGTAGCCCGTTAACTGGACTAAAACTGACAATTGAGGCGATGCAATTTAATATCGAACCTGATATTGATGTCGCCTATAAAAAAGTGAACAGTAAAATCAACCAACTAGATACCTTAATCTCAGACATTTATCAATCCGCTCAGTTTGACAATAATGTGATGTCGTTAGAACTCAGGCCGCTTGATATAAATACCATTGTTAAGGATTGCTGCGCAGAACTCACGCCTGTTTTTGCGAAAAAGCAGCAATCTCTACGCTGTAATTTAAGTGAGCAAGCCTTGCAGGTAGAAGGCGACCCACAGCGTCTAAAACAGGTCATCCTGAACCTTTTACGGAACAGCCATTTTTACACTGATGCAGCGGGAACCAGTCTAATACATACACGCTTAGTCGACTCATATGCCATTATCACAGTGGAAGATTCAAGCCCAGGAGTAGCAACCTCGGAGCTAGATAAAATTTTTGAACGACTTTATCGCTGTGAACACTCCAGAAGCCGGGATCTTGGCGGCTCGGGGCTTGGACTTGCCATTAGCAAACATATTGTGTTGGCGCATCATGGTTCTATCAACGCCAATCATAGCCCGCTTGGCGGGCTACTCGTTGAAGTGAAGCTTCCGATTAAATCCGCTCAAAACGATATAGGCCACGCCAAATCACCGCAGTGATCTCACCTTTGTCATTCGTTTCAATGGTGACATCTGCGCCCCCTTCAAGCTCAATCAGGGTGTCTTCCTCTGTGGCAACAAATGCCATCAGGTTATCGCGGGCCATATCTAAGACGTTAAATCGCGTCCCCTCTCGGGTGATTTTCATTTTAAACTGATGATCTTTCTCATAAGCATACAAACCTTCCAATTGCTTTGCGCGTGCCTCAGGTAATGTAATCGCTGTTATTTTTTTACTGCGTAGAAAATCCCAGCCGTAATGTTCGCTGATAGCGATGCGAAGCTCACCAAATACGGTACTCGCTGAGTCGCCATTGGACATCAACACCATACCCTCACCTTTTTCTACATACGCTTCAAAGCGATTGCTAAAACCTTTATTTTTACCACCATGAGTGAAGACAAGCCCTTGCTCATGCTGTTCAAGTTCTGGTCCCAAACCCCATACGTCATGATGAACTTCAAGCATTTGCTTCGCCAGCTCTGGCGTGATGGGCCCCACGGTATTGCCGGCATACGCTTGTTGTACGGCCATAATATATTTAGCGAGATCCACCGGAGTGGTCCAAAGGCCAGCAGCGGCTTGTTCTGGATAAACATGCCAGTCTCCCTCGACTTGCTCACCTTTATCGTCAAACGCAGCACTGGCTTTTGACCATAACGTTTTCGGTAGTGGTTGCGCATAGGTACTGTTGTGCATCCCTAGCGGAGTTAAAATTGCCTGTTGGACATACTCTTCAAATGGCATTTTTGTCACGTCTGCCACGAGCAATTCCATTACGGTGTAGCCACCGCCAGAATAGCGCCAAGCTTTACCTGGCAAAGTGTCAACCGTCACTAAGTCGGTATTGCCTTTACCCATTAAGACTTCAACATCCGTTGGAATTTTACTACCACGCACGTAGCCCGGAAAACCATGTTGAGTGAGCCCCGAGGTGTGAGTCATTAACTGTCTCAAAGTAACGGGATTGGCTTTGGTAAATTCGTTTGTTGGTACTTTCCAAGAGGTGAGATATTGATTAGCGTCAGCATCTAAATCGACTTTACCATCTTGCGCTAACTTTAATACCGCAAGCGCTGCAACGGGCTTACTAATTGACCCTGCCTGAAACAGAGTTTCAGTGGTCACTTTACGATGTTGCTTTTTATCTGCAATGCCATAACCCTCAGCCCACACCACTTTACCATCTTTGATCACAGCCAGGCTTAAGCCCGGCAAATGCGTTTCTTGAAGACGCGTCTGCAAATCTACAGGTTTATATTTTTGGCCTTCCAATTGCACTCTAGGAAAAAGGTTTTGTGCAACTTGTTGAACTTGATTTTGAGCCGAGTCAGTGGCGAAGGATGCCTGACTTAGCAAAGACGAGCAAAATATGGCGCAGTACAATAGTTTCGACATGATATTTCCCTTGTTATTATCGTTATTCACTCACTTTACACATTGATAAATGTGCCGTGAATGAATAACAGTATAATCATGAGATGAAGAAAAATGCACCTAAATCAACTTTGTGCCTGAGACACTCGGCGATTAACAGGGTAACGCTCAAAATCCTCCCAGTAATGAATACCACCTATCATCTCTTTTACTTGGTAGCCCAGTTTTGCAAGCTTATACGCGGCCTTTGTCGCGCCATTACAACCAGGACCCCAACAATAAACCACGATTGGCGTGACCTTGTCATACTTAGTCATCGTCAGTTCGCTTATGTCTGCGCTTGGCATATTGACTGCGCCTTGAGCATGACTTTTGGCAAAGGCTTCGTTCGACCTGACATCAAATAGCACAAAATCCTGCTGCCCCGTTAACATCGCCTGATAAACATCAGCACAATCCGTTTCGCAAGCCAACTTCATTGCAAAATACTGTGATACATCTACTTTCATCTTCTAACTCCTATTTAAATAACCTGAGCTGCGGATAATTATTTAACCTCAACCGAGGTCAACTACGTTACGCATTCAATCGGCGTTAATGAATTCATATTTTTTGAAGGCGATGTTCATCATTTCAGAATAGGCAATCGCAGCAAGCTCATTTAAACTGGTGGTATTCAATACGTGATTGAGTTTAGTGCAATGGAGTTTTACCATTTAAGGTCGTTTGTTGCGGTTGCAGAGGCCCAAAATCTAACGGCAGCAGCGAAACGACTGTACACCACACCACCTGCTATCAGTGCCCATATCAAAGCGCTTGAGGAGGAACTCAATACCCTGTTGTTTCACCGTTCTAGCAAAGGGATGCAGCTCACAGAGCAAGGTAAGATATTGCTAGACAAAGCCAAGTTAACGCTTGCAAGTGCAAATGATTTAATGCACACCGCAACGCAAGCCAAAACACTGCTCACTGGCGAGTTCAGACTTGGCTTGAACCACCCTATTGGCACCTCGAGCGAACTTGGCACACTGATAAAAACCCTCAACCAGCACTTTCCAAGTCTTTCTTTTTCGCTGGAATTACTCTCAAGCGGTGTCATCGTCGACAAACTCAGCGATGGACTGCTTGATGGTGGGGTTATTTATGGCGAAGTACCTGCTCATTTTAGCGCTGTACCGCTCACAGAAGTTGCAGTTACCACTGCTTATCCTGCATCTTGGCCTACGCCATCACATAAAGCCGAATTGGCACAGATGACGTGGATACGTATGGGAAAAGGCTGTCCTTTTGATAAGCAACTTGATCAACAGCTAAGTGAAGTAAACGCGGTAAATATTAATGCTGCGGATGAGCGCTCCCGCTTGGCTTTAGTTAAGGCAGGGCTCGGCGTGAGCTTTATTGAAGCCAACGCCATTGCAGATCAAGGAGCAGAGGTTGCCTTGTCTAGTTTGCTAGACTTTTCGCTCCCCGTACATTTTGTTGTGGTAAATCAAGCGCTCACAGAGCCTAAAGTGAACGCCGTGTACCAAGTCGTTTGTGCATCTATTGATGCTACGCAAGGATAATCCCCTGCTGCTTTTTCGGCATTTTTTCGACTACAAGGCGAAATGAGTTATCCATCATCCGCTCAAGTTCTCCAGTTGGAATGGAACCATCGAGCACCACCGTGTTCCACAGCTTTTTATTCATGTGATAACCCGGTAACACCGCACTAAAAATGTCTCGCAGCGCTTGCGCTTCATCAGGATCGCATTTGAGATTTATGCGCCAATGGGGATGCTCGTCATCTTCTTTACCCATTTTACCAAGCGCCAACGTCGCGAACATTTTGTCCTTCACTTTATATACATCAACGCCTTCACCAAAAGGCTTACTTACGCTGGTATAAGGTTTTGCAAGCAAGTAGTCGTGTACTTGTTGATGGTTCATCTTATTCTTCTGCCTTTAGATTAATCGTTGCCGCTTAATAGTAAAACATAATACCAAGCGGCGTAGTAGCATAAATTACTCAACCTGAGGTTTGAAGAAGAAATACGCTAACTCATTGTTTTGAAGCTCAGGTTACTCAGGTTGTGGTGCCTGTCCTTGCCAACTCCAACTTGGAAATAGTTCGCCATTCACGACGGCATTATTACCAGAAAACAGCGAGTGCGGTCTTTCTTGCGTTACCCAATTTGTCGCAAAGGAATGCTCCAACTCAAAAACCACGTTACCAAAGAAGCTGTAAGGCCCTGACAAGGTCGAGTTTCTATAAGCAGCAAACAAGGTTTGGCCGCCCATCATCAGTTCACCAACACTACTTTGCTGGTCGATTTCGGCGGCGCCTTTACTCCAGATCATCAATAGGTTTATATGCGACTGCCCATCTGCTAAAAAGTAGCCATTTCCAGCAACTTGTACTGCGTCGAACTGGTTCCCTTGGGTACTTCTAGCATTGGCGGTGTCAAACACATATGCTGTCATCGCCTGATTGCCGGCTACAAATTCAGCAAAAGCGCCCCCTGCTATTTTCACTTTAGCTTGGTTAAGATTACTTAAGTAAAGATTACTATTATCTGTCACGATATAGTGGTATTCAGGCTCAGTGCCTTGCACTTGAGTCGCGACATTATCCAATCTTGCCATTCCCTGCGCCGTCACCGTTACGCTACTTTGCTGAGCGGTGCTAACAAGCCCTAAGTTATTGAGCTTAGCCGAGCCAGACTCCACTAATATGGTCGGCTGCACGCCGCTTAGCGTCGCAGAGATAACATCTTGAGTATTATCAGACCCGGAAATGGTGATACCACGTCTCGTGATCTTAATTGGGCCCTGACATTGTCCTTGAATAGCAAAGGTAATTTCATCGACAGGCCAACTTACTTGCTCAACGGCACGTTTCAGTAAGCTGGGGTTGGTATGACAGTTGATAGCAAAAGTGTACGACCCACTGATACTTTGTGATGCGACTTGCTTTGCCAAGACATGTAGTCTTTTGACATCGCTGTCATTTGTATCCTTTGCAAAAACATGCGAAGCGTAGATAGCGGATGCAACCAAACTGGTTGCAAGTATGCTTGTACTTAATTTCATTTCCTTATCCTTTACACGGTTAATCCTGCCAATTGCAGTACCCTAAATCCTAATACAGATCCTTTGTTTTGCTAGATATAAAATGCACTGTATATTTAAACACTACTGACACTCCCTGACACAACATCGTGGTTTACTCTTTTCAAACTCAAAAAGGAGAAAGACCATGCAACAAAATGTCGTAGAGATTGTAAAATTTAAATTGGCTCTTGGTGCTACAGAGAGTGACATTATGGGTGTAAACCCAGCATTTACCGAGTGGGTTGAACAGCAACCTGGTTTACTATATCGTTCGTTGACTAAAGACAGTCAGACTGGCGAGTATTTAGATATTATTTATTGGCAATCGATGGAGCATGCTAAAGCGGTTTCGGTGCAATTCCCAACAACCGAAGTATGCCAAAGATTAACGCAATACATAGACAGCGAGAGTGTCACTATTAGTCACAGTAATGTACTCTCTCAAACGCCATGTAGCGGTTAATTAATCTGAGATTTGAATAACAAGGAAAACTCGTGCATAAATCAGAACGTCTCTTTCAGTTAGTGGATCTGCTCAAGGGTCGACGATTAGCGGTTACCGCTAAATCATTGGCCGATCACTTTACGGTATCTGAGCGTACGATTTATCGCGATATTCAGGACTTACAAAGTTCTGGCGTGCCAATTGAGGGGGAAGCTGGTGTCGGCTATATTATTGGTGACTACCCACTGCCCCCTATGATGTTTAGCTATGATGAACTCACCGCATTGTTACTTGGTAGTAAAATGGTTGGAGCGTGGACGGATCCCGAATTAAGCGCGCATGCAAAAGCGGCCATTGCCAAAATAGAGGCCGTGCTACCCGCTCACCTCAAACAACAGCATGACCACTCCCCTTATCTGGTTTCGAGTTTTAAACACGGACCACAACAACAATCCTTTAGCGCTACACTTAGGCTCGCCATTGCGGCTAAGCGGTGTGTACAACTTGAATATCAAGACGTTGCAAAGCAACAAACCCAACGTATTATCGAGCCACTCGGCTTGGTTTATTGGGGTGGAAAGTGGACGCTGGTCGCATTTTGTCAGCTCCGGAGTGATTACCGTGAATTTCGCTTGGACCGTATCACCGCGATACATAAAAGTGAGCTGTTCTTTACCGTAAGTCCTGATAAAAACCTCAATCATTATGTTGAGTTAGTTAAAGCTAAATACGCCGAAGAAATTGCACAGTACCAATGCCAAGCGCCTGATAAAAGTAGCAACTAATTCTAAGCTCACTGCCCGATTCATATTTTGTTACTAATACTTGCGCATCTGAAACCAACCTTTTCAAACTGCACCGCGACTAATTTTGTAAATCAGACTTATTCCTTCGAGGTGCTTATGAAAACCACAAAATCAATACTCATAATTTCGGTAACACTGGCTTTGAGTGCCTGCGTTGGCTACTCCAATGCAAATCCAACCGAGCCGCAAACGCAAGGCAGCTACCAGCTTGTCGCTTACCAAGACTGTAACCCAATAATCAAACACACCATGGACGCCGAACAGGTTGCCGCATACAAAGCACTCAAAGCGACAGAGCTTGATGTGTCAGCTTCTGAGTTACCGATGAAAGATACTGAAGACAAGCTCGCACTGCTCAGCAAAGAAATGGAAGCCATTAGTAAAGAGGCCATACAAGAAGATGACGATCGACTTGTGATCAATAAAGCGCTACTAGCTAAACAAGAAGAAAAGGCCAAGCAGATTGAGGCAGTAATTGAAAGTCACGCCGCTAATTTTGATGCCATTGACGACTATGCCGAAAAAATCGAAGCCGCAGCAAATCGTTTTGATAAAGCTTTAAAACCCATAATTGGTGACTTAAAAGAGGTCAATATTAATATCATCGAACCAGGTGAAACCCCGAGTGCCCGTTGCCTCGCTTCAAACTAAGCAAGTTGAACTGGCCGAATGGAGGAAAATATTCCTCCAACTGTATTTGCTCATCGCTGCTCTTACTATTTAGACAAATTGGTATGGACTTTAACTGACAGGCGGTTTTGAGCAAAATATGGTTACTTATACATTCAGTAAGGACACTATTTTAAAATCTATGCTGTAGAGTTCCTTACTGCAATGTTAAATCAGGATCTTTTCTTCTAGCCAATCACAGCGGTGTTAGTATAATTTACCGGTAAATTTATCTTCACCACACAAAAATGCGCGCCTTACCTAACGGGAGATACAGTGGTAATATTTGGTGTCGGTTCAACTGGTTTGTCTTTTACGGGCAGTAACTATAGCGTGGTTTCCTCAATCCTTTGAGTACAGAATTAAAGCTTAGACGGCATCTTTGGAATACACAAATTAGTGGTAGGCATCTGATTTAAATACGATATTAAAATGTTATACCTCTCTTTAGTAAGTAAGTCATATGGAAAAAATAGTTGTAGGTTTAATCGGTGTTTTACTTGGCGTTCTTTTAAATGAATATTTCCGCAGAAATGCCAGAATAGAGAAGTACTCAGAAAAGGTCTTTGAAAAACGCTTGGAAGTTTACGAGAGCTTTTCAAAAGAAATCAGTTTAGCCGCGTCAGTCATTTCAAATTTAGTTGACTCGGAAGATTTTAATGCTGAACAAAAAAAGAATTAGCCTTTAAAGCGGGTCTAAAAGTAATGGAGTTTACTGATAAGCATAGCTTTTACCTTAACGAAGAGATTATGTTGCACTGTGGCATGGTTTTTGTTGAGGCTAGTAACATTTTTGATGACACCATTGATGCTGATAAATTGAAAGATTTCCGCAAAGGTATTAAAGATGCACAGTTAATGATTCGTAGCGAATCGGGGCTAACTGAAATGGATAATTTCTTTTCAAAACTGACTAAATCTACCCCTGGAGGCAAATTGATTGAGGGGTATCGAGCTATTAAGAAACAGTACGAAAAGTCAGAGATATAACAAACGCTTTAGGATGGATTCGCACTCTCGGCGATTTTAGTTTAATTTAGCTTTTGTGTTTACAAGTTGTAGTAAGTAAAACCTGTATGTTCTGATGACAGGTTTTAACGCCCATCCAAGTGCTACGACATACTTTTCTTTGATGCCCAAAGAATCGTTGCGCAAAAGAAAAGGCACTCCCAACATCACACTGTACCCTCTCTACCTCACCAGAAAAACATAACTGCTCGGCGGGTGAACCACCTCCCACAAAACTATTTAGACTGTGAGTTAGGAGACTACGCTGATAATTTTTGTAACCCTTGCAAACAGCTTTATTGATGAAGTCGTAGACGATCTCAAAAGCAACTTATTTCCCCCTCCATCACACCCGAAAATCCTAAGTCGATATGCAATGTGCCGACAGGATGTCGGCTAAGTCTTGTCTGGCACAGGGAGGTGCCTTACAAGACGGTTGCACTATATCGGCTTAGGATTTGAGGATTAAGTGTGATGCTGGGGCGACGTTTTCTTGGTTCGTTCTTTTTTGTCGTTTTAAAAGAATGAACGAGGAGCGCATGGATGCGCTTTGATATTAAACATGGAGGTTTATTTTGCTAACGGCTGGTAGCTCGAAATCTATCGTGAAGCCAGCCCGTCCTCCTGACGGATTTCGACGCCCATCCATGGGCTACAACTACCTTTTCTTTACTTGCCCAAAGAATCGTTGCGCAAAAGAAAAGGCACTCCCAACATCACACTGTACCCTCTCTATTTCATCACAAAAGCATAACTTCTCGGCGGGTGAACCGCCTCCCACAAAACTATTTGCACCGTGGACTAAGAACACTCTACGCTGATAGTTTTTGCAATACTTTCAACCAGCTATTTTGCTGATGGCATTGTGAACAGCTAACAGGCGACTTACTCCCCTCCATCACACCCGAAAAGCATAAACCGATATGCAATGTGCCGACAGGATGTCGGCTAAGTCTTGTCTGGCACAGGGACGTGCCTTACAAGACGGTTGCACTATATCGGCTTAGGATTTGAGGATTAAGTGTGATGCTGGGGCGACGTTTTCTTGGTTCGTTCTTTTTTGTCGTTTTAAAAGAATGAACGAGGAGCGCATGGATGCGCTTTGTTACGAGCCATGGAGGGTAAGGCTAATATGTCCTCCTGACGGATTTCGACGCCCATCCATGGGCTACGACTTACTTTTCTTTGATGCCCAAAGAATCGTTGCGCAAAAGAAAGGGCACTCCCAACATTACACTGACTCCTCAAGTAAATCACCAATGTGAACGTCACCGCGGTGTAAGGGCCATCCTTGGCCCTGTCACCGCTTTTCACGCATCCATGCGTTGAAATGACTCATTGGCAATTTACTTTCGGGTGTGATGAGGGAGGAAAAAACTGTGCTGAGAGCTTTTTTGGTGCTTGCAAGCTACTTAGCTGCTTTTAAGAGAAAAACCAGAACGCACGGTCAATATCACACCAGAAAAACTTAACTTCTCGGCGGGTGAACCGCCTCCCACAAAACTATTTGTACTGTGAGATCGGAGCCGCAATTTTTTGAGCTTGTAAACTACTCTATCGCTAATAAGAAAGTGGAAATTCCACAGGCGACGTTTTCTTGGTTCGTTCTTTTTCGTCGTTTCAAAAGAATGAACGAGGAGCGCATGGATGCGCTTTGATACGAACCATGGAGGTTTATTTTGTTAACGGCTGATAGCTCGAAATCTATCGTGAAGCCAGCCCGTCCTCCTGACAGATTTCGACGCCCATCCATGGGCTACAACTTACTTTTCTTTGATGCCCAAAGAATCGTTGCGCAAAAGAAAAGGCACTCCCAACATCACACTGACTCCTCAAGTAAATTGCCAATATGAACGTCACCGCTTTTCACGCATCCATGCGTTGAAATGACCCATTGACAATTTATGTTCGGGTGTGATGAGGGAGGAAAACGGTGCTGATAGATTTTTGTGGCGCTTTTAAGCGACTTAGCTGCTTCAGGCGATAAAACCAGAATTAACAACCAGCGTTACTTTCCTCTCTTCACCACACCCGAAAAACTTAAATTGACGTCAGCGCCACACAAAATATCACCCTTAAGGCGGGTCGCAGCCATCGCAGTGTTATCCAAAGTGATATAACACTCAAGGCAGACAACAACCTCACCATCACCACCCCAGCAGGAAGTCAAATCATTCAAAGCCAAGGCAATATCACGATTAAAGGCAGTGGCTCTGGCAACCTCACCCTTGCCAATGGCGGCAGTGAAATCAGTATTGACTCAAGTGGTAACGTCAACATCTTTGCAGACAAATTACTGACCTTAAAAGGCAAAGCCATGACCGTGTTTGACGGTAGCATGGAGCAAGATATTGGCAGCAAACAAAGCGCCACTATGCCAAGTGTACCGCAAATTCAAGCGCTCTCTGAGAATGCTCGACTCTCATTGGCTGCCGATGGCATTGCCACCATGGCGAGCAGTACCATTGAGCTGTCTTATACCTATCAAGATGGCAGCCCAATTATGGGCGCGCCTTATACCATTCGATTTGCAAACGGCACAGAGCTGACCGGCAACTTAGACGACAGCGGTAAAGCAAAAATTGAGAATGCCCCGCCCGGTCAATACACCCTGCAATATGGTGAGGATAAACGCGATTACCTGCCTGAAGATAATCGCCCTAAAAACCCACTGTATGGACAAATCACCCCAGCGCGAGCGGCTGAAATGGTACGCAGCGGCAATACCGCACCACTGATAGAAGCCAATGGCATTGCAACCCAAGCAGGCGATTGGTTATGGGGCACACTGCAAGGCGACTTTAATCAAAACCCCTCCACGTCACAAATCGTGGTGGGTACCTTGATTTCCATGATACCGATTATTGACCAAGTCATGGATTTACGAGATATCACCGCCAATGTCATGTTACTAACCGACGATGATGAAGCCAACGACACCGACGCTTGGCTTGCCTTTACCCTCACCGGCATTGGTTTAGTGCCAGTAGTGGGCTCTGCAGTCAAAGGCGTGGGCAAGGTTATCTTAAAAAATACTGGAGAATCGCTCTCTGCTGCGCTTGCCGTACTGCGCAAGCTCGGCAAAGGCGACCCAGTTAAATACCTAAGAGACATCAACTGGCAAGACCTAGGAAAACAATCCGCCACGGAAGTTAAAAACATCGTCAAAAGTCTGCGCGATTCACTCAATGACATGTCTACCAGCTGGCACTACGACCTACTACTTCCAGACGCCGCCATCGCAGGCATGCAAGCCACGGTAAAACGCCTAGACGAGGTCACCCCCAAAATCGACCAGCATATGCAACAAGCCGCCCAAGAAATCGGACAGCGAGTTAATAAAGCACTGGATGAATATCAAGGCCAATCACCAATTCGAGGCGTCACTGATAAGCCCACCAAAGCCAAAGCCGATGAATTGGAGCCACCAAAAGGGAATGAGTTGCCGGGGTCTAATGTTGTCAACAGAAACACAATTATAGATCCCGATAGTGTAAATAAAATAAATGATTTAGCTAGAAAGCCTAAATTCACTTCTGATGGCAAGGTTATCCCTTTTGGTGGACAACCCTCTGACGCAATTACAATTAGAAATAAAAATAACTTGGATGAAAATGGGTACTTACACCGAAAAGGAAAGAAATTACAATATGATTCGAATGGTTTCCCCATATTTGAGAGTAAATTTGATACTCACATATCGGATCATCATATAGGCTCTGGCAAAGCCACAGAACACTTTAAAGAAGCAAATAAAAATCTTGCTATACAATTAGAGAAAAACCCAAGTCTAGCCAAGACTCTAGGTTTAAATGATGAGCAAGTAGCACATATAATGAAAAAGCCACCATCAAAAGATCCTGCAGATGGTTTGACATGGCATCATCATCAAGACACTGGCAGAATGCAGCTTATTGACAGAACTACACATGATACTTTTAGACATACAGGTGGTATGTCTATTTGGGGAGGAGGATATTAATTATGTTTAAATGTGAACCATATTTGTGGAAAGAAAATAAGCCGACTTATAATCCAAGTTACCTAAAGGAGCTTGAGTTAGAACTTCAGATTAAATTTCCGATAGAGTTTTTGAACTTCATGGAATTATACTTTGGAGATAAGCCTGTTTATTCATCTTTTGAAGTAGGAAAAGGACTTTGTTCAATCGCACACTTTCTTCACTGCCAAAATTTAGTAAATGATGATTTCGAAATTTATAGTATTTCAGATCAAAGAGAAGAAATAGATGAGTTTCTATCGGATAAAATAGTACCTTTTGCTATAACTTTTGATTCAAACCTAATCGCTTTTGACTTTCGTCATAAAATAACTGAGCCTGAAGTTATATTTATTATCTCTTCGCAACTTGAAGATGGAGATAAAGCAATAAGGCATATTAGCTCAAATTTCCATGAGTTCTTAGCTATCCTAGAAAAAAATGAAGACGAACTTTGACCTAGCAAAGTAAAAGCCGCGGGATACGGCTTTCTTAACAGACTTTGGAGAGAAGCGTGTTATGGTTGATATCGTTGCTCTATTTAACCAATTACCCCATAACCAAAGTCCTTTAAATACACTGGTGTCGCTAAGCAAGGAGCAACTCTCCTTGCCTTAAAATTCACTTTTATTTTCGTACTGCTCTAAAAATTTAAGCATGGATATTGCGCTGATAGTTTTTGAAATACTTTCAAACAGCTTTACTGCTAAAACCTTAGAAGATCTAACAA
The DNA here is from genome assembly GCF_016695175.1 of Pseudoalteromonas sp. GCY. Taxonomy (NCBI): domain Bacteria; kingdom Pseudomonadati; phylum Pseudomonadota; class Gammaproteobacteria; order Alteromonadales; family Pseudoalteromonadaceae; genus Pseudoalteromonas; species Pseudoalteromonas sp. GCY. The sequence goes on from NZ_CP068023.1 coordinate 3,011,752, forward strand.
GCAACGTATTCCCCGACCGATTTTTAGAAGATACCCCGTTTGAGCAAGATGATATTTATTATGTTATAGCGCGTAATGCATGGGGCAGTTTAAAACTCTACGGGGAGAAAACCGGACATTCTCTAGAAATCAGTCCCTATTTTAATTGGATGCGAACAAAAAAAGGGAGCCAGCAAGATAATGAAGCTGGTAAGGCTAACCAAACTGCAAAAGATTTTATAGCGCTTCAAGACCCTGAGCGACTTGATATTAAAGATAACCAAAGGAAACCACTTTTTCCTGCGACATTAAAAAAACATGACCCACTCAATGCCGATGAAATGTACGGCTTTGCGCCATTTTTATTTATGGGTGGCGAGAAAAAAGTCAAGAATATTAAAAAGTGCGATATTTTTGCCCATTTGAATTTAATTGCCGACATGGGTGATATGGAAATTATTGATATGGCTTCTATGGTACGTGGCGCTATTAAGCAGCACGAATAACGCTGTATGCAAATGTGATTAGTAACGGCGCACATCACTTAATGAATCATCAAGATGACCGTATCCCCGGTTACGCATGATGATTCATTAGACACGCTTTTTAATATTAACTTACCAGTTAGCCAGGGCGGGATTCCACTTTGCTCATAGATTAACCAAAGAAAACGCTTACACCCACTATGACGAACCTCTCACTCGATTAAGCGATTGGTTATAGTGCTTTTTGTATTGCTTCGCTAAAGCCTGACTGTCTTGATAGCCAACCTGATTGGCTATCTGCTCCACACTCAAATTTGTGCTATGCAATAGCTGTTTGGTGCGAACGAGTCGCGCGAGCCGCACATACTCAAAAGGCGTCATACTCGTGTGCTGTTTAAAGCGTCGAATTAGCGTGCGCTCTGACATACAAGCTTGTTTCGCAAGGCTCTGTAAGCTATGCGAAACATCGAGATTATCGCTGATATGATGCTGTGCCTTGAGCAATTGCGCATCTCTATGTTGTAAAAAGCCACTGAGCTGCACAAACTCATTTTGACTCGCTTGCTCGTTTGGTATCGCCAGCCACGCGGCGATTGTTTTTGCCACTTCGGAACCCAGCACGTCGGTAATAAACCGCAGCATCAAGTGCAAGTAACTGTGAGCCGCGCCCGCGGTATACACCATACCGCTTTGCTCTGTTACCTTTTGGCTGTTGGGCTTTAAAACGGGATAATATCGTGTAAAAAAAGGCGTAAGCCACCAGCTACACGTAAATTGTTTTTTATCCAACAATCCTGCTGTGGCTAAAAGTGCGGTACCGCAACATCCGGCAAGTTGATAAGTCGCGGGATGAAATTCAATACCATGCTTGTTTAATTGTGCTTTGACTTGTTGGCATTGTTGCCACAACACAAGCTCTGACGAAAAGTGACTGCCGAGCCAGATAACGACATCAGCATCAGCCAATGCGCTAAATTCAGCATGACAAACAAATTCTAAACCCTGACTACTCATCACCGACTTTTGACCTGAAAGCGCAACCGTCTGCCAGCAAAACACCGTCTTACCAGCGACTTTGTTTGCCACGTTCAAAATATCAATCACACCAGTTAATGCACTCGCAAACACATGTTCAGGACATAGCAAAATCACCTTCATGGCAATATCAAACCAAAATTAGTCATTATTGACACGATAAGTTAGCAATCAATCTAGTTAAAGTAAAACCTCTTTCAAACTCAGGAGCTTTATTATGTGGATCCATATTCCGATTTTATTTTTGCTTAGCCTCACACTGCTATTATTCCTTTTGACCGCAACGAGTAGAATTCGCGCAGTCAAAAATGGTGATATTGCACTTCAAGATATTCGCTATGTTGAAAAACACGCCTTCCCCGAGCGCATAAGATTATTAGGTAATAGCTATGACAGCCAGTTTCAGCAGCCGGTGTTATTTATTGCACTACTGATACTTTTGCATATTGAGCAAATGACGGGACAATTTTGGTTTTTGCTCAGCACCGTGTTTGTCGCAGCAAGATATTGGCACAGCTACGAGCACGTACTTGGCAGTAACTTACGGTTACGAACCCTAGCATTTGGATTAAGTAGCTTTTGCTTGTTTTTTGCCTGGTTTAGCTTCTTGTTCGATAGGATGTAAAAAGTCTCTGGTTAAAGGGATTTTACACTGGCTAAGTTACGTACAAGTTTGTTACATTAACTACAACAATAACCTTAGGTTTTCGTTGTGCTGCAGTCTAGGTTGAATGGCGTCAAAATACACAGCAACTTTAGTGGGAAGCTTACGCTCCTACTCGCTTTTATTTACGGCGCCGTATTTTTGTTTTGCCCCTCAATTTTTGCGCTTGATGACAATTGCTCGCTCACGACCGCTCACGGCAACTCAATTTTGCTTACTATCAATACCACGTCTTATAGCAAAATTGAACGCGGCAACAATACCGTCTCGATAGCCTGCGATTTAAATGAAGACAGCGTTTTTTCGTTTGTAGACGTTGGCCTTAACCACCATCAGTGGCGAGTCAATGTACCTTCGCCCGTTAGGTTCTCACAGCCCGCATTTATCATTCCAAAAGGTAGGTACACCGCAACCTTAAGCTTAGATTCTATGCAAATTCATACGCCAAGATTTAGGCTGATGAGCGTGCCGAAATTTATTTGGGAAAGTCAAAAAACCAGCCTAGTCATGGGCGCATTTTATGGCCTTTGCTTTACCTTAATTTGCTATGTATTGATCATGGGTAGTCGCCTCAATGATCCTATATTTAGGCTTTACGGCGCTTATATCTTCTGCCTTTGTGGATTTGTATTGTTCCAAGAAGGGCAATTAAATCTTTTTGTTTCATCTCAGTATAAGCCATTACTCAAACACGCATATTTACTTAGTATTGGTCTCACTGTGGTTTCGGCAACCTGGTTTATGTTGAGTATCCTACTTGTTGACAAACAGTGGCCAAAACTCGTGTTGTTACTTAAAAGTGCCGCGGGTATCGTGATGCTCCTGAGCATACTTAAAATTCCCACTCAACAAGCACAATTGTCCTACTTATTAAGCCAAATTATGGCCTATATAACCCTCGTTATTGTCGCCACTATCTTTGTGCTATCAGCTCTTCAAACCAAGCGTAAAATTGGCGAAGCAAGTTTGGTTTTTGCGGCACTGAGCCTAGTATTAGTCGGTATGGTATTTCGCGTGCTGTTAGTGGGATATAGCCCATTTATGCAGCGCTATGCACTTATTTTTGCGTTTGCCATTGAGTCTTTACTGCTTGCCGTTGCGGTATCTAAACGCATAGGACGGCTCAGACAGCAAAAGCAACAAGCTGAAAATGAAGCAAATTATGATCAATTGTGCGGCATTTTTAACCGTCGAGGCTGGTACAAACAAGCCAATGTGCTAGTCGAGCAATTTAATAAGCGTGGTGGTGTTTTGGCATTATTTTACATTGACTTAGATAAGTTTAAGTTGATTAATGACCAATTTGGTCACGATGCTGGAGATAAGGCGCTTGCCCATGTTGCGACGTTTTTGTCATCAAGTATCAGAAAACAAGATATTATAGGACGCCTAGGTGGCGATGAGTTTGCAGCGCTCTGCTTATTTGACGACACACAATCTGCAGAAGAAAAAGCACACCAGCTGCAACAACAACTCAATACCTTGCAATTTAGTCATGGAAAACAAGAGGTAGCAATTCAAGGTAGTGTCGGGCGAGCATTTTCCCAACACCCGATAACAGATATCAGCGACTTAATCGCACAAGCTGACAAGCAAATGTATCAGCAAAAAACCTTATCTTAAAGCTTAGGCTGCCTTAAGGTAAGGCTCTTGGCCTTTGTGCTTTACACTACGTTGATAACTACCTTTGCCTTTTTTGCTCTTTTCAACTTTCGCCTTAAACAACGGGCTGGTTACCAACGCTTTTAGTGCGTTGTCTTTAATTTCACCACGCTGATGAGCATGCTGAAGTTTGCTTTTTTTAGTCATGACTTACTCCAAATAAGAATCATATAAATTGATAGCGTTGATGCATAATTTCCGACCATCAACAAGCGCGAATATTAACCTAAATGTTTTAAAGCGCAATGGCTTTTAGCAATAAATTTTCGTCTTCTTTGACTGCTATTTTAAAGTTAAGTTCATACCCACGCTCTATACTTAAATGCAGCCCTTTCAAGTCAAGCTAAACATTCGCGACAATGACCGATATCAAGATTGCAACCGGGATCAGCATACATTATCAGGACGAGGGAGCGCCTCACGCCCCCGTTATTATTTTGATAATGGGTCTTGGGGCACAAATGACAATTTGGCCAGATGAATTGTACTTTGGGCTAGTCAATAAAGGTTTTCGGGTGATCCGTTTTGATAATCGCGACACGGGATTATCGAGCCACTTGGATCATCTAGGTTCACCGAGTGTGATAAAAACCATGCTGAGTAAAAAGCTTCCCATCCGCGCTTCTGTTCCCTATACCTTAGAAGATATGGCCGAAGATGTTGTCGCTTTGATGGCAGGACTTAAGATTAAACGCGCCCACCTTGTTGGTGCTTCTATGGGCGGGATGATTGCACAAATCGTTGCTGCTAAGCATAAAAAGAAAGTGGTAAGTTTGACCTCAATTATGTCAACCTCAGCGTATCCCAAGTTTACCGCAGCAAATGTAAAAGTCATGCTGCAACTAGCAAAAGCACGGCCAAAGTCAGACTGCCACCAATCTGCCATTCAATACAATATAAAACTCAACCAGCTAATCGGCAGTCCTGCCTACCCTCAAGACGAAGGGACGCTACATCAACAAGCCAAACACAGTATTGAACGCGCGCACAACCCGCAAGGATTTAAGCGTCAGCTTGCGGCGATTGTCGCAAGCCAATGTCGCAAGCACACGCTGGCAAAGATCAAAACGCCTACGCTTGTGATCCATGGTACCGACGACCCAATTTTCCCCGCAGCCGCAGGTCAGCAAACCGCCGCTAATATTCGTAAGTCCAAACTAAAGCTGGTCAATGGGATGGGTCATGACTTTCCTCCAATGCTCATGCAAAAGATTGCCAAATGGGTGGCAAAGCACGTAACTAAAGCAGAGCGAAAACGATTGCAAAAGAAACAGCGCAAACTAAACGCCACCCAAGATACTGCGAATAGAAATGTCCCGAAAAATCAATCAAACACACCCCAACAAAAAACAGATCGCAATAAATAACATCCCTAACATTATGCCCTGTAAAGCCTGACAGTGCTGACCTTCGCATAATAATTTAAGCTGAGTTCAGAACACTAATTCTGACCTTGTCGTTAAATTAAAGTAAATTTCTATTTGACAAACGTACATAAAAACAACAAAAATTAAACCGTTCCAAATTCATTTTGGACTCCAGAATAAATATAACCATGGATACAACATCAACAGATATCAGCCACAAAAAGTGGAACGATACAAAAGAGGTCAACATGAACATCATTAAAGTTAAAACGCGATTCCAACGCTCTCTCATAACAACCGCTTTGGTGAGCTTGGGATTAAGCTCGGCGCACGCAAACAGCGATCTGACTACTGCCAATGCCGCTGCTATCAGCGTTTCAGGAGAAAACCAACCCTATGAGGGCAAAGTCAACGCATTTGATAATAATCACTACAGCAAATGGCTTACTTTTTCAGCTTCAGGTTGGATTAGCTATGCGTTTAGCGAAGCGGTTAATTTAACAGCTTACACCCTCACTTCCGCGAACGATGCGCCACAAAGAGATCCCAAAAATTGGATGCTTCAAGGCTCTCAAGACGGTCAAGTGTGGTTCACTATAGACTCGCAAAATAATCAAAGTTTTGCTTCGAGACATCAAACTAAACAGTTCGATGTCAGTACCAATCAAGCGTACCGCTTTGTGCGCTTAAATGTTACCGCAACGCAAGGTGCCAATTTATTACAGCTTGCAGAAATCGAATTTATCGGTGCTCCGGCAAACGGTGATACAACCTTGCCATTTAACCGAAGTGGTAGCGTTACCCCTGGTCAATGGGCGCATTTTGGGCCATTTACAAGCTCAGCTCCTATCACAGCAACCTTGACTGGCAGCGGTGATGCGGATCTATACCTAAAAGCAAATAGCCAACCGACCACCGCAAGTTATGACTGCCAAAGTATCAATGATGCCAGCTCGAACGAGCGCTGTGATATAAGCTCAAATGCGCCGGTTTATGTTTCTGTATACGGTTTCCAAAGCGCCAATTATGAATTAGCCGTCAGTAGCGATAGCACACCACCAAACGACTCGTGGCAACGTCCGGAAGTAAACTTTGTCGATGTAAACCCTGAAACACAAGGCTCGGCATTATTTAAACGGATCATACCAAGCCCAGCTGCACATATGGCCGAGCGCTGCGTAGATGTAGCAAAAGTGCTATACCGCGACGCCAGTGAATCCCAGCGTTTTAGAAAATTGCAGTTTGAGTTGAGAGCCAAAGATCATTGGGGTAAGGATTTCGTTGCCTATAAGATGGGGCAAGACGGTTCGGGTGAGATGACTATCGTCGTTAGCACCGCGCACTTAGAGCGTATTTATCGCGATAATAATAACAACGATGCCGTGATCCGTGATGAAATCGACGGCATTTTATTCCACGAAGTCACCCATGGTTACAATAACTCGCCGCTGACTCATGACAGCTATGGTGATGGCAAGGCAAACTGGGCATACACCGAAGGTCTAGCTGATGCCGTGCGGATCGGTGCTGGTTTTCATAAGTCACGCTCACCAGATATCATCAACGCTAAACGCTGGCTTAGTGGCTACACCACAACTGGGTTTTTCTTACATTACGTCAAACAACAGCACGACTCTGAGTTTATCTACAAGTTTAATAAAGCAGCGAAAGATATGGGCAATTATACTTGGTCATTTGATGCTGCATTTCAACACATCTTGGGCCGGGGTGTTGAAGATCTATGGAATGAATATGTCGCCTTTATCCAAAATGACGGACAGCTAGAGTATTAATTTTTAAATAGTAACTCTGCCACGTAAAAGAGCCAAAGAGATTCCTCTATGAGACTCCTTTACGTGGTATTCGTTAATTTTGTTGCGCCTGCTCATGGGACATCGTTTTCAATTTAATCGCGAGTCCACAGGAGAAGTAAATTTTTACAACTCCAACAATGATCAAATGAAAATTTGGGTGTGAAAGCAAATCTAAGTCATAAATATAGGCTGCTTTTATTGGCGCGTCGCCATTTTCTATCATGGCGACTAGCCAATGATAGATTGCAATACCCTCTTTGATCACCCCGAGCACTATCAAGGCTACGCCCGTTAAAAACAACAAGCGACAATACCATAACGCAGTTTCTAAACCCGGACAGCGTAAATTACGAAATGGAATAAATTTCATGTCAGTCCTTTATTTACCTTTTGATTGCTCGATTTTGATTAACTCAATGGTATGGTACAGCAAAGATAAATCTCCTTCTTTACCATGCCCTGGTACAACTATGTTTGCGTCTGAATAACGGCTCAATACCTTGTGTATAGACGCTTGCCACTCGTCAACCGAGGCGTCCTCCAAGTTACCCAAATTTTTACTTGCCACACTTTTCACAAAGCATCCTGCGAATAAAATTTTAGATTGTGGCAACCACACGACAATATTGTCTTTCGAGTGCCCTGCACCTGGGTAATAGGTTTCAACGACACCTGACTTAATCGCTGATGAGGCTTGCAGCAGATTATGTAACGCGATTGCGCTGTGTTTTTGGGTTAATAAATGATTAGTTTGGGCTGATGCATAGGTTGGGATCTGATGTTTATTTAATACCGCTAGACCACCGCTTGCATCTTGATGGTAATGCGTGACCACCACCCCTTTAACATTGAGCTTGCGGTCCTCAGTCCATAATAGCAGCGCTTCTGTGTCTTGCTCGGTCCAAGGTGTATCAACAATGTACGCATCATGACCGTCGACCACAACCAGCCCAGAGCCTGCCACTAACCCCCAAGGTTCAACGTGCAGCGAAGATTCATGTTTATAAACATGCTCTGCAATAGGCGTTACCACTAAAGTCGATGCTTCCGTTGCAACTGCCACACTGGGTAACAAGAATAAGAAAGGTGCTAAAAACTTCATCTGAAGCTGTTCGTGTTAATTAAAAGTGACGAAAGACTATCAAGTTTAAGAATATAAAGTCCAGCGAAATGAAACGTCAAACTGCTAAATAACAGAAATCGACTTTTTGATGTGAACAAAATGCGAGTGGATGAATTTTTATGTTTTCTATAGTTTGGTCATTAGTGCTATATACGCCTAACATAGTTTCACATCAGGCGTAATAGAATTGTAATCTGAATGAGTTCAGATGAGCAGCAGCTCTTAAACCATATCTTTTGGAGAGATACAGTAATGCTTACCTGTTGGAGGTGGATTACATGCCATTAGACCAGTTAATGTATCTGTACCCCTTGCACCAGCAACATCATTGGTTTGAGATGCCGTGATTTCTTTACCTAGCAAACTTTTTAACTTAGTTTTTTTAATAGTTAGCTTCATGTTACTTCCTTATCTTCATTGTTATAATCAAGTAACACTCTACATAAAAAAATCAAAATAGCAACCAAAATAGAAACAAAAAATCTTTTTTAAATTTCACTACACTAAGGAGCGCTTCACTCTAAACTAATTTTAAATAACATTTCCGTTATTCTCTAAATTTAATCAGCATCTCAAAATCTAAAAAAGTGCGCGGCAATCTAAAAACCGCCACGCAAGTGGTTGGAGAAGTGTAAATTAACCTACAAGTGCGAGTAAAATACCAGCAGCAACCGCACTGCCCAATACACCAGCAACATTAGGGCCCATCGCATGCATCAGCAAGAAATTGTGGGGGTTACTTTCAAGGCCTACCTTATTAACCACACGAGCAGCCATTGGTACAGCAGACACGCCAGCCGCGCCAACCAATGGATTAATTGGTGTGTCGCTAAACTTATTCATGGTTTTAGCCATTAACACTCCGGCCGCAGTACCAATTCCAAAAGCCACAGCGCCTAACGCTAGAATCCCCAACGTCTCAACCGTTAAGAATTGATCAGCGGCCAGCTTTGAACCCACCGCCAGTCCGAGGAAAATAGTGGTGATATTAATCAACTCGTTTTGCGCCGTTTTACTCAAGCGGTCTACTACACCACACTCTTTCATCAAGTTACCCAAGCAGAACATACCAACCAAAGGTGTTGCTGCAGGTAAAAACAGTATCGTTAGGCCCAGTACCGCCAGAGGAAAGAGGATTTTCTCGGTTTTTGATACATGGCGCAGCTGCGGCATCGCAATCTGACGCTCTTCTTGCGTCGTAAGTGCTTTCATGATTGGTGGTTGAATAATTGGCACTAACGCCATATACGAATAGGCTGCCACCGCAATTGCCCCTAGTAACTCTGGTGCAAGCTTAGACGCGAGGAATATCGCAGTTGGTCCATCTGCACCGCCAATAATGGCGATTGCTGAAGCGTCTTGCAGGGTAAATTCAAAGCCCGGAATATAGTTCAGCAAAATAGCCCCAAACAAAGTGGCAAAGATCCCAAACTGAGCAGCGGCACCAAGCAACAGCATCTTGGGGTTGGCTATCAAGGCACTAAAGTCCGTCATCGCGCCCACCCCCATAAAGATCAGCAAGGGGAATACTCCGCTGTCTATACCAATGTAATACACGTAGTATAAGAGCCCACCTGGATCGGCAAGTCCAGCAACAGGAATATTCGTGAGTATGGCACCAAAGCCAATCGGCACCAATAGCAACGGCTCAAAGCCTTTGGCGATCGCAAGATACAAAAGTCCGCAGCCCACTGCCATCATGCAAAGTGCAGGTACGGTGAAGTTGGCAAGCCCTGTTGCTTGCCATAAATTAAGTAACCCTTCCATCACGGCATCCTTATGCTAAAGACATGATGGCATCGCCAGCACTGACGGAGTCGCCCTCAGAGACGAGAAGCTCCGCAACTTGGCCACTGTGTGTTGCACGCACCTCGGTTTCCATTTTCATGGCTTCCATAATGAGCACCACATCGCCTTCTTGCACTTCATCTCCCGCGCGCACCATAAGCTTAAAGATGTTGCCGGCAAGTGGTGCATTCAAAGTTTCACTGGAGCTCACAGAGGTTGATTGCGGAATAAGCTCACTGTCTTTGACTTGTACTTCTTGTAACTCACCACCTGGCGCAACCACCACATCGTATACTTTGCCATCAACTTTTACACTATAACGCTCAGGTGCCGATGAACTTACTTTTGCTGGAGCTGCTGCGGATTTTTGTTCTTTGCTTTCAACGAGAGTCGGTTTTGGCTCAAACGCATCTGGGTTATTGCGATTTTTCAGGAACTTGAGGCCAATCTGGGGGAATAACGCATAGGTAAGCACATCATCAATGACATCATTTGCCAATATAATTTGATCATCTTTTGCCGTCGCGACTAGCTCGCTTTGTAAACTATCCAGCTCAGGTTCAATTAAGTCGGCAGGACGGCAGGTAATAGGCTCTGCGCCCTCAAGTACACGTTGTTGCAATGCTTGGTCAACTTGTGCCGGTGTCGCTCCATATTCACCTTTCAGCACGCCAGCCGTTTCTTTGGTTATAGACTTGTAACGCTCACCGGTAAGTACGTTTAGTACCGCTTGCGTCCCGACTATCTGTGAGGTTGGCGTTACGAGCGGCAAGTAGCCAAGCTCTTTACGAACACTTGGAATTTCTTTTAGTACTGCGTCAAGCTTGTCACCTGCACCTTGCTCTCGCAGTTGGTTTTCCATGTTTGTTAACATACCACCTGGCACTTGTGCAGATAGAATACGACCATCGACTCCTTTTAAGCTGCCCTCAAAAGCTGCGTATTTCTTTCTCACTTCACGGAAATAGGCAGCTACCTCTTCAAGCTCAAGTAAGTCAAGCCCAGTATCGCGTTCTGTGCCTTCCACAATCGCCGCGATAGTTTCTGTTGCACTATGACCATAGGTCATACTCATCGAAGAAATCGCCGTATCGAGCATATCGATACCCGCATCTATGGCTTTTTGATAAGTTGCTGTGCTGAGCCCTGTGGTTGCATGGCACTGCATTGCGATAGGAATAGAGACGGACGCTTTAAGCCCAGAGATTAATTTTTCAGCATCATAGGGTTTCAGTAACCCAGCCATGTCCTTGATACAAATGGAATGACAGCCTAAGTCTTCAAGCTGCTTTGCTTGCGTGAGCCACATTTCCAGCGTATGAACTGGGCTTACGGTATACGAAATCGTCCCCTGCGCATGCGCGCCTACTTTGATGGCCGCTTTAATAGCCGTTTCTAAGTTGCGCACGTCGTTCATTGCATCGAATATTCTAAATACATCTACCCCGTTATGGTGGGCACGTTCAACAAACTTTTCGACAACATCATCAGCATAATGACGATAGCCCAATAAATTCTGGCCACGTAGTAGCATTTGCTGTTTGGTTTTCGGCATCGCAGCTTTCAGTGCACGGATCCGCTCCCATGGATCTTCGCCTAAATAGCGAATACATGAGTCGAAGGTTGCTCCCCCCCATGATTCAACAGACCAATAACCCATATTATCGAGCTTCTCGGCGATAGGAAGCATATCTTCCAGACGCATTCTGGTGGCGAGTAATGACTGATGCGCATCGCGCAGCACTAATTCGGTTAGCTTTAACTGTGACATGCAAAACCCCTATTAATTGTTTTTTCTGTAGGCTGCAACGGCAGCGCTAATGGCTGCAATATGTGCCTGCGGCACACCCTGTGACGATGTTGCTCTGGTTGTTTTTGATCTTGTGGTACTCGGCTCCACTTCTTTAAATTGAGCAGCAAAGTTGGCCAACAGTCGCATCGCAAAAATCAAAATGGACAGAAAAACAAAAACACCAACCATACCGGTCAGCATGAGATTTCCTGCTTGCAATAGCTGCGCTCCAATATCCATTTTTACCCCTTACTTGCTGTTTGGTTTTCCTATTCGATGTTAACGAACTGGTATAAACCTTCACTTTTTGTAGATATTTATTCACCTTATAACAAAAAATGTTCCCCTGTAAAGCCTGTTGTAAATTGGTATTACCAAAACACTTAACTTACAAACAATCAGTAAGTTAGCTAGGAAAGCACTAATAAATATGGAAAATTAACGTAATAAATATGAAAAATATTCAAAATAGCGCCAACTAATACTGAGATTTTAATGAATATAGAATGGATTTTTGATTACGCAAGATAAATTGTAAATTGGACTGACCACAGATTGACGTTTACGTAAACGCCACCCTGTGTGACACGTATTTCGCTGGATATAGTAAAAGGGAGCTGCAAACAATTTATTCGCGTTACAGCTTTTTCAATATAGATGGGTATAATAAGGGGAAATTTTTGCCACAACGAACGTCTATGCCCTCCCTTGAACAAAATGAAAATTTATCTTTTCAAAGCCAATTTAAGTTAGATAAAGCCTATTATCGAGAGTGTTTTGAAGAATCTGAAGCCAATGGGCTTGCTGTTAAACCAAAATATGGCTTGCTTGTACTGCTAATTGCACTAGGGCTGTTTGCTATTTACGGTTTGCAGGAGCACTACGTCGGGAACTTTCTTATTCTATTGGCTGTGGTTGAATGCGTTGCTTTCTACTACCGCAAAGCTTGGTGGGTGATAAGACAGTCGTATTCTCGCGCTGCCGGCAATATCGTCGAGGTTTCAATCTCTAAAGCGGGTATTAGCACCAAAGCGACACATGCCGAATTTTCTTACCCGTTTGACGACTTAGATAAACTCGTTGAAACGAACAGAGGTTTTTTGGTGTTTCACCAAAACAAACCGAGCTATATCAGCAAATCTGGACTTAACGAAGAAGCGATTGCTTTTTTGTCTGATCAAAGCCAGAAATAAGAAACCCCGCAGTGGCGGGGTTTTTTATGCCAGTTAAACCGTGTTAACTAACATCGTAATTCAGTATTTGGTCAATTACATATTGCCCGGGCTAGATTTCTCAGCCTGAATTCGCATGTAAATTTCTTCACGGTGAACTGAAACATCTTTAGGCGCATTTACACCAATACGTACTTGGTTACCTTTAACACCTAGTACTGTTACAGTCACTTCATCACCAATCATCAGGGTTTCACCTACTCGGCGAGTTAGTATTAGCATTCTCTTGCTCCTGTTATTCCAAAATTTAAAAGATTCCGCGTCAAATCCATTTTAAATAAAAGTTCCTAGAAAAGTAAGCAAAAACTTCTTTTACTCAGTACTTTCCAATTCGAATTTGGCATGTAAAGCCCGTACAGCTAGCTCTAAATATTTTTCTTCTACTAGTGCCGAGATTTTTATCTCTGATGTAGATACTAATAGAGTGTGAATATTTTCTTCGGCCAATGCCATAAAAAAGAGACCAGCAACACCTGAATGAGATTTCATCCCGATGCCAACCGCTGAGATTTTTGCCACGTTAGCATTAACCTCTACCGTTGCGCCACCTAAATTTTGTGCATGTTGCGCTAAAACTTCTTCCGCCAGAATACAATCATTTGTGTGCACAGTAAAAGCATAGTCTATTTTTTTCTCACTGTGGTTCAAATGGTTAATCATATCGACTTCAATATTATGCTCACCAAGAAGAGAAAGTATATTGGCAAGATTACTAGGTTTTGCATCTACATTCCTAACTAAGATAAGCGCTTCGTCTTTAACACTCGCTACCCCAGAGACCACTTTAGTGTTTTTCATCTTACCTTCCTCATAGCTAATTAAGGTGCCGTTATCAGGAGAAAACGAAGAAAGTACACGCAGCGGTACATTATATCGACCAGCCGCTTCAACCGAACGGATCTGCAAGACTTTAGCGCCAACACTTGCCAGCTCCAACATCTCAGGAAAAGTAATATGTGATAGACGCCTTGCATTTGGTTCTATTCGCGGATCGGTAGTGTAAACACCGTCGACATCAGTATATATCTGACATTCGTCTGCTTGCAAAGCCCCGGCGATTTCAACTGCTGAGGTATCTGTACCACCGCGCCCCAGCGTGGTGATGTTACCTTCCCCATCACGCCCTTGAAATCCGGCAATAATGGTTATCCGATTATGCTCAAGCTCTTGCTTTAAGCGGGTCGTGTCTATTTCTGTGATCCGCGCTTTAGAGAACATGTTATCGGTTTTAATACCAACCTGATCAGCAAGCAAGCTCACGGCAGAATGCCCACGCTTAATGATGGCCATCGCCAATAACGCGATAGAAACTTGTTCGCCTGTGGTGATCAACACATCTAGCTCACGAGAACTTGGACGTGCATCAATTTGTTGGGCAAGGGAAATAAGACGGTTCGTCTCGCCTGACATTGCAGACAACACGACCACCACTTGGTGGCCTTGTTGTTGTGTTTTGATAACGTGTTCGGCAACCGCCTCAATACGCTCTACTGAACCTACCGAGGTGCCACCAAACTTTTGTACAATCAGCGCCACTTGCTGATTACTGCGTTACTTCATTTAACCAAGTTGGAACACTGTTTAGTGCTGCGTCTAGGTTTTCTGGTTGTGAACCACCAGCTTGCGCCATATCAGGACGACCGCCGCCTTTACCACCGACTTGAGAAGCCATGTGATTAACTAGCTCACCTGCTTTTACCTGACCGACTAAGTCTTTCGTTACGCCAGCGATTAGGCTTACTTTATCGCCATTTGCTACACCTAGCGCAATGACACCTGAGCCTATCTTGTTCTTCAGATCATCGACCATGCCACGCAGTGCTTTAGACTCAGTTCCTGCAACGTTTGCAACGAGTAATTTAATCCCATTCACTTCGGTTACAGAGTCAAGTAGCGTTGCACCCGCAGCACTTGCTAGTTTGTCATTTAGTTGAGCAACTTGCTTTTCAAGGCCCTTTGACTTTTCAAGTAGCGCAGATACTTTTTCTAGCACTGATGAGGTATCACCCTTAACCAAAGCCGCTATTTCAGAAAGCACTTGCTCTTGCTCATTAACATAAGCGATGGCATCCGCACCTGTTACCGCTTCGATACGACGAACACCAGCTGCGATACCGCCTTCTGATACAATCTTGAATAGACCAATATCACCTGCGCGTTTCACGTGTGTGCCACCACAAAGCTCAATTGAGTATCCACCGATTGAAACGACTCGAACTTCATCATCGTATTTTTCACCAAAGAGCGCCATCGCACCTTTGTCTTTGGCAGCATCGATATCCATCAACTCGGTTTGCAAAGCAAAGTTACGGCGGATCTCTGCGTTCACTGCATCTTCTACTTGCTGCAGCTGTGCTTTAGTGACGCCTTCAAAATGCGAGAAGTCAAAACGCAAACGATCTGGCAGTACCAATGAACCTTTTTGAGTAACATGATCACCCAACAAATCGCGCAGTGCTTTGTGTACTAAGTGCGTTGCAGTATGGTTTTTCTTCACTCGCTCGCGACGCTCAGCATCAATACGCGCATCGGCTTTATCATTAACACCAATGCGGCCAACCACATGGCCATGGTGTGCAAATGCATTACCTAGCTTTTGCGTGTCAGTAACCACAAACTCGCCGTTAGCCACTTTTAACACACCCGTATCACCAACTTGGCCGCCTGACTCAGCGTAGAAAGGCGTACGGTCAAGGATAACTACGCCTTGTTCACCATCTTCTAAAGTATTGGTGTGTTGACCTTCTTTAAAGATTTCAACCACAGTGCCGGTATAGTGCTCAGCGTCATAGCCTTTAAAGTCAGTGCTTTTATCAGACTTCAAGCGCTCATTGTAATCTGCACCAAACTTGCCAGCCGCTTGCGCTTTTTTACGCTGCTCTTCCATGCATGCTTGGAAGCCGCGCTCGTCGATCGTCATAAAACGCTCACGCGCCACATCCGCTGTTAAGTCCGCAGGGAAACCGTAAGTGTCATAAAGCTTGAACACCAAATCGCCTGGAATAACGTCACCTTCAATGCCAGCTAGACTTTCTTCTAGAATAGTTAAACCACGGTCTAGGGTTTTACCAAACTGATCCTCTTCAATACGCAATACTTTTTCGATAATTGCTTGTTGCTTAACCAGTTCAGGGTAAGCTTCACCCATTTGCTCAGCGAGTGCAGCAACTAACTTATAGAAAAATGCCCCTTTTGCACCGAGTTTATTACCGTGACGCACTGCACGACGAATGATACGACGTAGCACGTAACCACGACCTTCATTCGATGGCATAACGCCGTCAGCAATAAGGAACGCACACGAACGAATGTGGTCAGCAACCACACGTAGTGATTTATCCTCTAAATCTTGAGCATCTGTTACTTTTGCAGCTGCTTTAATCAGCGCTTGGAACAGGTCAATCTCATAGTTTGAGTGCACACCTTGCATAATTGCGGAGATACGTTCAAGACCCATGCCAGTATCAACCGACTGCATTGGCAGCGGTTCCATTGTGCCGTCTGCATGACGGTTGTACTGCATGAATACTAAGTTCCAGATCTCAATGAAGCGATCACCGTCTTCTTCTGGTGAGCCCGGAGGTCCACCCCAAATGTGCTCGCCGTGGTCATAAAAGATTTCAGAGCAAGGACCACAAGGACCTGTGTCGCCCATTGACCAAAAGTTATCCGCCGTCGCAATACGGATGATCCTGTCTTCAGGAACACCAACTTGTTTTGACCAGATATCAAATGCTTCGTCGTCTTCATGGTAAACCGTGACTAGTAGCTTTTCTTTTGGCAGCTTGATCACATCCGTAAGGAAGCCCCAAGCAAATTTAATTGCGTCAGTTTTAAAATAGTCACCGAAGCTAAAGTTACCTAGCATTTCGAAGAAAGTATGGTGCCTTGCGGTATAACCTACGTTTTCAAGGTCATTATGTTTACCACCAGCACGAACACAACGCTGTGAACTGGTTGCTCGCGTATAAGGGCGTTTTTCCGCACCCAAGAAGGCATCTTTAAACTGCACCATACCAGCGTTGGTGAACAGTAAGGTGGCATCATTACCCGGAATTAACGAGCTTGAAGGCACCACTTGGTGCTGTTGTTTAGCAAAGAAATCTAAGAAGCTTTGCCTGATTTTTGCGGTAGTCATATGCTGCATGTGATCATTCACCCTTTATTTCTTCTTGCTCTGCTGCAGTCATTGCAGCTTCAATTGCAAAATCTATTTCATCAAAACTAAAGCCACGATAACTCATGTAACGTACGCGCTTAGTTTTTTCTTTATATTCTATCGGTTGTGCGCAAAGACCGTACTTTTTTTCATAGGTTTTTGCGGCTTGCATGTACCAATCAATTTCACGCTCAGCGATTAGTGTATGCAATGTCTCTCGGCTCACACCCTTTTGCCCTGCATCCATTAATACACGCTTTTCTCCAAGTCCTTTTGCAATCTGGCGGTTTAAAAAGCTCTCTGCATAGCGGTCGTCATTAACGTAATCGAGCGACTTAAGCCAGGACACTAATTGCTCTGCGACTGCCGCTGTAGCCCCTTTTTGCAGTAGCTTTTGCGTCAATCCTGACTCAGAGTACTCTTGTCTCGACAATAACCAAACCGCATAGTTTTTTAGCTTTTTAACTTCTTGTTCATCCATCAGGCGTCAAAGCGTCCTGAGTCAGACTGAGAGATGTTAGCATTTTCATCATTTTCCTTCTTTTCAACGATAATTGGCATAAACATCGCCTGAAAAGAAACAAAAAAGCCAATCATGGCGACCGGCATGATAATAATCGCCGGGATCATCGACAGCGGTATAGACGCGACGATAAGCGCTGCGACGACTAAGCCGTATATACTCAGCGCAGCCATATTATGATAAAAAGCGGCAAGCGAGCACTTCATCGCGTGAAAAATGCGTTTTTCACCTTGGAAAAAGACCTGTGGCACAACAAAAGCAAAGGCCATCATAATGACCGATTGTGCAATCACAAATAGAGCGACTTCGGCAAAACTAATATTGCTCGCAATAAGCCCGATAAGTTCATTCGGTTCGGTGTTTGGGCCAACACTCTCGAGCGCAGTCGCCACATCACTAAATAGCACACCGGCAACCATAGTCAGCAACAGTGCACCTGCCATTTGATAAATACCAACTCGGAACAAGTGTAATCGGCGACCTTTTGCTGCAAAAGGCTCAAAAATGTCAGCCAACTTTATCGGTTTATTGATCTGTTTATTGATAACTGCAAGGTAGAAACCAGCGCTTAAGAAAGGACCAGACAAGGCAGCGATAATATGAAAAATAGGTGCGAACAGGGGTAATAAGCTTACTACCGCCATGAAAATGTACATCAGCATGAAAGTCAAAGGCTGGGTTTTGAAAATTGCCCACCCGGCTTTTAGCCACTGCACGCCCATGCTTGCTTTGAATGTTCTAATTGGTGTCGACATAGTCCACTTAATTTAAGCTATAACGTCTTTGATTATACTGATTACCGCGTCGAGTGAAAAGGCATGAAAGGCGGATTTGTCAGCGCTTTTTAGCATATTTTAAACAAATACTGGCGGTAGACGTAACCTACTTGGACATCTTAAGTTTGAAGGGATTGGAATGAGAATAGAATGTTTGATATGACAAGCCAACCGAAGCACTTATCTAGTCGGCTTGTTATGATAAGTATGTACGCTTCGACTAATCAGCTTTTGATATCTTTTTGATATCCAGCATGTGGGCACCGTGTTGGATCTTCGTTTTTAGATACTGTTCATTACCAGAAACCCCAGCCTTAACATGCGCCTGAGTGCCAACTACCTCATCGACGGTAATACCTGCATTTCTCAACGCCTTTAGCTTTCTTGGGTTGTTCGTCATTAACTTAACGTGGTTTAATCCGAGCGCTTGAAGCATCAACACAGCATCAGAGAAATCTCTTAAGTCATCTTCAAAGCCGAGGTGGTTGTTTGCCTCGTAGGTGTTCATCCCTTGCGATTGCAATACATAAGCATCGATTTTATTGTACAGGCCAATGCCACGACCTTCTTGGCGCAAATATAACAAAATGCCGCCTTGCTTATGCATCGCCTCGATACATTCATTTAACTGTTCGCCACAATCACAACGAGAAGAATGAAAGACATCGCCGGTTAAGCACTCAGAGTGCATACGAATTAGGGGAATTTGCTGCTGACTGTCTGCGCTATTAAATACCAGCGCAACATGTTCTTGGCCATCTTTTAGCCCTGAAAAAGAAACTATTTCTGCAGGGATATTACTATGCTGCCCTACATTCAGCCCGACTCTCGCTCTTACTTCTGCCACGTCTTAATCATGCCTAATGTGATAATATAACAATATGCTACCATAAATGGGATATGGTGTCTCTAAGTTCATTATACAAGGGCAAGGCGGACATCGCATTGGTAAATGTCAAAATTCGGACTAGGCTATATAAAAAGGAAAACGAAAACGTATATACCTCATGCGCTTGGTTTTTATTTGTTTACTGTTTTTAACTACATTCAGCTACGGCTCTGACATCGATTTCAGCGGCTTTGCTACGCTTAAAGCGGTTAAAACAGACTCCCGTACAGCTAAAATCAGAGAGTCCATCTCACAGCCAAATGGTGTGACCAAAGATGAACTCGACTTTTCATTTTCTTCCCTAGGATTACAAGCCGAGTGGCATGCAAGTGATAATCTAGAGCTCGTGGGGCAGCTACTTTTGAAAGAGCAGCATGATAACCAAATTAACAATGCAATAAAGCTTGCTTTTTTACGCTATAATTTAAATTCAAACTGGCAATTCCGTGCGGGTCGTACTGGTTTAGACTTATTCCTAATGACCGAGTATCGAGATATCGGTTATTCGATGGATATGGAACACCCTCCTGTCGAGTTTTATTCTATTATTCCTCATCAGAACTTGGATGGCGTAGACCTTCAGTATCGCGTGCCTCTAGAACAAGGTATCGCAAGTATCAAAGCTTATTGGGGACGATCCGAAGCACCAATCTATAGCGATATCGACTTTTATTGGAATGTAGAGCTCAAGTCTATAGTTGGTGTAGTGGCTCAATACGAAACGTTAAACTGGCTGTTTAGAGCTAACTACACAACGACCAAATCCGCCAATGAGCATGAACAGCAAAGGTTGTTACGCGATGCTTTAGCACAAGTTCCATTGCAAATTTGGCCGACCAAAAACGAACTAATTGATTCTTTATACATTATTGACGAGCGCTTCACCTACAGTGCGCTCAGCATGAGATACGATGACTCAGACTGGCTAATACAAAGTGAAATATCGTTAACAGACTCAACCTCTAACATCCTCAACCATCTCAAGGCGGGTTATGTTACCCTAGGCAAGCGATTTGGCTTAAGCACAGTCTCTTTTACCTATTCTGTCGCTGAATCAGATAATGAGACAGTGATTGAATCCGGTCCGTTGACTCCATCACCAGAATTATTATATCTCTATGAAGAAGCCTCAACATACTCAGGTTTTTATCAACTGGATCAGCGCAGCACCTCCTTAACATGGCGGCGCGAACTCAGCCCAACACTCGCATTGAAGCTTAACTGGAAACGTACTTCTACAAATCACCTACCCAGTGCTTTCTACCTTCACAATATAGAGCAATTTAGTGACCCAGACCTTTCGTTTAACACCTTGACGCTTAGCTTTAATTGGGTGTTCTGATGAATAGGTTACTTATTAGTGTTTTCTTCCTGATTTCTTACCCTATTTCAGCAACCGCCGATATTGCCGTCATCGTTAACAAAGAAAATCCCATCGAGTCGATATCACAGCGCCAACTCATCGACATGTACATGGGAAAATATGTTGCCTTTCCTAACGGCGATATGGCCGTGACTTATGACTACGAAAAATCGCACCCTTTAAGAGGCCCTTTTTTTCTGGCACTGACTGGACGCAATGAAAGCCAAATCAACGCCTATTGGTCGAGAATAAAATTCAGTGGTAAAGTTTCTCCACCACAGTCATTTTCCTCACCATCGACTATACTTGAAAATATTAGAAATACGCCAAATGCAATCGGCTATGTCCCGGCAGACTTTGTGACAGGTGATGTAAAGGTAATTTATCAAATCGATGACTAAATATGGGCTGATCGTGCGACTTGCACTCGTGCTTGTTGTCTCGACTTTTATTTTTTCAATGCTTTACGCTAAGTTATATCACGATCATATTTTTGAGCGTGAACTTCGGCGCTCTAATACTATTATCGGGCAAATTGGCCAAACCGTTTCGTCTTCTTCCTCTATTGCGACTTATCTCAATGACAAAGACCTTGCTGTGGAAGTCATTAATGGCCTCGTCAGTAACGACGTTATCTCTTCTGCCGCAATCAAAAGTGAAGAAAAGTGGCTCGCTCAAAGCGTAGGATTTAAGTCGCAAAATGCCACCATTATTAAACTTAATCATCCGTTTTTATTGAGTGAAATCGTTGGTGAGATCTATATTCAACCAAATTCCGTTTTTATCGAGCAAAGTGCTAGAGATATCGCTCGTTCAAGCGTTCAAACTTTGTTGGTTGTCATCATTCCAATCCTAGTCATCTTCACTGTTGTTACGCATTTCATAGTGACAAAGCCCCTGAGTAACTTAAGTAGTCAAATTGCTAGGGTTATTCCTGGATCTCCTTTGGATTTAGTCGTGCCTAAGGGACATGAATCAAGTGAAATCGGTGATATTGCGAGCAATACCAATCAACTTATCGCTAAAACCGCTTACATGTTCGAGCAAGAGCGCCAACTTAGAGCTGATATCGAAATCCTTGAGAAGCGCTTTAGACTCATGTTTGAGCGCTCATCTTCTCCCACCCTACTGGTAAAAGACAAAGGTGAAGTGATCTTAGCTAATGATGCCGCTTGTGATTTGCTGGCAGGCATGGCAATTGACCTTGATGAATATTTTCCCGAGAGTTTTGGTCGCTACTGCAAAACTCCCGATATTCTCTACACCTTTACGGAGCATACCTTGGAGCTTAACCAGCCAACTCAATCAGAGTTTGAGTTTATTAACCCTATGACCGAACAACCTGTTTGGCTAAGTGTCATCATGCTGAGAGTAGAAAGTAGCGGACAATTCTATTTACAGGTGTTTTTATCAGATATCACGCTGAGAAAAACCGTGTTTCAAGAACTCAATAAAAAGGCTAACCGCGATAAGCTAACAGGCCTCTACAATCGCCATGGTACTGAGATCAAGGTCAACGAGTGGTTAGATAACGAAACTCCGTTTAGCTTATTTATTATTGATTTAGATGAATTTAAACCAATCAATGATATTTATGGCCATAACGCCGGTGACGCTATGTTAAAACATATCGCCACTCAAATTAGTACTCAGGTTAGAGAGCAAGATGTGGTTTGTCGTTGGGGAGGTGATGAGTTTTTAATTGCCTTGCACTGTGCCAAAAATGAAAAGTTGCAGCGCATCGCTGAAAACCTGCTAGAGTCGATAAACACCGAGATGATTTGGCAAACGCCAGAAGGGAAATCACTTCCACTGCGAGTTGGCGCGAGCATAGGTATTGCAAGCTACCCAAGAGACGCGGTTGAGCTAAGCCAATTAATCGAATGTGCCGATGTCGCCATGTACACGGTTAAAAAAGACAAGAAAAACGCCTTTCAATTTTACTCTTTAAGCGCTTAGTTATATCTCTCGAGTTAGTGTGTACCTATGCACGACAGTCCACCAGCACACCTAATCCTCTTTTATCTACTGAAAGTGGCTGATCTGCTGCATTGCCTCTTGAATATATTCAAAGTTTGGCTTTTGCTCAGATGGCTTGTTAGTTTCATCGAGCGTCTCATAAGTTCCCATGGGCGAGACTTCTACAATTTGCTGCTTACTCACAATCGCATATTTGTTGTAGCTACTGAGTAACAGCCAATTTCTCTCTTTAACTGGTCCGGTTAAGTTATAACCAGTACTATAATCTTCAGGCGTGTTTTTAACCCCTAAGTACTCATTCATCAACGTCGGAGCCAGATCTAAGTGACTGGTTACCACATTTGAGGCTTGCCAATGCTGCCACTTTTCACTTTTTGGTCCAACAACAATAAATGGCACCTTTATCTGCGGCTCAGTAAAATTACTATTATGTCCCCAGTAATTAAGCTTGTTGTCATTAAGCTCTTCACCATGATCTGACGTGATAATCACCAGTGTATTTTCTATATCAAGCTGCGCTAATACCGATGCAGCAAGACTATCTACAAAATGTGTACTGGTAAGATAACGATTTAAAATTGGTTCTCTATCATAATCGTTGTCCAATAACATATGGTTAATGGGACCGTGCATTGGCTCAAACCCGGCATGGTAACCCTCAGGAACTGCGTAGCCATGGATTGCATCATAAAAGAGAAAACTGAAAGACGGCTGGTTTGGATCTTTATTAGCATACCATTTAGCCCAGTTTTTGGTGATCTGCTCATCCCTAGCTAAAACGTCATCACCTTCAGTATGTGTTTTCAAGCCTATAATGTTGGCAAAGACTGTTTCATTGAACTCAGGGCGAACAAGCTGAGCAGAAGAAAATATTCCAAATTGGTAGTCCAACTCCCGCATTCTGTCCATCAATAACGGTGTAATACGATTGTTGTAAATGTCCTGCCAAGCAGTGCCAGGCAAGCCATAAAATAACCCGGTTATCCCTGTACGTGTAGAATTTCCAGTAGAGAAGTGTTGATTAAAGACCACTCCCTGTTGCGAGAATCGCCAAATATTGGGAGTAACTTGTGCTGTAAAGGCATCATACCGCCATGAATCCAGTACCACAAAAACAATATCAAGAGGCTTCTTAACTGGCTCTACTTCAATAGGTTGTAAAGGATAGTTAAATTGTCCTTGTGTTAAAGACATGGATTTCTGCTGCGCCAATGCAGCTTCATCTAGCAAATCATATCTACGCAAAAAGGAGTTTGCTGTTGCGGGTTTGTAGAGGGGTAAGTACTTACTGAAACCTGTGATCGGTTGATATACCGTCGCACTTGCCCAAGCATGAATAGTATTGCTCGCCAACAGCGCAATAATGGTTACGCTGGTAAACTTTCGACCAAAGCGCAGCTGCATTACGGCTCGGGGCTTACTTAACCACGTTGACAGGTAAAACTGGAAAACAAATATCATAACAAAAATGGCTATCGCTTGAGCCCACGCAATTGGCGAGAACTCAATAACTTGGCCTGCAAGCAGCATATCGACAATAACACCGTTAATATGAAACTTGTATAGCTCAAAGCACAAGCTATTTGCAATAAGTGCTACGAAAAACAATGCATAAAATAAAGCAAAGCATACGGATCTCACTTTATTTGACTGTAACCATACTAAAGGCATAGCGACAATACTCACTAACGCTGTGAGTAAAGCCATATGGCTCCACGTTGATACGGAAACGTAAAATAATGTCAGTCCTTGATAATCGGCTGGGTTGGTATTTACAACGTTTATGGTAATCAAGATTGAGCAAAGAGAATTGATAAGAACCAACCAGCCGAACTGGTGAAATCGATGACGCAATAGCACAGTTCAAATTGTTCCTTTAATAGAAAATTTGACTGTTATATTACCGTTCTGACATATTAGTGTCACATTAAAAATTGTGAAAAAGTTTAACGCCGAAACAAGCCGCTTTGTTAGTACTGTTTCAATATCGTTTCTTTATAGTTTTCTGCTTTTATTTCAACTTGATACTTGCTAGCCAGTGAATCCAGCTCTGCTTGCCACATCGCCAAATCATCCATCGTTATGGTATTGTCATCCAATTGCCATAGCTGACGAGATCCCGCATAGCTATACTGAATCGCCGTCATCGCGTCCACATCCCCCTGCTGCGCAGCCTGTTTTAACTTCGCCATTTTACGGGTGATTTTGTTCAATGATTGTTTTAAGTCCCACACATAACTTACTTCGGTCATAAAGGGATGCGCTTTATGCTTTTTGAGCACGAGCCCAATGACGATGCAGGTCACTACTACACCGGTTAAATTCCAATGAAAATGGCTACCATCTACATCAGGAAATAATTGGATCAATAACTGAGCAATCCCTAAACTACCGATGGTTAGCGCCACAACGCAAGCAATAATAACTTGATTTAAATGTTTGCGATAACGCGCCTTGTTGATCTCAACTAACTTCATAACAACCTATGATCACGAAAAATTAAATAATGTACTCAGCTTCTCGTGCATTGTAATCCAAGGCCTGTGGCCAAACCAAGATACATATCAAAAAAATCTAAAAACTTTCACCCCGTTTCAGTTACCCAAACGTTCTATTTACGAAAACAACATAACGGGGATAAAATCATGACGACATTAGCCACTCTTCAACAGCCTAATTCAGCAATTCCAAAACTCGCACTATCGCTTGTTGGCGCAGTTATTGTTACTTTTGCCACCTTTGGCTTTATGCAAAACTTGGTTTCTCAAGAACTCACTCGCCCCATTGTCGACATAGAAGTATTTGATCTTACTATTGCAACGGATAGAGAGGACTCTCCAGTCGAAGAAAAAAGGGTAATGCCAGAACCACCAAAACCAATAACGGCCCCGACTAGACCTACTGAAAATATCGTTGATACAGGAGATAATCTACAAATTAGTAGCGAGACACCTAACTTAGATTTAGGTAAGTTTACTAACACAATGACGCTGCAATTCTCCAGCGATGGGCAAGCGACTCCGCTTGTTAGAAGCAACCCTAACTATCCGCCCGCGGCTGCTAGAGATGGAGTGGAAGGCTGGGTAGAAATGGAATTTGCCATTTCTCCACAAGGCGAAGTGATTAATGTTAAAGTGACGAATGCGGAACCTAAAAGAGTATTTGATCAGGCTGCTGTCAGAGCACTAAGAAAATGGAAATATAGACCACTTATTGTTGATGGAAAGCCGCAGCCGCAATACGCTCAGCGCGTTGTATTAGAGTTTACATTAGAACAGTAACAGCCATTGATATGTAATCAATTTGAGTCGCTGAGTCACGAAGTAAACTTCTTAATTTAGCTTATTGATATTAGGGTCTGTTGACCCTTGAGACTTAGGATTGCCTATGCTGAGTAGCTTGAAAATGTGGCGTGCTCGCGCCACCAGCAACGTAGAAGATCCGCTTTATGAATATGCGACAACGGGTAAAGTAAAACACCTAGAGCAAGTCATTGAGCGCTATCAAAGTGATTTATTTCACTTTCTAAAAACACAAACACAGGCGGCGTCGGCAGAAGATATATGTCAAAAAACATGGCTAAAAGTCATCGAAAAGAAAAGCTTTTACCGACAGCAGGGTCACCCCAAAGCTTACTTGTTTCACATTGCACGTAACCTGCTAATCGATTCAATCAGGGCGTCAGGTAAACTCTCTGAGTTGACAGATAGTAAAGTAGGTATGACCAACTCCAATGAGTTTACAAAAACCTCGGAGAAACAGTGGCTATACCAGCAAATTGCTGCACTTCCTTTATTACAAAAAGAGGCGCTAAGCTTACAGTTAGAGGGGTTCAGCTTAGCTGAAATAGCGCAAATTGTAGGGGCCACACAAGAGACTGTAAAAACTCGAATTAGATACGCAAAAGAGACACTAAAGTCTCAAGTGGGTGAAAATCATGAGTAATTTAGACAAATTTGACGCCAAGTTAAAAGCGGCTTACCAAGCTAACAAGCAGAACAAACCGTTAACTTTGGCTGCTCGCATCAAGGTGCGACTAGTTAGCTTTGCCCATCATTTTTTGGGTCGTATAGAAACTTGGCAGTGGAGCGCGGTTACTTGCTCACTCGCTTTACTTTTCACCTTATGGTATCAAAATCAACATGTTGATATTGATAAAGAATATAACTCAAGTGCTCATTTAGTCAGTTATGGAGATTTTCAACACATCGAAACGCATGAGCTACAGCAAGGCCAGTATCTTGCCCGTATAGGTGAACAGAAAAAAGTGCTGGACGCTAGATTTGAGGCTGCGAAACAACAAGTTCAAAAACAGCGTTACGGTCGACTCGTTGCGATTAACGATGATGCTTGGTTAATTGAAGAGTGTAATACCCATACTCTCATAGAGTTAAAACAAAGCCTACTTAGCGTGATGCCACAGCCAAAAACTAGTGTTATCAATTTTAATACGCCAGTTATGCTAGCACTGTCGACCGCCAACAACGGACAAATTATTGCTATTGAAAGTACGGGGCAAAACCAAGTTTTGGCTTGCCCCTAACTGGCGCTTACTCTTAAATCATAATAAGGCTGGCAATAAAGAAGCAGATAATTGCTAATACCCCACCCACCAATGCATAAGGTAACTGGGTTTTAACATGAGTCAGTAAGTCACATCCAGATGCCAGTGCCGATACCGCGCTGGTATCAGAGATAGGCGAGCAGTGATCACCAAATATTCCGCCACTTAAGATAGCGCCAAGCACAAGCGATGGTGGCAGGCCTAGCGCTTGAATAAGTGGCACACCAATCGGTATTAATATGGCGAAGGTGCCCCATGATGTACCTGTTGTAAATGACATGATTGCACCAGTTATAAAGAGTACAGGCACTATCAAGTAAATAGGCAGATAGTCACCAACTAAAGACGCAACAAAAGTCCCTGTTCCCAACTCTTTTAGACTTGCACCTAAAGTTAAAGAGAGTAACACAATGCTTACCAATGGCAGCAGCTCCCCCATTCCCTTAAAGCCAACATCCATTAGCTCGTGATGACTAAATCTCTTACCAGTTAAAAGCAGCAGGTACGCAACGGTTGAAGCTAAAATTGTGGCATAAAGTACTGACTTAGAGCCGCTACCATTTGCCAATACACCATTGCCTGTCCAAAACATAAATCCAATCATACTTACAATCAGCGTTAACAAAGGGATCAGCATATAACGCGATTTGGTGGCACTTGGCCCACTACTTATTTCAGCTGTATGGTGCTTTAACTCTTGCTCTGCGGCCCTCATCGGTCCATGAACTTTATCAAAAACTATCGTATAGAGAACAATTAACAGTGCAATAATCGCATAAAAATTGAACGCAACACTACCCCATAAAATACTCACTGCCGACTGCTCAAGTTCGTAGTTACTCAGCAATCCAAGCACATAAGCGCCCCAGCCATTAAGTAAAATCAAAATACATACAGGAGCGCTAGTGCTATCGATGATATAAGCCAAACGAGCCCGACTCATTTTGAACTTATCAAATAGTCCCCTCGCAACAATACCAGAGGTTAGTACACTCATATTTGATTCGATGAACACTGCCGCGCCAGTAAACATGGTTAGTAAGCCAACCTGACGTTTACTTTTAGCGACGCCTCGATTAAGCAGCATATTCACCGTTGCAGCAACTCCGCCTGACTCTCTGATGTAGGCGAGCAATGCACCGATCACTATACTAAAAATCAAGATCCGGCTGTTACCTGCCGATGTCGCAACCTCAATAACACGTTCAATACTGCCTACGAATGTGCCGGCAACTAGTGACTGCTGACCATGTAGAGCCAATAAAAATTCGGAAGAAACTAGCGCTAAAATCAATGCGATAATCACTTCTTTACGCCAAAACACGACTGCAATTGCAATCAAAGGTGGCAAAATCGAGTACCAAGCCATATAGTTTAATCTATAAATTCAAAACACTTAGCTTAAGTTAAGCGGTTTAAAACACCAAGTCTTTGCGACTAAATTAAATTTAAGTCAACATTTAACCCCAATACTGGTACAATGAGTGTGTTTTGTGCAATTATATTCCTTTTTGATCTATCGTAACGTTCCAATTGAACCTATAATATGGACAGATTAATTTAGTTCGGATTGAGTATCGCATGTCTACATTTGTCAAAATAAAAGCACTTCGTCCATCACTATCAAATAGTGAAGCAAAGCTTGCTGACTTTACCTTGAGCTCGGGCGATAAAATCCGTGCGCTTTCCTCCGTTGAGCTGGCACGCGAAGCCGGTGTCAGCCAATCTAGCGTCGTAAAATTTGCCCAAAAGCTGGGTTATAAAGGATTTCCAGCATTTAAACTTGCCGTTGTTGATGCGCTCAACGAGCAAACAGATACCAGCGCACCAATTGATGAGTTAATTTCCAGTAATGACTCCATCGAGTTAATCGCAGATAAATTACAACTAAAACAGCAAAATGTTATTTCCGAAACTCGAAAACTTAACTCAGCAAAACAGTTTGAGAACGCAATTCAGTTGGTGAAGAACGCACGAAAAGTCATTGTGTGTGCACTAGGTAGTACCTTCACTATGGCCCAAGATTTAACTTGGAAACTCCAAAAGCTTGGTATTCCGGCAATTGCTCAGGTTGATGAAATCAGCGCCTCTAGCTTTATTGCAACGATGGGGAAAGACGATCTTTTTATTGTGATCAGCAATACGGGATCCAGCAAAAGCTTGCTAACCTTGACTAATCAAGCATTGGATAATGGCTGTAAATGTCTCGCCATTTCACGTTATGGTAGCCACTCACTCGCGGAAATGGCAGATGCGATACTGTATTGCATCAATGAAGGGGAGCCACTTAAGCATTCAGGCATGCTGTCTCGTACTTCTCAAGCCTACCTTATTGATGTTTTATTCACGGCACTTGCACAATCAAACCTGCATTGGCAAAAACGCGTGGATAAGGCCAATGAAAACATGCAAGTATTGCGTAGCGAGTAAGACTTAAGCCACTCACGGCAGACTCGTGCTGCCGTTTATCTCTAGCAAAAACCCGTTACGGCCTTGGGTATAATAAATACTTTTTCCGCTGCTCTAAAAAATTTTGTACATCCTGCTGCCACAGTTTTCTCAACTCTGATGCCGATTGGCCAGACTCTATGGCTTTGCGGATTTTGTCCGTGCCTGCAAGCTTATCGAGAAAATCGGGGGACTGAAAAAACGCTTTATTCTCGTGCTTGAACTGTGCGTGTGCAGCAACAAACCAAGTTAGATCAAAACCTCGTACATTGCTGTTTCTTAAGTCCTGACCAAACGCAGTCACACCATTTAATTTAGGATTGGAAGCCGCACCTAGCACTGGTCGAGGAGTGAACTGAAACTCACCCAATTTAGGATCTGGGTAGCCAAAAACTTGAAATGGAAAATCCGTTCCACGACCAACAGAAATAGGTGTCGCTTCAAAAAAGCACAATGATGGATACAAGTAGATTGCTTGTTGGTTTGGCAGGTTAGGACTTGGTGGTATCGGCAATCGATATTCAGTGCTACCACTATAATTTCGCATTGGAAATACACGTAACTGTAGCGCTTTAAGCGAGGTTAACCACCCCTCTCCTTTAATCATAGTTGCCAGTTCGCCAACGGTCATGCCATGCAATACGGGAATGGGATGCATACCAACAAAAGATTGAAATGGTTTTTCTAATAATGGGCCATCAACATATGCAATATTTGGATTAGGCCTATCAAAAACCCAAAATTCAATATTTGCATCGGCTGCGGCTTCCATCGCGAGGTGCATAGTGCTGATGTAAGTATAAAAGCGCAACCCCACATCTTGAATATCAAAAATAAGCACATCAGTATCTTTGAGCTGCTCAGGCTTTGGCTTTTTATTACTGCCATAAAGCGAAATGATTGGTAGCCCAGTTTTCACATCTTTTGCGTCATCTACTTTAGCACCCGCATCATAATTACCACGAAAACCGTGTTCCGGTGCGAAGACCTTTTTAACATCCACTTCTTTATTAAGTAAGTAATCAACTAGGTGTTGGTCTTCAATGCGGGATGTTTGGTTTACGATTAATCCGACGCGCTTACCTTTTAACACAGGTAAATACTCATCTGCGCGCTCAACGCCTAAGGTAAGCGCTTCAACGGTTAAAGGAACACAACAAAAAACAAGCAATAAAAAAATTCTGAGTGATTGAAACATATAACGCTTTCTCTAAATAAATACGCGATTAGGGTATCAGTCAGAAAAAAAATGAAAAGTGTTTAGGGAGTTTTATCATGCAGTAGTGAATCTCTGAGCGTCGTCGTATTCAACTTCCGTAACAGATCGCAGGGTAAACCTGCTCCTACATGAGATATTTAGGCACAAAAAAACCGACTTTCGTCGGCTTGTTTATCTCTTTATTTAACCACTTGAGGAAAAGTGGCGGATGCAGGACGTGTGTTGTGGAGAGTGAACCTCCAACTCCCTGTTTCCTACCTTTATTATTTAACCACTTAAGGAAAAGTGCTGGACGCAGGACATATATTGTGGAGAGTGAACCTCCAACTGCCTGTTTCCTACCTTTATTATTTAACCACTTAAGGAAAAGTGGCGGACGCAGGAGGATTCGAACCTCCGACCGCCTGGTTCGTAGCCAGGTACTCTATCCAGCTGAGCTATGCGTCCGTTATGAATGTATA
This sequence comes from Pseudoalteromonas sp. GCY, assembly GCF_016695175.1. Classification (NCBI taxonomy): domain Bacteria; kingdom Pseudomonadati; phylum Pseudomonadota; class Gammaproteobacteria; order Alteromonadales; family Pseudoalteromonadaceae; genus Pseudoalteromonas; species Pseudoalteromonas sp. GCY. The sequence continues at coordinate 3,043,075 of NZ_CP068023.1, forward strand.
GTTTTCCAACTTTCTTTATATTTAACCACTTAAAGAAAAGTGCTGGACGCAGGACATATATTGTGGAGAGTGAACCTCCAACTGCCTGTTTCCTACCTTTATTATTTAACCACTTAAGGAAAAGTGGCGGACGCAGGAGGATTCGAACCTCCGACCGCCTGGTTCGTAGCCAGGTACTCTATCCAGCTGAGCTATGCGTCCGTTATGAATGTATAGTTTTCCAACTTCCTTTATATTTAACCACCTAAAGAAAAGTGCCGGACGCAGGACGTATTTTGTGAAGGTGAACCTCCGACTTCCTGTTTCCTACCTTTATTATTTAACCACTTAAGGAGAAGTGGCGGACGCAGGAGGATTCGAACCTCCGACCGCCTGGTTCGTAGCCAGGTACTCTATCCAGCTGAGCTATGCGTCCGTTATGAATGTATAGTTTTCCAACTTTCTTTATATTTAACCACTTAAAGAAAAGTGCTGGACGCAGGACATATATTGTGGAGAGTGAACCTCCAACTGCCTGTTTCCTACCTTTATTATTTAACCACTTGAGGAAAAGTGGCGGACGCAGGACGTATTTTGTGAAGGTGAACCTCAAACTGCCTGTTTCCTACCTTTATTATTTAACCACTTGAGGAAAAGTGGCGGACGCAGGAGGATTCGAACCTCCGACCGCCTGGTTCGTAGCCAGGTACTCTATCCAGCTGAGCTATGCGTCCGTACAAGACAACCATTAAAAAATGGCGGAGAGGGAGGGATTCGAACCCTCGATAGGGCTACAAACCCTATACTCCCTTAGCAGGGGAGCGCCTTCGGCCACTCGGCCACCTCTCCGTCTTGTGGGGCGTATAATATAGGTTAGAAAAAATATGTCAAATACTTTTCTTGTAAAAAAGCACTGAATGGTGATAGATTGTGCAGTCTGCTTAGTTACTCGGCACTAACGCCAATTTTTACTCATTTTGTAGGGGGTTAGGATCGCTGTAGGTATTTCTTAATGCACGCTGTTGACGCAAAACTTCGTCCAAAAATACTTCTTGATAACCAAGCTGCTGAAACTCAGCGATACAAGCCCGATAATATAAAATTCTCGCTTGCTCGTGCTCATCGACATTTTCAAACTCATTATTGCTCATCTTATTGGATTCCCTATTCGTTATTTTTAACGCAGCATTAGAACTTGAAAAAGACTAGTTAGGAAATTGGGATAATCTAGTTTCAAAAGAGAAACAACTTTTATTATTAATAGGAGTTGGCAATAACTACATAATACGACTAAGTATTCAAAAATACTGTGAGATTTATCTTACAAAAATAACAGAAAAGCGCCATAAGGCGCTTTTCTAGATGTACTTTCAGATTACGTGAAAATACTTACTGTTCAGCTTGCACTTCAGGACGCATGTGTGGGAACAAGATAACGTCTTTAATAGTCGGTGAGTCTGTGAATAACATCACAAGGCGATCGATACCAATCCCCTCACCTGCTGTTGGTGGTAAACCATGTTCTAGCGCACGAATATAATCCGCATCGTAGTGCATTGCTTCATCGTCACCTGCATCTTTTTCTTCCACTTGGCGAGCAAAGCGCGCAGCTTGGTCTTCAGCGTCATTAAGCTCAGAGAAACCATTTGCAAGCTCACGGCCACCCACGAAGAACTCGAAGCGGTCGGTGATAAATGGATTTTCATCGTTACGACGCGCCAGCGGAGACACTTCCCAAGGATATTCAGTGATGAATGTCGGTTGGATAAGTCTGTGTTCAGCGACTTCTTCGAAGATTTCACATAGGAACTTACCTGGGCCCCATACACAGTTTTCAGGGATCTTAACGTGGACTTTCTTAGCGTATGCTTTTAGTGCTTCAAAGTGGTTTTCTGGATCTTTAAAGATTTCAGCTTGTGCTTCAGCATCTGGGCCATATTGTAAAATAGCATCAGCCATAGACAAACGCTGGAACGCACTGCCAAAGTCATACTCAATCGTCTCTGTCACTTCGCCTTCAGCATTTTTCACAGTATTAACAACTGTAGTAGTGCCTAACACATCTTGTGCCACGGTGCGTAACATGTCTTCGGTCAAGTTCATCAAATCATTGTAATCCGCGTATGCTTGATAGAACTCAATCATAGTGAATTCTGGATTATGACGCGTAGATAGACCTTCGTTACGGAAGTTACGGTTGATTTCAAATACACGCTCAAAACCACCAACCACTAGACGCTTAAGATATAGCTCAGGCGCGATACGTAGATACATATCAATATCTAGTGCATTGTGATGCGTTACAAATGGACGTGCAGACGCACCACCAGGAATAACCTGTAGCATCGGCGTTTCCACTTCCATAAAGTCACGCTCAGCTAAGAAACGGCGAATACCTTCAATCACTTTTGAACGAATACGGAATGTTTCGCGCGTGTCCATGTTAGTGATCAAATCAACATAACGCTGACGGTATTTTGCTTCTTGGTCAGTCAGACCGTGGAACTTTTCAGGTAGCGGACGTAGCGACTTAGTAAGTAGTTCATACTCAACCATGTCGACGTAAAGATCACCCTTACCAGATTTATGAAGCGGACCTTTAACACCAACGATATCGCCGATATCTAATTGACCATACTTCTCTTTTAGGTCTTTTTGTACGTCTTTTGAAGCATAAGCCTGAATACGACCTTTCATGTCTTGCAACACTAAGAAAGGACCACGTTTCGCAAGCAGACGACCCGCAACAGAAACATGATGATCAAGTTCTACTAGCTCTTCCTTCGATTTATCACCAAACTTAGCTTGTAGATCTTGTGTGTAGTCTTCGCGGCGGAATGAGTTCGGGTGGCCATTCGCAGGGCAATTTTCCCGGATCGCATCTAGCTTGCCACGACGCTCAGCAATAAGTTTATTTTCGTCTTGATTGTGATCTGTCATTGTTTAGCTCTTAGTTTAGCTTGTGGATTAAAGGCCTGATTTCAGGCTTGCTTCGATAAATTTGTCTAAATCGCCGTCTAGTACGGCTTGGGTATTGCGATTTTCAATACCTGTACGCAAATCTTTAATACGTGAATCATCTAGCACGTATGACCGGATTTGGCTGCCCCAACCGATGTCAGATTTTGCATCTTCTTGGGCTTGCTTTTCAGCGTTTTGCTTTTGCAGTTCAAGTTCAAACAATTTCGCCTTTAACTGCTTCATCGCTTGGTCTTTGTTCTTGTGCTGCGAACGGTCATTCTGACACTGCACTACCGTATTGGTTGGTAAGTGCGTAATACGTACCGCAGATTCTGTACGGTTAACGTGCTGACCACCCGCGCCCGATGCACGATATACATCGATACGAAGATCTGCAGGATTAATATCGATTTCGATATTGTCATCAATTTCTGGGTAAACGAATACAGAAGCAAACGAAGTATGACGACGGCCGCCTGAATCAAAAGGACTCTTACGTACTAAGCGGTGTACGCCCGTTTCTGTACGAAGCCAACCGTAAGCATATTCGCCCGTGACTTTAACTGTCGCGCCCTTAATACCAGCAACATCGCCGTCTGTCGCTTCAACGATTTCGGCTTTAAAACCTTTCGCCTCAGCCCAGCGCAAGTACATACGCAGCAACATGTTACACCAGTCTTGAGCTTCAGTACCGCCAGAGCCTGACTGTAAGTCGATGTACGCATCGTTGGCATCTTGCTCGCCTGAGAACATACGACGAAACTCTAGTTTTTCCAGCTGCTCAACAAGGCCGTTGACCTCTTGCTCTGCTTCAGTGAAGGTTTCTTCATCTTCGGCTTCTACGGCAAGCTCAACCAAACCTTCTGCATCATCGGCACCAGACACGAGATTGTCGATGGTTTCAACAATCACTTCTAAATTCGATTTTTCTTTGCCCAGTGCTTGGGCTCTTTCCGGCTCATTCCATACAGCGGGATCTTCTAATTCGGCATTAACTTCTTCTAAACGCTCTTGCTTTAGAGCGTAGTCAAAGATACCCCCTAAGAAGCTCTGTACGTTCGCGAATTTCCTTGATTTGGTTAATCACAGGATTCACTTCAAACATTTACCATTACTCCAGAACTAAATTTGTCGGTTTGTGAATTCACACAAACAGGTCTGACAACGGGTCAGACCATAGATTTAAGCGACCAATAGTATCAAATAATAACCGCGCTTAGCATCCCTTAAAGTGAGAATTTTGGGAGTTTTTTAACAAACTTGTACTCACATCTCTATTAATTCGGTTGCGCCTGAAGTTCACGCACAATGAGCTGCAAATTATATTTACCACGAAACTCATTAATATCTAATTGATAGGCGAATAAAGCATGGGTTGCCTGGAGATTTGGCCAAGCCCGAACGTCAACGTTAAATGCTATCGCATCAACCAATCGACCAGAGCGGTGCTTAAGCACAAGTTTTAGATGTTTGTCACCAACAATACGTTGCTGCACCAACTCAAATACATCCTGAAATACCGGCTCACTAAATTGCTGCCCCCACGGACCTGCCTGCTGTAGCTCAAAAGCAAAATCCATGGTAAAGCAATCGCCCGGCAGTTCACCATCCGTCAACAGAATGCTTTGCTTCGCTTCTTCGCTCAGCGTCGCACTGACGTTTTGTTCAAATACCTGTTTAAACCGAGCAAATTCAGACTCTAAAATGGTCAGTCCAGCTGCCATCGCATGACCACCAAACTTTACAATTAATTCTGGATGCTGAGTATTGATTGACTCAAGTAGGTCGCGCATGTGTAGACCTTCAATAGAACGACATGAGCCCTTTATCTCGCCGTTATCGCCTTGTGCAAAAATAATACACGGGCGGTGATATTTTTCTTTCAAGCGTCCCGCTAGAATACCTATCACGCCTTGATGCCAATCATCTTGATACAAACACAAGGCATCTGGTACTTCTTGGCTTTTCAGTACCAAGCGCTCCAATACGGCTTGCGCCTCTTGCTGCATACTTTGCTCAATCTCGCGTCGTTCTATATTTAGACTATCGAGCTCGGACGCAATACGGCGAGCTTGATTAATATCTTTCGATAACAAACAAGCAATACCTAAACTCATATCGTCAAGACGCCCCGCGGCATTGAGTCTTGGCGCTAACGCAAAGCCAAAATCACTGGCACTTAATCTTGCATTATCACGGTTAGAAACCTCGATAAGCGCTTGGATCCCTGGTCGCGTTTGACCACTGCGGATCCGGGCGAGCCCTTGGTGTACCAAAGTGCGATTATTCGCATCCAAAGCCACAACGTCAGCCACAGTTCCTAGGGCAACAATATCTAATAATGTCGCCAAATTTGGCATCGCGACATTTTGCTCCACAAAATAGTTTTGCTCCCGTAAGTAATGTCTCAGCGCTATCAGCAGATAAAAGGCAACCCCAACTCCCGCAATAGATTTCGAAGGAAAGTCGCAGTCAACACGATTTGGATTAACAATCGCATCGGCAATCGGCAACTCATCACCTTGTAAATGGTGATCAGTAACAATCACCTTTATACCCGCTTGTTTCACGATTTCGACACCGCGAATACAGGAAATACCGTTATCTACGGTGATCACCAAATCAGGATTTATGGCGACGATTTGCTCAGCCAATGCTGGGCTTAAGCCGTACCCCAAGCTAAACCTATCCGGCACGAGGTAATCCACACGCTGAAAACCAAACTGAGGTAGACCCTCCATTAATACGGCAGTGCTCGTTGCACCATCGGCGTCAAAGTCGCCAACAATCAACACTTGTTGTTGCAAAGAAAGTGCTTCAGCCAGAATTTGGCTTGCAAGTTCGATGTCTTTAAATAATTTAAAATCGTGTAAGGTTGCGGCGCTATTGTCGAGCTCAACGGCCGATTTAACCCCTCTGGCAGCATAAAGCTGCTTGATCACGGGATGCAGTGAAGCCGGTAAATGGCTGTCATCAACCCGCTCTCTTGGTTTAATTTCTGTATGCATATTTTTTCACAAAACAAAAAAGGCCAAAATGGCCTTTTATATTCTTTATCTTGCTATCTTATCGAGTTCTCAACGCGAACTCCATCGCTAAGCGTGAGTCATTATGACTTAGGGCTATTTGCTTCTAGCATTTGTGCAATAGCTGCTGCAGGTTGATAACCTGGGATCATTGAACCATCTTCAAGAATGATCGCTGGTGTTCCTGAAATGCCAAAACTTTGCCCAAGTTGATAGTGCTCGGCTACTGGCGCTTGGCAGTTTTCAACTGGTTTCACTTCACCACCGGCTTTCGCCTCAGTAAGTGCAGCTGCAGCATCTTTTGCACACCATACGTTTTTCAAATCTTCATAGCCTGAACCACGCAAACCACCACGTGGGAAAGCTAGGTATTTCACGGTAATACCAGCTGCTAAGTAATCTTCTAGTTCACGGTGAAGTTTGCGGCAGTAGCCACAAGTAATGTCTGTAAATACCGTGATTTGATGTTTTTCATTTTCCGCTTTATAGACAATCATTGAGTCTTCGTACTCTGCAATGCCTTTCTTGCGCACATCGCTCAACGCGTCTTCGGTAATATTACGACGGTTATCAAGATCAATCATAGTTCCCTGAATTAGATATTTACCATCAGCACTTGAATACAGTACCCCTTTATCTGTGATCACTGTTTTTAAGCCAGCAAGCGGACTATCTTTGATTTGCTTAACCGTTATACCTAATCCGCTAAATTGCGTCGTAATTGGGTCTACTTGTGCTGTTGGTGTGACAGGACCCTCAACTTGCTCAGCGAAAGCGCCAAAGCTCAATGCCAGTGAAGCGGCAACTATTAGTTTTTTCATTATGTTCTCTCTAAACCTGTTATTTGAGGGGATCACACGCCCCTTTGTGCTACTCACTAAGACCGGAGTAACCATAAATAATTCCCAAGCAACAAAAATTAAGCTCTTGGGTGATGCTGCTGGTGCAATGTTTTTAAACGTTCACTGGCAACATGTGTATAAATTTGAGTCGTCGACAAGTCGCTATGGCCAAGCATCATTTGCACAACTCGCAAGTCAGCGCCATGATTCAATAAATGTGTTGCAAAAGCATGACGTAGCGTATGTGGCGATAACGGCGACTTAACGTCTGCCAAAATAGCATAGTGTTTTATGCGATGCCAAAAAGTTTGTCGCGTCATACCTATACCGCGCTTGGATGGAAAGACAAAATCGGTAGCATGCTTGATCATTAAGCCCCGCCCTTTTTTGAGAAATTGTTCAATCCAATGCAATGCTTCTTCACCCATAGGCACTAAGCGCTCCTTGCCTCCCTTACCACGCACAAGTACAACAGCTTGTCTCATGTTGACTTGCTCCATTCTTAGCCCGACTAACTCAGTCACGCGCAACCCCGTGGCATACAAGAGTTCGAGCATTGCCTTATCTCTCAGTCCCATCGGGTCGTCACAATCAGGAGCATTTAACAAGGCCTCAACTTCTTGCTCTGACAAGGTTTTTGGCAGCGACGGTGTTGTTTTAGGTTGCGCAATAGTATCCAGTGGAGACTGCGCGATTTGTTTTTCTCGCAACCAATATAAATAAAATCTCTTTAATGCACTGATGGCTCGCGCGTTACTCTTTGCTTTTAAGCCCTTGTCTATTCTGTGTGCCAAATAAGCCTCGACGTCCTGGCTTGTGATCGCCAGTAAAGAAGACACCGAGGTTTCTGCTTTTATAAATAAGAGAAACTTTTCAAGGTCGCTGCGATAGGCTGCAATGGTATTTTCACTGAGCCCTTGCTCCAAAAATAGCGCATCTAAAAAGGCTTCTATATATTGCAGATCGGACAGTGTATGGGAAGTTGCTTGGTGTTCGCTCACAGAGTACCTGTATTAATTATTAACGTCATGATGTAGACTTGCCACCTATAATACCAGTCAAATTGAAAGTGATAAATACAATGCAAATTGGGTTATTTTACGGCTCGACAACATGTTACACAGAAATGGCCGCAGAAAAGATTCAAGAAATCATCGGCAAAGACACAATTACCTTATTTAATATTAAGGACGAGCCGCTAAAACAAGCTGAGCAGTTTGACTTTCTCATTTTTGGTATCTCAACATGGGACTTCGGCGAACTTCAGGAAGACTGGGAGTCTCACTGGGACGATATAGACAGCGTTGATCTGAGCAACAAAGTCATAGCGCTATTCGGCATGGGTGACCAACAAGGTTATGGTGAATGGTTTCAAGATGCACTCGGCATGCTACATGAAAAAATTGCCCCTCAAGGCGTCACCTTTTTAGGCTACTGGCCAAATTCAGACGACTATGAATTTGAAGCGTCAAAAGCACTGACCGAAGATAAAAGTCAGTTTGTTGGTCTGGCACTAGATGAAGACAGTCAATACGACAAAAGCGACGAGCGTATCGCAACTTGGATAGAGCAAATAATGACGGAATACGCCGAATTAGATGTTTAGCGCAGTAAGCGTTAGCACTAATCCAAAGTGTTAACGCCCACCCCTAGTATCAGCTGTAAAACTGGCTCAATGCGGCCTCGATTTGTGATAGCTTATACGGTTTATGGATCACATTATCGAAAACTTCATTTTGAGCTTGAGTTAAAAAAATATCAGCGGTTATCGCCAAGATCGGTAACCTTGAATTTTCTTGTTTGATTAAATGTGCAGCCTCTGTACCACTCATACCCGGAAGATTCACATCCATAAAAATGATGTCAAAGTGTTTTTCTTTTGCCACTTCAAAATAGGCTTCAGCAGATTCGAAAATATCATAACTACAACTAAGTTTGTCGAGTATAGCAGTGATCAGTAGTTAATTAAGCGGATTGTCTTCTATTACACCAATCTGATGATAGAAAATGGCGATATGCTCTGTTTTTGGTGGCGAAGCGACTTTGACTCCACTTTCGCTTTTGCACGGAATAATAAACACCACCTCAGTCCCCTCGCCCTCTTGGCTGGAAACGCTGATCCGCCCCCCCATAATATCAATAAGTGCTTTAGTCACACATAGGCTTAATCCAACCCCTAAGTTTCCTCTACCCTCAAACATGCTAAAGCGGTCAAATAGATTACTTTGCTCAAGCGCCGAAAGGCCTTTACCACTGTCTTTTACAATAAACTGTATTTCATTACCAATGACATATGCTCTGAGCACCACTTCTTGCCCAGCCTCGCTGCTCTGAATTGCAGTGTCGAGTAAAGTCTCTATGACGCGCGACACTTTATCCTTATCGAGCATCAAAGCCTCACCTTTATAGCCGCCAGCAATAGAGTGCGTAATAGTAATATCGTGTTGTTTTGCCTCAGTAGCAAAGCGAGCAACTGACTGCTTGAGTAAATCGGATAATGAACAAAGAATGGGTTCAAACTGAACTTTTTCACCTTCAATGAGCTCAAGCTCTAAAACAGAATCAATGACAGTAAGCAGTTTACTCCCTCCTGTTTCTATATTTTGCAGGTAGCTTGTCGTAGATTCAGAAAACCCTTCTGCTTCAGCTGAGTTGAGTACTACATCATTAAAACCAATGATGGCATTAAGTTGGGTGTGTAACTCATGGCTGATATCAGATAAGAAATTGTCTTTGGAATCATTAAGCAGCTTAAGTACGTTTACTTCTCTGCGCAGTTCGAGTTGCCGAATTACCTGACGACCCAAGGTGACAAGTGTTTTTCTTTGCAAATCGGTGAGTTTTTTAGGCTTATCACTGACAGCACAAATAGTGCCTACCTTATAACCACCTGAGCTAATCAGCGGTGCACCGGAATAATGGCGGATTTTCGGACCACCAGTAACCAGTGGATTGTCAAAAAAGCGCTCATCTTCTAGGGCGTCTTGCACCTCAAATACATCTTCTTGCAAAATAGCGTGGGAGCAAAAGGAGATATCTCGATGGGTTTCATCCACCTCCAGCCCCACTTTAGACTTAAACCATTGGCGATTTGTGTCTATCAAGCTAATAAGCGCGATAGGCGTTTCACAGATCTCTGACACAAGCTGCGTAATTTCATCAAGATTTGCTTCGGCAGCTGTATCCAATACCTTATATTCGCGCAGTGCTTTGAGACGATTTTCTTCGTTATTTGGGATCTCGGCCTTTTTCATGAACACCTACACAAGCGAATTAAACCAGCTAAGTACACGTAAATCAGACTGCACTTTTGACACGATGATTCTGACTATTTCTCAGCTAAAGTGTAGAAGATAAATTACGATACGAGCAAAAAATATCCATCACATTTTTAGGTAAAACTCATGACATAAAGAAACAAAATCATTCGTATATTGGTTATCTACATCGTATATCACCAACGACTGATCATGACTTGGTTGTGCTATGTTTTGTTTGGCGAACAGTAGCAATCTGCGAGAGTAAGATTTACTCGGGGTAGTTTTAATCGCACAGCTTGAAACAAGAAACCAATTTCGCGCTTTAGCAAGCTGACAAAAAAGCAAGCTCTCTTGATAGGGTAAAATTACCGCAAGTTGCCCAGCATCCGTCGTAAACTTTTCGAAGGCATCAAGCAACGCATCAAAACTTAGGCTGTCCGTGTGTCTCGCTCTATTTCTCGCTTGATTTTCTCCTTTCAAGCTCGCGTTGAAGTAAGGTGGGTTTGATACCATGAGGTCAAAGCGCAGCTCGCTATCAAACTTTTGTATTGCACAGCGATGCAGCTCAATATCAGGCCACGGGCTATGCTTGATATTAAATTCTGCATCCTTTAACGCATCGTCATCAATCTCAACCGCATGGACTGTGCTCATTGGACTTCGCTGTTTACACATCAATGCGATAAGCCCAGTTCCCGTTCCGACATCAACAATCCGGCTGGCTTCAGCGAGTGGAACCCACGCGCCAAGCAAAATACCATCCGTCGAAACCTTCATTGCCGCATGATGCTGGGTCACCGAAAATTGTTTAAATGCAAACTGAGACATCCTATACCTTTGAGAAAATGCAATAGCAACGTATAATTCCGCTATTGTCCTTTATTTGTGATGCAATATGCAATTTACTGAATTTGATTTAGACAGCAAGCTGATTAGTGCGATTAAAAAAATGGGTTTCGATACTCCCACCAGCATTCAACAGATGGCTATTCCTGAAGCGCTAATTGGCCGAGATATTCTCGCCAGCGCACCAACCGGTACGGGTAAAACCGCTGCATTCTTGATCCCTGCGATTCAGTATTTGCTTGATTTCCCTCGCAAAGAGCCAGGCTTTGCCCGCGTACTTATCATGACGCCAACGCGTGAACTTGCCTATCAAATACACGAGCAATGTGAACTCCTTGCCGCAGGTGTTAATCTTAAAATAGGCGTGGTAACTGGCGGTATTAATTACGGCAGTCACAAAGAAATCTTCGAAAAGAACAATGATATCCTTATCGCAACGCCAGGTCGTTTGATGGAATATCTTGAAACCGAGAACTTCCACGCAGAAAACGTTGAGCTACTGATCTTAGATGAAGCCGACCGCATGCTAGACATGGGCTTTCGAAAAGAAATGCTACGTATTTGCTCTGAAGCGGTTAACCGTCGTCAGTGCTTTTTGTTCTCTGCAACCCTTGAGGGCGAAAGCGTTGAGAAGTTTGCTGAGCGTATATTGCAAGACCCAGCACTACTTGAAGCCACTCCATCACGTAAAGAAAAAGGTAAAATCCATCAGTGGGTTCATCTTGCAGATAACTACGAGCACAAAGTCAATTTGCTCGCACAACTACTAGATGACGAAGAAGTAACCAAAGCGGTTATCTTCGTAAAAACGCGTGAACGCCTAGAAACACTCGTTGGCGAGCTATTTGCTAAAGGCATTAAAACCACTTGGCTGCGTGGTGAAATGCCACAAGACAAACGCATGGCTGCGATGGCAAGTTTTCACAGTGGTAAGACGAATATCTTAGTGGCAACAGATGTTGCAGCCCGTGGTATCGACGTTGCGGATATCAGCCACGTATTTAACTTTGATATGCCGCGCACCGCAGATATTTATGTACACCGCATCGGTCGTACAGGCCGCGCTGGTAAAAAAGGCACCGCGGTTTCTTTGGTTGAAGCCCACGATGTTGAAATTTTAGGGAAGGTTGAGCGTTACACCGACCAAAAACTTAAGCGCCGAGTAATTAAAGGCCTTGAACCTAAACATAAAGAAGCAAAAGCACCGAAGAAGAAAAAAGATCCGGTGAAAATCAAGGCGAAAAAGAAAGCCGCCAAGGTTAAAAAGAAAAAGTAACCCAAAAAACCAGCGTCAGTACGCTGGTTTTTTTATGTTAATTTGGGCAAGAGCTAATCTGGACAAATGCGATTGTTCGATTTTAAAACGCGTTGCCGCCGTTAATTATAATTGGCGCAGAACTTCGGAAGAGCTCTTTATTTCTACCTGAAATAAAGCCAGAAGCAATGACTCTACCATTAAGACTGGATACTGTTATTTTCCCGTGGTAAATTCTAGAGGAACATGCAACATTCCCTTTACCAAATGGAATGTGGTAAGTTGTAGTTGCTCGACCACTTAATACCAGCTCCTGTCCTGTTGTAAGCTCAGATTCCACACCGTTATTAGCTGTTCCTCCATGTATCAAAGGAGTGCCTTTGATTGTGTATAGATCTAATTTTATTGTTGTTTCAACATCGCTTAAATTTGATACTACCAGTGATAGCTCAGTCACATGATTCGCATCACAATACTGATTTCCAGGCACTGAAAACTCGACAGTCCTCTCGTTTGCATAAATACCAGAGCTAAAAAATGCCGATAGTAATAATAATTTTGTGAAATGCTGTTTGATTTTCATAGTGATCCTTTTTGTTGTTAAAAAGTCTAAGACTTTAGTATTTACGCCGATTAAACCTGGGATATTTATCCCCTAATGTATTTACGCACAGTGTCTGAAAGTATTTATAACGCTCGCGTAGCGCGAGTTAGCGAGCGTCCTGATTGATGCGTTTGTTAGCTTGTGCTGCACGAATAAAATCAAGATCACTAGTGATAACTCCAATACCCGATGCGACTACATCAGAGTAGGATTGGGTAATCGATTCATGTCGGGACCAAAGATAAACATCCGAACCATAGCTCTGCAATCTTGATGCGAGGCGCTCAGGATAGCCCCAAAAATACTTTGTCATCGAGGGAGGTATAAAAAGAATGGTGTTCCTACAGGACTCAGGAACTAATCCCGCCCATCCAACTAAAAGATAATCTATTCCGCAACTCTTTACACTACCAACGCTTGCTAACCGTAAAGACGAATCCTTGTTTCGAAACCAATCCATACCTTTTGAAGAGGTAATTACAATATGGTTAGATTTTTTTCCAGCTAGATACTCATATAGAGTTTCGAATGAACGTATGTCGTTACTCTTTAGGTTTAACCAAAACTCATGCTTTGGATACCGTTCGTAAAACGCCTCTAACTTGGAAATCCTAAAACCTTTTCCTCTAAATGGGAAAGTCGCACCATCATCAAACGTATATCCATATCCTGCATCAACACTTTTCAACTGCTCAAACGATGTTTTATGTACCGGCCCAGACCCGTTTGTAGCACAATCTAACGTCCAGTCATGAAAGACAACCAGTTGGTCATCACGAGTTCTATGAACATTTAGATGAATTACGTTAGCTCCGGCTGCAACGGAAGAAGCCACTGCTTCTAGTGTGTTCTCAACAGAATTGATGTTTGACGCTTTTATTGAAAGGGCGGTACAGCCAGTTTTTTTTAATTTTTCATAGTTAACTGCACTTCCGCCTCCTCGATAGGCCACGATCTCGCCATGTCGCTGAAGGTCAGGAACGAACATATAAGCGTTAACAACTCCTAGTGTGATTATGCAAGACAGTGCGATCAAAAACGTCTTAATTATTTTTATAAACATTTATTGCCTGATTCCTTGGTCGATGGTCGATGAAAAGCTAACGCCGCAAATAAACGGCTAAAAATAGTTGGCTAAAATTTGTGAGGCACGAACAAAGTCAACTGTTTTTTGTCCGCACTTTTTAATTTGCCTTGTTAAGTGCGATTATCGCGCTTTGTGCCTTTTTAAAAAATATTAAAGCAACTATAAAGGCACCAGTAAATATATACGTGTATATTGGAGATAAGCTATAAAAGTAAGCCCCAAAACCAATTAAATAGCTTAACAAGGCAACAAATAGAACAAAGTGGTGAATTGATGTTGCTTTGTCGTTGCTTTCATTACTAAAAACTATCATTTCTTTAAGTATGGATAGCGAACCAACAGAAAATGTTAGTGAAACTATAAATGCAATTAGAGAAACCATTTTAGCGTATACGTTTACCTCGTTGAGGCTAGGTATAAAAATCAGTAAAGCAAGTGATGTTGCTGCAATCCCAGCACTTAACCAAGTAAAAAATTCTATACGTGGACTCGAAATCAATTTAGCACCTAACATTTTAGTATTTATGCGGCACGCAAGTTTGTGTTGCATAATCGTTTGTTGGACTGAGCCGTTACCCGCTCGATGTGTCAAAGTTGGTGTTGTTTATGCTATGGCTTACTTAGAAAAAATAGGCTTTTTGGAGGCACTCACTTCCCTAGTTAGTGTAATCATATGTAAGCTTTCCCTGCATTATTACTCAGCGCTTATTATGTATTCATTACACCTAAATTTGCCTTAATAAGCAATTATATTTTTTACGCATATAGAGGCCGCTAGCCTGAGCAATTAAGCAGGTTAACTACTTGATTTTACAAAGCAGCCATAATCAAACATACCCTCCTTGGCTAATATCAAAGCGCATCCATGCGCTTCTCGTTCATTCTTTTGAAACGACGCGATCGAGCGAACCAAGAAAACGTCGCCCCAGCATCACACTCAATCCTCAAACCCTAAGCCGATATAATGCAACCGCCTTGTAAGGCACATCCCTATGCCAGACAAGACTTGACCGACATCCTGTCGGCACATTGCATATCAGCTTATGTTTTTCGGGTGTGATGGAGGGGGGATTGGTTTTGACTGCGAGCTCTAGTTTTTCTCTCAAAGCAGCAAATTTGCCTGCAAGCACCAAACAAAACTATCAGCACCGTTTTCCTCCCTCATCACACCCGAAAGTAAATTGCCAATGAGTCATTTCAACGCATGGATGCGTGAAAAGCTGTGACAGGGCCAAGGATGGCCCTTACACGGCGGTGACGTTCATATTGGCAATTTGCTTGAGGAGTCAGTGTGATGTTGGGAGTGCCCTTTCTTTTGCATACTTTTCTTTGGGCATCAAAGAAAAGTAAGTCGTAGCCCATGGATGGGCGTCGAAACCAGACAGGAGGACAAGCTGACTTTACGATAAATTTCGAGCTATCAGCTATCAGCTGTTAGCAAAATAAACCTCCATGTTTAATATCAAAGCGCATCCATGCGCTTCTCGTTCATTCTTTTGAAACGACGCAAAAGAACGAACCAAGAAAACGTCGCCCCAGCATCACACTCAATCCTCAAACCCTAAGCCGATATAGTGCAACCGCCTTGTAAGGCACATCCCTATGCCAGACAAGACTTGGCCAACATCCTGTCGGCACATTGCATATCAGCTTATGCTTTTCGGGTGTGATAGAGGGGGAATAAGTTGCTTGTGAGATCTTCTACAATTTTTATGATTAAGCTGCTTGCAAGCATTGCAAAAACTATCAGCGCAGCCTCCTACCCCACAGTCTAAATAGTTTTGTGGGAGGCGGTTCACCCGCCGAGAAGTTATGCTCTTCTGGTGTGGTTAAGGGGATTAGTTTTGACTGCGAGTTCTAGTTTTTCTCTCAAAGCAGCAAATTTTCCTGCAATCACCAAAAAACTTTTCAGCACAGTATGTCTCCCTCATCACACCACTACAACGAATCAAATACCGGCTCTATCGCAACTAGACTGAAGTTATCCAAATCCAAGCGATGCTGTATTCCTAACGGCAAAATCCACTGCGGATCGGTATGGCCAAAGTCAAGCCGAGTTATTACGGGTAAACTGTCACAGCCAAACTCATCACGTACAACCGATAAAATCACCTCATCAAGCGCAGCCATCTCGCGCTCGCTGTAATCCCGAGCACGGCCAATCATTAAGCCGGATAGTTTCTCAAACACGCCCATTACGCCATAGTTACGTAACCAAAAGCGAATATAGTCTTGACTGGGTTTATCTTCAGAGGTTTCTAAAAATAGCAATTTGTCTTGCCAAAATGACGGCGATGGCCAGTATTCAGTGCCTTTTAGCATCTCCATCACTTCAAAACAGCCGCCAAATAGCCGCCCTTCCACTTGCCCTGTACCTTGCAGTACTTTAGGACCATTTGTCGCAATAGCGGGATGCAGCTTACCGACGTTTTCTGGTATTGCCCAATCCGGATATCCATGAGAATAAGCTTTGAATATTGGATAATGGACTTCACCTAGCAGCGCCTGAACTAAATAGGCTTGATACTCAGCACTAGCGTTGTGGTACTGGGAGAAACCGGCCATGACCGATGGGCCGTTAAAGGTGACTAATCCCCATTGGCTTAGCAGTGTGGTGAGCGTGGAAAAGTCAGAATAGCCCATCATAAACTTAGGGTTATTCAAGATAACGGATTTATCTAAATAAGGTAGGATCCGCGCGGAATCTGAACCACCAATAGAAGAAATTATCCCGGCTATATTAGGATCGGCAAAGGCATCATTGATATCTTTTGCACGTAATTGTGGCTGTGAAAAGAGCACATCTGCGGCCGTTCGAGCCGACGACATTTCAACAATATTAAAACCAAGCGAACGCAGGTTTGCTAAGCCTTGCTCAAAAATATGGGGAAATGTACCTGGGCCACCCCAGCTAGGTGATACAATCGCAAGGGTATCACCTCGGTTTAGTTTTTTAGGCTTGCGTAATTGCACCGTCTATCTTGCCTTAATGGAATATTCATCAGCAACTAGATATATCCCATTAAGACAACAGAATCAAATACTTATTCGAACCTTTCAACGCAAAACGGAGCCAAATCAACAGAGGTAGGTTTGCCTGTCATGAGTTCAGTAATAAGCGTGCCGGTAATGGCCGACATTAAAATCCCCGTCCTAAAGTGCCCACACGCATTAATGTAACCTTCCACGCCATCAACGGGGCCCAAAATTGGCAGCTCATCCGGTGTACCGGGTCTAAGCCCTGCCCAACAACGTTTAATACTCGACTCTTTAAGAATGGGTAGACACTTCATAGCACCTTGTGACAACTCAGTGATTTTATCTAGACTATTGGTGGTATCGAAGCCTTTTTCCTCCGTTGAAGAGCCAATTAAAATCTCGCCGTTGTCCTTTTGTGCAATGTAGCAATCACTGGTACTGATACAACCATTTAATACTTTAGGCATGCGCTCAGACAGCACTATTTGACCCTTAACCGGGTAAACTGGCATGTGTTTACCTGTAGCCTGATAGTAAATGTCATCCGCCCAGGCACCAGCGGCATTAATTAAGGTATCACAATGTAGGCTTTGCTCTTGCGTCCTCACACCTATCACCTTATTCCCTTCACGCAGTACCTCTAGCACTTCGGTATTCAGAAATAATTCAACACCATTTTGGCGTGCCCCTTCGGTATACGCATCAACTAATCGGTATGGGTTTACCTGATGGTCACAAATAAAATCTATTGCACCAATCGCATCTGGAGTGATGTAAGGTTCCTCTGCACGTAATTGCTGTTGGTCTAACCATCGGATCTGCGAAGACAAATTAGGGATCCCAGACACTATGCTATCTGCATATATTTCATCATCGCGATTGTACATAATGAATTTAAGACCGGTACGTTCAAACTTAAAGTCGACATCGTGTCTGGTCAGCATTTCTTCATGCAGTGCTGGATATAACTCGTTTGACTTGAGCGCAAGTTCAAAAAAGCATTCTGGTAATTGATGCGGCCGCAATGTTTCTGCAGCTTCGGTATCGCCTTCGCTTTGGAGCTTAGACAAGGTTTTGAAGAAGATCACACCACAGCCAAGACCAACCGACTCACCAATTGCCCATAATCCACCCGCAGAGGCACGAGACGCGTTACCCGGCTTTTTTAAATCCACTAACGCGATTTTTAGGTTGGTATCGCGGCTTAAAAAATAGGCACAGGCAGCACCAATTACACCGCCACCTGCGATAATGACATCATACTGCTTCATGGTTTTTCTCCAGTAAAGTAAATGGAATTGGGTCAAGTGGGAATCTTGGCCTTATCACGCCCAATGTATCTAAGTGCCCTGCCGCGTGCAGTCGGTCTAGTGCATAGCTAGAGCACATTTTCCCTTGGCAGTCTCCCATGCCAATACGGGTTCTCATTTTCACGCTAGATAAATCTTTTGCACCTTGTTGCAATGCTAAATCGAGTTGCTGGCGCTTTACTTGTTCGCAGCGACACACCACAGTATCTGGCTGGGTTAACGCTAGCAGCCCCTCTCGTCGCGCCGAGAAACGGTCAAATCCTGCTCTAAACTTCTGTGCTTGCTTACGCTTAGTCTTGAGCTTGCGCATTCGCGTGTGGAAGGCCGTTTCGCTTAAACAGGCTTGCTCATAGGCAAGCATGGTTGCGGCCATTTTTCCTTCAATGATAGCCGCTTCTGCGCCTAGCAAACCATTGGTATCACCACAGACAAAAATTGAATTTAAGCTGCTGCGTAAATTGTCATCTAATAAAGGCACATAACCATTCGTGGTGGTGTACTGATGAGAAACCCCAAGTAGCATGGCAAGCTGGGTGCGGGCAACAAAACCATAGCCGACTCCTAGACTATCCACGGCTAAATGCTGTGCTTTTGACAAGTCCGCATGCCAATGCTCATCGTAAGGCGCTACGGTAACACTGGAGAGTTTTTCTTGGCCTTCTGCTTTCACAATGCCATAGCCATACTTGAATGGAATATTATGCTTTTTGAGATACGCCAACATACTCAATCCCGAAAGCGTAAGCTTAGGTTTATTAAGCAGCGCCACAGTCTCTTTCGCCAGTTCACTAAAGCGACTCGCTTCATATACGCCAACCACTTGTGCACCAGATTTATGTAACTGGCAAGCAACCAGTGGCAATAATGGTCCAGTTCCGACTAAAGCCACTTTTTTCCCAGGGCGAACTAACCCACTTTTAAGCTGAAGTTGCATCCCGCCCATTAACATCACACCAGGTAACTGCCACCCTTCAAATGGCACACTGCGCTCATGACAACCAGTTGCCAGAACCAACTTGGTGTAATCTATTTGTGTTAACTGATTTTGTGTTTGCAACAGCAAACCGTTTTCGCCTTCAGGCCCAAGCACTTTGGTTTGTAGTTGTAGCGTTATATCTTGTTTATGATGTTCGTAGCGTACCTTTAGTGCAGCCATCGCTCGTTTAAGATTTTCATCTAAATGAGGAAGCTTGCTCGCTTGTCGAAGTGGCCCGCGATAGATCACCCCACCAATTTTTGGTGCTTCATCAACTAAGGTGCTAGTAATGCCATATTTAGCCAGCTCAGCTGCACAGCTAACGCCTGCAGGTCCTGCACCAACAATAACTATTTTTTCTTTTTGACAACTAGGCATCACACTATACTCCAACCTGCTTGAAACGATTTTGTTTAGTTTCAACCTGCATATTAGGTTGTACTAAGGTTTGGCAAGCCTTTTGTTTATGTTGTTTGTTTATTGTTATCTGACAACAATGACAAACGCCCATACCACAATAAGCACCGGATACGGCCTCTCGATCGCTTTCCATGATTTGCTTGTAGTTCGCCGCAAGCAATACAGACAACACGGTTTCACCATCGCATGCGTTAACCGCAATGTCGTCGATTTGAATTTGGAACTGTAACCCCTCAGGGTCTGTAATATCTTGCGTTCTGGATAGTTCAGACATGAAAAAATGCTCCTTCAATAAAGTCGCACAAAGCCTACTATCCAAATATTAAAAATAAACACTTTATTTACTTTATTTACTTTAATTTGATCCAAATTAACTTTTAAGCACTCTCGCGCTAATTCTGTTCGATTCGGTGCAAATACTGCACTCACCTCACTAAAACAGTGCAATGTGAACATATTTACAGACCAACAAAAACCACATCTTATTGATATTAAATAATTTTAATTTCTGGCACAGTTTTTCCTTATCAACTAACACGACAAAGAAAGGAGCGTAATTATGTACACTTTATATCAAACGATGTACTTACTTTGGCATTTGGATGTGAGTATCTGGCCTGTGCACGATACAGCAACAAACCCAGTAGATGTAAAGGAGAAGGCACAATGACACTTGGCAAACTAGACACAGCAGTACATGCAGTAATGAACGATATGCTCACCCCATCACAAGCTGCAAAAGCCTATCATGTGCCACAACGAGCACTTTACGAAGCACTGCGACGCTCCCAAGAGAAACAGCAAACTCGATGGCAAAAATTAATGCATGAAAAGGCAAGGCTTGAGCAAAGTCTGGCACGGATAAATAAGGAACTGCATGAACAATTTGTCTAATAGCGCTATGCAGCTTCGCATTATTCAGGCGCCTAGCTTGAAATACAATCGCTTAGATTGTCAGCTTTGGGTAAAACAACTCAGCGCAATGACGCAAGCCTGTATTAACCTAGGCGCTTCTATCGGTTTTTTGCCCTCTTCCTCAAGCAGAGCAATACAAAACTACTGGTGGCAAGTATTCGATGCTGTGATCAAGTCGCAAAAGACGCTTATTATCGCTGAACTTAATGGGGTAATGGCAGGTTGTGTGCAACTCTCTCCAGCAACAAAAGATAATGCTCAGCACCGGGCAGAAGTGGAAAAGCTATTAGTGCATCCAAACAGCCGACGAAAAGGCGTGGCAACAAAGCTGATGCAAGCCATAGAGCAAGAATCTACACGGCAGCAGATATCGTTACTCGTCCTTGATACACAATCGGATTCGGACGCAGAAATCCTATATCAGAGTTTGGGCTTTAAAGTCGCAGGGCAAATCCCTCATTTTGTCAGTGATGCGCGCGGTGACTTCCATGCCACCACATACTATTACAAATTGCTTGCACCGACCTTGCGCAATCGTATTGAGCGCGCAGCTCAAGCGCGTTATGTCAATGAATATTAGCAAAATAGTCTAATCAAGCGACTCGCTACGACTTTCATTCAGGCGATAAAAAAACAACTTACCGATGTGCTGCGGTGTAGTTACAGCCTCTAAGATTGGAGCAGCGCCTTGTGGTATGCTCATCACATTGGGATTATTGATAGTAAGACCATCGCGCAGCTTAGTATCTATTGCCCCGGGACACAGTACCGTTATTTTGTAGCCATCTTTGTGAAGACCTTTAGATAAGGTCACCACGCCGGCTTTCGCCGCACAATAAGACGTCCAATCTTTGTAACTGTTAAATGCCGCCGTCGACGCCACATTGACCAAATGTACCGCTTTGTTTGCTTTAATTGCAGCACGAGAGATTAAATAAGTACCAATTAGGTTTACTTCGATGTCACGGATCCAAAGATTTGGGTCAGAGTCTGCCACTAAACTTGAGTAAAGCGTTCCTGCCGCATTGATTACACAGTCATAAGATTTGTCGTCAACAAAACGCTCAACTTCAGCTGGTTTAGAGACATCAAGCTGCGCGCGCGATGGTGCTTCCACTTCGTGTCCTAAGCGCTTCAATTCATCGCTTAAATAAACGGCAAGACCACCCTGTCCGCCCGTTATTAACACTTTCATTTCTGTGGCTCTGGGATCGGATGATTGTCGCTTTGCTCAATCAGCTTTTTATACTGATCGTAGATTTTTTGCTTTAAGTTACTAGAGCTAACCCCAGCACCATAAGGAAAGTAAAATACCTGAACTCCAAGCTCTTTCAGATAATCATATTTTCCCTTCCAATCATCGCCAATCACGAACACATCAATATTTAGATTTTTCACCGTTTCACGATGATCTAAAGTACGTTGTGGAATAGCAAGATCTGGGTCTCTTAACCCTTCGATGATCGCCAAACGCTCTTCAAATGGCACTGCCGGTGGCTTTTTATAAGAACAAACAAGTTCATCGGTGCTCACACCAACGATCAACGTGTCTCCTAAACCTCGGCCATAACTAATCATTTTTAAATGATTACTGTGAAATAAATCAAATGTTCCTGAGACATAAACAATTTTATTTTTCATAAATTGCTATTTCCCTCCAGCTAAATCAATAAAAGTTCCTGTAACAAAGCTTGCTTCATTACTCAAAAGCCAAGCGATGGCATTAGCAACCTCAATTGCGGTTCCACCTCGCTTCAGCGGTAAAAAATCGGCTAGACGATCAACTCGGTTTGGTTCGCCACCGTCGCCGTGGATATCGGTATAAATACAGCCCGGTCTCACGCAGTTCACGCGGATCTGCTCAGCGGCTAATTCCAGAGATAAACCTTTAGTGAAGCTGTCTATTGCACCTTTTGCAGCCGCGTAGTCAACATACTCATTAGCCCCACCTAAATAAGAAGCTGCCGACGATACATTCACTATTGCGCACTGAGCTGGATTGGCACTCAAACGCATGTGTTTAATTGCTTCGCGAGCACAAATAAAATACGGCGTAACATTATTAGTAAGCATATTGTTGATTCGCGCTGCAGTCATGTGTTCAACTCGAGTCTGCACGTTCAGCACGCCCGCGTTGTTAACCAAATGCGTAACTATGCCAATATCGGTCTTTATCTTGTCAAACATTGCCTCTACAGATTTTTCATCTGTGACATCTGCTTGTAACAAATGCGCTTTACCATTATTACTTAGGATGGTATCAGCAACCGTTTCTGCGGCTTGCACATTCTGCTTGTAATTTATAACAACAGTAAATCCTTGTTGTCCCAGCAGTTGAGCCGTTGCCGCACCAATCCCACGGCTCGCACCGGTGATAAGTACCACTTTTTGCATCTATTATTCCTTAAATTGGGCCAACAATTACTGATAGTTCAGCACTTCAACACCCATGTCTTCTTTGACGTGTTCTATCACCATATAGGTATGATTTGTACCAACTCCAGGTATTTCAACAATTTGACCTAATACCTCACGATATTGACGCATATCCTGGACTCGGATCTTAACTAAATAATCAAAGCCACCAGCTACCATATCACAAGAAACGACGTTGGGGATTTTTACAATATGCTGTTTAAACACCTCAAATACCGCTTCGGTCGAGCTTTTTAAGGTGATTTCCACATGCGCAACCAAATGCTGGCCAAGTTTTGCGGCATTTAATCTTGCCGTATACCCTTCGATATACCCCTCCGACTCGAGTTTTTTTACTCGGTCGAGACAAGGACTCGGACTCAAGTTTACCTCTTTCGCCAAGTTTACATTAGAGATCCGACCATTGCGCTGGAGCGCGTCTAAGATTGCTAAATCGATGCGATCTAATACCCGAGTTTTAATGGAAGTCGTCATATCAGCATAAAATTTTGTGAGGGTTTGAGATTACCCGCAAATTTACCGTATTCCTTGAAAATAAAACAGCATATTCTGCTGTCTTTTCGATAGAATGCCCGCGAAATTAACGATAAAGGGCAAAGCGGCTTATTTCAGTCTTTAACGCGGCTTTGTTCGAACATTTAAATTATGCATTCTGGCTAAAATTTGAACCCCCAAATGGGTGTGTTATGGTTAGCAATGTGACTGCATCATTTTGTCGTAATTGAGGCTTCCTATACAAATTAAACTACACTTTCAACCTTTGGTTGCTTAGTTTGGCATCAGTTCAGATGTAGTTTTGTAATCTGCACATTAAGGTGTGTGATTCCATAGGCAGGCGCGAATTACATGTATTTTTGACTCCAATTTTTGAGGGTTGCTTATGCTTTATAACGGCGATTTGACAACTAACTGTCCTATCCGACAAAAGATCCGTGATTTTTACCGCATCGATGAGAACGCAGTAATTGATCATATTTTACCTTTAGCTGAGGTAGGCGTTACAGCTCGAAGCCGAGCATGGGAACGTGCACGTCAAATGGTATTGAACATTCGTAGAGATCAAGATGGTCAAAACGGTGTAGACGCGCTTTTAAATGAATTCTCTCTTTCTACCGAAGAAGGCGTGGTACTGATGTGTTTGGCCGAAGCTTTACTTCGTGTACCAGACAAAGCAACACAAGAAAGCCTGATCCGCGACAAGCTCGCAAAAGGCGACTGGAGTTCACACTTAGGCAGCAGCGACTCGTTATTTGTTAACGCTTCAAGCTGGGGTCTACTCGTTACCGGTAAAATGGTTAACTATTCAGACAAGAATAAAGAAGAACAATTTGGCGTGCTAAAGCGTACAATTGGTCGTCTTGGTGAGCCAGTTATCCGTAAATCCGTTAACTATGCAATGAAGATCATGGGTAAGCAGTTTGTAATGGGTGAAACCATTCAAGATGCTATCGATCGTGCCGCGGATAAAGAACAAAAAGGCTATGTATATTCGTACGACATGCTAGGTGAAGGCGCACGTACGATGAAAGATGCAGATCGTTACTTCCAAAGCTATATGACCGCTATTCACGCGATCGGTAAAGCTGCGAAAGGCCGTGGCCCAATTAAGAGCCCAGGTATCTCAGTGAAGCTTTCAGCTATTCACCCGCGCTACGAATTCACACATCGCGACCGCGTGATGGACGAGCTTGTACCTAAGCTAAAAGAACTTGCGATTGCTGCGAAAGAATACGATATCGGTTTCACTGTTGATGCGGAAGAAGCGGACCGTTTAGATATCTCACTAGATGTCATCGAAGCGGTATTCTCAGACGATGCGCTTGGCGACTGGAATGGTTTTGGTCTTGCAGTACAAGCATATCAAAAACGTGCCATTTTCGTTGTTGAATGGGTGGCTGAACTTGCTCGTCGCGTAGGCCGCAAACTGATGGTGCGTCTAGTTAAAGGTGCTTACTGGGATACAGAAATCAAAACCACTCAACAAGATGGTCTTGAGCACTTCCCTGTGTTCACTCGTAAAGCAACGACTGACGTTTCTTATAAAGCGTGTGCTATTAAGCTCCTTGAAGCACGCGATGTGCTATTCCCGCAGTTTGCGACGCATAATGCTTATACCGCAGCAACCATTCTAGAAGTGGCCAAAGGCGATAACAAAGGGTTCGAATTCCAACGTTTACACGGTATGGGCGAATCACTTTACGACCAAATCGTTGAAAACGAAGGAATTCAGTGTCGTGTGTATGCGCCAGTTGGTCAGCACGAAGACCTACTTGCTTATCTGGTACGTCGTCTACTTGAAAATGGTGCAAACTCATCATTCGTAAATGCGATTGTGGATACCACTAAGCCTGTTGAGTCACTACTTCCTGATCCTGTAGAAACACTACAAGGCCTACGTAACCGTTACAATACGCAGATTAAGCTACCTATCGAGCTTTATGGCGATGAGCGTCCAAACTCAAAAGGTAAAGACCTAACGGACATCAACGATTTAACACCGTTTAAAGAAAACCTAGACAACTGGTTTAACGAACACCTAATCGATGAAAGCCAAGTACCAGAAGGTCACCTTGCTGTTCGTAACCCTGCGAACCACAAACAAGTGATTGGATCTGTGCCTTTACACGATGAAGCACATATGCAAAGCGTGCTTGCCAATGCTGATGCGGCTTTTGAAAGTTGGTCTCAAACCTCTGTTGAAGAGCGTGCAAACCTACTACGCCGTACTGCTGACATCCTTGAGCGTCACCATGACGAACTCGTTGCTATCTGTATTAAAGAAGCAGGTAAAGTAACCCAAGACAGCATCGATGAAGTACGTGAAGCCGTTGACTTCTGTCGCTACTATGCAGCACGTGCAGAAGAGCTTTCTAAAGATGAGCGCTTTGAAGCTCGTGGCGTGATTTTATGTATCAGCCCGTGGAACTTCCCGCTTGCGATCTTCTTAGGTCAGGTAGCTGCTGCTATCGTGACGGGTAATACCGTTATTGCAAAGCCAGCTGAACAAACCAGTATGATTGCACTGCGTTGTATCGAACTAATGCATACTGTTGGTTTACCAGAGCACGTAGTACAACCGGTTATCGCACGCGGTAGCGAAGTGGGTAAACACATCGTGCCTGACGAGCGTATCCAAGCGGTTATGTTCACAGGTTCAACAGAGACAGGTACGCTTATCTCGCAAATTCTTGCCGAGCGTAACGATATTCAGGTTCCTCTGATCGCAGAAACTGGTGGTCAAAACTGTATGATCGTTGACTCAACAGCATTACCAGAGCAAGTGGTTGACGATGTTATTTCATCAGGTTTCCAAAGTGCCGGTCAACGCTGTTCAGCACTTCGTGTGTTGTTCTTACAAGAAGATGTTGCTGATGGTATCATTGAAATGATCCAAGGCGCGCTTAAAGAGCTACATATCGGCGACCCATCGCTACTATCTACAGACGTAGGCCCAGTAATCGACGAAAAAGCGCTGACCACTTTGACTAAGCACGTTGATTACATGAAGTCGAACGGCAAGCTACTATTCGAAGCTAAGATCCCTGATAACAGTGAGAACGGCGCTTACTTCTTCGCTCCGCGCCTATATGAGATTTCTGATCTATCCGTGCTTAAGCGTGAAGTATTCGGTCCGGTAGTCCACGTTATACGCTTCAAAGCAGATCAACTTGATAATGTGATCGATCAAATCAATGGTACAGGCTACGGTCTAACGATGGGTGTTCATTCACGTATCGAAGAGCGCTGCGAATACCTAGCTAAGATGTCGCGTGCGGGTAACGTATACGTGAACCGTAACATGATTGGTGCGATCGTTGGTGTTCAGCCATTTGGTGGTCGTGGCCTATCTGGTACAGGTCCAAAAGCAGGTGGTCCAAACTACCTACTTCGCCTTGTGAAAGAAAAAGCGTCACCAGACAACGTACAAATGACAGATCTGACGCCTGATGAGCTAGAGATCCACCACTTCCCAGGTGCCGTTGAGCAAGTTGAAAAACTGATGCAAAACTCTAAGCGTGATGAGAAGATCTGGCGTCGTACTGCGCTTAATGACCGTGTTTCGGCAGTGCGTCAGCTACTTGCAAAAGTGGCAACAGTTGACATCATTGATGAGCTGGCGGATGATTTGTCATTAACGCTTTCTGATGCGCGTGCTCAGCTAAACCGCTTAGAAAAGCGTATGCGTACTTACACAACGCTACCAGGACCAACTGGTGAATCGAACACGCTGCACTTAGAAGCGCGTGGTTGTGTAGTGGTATATGCCGATAAGAGTACTTCGTTCAACTTCTGGGCGATTTCAATTATCACAGCACTTGCTGCAGGTAACACAGTGATCACGGTAGCCTCTGACTTATTCTATGAAGAAGCATTGGCGTTTAGAGATAAGTTTATCTCAACTGGCGTTGCTGAAGGCGTATTCCAAGTAGCGAAGCAAAACCAGCTACAAGCGATTTTGGCACACCCTCACCTTGCAGGTGCTGTTGTGGCTGCGCGCTCTTCACGCCTTGGTTACTTCTCACAGCAACTTGCAGAGCGTAAAGGTGCTATCCTGCCTGTGATCAGTGCAGAGTACTACGATACGCTTATCAATCGTCTTGTGACTGAGAAAACCATCAGTATCGACACCACAGCTTCTGGTGGTAACACTTCACTGATGACGCTTGTTGAAGACGAAGAGTAAGAGAATATAAGTCGCTATGCTAGACATAGCGATTTTATTGAACGAAGCCAGCGTAAGCTGGCTTTAATTTTTTACGCAGCGCTTGATGTCCTTAATCCCACAATGACATTAACAATGTCCATTAAATAAACATCTTCAACCAAAGCAATCACATCATTCCATTTAGGGTTGTATTCGTTATTCTCCCAGCGCCTTAATGTTCGCTCCTCTATACCATAGCTTGCGGCTGATTCAGCTTGAGTAAAACCACGACTTTTACGTGCAAATCTAAGTATGGCCGCACCAAGCGGCGCGCGTTCAGAAATTAAAGGTTGGCTCATTAACATCACACTCATTCCTTAAAAAATTGCGCAAATATATGACGTTTAGAAAAATCACTTATTTACGCACTCACTGACTAAATGCATTCACTGCGTAATTTAATTAAGATGATAGATCTATTTTTTACGCACCACAACGAAAAAATGGATCTTTTTTGCGTCAAAAATGATTTTACTTCGCAAAAAATAGCCCATATAATGACGCACACGTATCATTATTTAAGAGGCAACGCATGGAACAAAGTCTCATGAGCCTAGCGGAGCGCGTAGAATATGCGATCAAGCCAGACAGTATTAGAGCTTTTGCGTTAAAAATTGATGTATCTGAAGGGACGCTGCGCAGAATATTAAAAGGGGAAGACCCAAAACTCAGTGTGATTGAACGCATTGCCAAACAGGCCAACGTAGATTTGATGTGGCTCGTTACAGGGATCCCACTTGATTGCAAAACCGAATCACCAATCATCCAGCAAAGTATTACCTTGGAAGACTTCAATGAGGACTTTGTTGTTGTGCCTGGCTACCATGTGTCTGTCAGCACGGGTTATGGTGCATTTAACCAAAGTGCCGAGGTTGCACGCTACCTTGCATTTAGAAAAAAGTGGATTGAATTTAAAAATCTAGATAAGTCACAGCTGGTCGTGGTGTTTGCCAAAGGCGACTCTATGGAACCCACTATTCACAATAACAATACAATTTTAGTGGATTTATCGGATAAAAAGTTAAGCGAAGGCCTGATCTATGTTGTCCGCCTTGGTGAAGAGCTTTATGCCAAGCGCTTACAACAAAACTTCGATGGCTCAGTACGCTTGATTAGCGATAATAAAGAATACCGGGAACAAGTTGTGATGCCGAATGAATTGGAGCAGCTGGAAATTCTCGGTAAAGTGGTATGGATTGGTAAAGATCTAATTTAATAACGATGCTAAATCTTGAATACTTATTCTCATTTTTAATCGCCAGCGCGGTAATTGCTGTGGCACCGGGTCCATCCAATGCGTTTTTAATGGCGCAGACCTTTACTAATGGCCGCGTAGCTGGCATGCAAAGCGCATTAGGCTTTGCGCTCGGAGGGGTGATCCACACACTCTTTGCCGTTGTTGGCTTATCGGCACTCCTAAAAGCTTCAGAGACCGCCTATACCGCAGTGCAATATCTTGGCGCGGCTTACTTGGCATACCTAGGTGTGATGACTATCAAAGCGACGCTTGGGAAGGGGCAAATAGCTTGCGAGGAAAAACCACACGTGAGCACCAAAAAGCCTAAAAACGTGATGTTCCAAGCAATGATGACGGAAGTCTTAAATCCCAAAGTCGCCCTGTTTTTTATTGCTTTTATTCCTCAGTTTGTCGATAGTAGCTTGGCGACCTCGACAACGATGCAACTGGCCATGTTTGGCTTACTTTATCCTATTTTAGCTTTTCCCATCGACTGCATGTATATCTACGGTGGTGATAAAATCGCAGGCTATTTTAGGCAGCATCCCGCAGCACCGGTGTGGATTGATCGTATTTCAGGCTTAATTTTTATCGCATTGGCAATCAATTTATTACTCTAAACGGTTACTCTAAACAGTCACGCAAAATAGGAGCAGTACACATGCAAAAACGTTCACAGCCACTGCCAGCTAAAAAGCATATTGCTTTGGTTGCACACGATGGCATGAAACCAGCCCTACTTGAGTGGTGTCAGACTCATTTAGATAGCCTAAAACAGCACAAACTTTACGCCACGGGCACAACGGGTAACCTAGTAGAAAAGCATACTGGTTTAGAGGTCACTAAGCTGTTTAGTGGCCCAATGGGTGGCGACCAGCAAATTGGTGCCAAAATCGCGGAGCAAGATGTTCATGTCTTGATTTTCTTTTGGGATCCGCTTGCGTCACAGCCTCACGATCCGGATGTAAAAGCACTGTTGAGACTCGCTGCTGTTTGGAATATTCCCGTCGCCTGTAATGAAGCGACAGCAGATTTACTGATGGCGTGCGATAAAATGAGTCAGCCAATCGCCAGACATTTACCTGATTATGAGCAGTACCTTGCTAGTCGCTTAGATTGATAAATAGAAGCGGCTTGTGACCGCTTCTTTGATTTTGACTTCGATTACTTAAATATTTTATCCGCCCACTTAGTCAAGCCTGCAGTAACACTACCAAAGTTATCCCCGTTCACCATTTCAATATCACCAATTTGCTGTGCAAGCGTTGCCTTGAGTAACGGTGATTGCGCGCTACCGCCAGTCAGATAAATTACATCGGGTTTTGATCCCGCTTGATGAATGGCTTCTTTCGCAAGCATGCCCATCTGTTCTAAGTTCGACATGACCGACTCGGCAAAATCTTGCTGCGTAAATTCAGAGGTTAACTGTGGCTCAATAAAGCCAAGATCGGCATTAAACTTTGCTTGCTCAGAGAGTGCTATCTTACCAAGTTCACCTTCACGAACCACTTGATGGGTAAGTTTGTTCTGTTGAATATGAAGTAAACGCGCCAGCTTTTGCGGCTCGGCGACATCTCGCAGCATGCTTTGCAATTCTCGCGCTAATTTATCGCTGTAGAAGTCTAGTTGAGACTGAATATCATTGATTTTACATGCCTGCCAATACAGTTGACTAGGCATCGGCAAACCAGAACTCATATTAGAGCCTAGACCACATAACGGCATTAATTGGTGATAAGTAAGCGCAATATCTAAGTCGTTACCGCCGATACGTTTACCCGTATGCGCTAAAAAGTCTTGCTGGCGCTCTGTGTTATTGCGATAGCTTGGCCCCATTCGGACAAACGAACAATCGCTAGTACCACCGCCGATATCAACTACCAGCACAAGTTTATCTTGCTGAAGACGGCTTTCGTACTCAATCCCCGCTGCGAGTGGTTCGAAGAGAAAATCCACTTCCTTAAACCCAGCTCTTTTTGCAGCGGTGGTCAGAATATTAACCGCTTGTTGATTACTTTCTTCTCCACCAACGGATTGAAAATTAACAGGTCGACCAATCACTGTGTCGGTAATGGACTGTTGCAGCTGCGACTCAGCACGGCGCTTAATCTCCACCATCATCGCCGCTGCAATATCTTCAAAGAAGGCGATTTGTTGAGGTTTAAGCCCCACCGCTCCAAAGAAGGACTTGGGTGATTTTACAAAAAAACCTTCTTCTGGAAATTCGATATACTCAGAAATTGCCGCTTGACCAAAAAAAACGCCCGCTTCATGTGCTTCTAAATCGAGATCGCGCTTAGCTTGCTGCGCTACCGTTAGCAGCCCTTGGCGAGACTGCGTATAGACTGGGTCTGGTTCACTCAGATGACGTTTAACAAATGCAGGAATTAACGCATTGTGCATCGCATACATAGTCGAAGGCAGGTAATATTTATCTTGCTCGAGACGCAGTAAGTCCACTTCACCATTTTGCACAACGCCTATCGCACAATTAGAACTTCCGTAATCAAACCCGACTTTCATTCTCTACCTCAAACTGCTGAAAAGTCGCGAAGTGTATCATGGTTGTCGTTATTGTCAGATGAATTTATCTAGGTTCCTACATCCTTAATTGACTTGTCGTGGAAAGCATAGCGCACACTGTCAGATTGCTTGGCTTGATACATAGCGGAATCTGCCTGTTGGATCCCAGTCTCGACGTCGAGGTTATTAAATAGACTGACACCGATACTAATCCGACAACTTAGCTTATTGCCTTCAAAGAGATATGGTTTATCTACCTTGTTGATTATTTGCTGGCAGATCCCAACCACATGAGATTCAGCTTGAGGCTGTTGTGGAGATAAGTGAGTGATTAAAATCACAAACTCATCACCTCCCCAACGGATCACCACATCATCCTGGCGTACACTTGCACACAAACGCTGGGCAACCGCCTTGAGTAGCTGATCCCCCACATGGTGGCCATGCAAGTCATTTACTTTTTTAAAATCGTCAAGGTCCAAAAACAAGATTGCGCTGTAACTACCAAACTGTTGACCTACACGAAGTTGCTCCGTCAACCCATGCTGGAGAACATGACGATTCGGTAATTCGGTTAATTGGTCATGATACGCCAGCTTCTCGGCTTCAAGATACTCCAACTTACGGTCATTGATATCCCGAGATAACACGATAAAACGTGTTTCTGCATGATTATCGCTTGCAGTCATAACCTTACGAGCGATAGAGACCTCAAACCAACGCTCACCAACAGGTGTAGACAAGTGAATATGGCTACCATGTGAATAGCCGTTAACTTTTGCTTCCTGTAATGCCTGCATCACTATTTTAGCGGCTTGCTCTGGCATCACTTCCGTCACCGTATGGCCAATCAATTGTTCTGCAGGCGCGACTAACAACTCAGGGCGGAGTATTCTGGCATCCCAGTGCCGTCCCTCTTCGTCCAGTTCAAACATCAAGTCCGGCATCGCACTTAATGTCGACGCCAATTCCTCATAGCTCGGTTGCGCCAAAGCTTGAGTGCGGGCCATACGACGCTCCTTAACCATGAGGCGTTGCAACATCCTGTTCCATAATTCTATAAACTTGAACTTTGCAATTTGAAACATGCCAATGAACACAGCTCATCTACGGCTATCGTTATAAAAATAATATACCAATTTTATGAATAATAGCTAATTACCGACTGCATCATAAAAAATATTTTCAAGTCATTGGCTTCGAAGGAGAAAAGCAATTGACGAATGGATAATAATTCCTATAATCGACACGGCAGCGCTTTCCATGATGGAAGGTCACAAGATATATAAGGATGACTATGTCTTTTTTCAAAAAAGCCCTTGGCGCAGTCGGTATCGGTGCAGCAAAAGTAGATACCATCTTTGAGACCCATCACGCCTCCCCTGGCGAAGAAATTTCTGGAACGGTTAAAATCATCGGTGGCAAAGTTGCTCAAGAGATCAACAAAATAGATCTTAACGTAATGTGCAACTACACGATTGAAAAAGAAGACAGTGAAGGTGAAACAACGACCATCACTAAAAACCACACCCTTGCTAAATTTCAAATCAACGAACGATTTACTATCGAACCCGGTGATGAAAAGCACATTCCATTCGCGCTTGACCTCGCTGAAGAAACCCCGCTTACTGTTGGACAATCCAAAACTTGGATCGCTACCAACCTTGATATTGATATGGCGCTTGACAAGTCAGATAGGGACTATTTACATATCGTACCTACCGAGCTACAACAGGCGGCTATCGATGCGATGGAAGCGCTTGGCTTTAAACTTTATGAATCAGACTGTGAAGGTATTGATGAAGTATCATTCTCACGCCTCCCATTCGTACAAGAACTAGAGTTTAAAACGGTCACAGGTGACTTCCATGGTCGCTTTGATGAGGTAGAAGTGGTTTTCTTTAATCGTGGTGAGCAACTCGAAATCATCTTTGAGATTGATCGCAAAGCGCGAGGCTTTAAAGGCTTCTTTGCGAAGGCGCTAGACCTTGATGAGTCAAAAGCCAGATTGTTGATAGATGAAGCAGATTTAGAAGACCTAGAAGATGCTATCTATGACATTCTAGAGGCGAATTGCTAAGGTATATTAACCTTATAGTATTGATAGATTTATATTGATGCTTTGGTGATCGTTGCATTCATACGAATGCAACTTCTATATGAACAAACTCTATTATTATCCCAGTCCACCTAACGCTATGGTTTATGTTAATACAAATGTTAAGGTGTATAGGTAATAACTTTCTAGACTGATTTATTGTTACAATTTAAGCCTCTTTAACATGCCGAGCACGGCACGTTTGAGTTGACTTAAACTCAATAAAACAGCACATTAAAACGAATGGTCAAGGTAGATTAGGTGACAATGAATGTCCAACTTTAGAATTTGGAAACTGGTTAGCCTACTGTGTGTTTTGAGCCTAATGCTGGGCTGCGAATCGAAAGAAGAACGTATCCAGCAAACCATTACACATACACTTCAAGAAGCTTCAACAGCGATAAATACGCTGGGAACCGCCCTTGATAAAAAGCAGGTGAGAAATGCCAACCTTTTGACTGAGTATGGCAAAGTACTTAGTCAGCAAAAACCTCAGCTCAGCGAAATTGCGAAAATTATTTCCCAAGACGCAACAAGCAGTGGAACCTTATATCAGAGTCTATTGACTCGTTATCAGTCCCTCAAGTCCCCCGCTCCAAGTATGAACAGCGACGACATTATCAACCAAGCAGTGTTGTTAAAAGAAGCAGCTTCCATCAGTTTGTTCAATGATGCGCTGACAGATCCAATCAATGTTTTAGCCGATATGTCGGATGGGAAGCTAGCGCGAGTCGGCGCAATCAGTCAGCAAGCGGAACAAACCGCAAATGGTCAGACCGGTGTCGGTAACCAGCTTGTTGGTAATGCCAACTATGGCGAATGGCAGACTAACTCTAACGGCACTAGCTTTTGGATGTGGTACGGCATGTATCGCATGCTTGGCGATATTGTTGGTGATGTTGAATATGGTCGCTGGAGTAAACACCGCAAATACAGTTACTACAGTGACTATGGTCGTCATAGATACACCAGTTATAAAAGCTACAAACGCCAAACTGAACTGGCCAAACGTACTCAACAATCGTATCAACGCCAAGGCAAACAGTTTACCAGTCCCTATGCCAAGAAAAAGTCTGGCGCGTCAGGGTTAAGCCGAAGTAGTAATACCCCATCAGCAGTAACTCGAAGCAGCTACTCTCGAACCTCAAGCTACGGCTCAGTTCGCAATAGCTCAAGTAGAACCTCCCGTGGCGTAAGCCGGGGCAAATAGCGCATATATAGCGGAGTTAACACATGTACCAATTTAACGGATTAACAGCTTGGACTTTTCAAGCATTGCTAATAGATATGGCGGTGATCGTCGCGTTGTTTGTTAGCTTAAAATACATCAAAGGTTGGGTATCCAACCTTCATGCAAACGATGAAATCACAGAAAAAGACAACTTTGCATTTGGCCTCAGTTTTGCTGGTGGTTTAGCAGGTTTGGCCATTGTGATTTCGGGCATTTCAAGTGGTGCTTTTGCCAGTTCTTTGGCTCAAGAAGCGCTACAAATGGCGGGCTATGGTATCGTTGGTATCATCCTTATCAAGCTCGGCCACTTTTTCCAAGACAAAGTCGCGCTACGCAAGGTGAATCTTCATGACGAAATCGTTAAAGGTAATGTCACCTCAGCACTGATTGATTTTGGCCATGTGGTGAGCGTTGCCATTGTGATCCGCTCAGCTTTGCTTTGGGTACTCACAGAGGGCTGGTATGGTTTACCGATTGTGGTTGCGGCCTTCATTATCGGTAATATTTGTATGCTGCTTGTGAGCCAATACCGAGTACAACTATTTAAGCGCACCAACAAAAGTGGCGACTGTTTACAGCAAGCAATCAAAGACAACAATATCGCGGTCGGGATCCGCTACGCGGGCTTTTTAATCGGCTCAGCACTGGCGCTGACTGCGGCGTCTGGTTTAGCGCCGTATGTAGCGGACAACATTAACTCAAGTCTACTGTACTGGAGTATTGCTGCACTGGGTAGCATTGTGCTTTTCATTGTCTTACACCTCATCATGATAAAAATTATTCTGGCGGGTAAAGATATTTCCGATGAAGTGAACAGACAAAAGAATGTTGGTGTTGCTGCAATCTCAGCCGCGCTTTCTTTTGCCATTGGTACGACTATGGCAAGTTTGTTAGGTGCATAACCCTTGAGCGCATCTGCACCACAAACTTCAGCAAGAGTGACCGGCAACTGGTCGTTGTTCGGTCACGACACTCTACTTATTGGCGTCATGGCCATTTTGGCCGGTTGCGGCCTAATCTACGAATATTTACTCTCCCATTATGCTGGCCGCGTTTTAGGCTCTGTAGAAAGCGCGATTTATGCCATGATAGGCACTATGATCGTGGCCATGGGCATTGGCGCATTTTTAGCACGCTGGTTCAAAGATCCTTTTACCGCTTTTGCATGGCTTGAAAGCCTAATCGCGCTACTCGGCATGAGCAGTATTTTGGTGATCGCCAGTGTTATTGCACTTACCTATACCCTGCCCCACACGCTTTCTAGCCTTTACAGCCTGCCTCCAGATAGTGTCTTAGATGGCATGCCATTTGCGCAATTACAAGCATTTGCCCGATTTTTACCTTATGTTTTCGGCCTCATCCTAGGCATTTTAATTGGCATGG
The DNA here is from genome assembly GCF_016695175.1 of Pseudoalteromonas sp. GCY. NCBI lineage: Bacteria > Pseudomonadati > Pseudomonadota > Gammaproteobacteria > Alteromonadales > Pseudoalteromonadaceae > Pseudoalteromonas > Pseudoalteromonas sp. GCY. The sequence continues at coordinate 3,079,148 of NZ_CP068023.1, forward strand.
AAATTCCGCTGATTGCTAGGATCCGTCAACAAGTGTATGGCCGCTTCCTTGAAAATAACGCGGGTACCATTTACGGTGCAGATTATATCGGTGCAGGTGTTGGTGCTGCTATTTGGGTCACGATTATGCTTGCGCTACCAATAATGCAAGCAGCCGCGTGGACTGCGCTATTTAATATCATTGCAGGACTTATCTTCCTATGGCGTTACCATGCTCATGTCCGTTTCGCTAAACTGCTGTTTGCTTGCCACTTTGTTCTACTTGGTATCTTTTTTGTCATCCTGAGTCATGGCTCTCTTTGGATGAAAGACCTCAGCAACGTGCTTTACAAAGACAAGGTGATCTATTCAGAGTCAACGAAGTATCAACATATTGTCATCACTGAGCGATTGAGCCGCGCACAACCGATGCCAATTAACGATTTATTCTTAAATGGTCGATTACAGTTTTCATCTGTAGATGAACAGATCTATCACACTATGCTCGTCTATCCTGCAATGTTGGCATCCAACCGTCGCGAAAAGGTATTAATCATTGGCGGAGGAGATGGTCTGGCACTTCGAGATGTACTGGAATGGCCTGTTGAAAATGCAACCTTGATCGATTTGGATGGACAACTACTTTCATTATTTGGACTACAAGGGCAGCCCTACCCTGCTAGACCACATATCACTAGTCAATTAACCCGCTTGAATGGCAACGCCTTAAACGATCCAAGAGCAACCGTCATCGTTGCAGATGCATTTTTAGAAGTAGAAAAAATGCTCGACCAAGGTAGACAATTTGACACTATCATTATCGACTTACCCGACCCTAATCACCCTGATTTGAATAAGCTATATAGCGACTACTTTTATAATCATGTGCGTCAATTACTGGCACCCGATGGCGCACTCGCTATTCAGTCAACGTCTCCCTATCACGCCAAAAAAGCGTTTATTAGCATAGCTAAAACGGTAAAACATGCCGGGTTTAAGCATGTTGAGCAGTACCAACAGAATATTCCCTCATTTGGCCAGTGGGGATGGACAATCGCAACGAGAGTAGGACAACCGGCAAGTGCTAGGATCAGGTCGGTCGAGTCTTTACCTGTCCCAAGTAACTGGATAAATAAAGAGTATTTACTCGCGACTTTCGCCTTCCCAAATCGCTTTTTTGATGGAGCAAAAGATATTGAAGTCAACCAGTTAGGAACAGGGAGACTATACGATTATTATCGCCAAGCATGGCAAACAGAAGATGAGTTGTATAAAAATTAGCGCACGGCCATTGACATATTATGTCTTACGTGCAACTCTTAACTCAGACATAATATGTCAAAACAAAAAGGTAAATGAAGATGGAATTAAATGAACTATCAATCAAATTAGCATCATTTGAAACGGAAGGTGCTAACTTCGAATCTTTCTTAATCGCCAATGAAGGCGAGCAAGATGTATTGCAAGTGATTGTTGACGGAAATGACGAATTACCAATTTTTGTGACTCAGACTGAAGAACAACTTGTATGCATTAGTTACCTATTTAAAGAGAATGAGGTAAAGCCTGAGTTGCTAAACGAGTTAAATGAAGCACTATTAAAACTGAATGTGCCGATCCCGCTGAGTGCGTTTGCTAAAATTGATGAGCAGTATGCGATATTTGGTGCTCTAGCCGTTTCCTCCTCAATTGATGAGATCACGCACGAACTGGTCACCCTTGCGGACAATGCAATCGAAGCATTAGATGCAGTGACTGTGTATTTGAATGAGTAATATTGGAGTTGTGAAATGAGTATTTTAAAGAAATTATTTACTGCTGTTCGTGGTGGCGCTAGAGAAGTTGGTGAGTCAATTGTTGACGCAAATGGCATTCGTATTTTTGAGCAAGAAATTGCTGACGCACAAAACGCATTAGCTAAAGCCAAAAAGAGCTTAACAGAAGTAATGGCGAAAGAGATGCAGACAAAACGCAAATTAGCTGCACTTGACGAAAGCATTATCGAACATGAAAACTATGCTGGACAAGCGCTCGAAAAAGGTAACGAAGCGTTAGCGGTAGAAATCGCAGAGAAAATCGGTGAATTTGAAGTTGAGCGCGCAGAGCATCAGCAAGTGCTAGACGGTTTTAGTAAACATGTGATCCTGTTAAAACAGCAGATCAAAGAAGCTGAAAAAACGATTAAAGAAAACCAACGCCAGCTGACAATGGTAAAAACCACAGATAGCGTTCAAAAAGCAACTATGGCAGTAAACAGCACGCTAAATACCAATGCGTCATCTATGGTAAATGCACGTCAGTCGCTTGAGCGTATCAAGCAACGCCAGCAAGATAGGCAAGATCAACTGGCCGCGGCAAAAGAACTTGAAGCCGCTGCAACGGGTGCAGATCTAAAAGCTAAAATGGCAGAAGCGGGAATTGGCTCTACGCAAAAGAGTAATGATATTCTTGAACGTATTAGAGCTAAACAAAGCAACTAATATTTGCTGATTAGAAAAAGGAGGCCTCGCCTCCTTTTTACCCTTTTTGATTATGTAGGTGCATTATGTTTGGCTTTTTTAAATCAAAAAAAACTCCTGAGCGACAACTTACTCATGCAAAAGATCTGCAAGTTGGGGATATGCTCACCATCATCGATTCGTTCGCTTACCCTAGCTGGCTCAAGGGACAAACCCTAAAAGTTGTTGGCGTACAAACTTACCAGTTTGAGCGCAGCGCTGCATATGAATTTGTTCTCGAAAGTGATTCAGGTAACATTACTTTTTTGCAAATTGAACAAAGTGACGGTGAGGAATACGCGAATTTCTCTATCAAAATCCAAAGAGAAGACGTCGATGCTATTTTTACGCTTGATGAATTTGCGCGTATTTTCGATGAAGAAGCACTGACCCACATCGACACCCACGCTACTCCAGAGATTTTCGAGCGATTTTTAGGTAAAAGCTATCAACAAAGTGAAGCGCCCTACGTTTGCTATTTTTACGATAGCGATTATCGCGGTCGCGCCTTGCCACGCTATCAAGATGAAAGTGGCGAAGTATGTGAAGTTATCGAGTTACTTAGTCCTGACGAAAAGTTCGCTATCAATATCGAGATCTGGGATGGGGGAGAAACTGACGTGTCACTAACCATGTGCCGCCCACTGAGCGATATTGTCGACCTATTTCCTGGAGCGAACTCGTGACCACAAGAGAAGATAAGTGGAAACGTCAAGAAGTGGCATTGAGGGCCACACAAATGGCCTTCGATTTAACCACTGAAGTACAAAAAAGCATTAAAAAACAGGCGATAGACGAAGAGCTAACGCCATCCGATATGATCAGAAAGATCCTTGATTTAGAAGTTAAATCGAAGAAAACTCGGCAACGCTTATCCTTCAATCTAACCGATGAAGAAATCGCACTACTGGCGGAACGTTTTGGCGTTGACCCCAACGACAAACGGGCCGTAAAGCAACAGGTCGCCAATATGCTACTCAGTCGCTACTCAGATAAAAGAAACAAGTAAGCAGTAATACCAATCCATTAATTCTCCAACTATTTTAAATAGTTAAAGCTACAACCTAAGAGGGAACGATGACAGAAGCAGAGATTAAGAAAAGTATTGATAAACATAGTGTGAAACCACTTATTTTCGTAGTCATTATGATGTTACTAATAGCATTATTGAATAACTACTTATTGGAAGATGACCCACTATCTCCAAACCTACTCATTTTCGGAGCATTAGCTGCTGGCATACACATCTTAAAAAATGTTCTCTGTGACGTCCTTGTCACAAAATCAGCACAGAATGGCTCTAAATAACCTGAGCTTAAATAACATCATTTCTCTCTAGCAGCCCACTTTAACAATTGTAGCGACGGTTAATCACGCTAGGGCAAATAAAGATAGCTGCTAGAGTCTCATCGCTTTGAGATCATCACTCTACCGCGAGCAGCTCAACTTCAAACACTAATAACGAACCCGGTTCGATTTTACCTGCTGCGCGGTCACCATAGCCTAAGTCCGGACCAATCCAGAAGCGGTATTTATCCCCTTCGCTCATCAACTGCACACCTTCTGTCCAACCCGGGATCACTTGATTAAGTCCAAAGCTGATGGGTTGGTCACGCAGTACCGAGCTGTCGAATACGGAGCCATCAAGTAAAGTGCCATGATAATGTACTTTGACTTTGCTCGTTGCATTTGGCTGTTTGCCACCGTCAGTTTGAGTGATTATTTCGTACTGAAGACCTGAGTCAGTTTTATGTACCTCTGTGCGCTTTTCGTTTTCTTGCAAAAAGTCAGCCGCTTGAATTCGATTAAACTGCGCAAGCTGCTTTTGTTTCTGACCGCCTCGAAAAAACACCACCGCAATCACCAATGCAACAATAACGAGGATAATATTAGTTGTCGTCATGGCTTTCTTCTCCTTTGTCGTCATCGCCGTTTACTACTTTTGCAATACGCTCAAGTTTCGCCATTGCAACTGCATTGATACTGTTTTCAGGATAGCCCTCTTCACTCAGCTCTCCTGCTGGTCTATCCATTAACAAGCTAAGCGCTTCATCCACCGTGGCAACGGCATAGACATGGAATAAGCCTTTTTCAACAGCTGCAATCACTTCATCATCTAACACTAAGTTGACCTTGTTAGATTCAGGGACGATCACCCCTTGCTTACCTGTGAGGCCTCGCATTTTACAGAGTTTAAAGAAGCCTTCGATTTTTTCGTTTACACCACCTATGGCTTGTACTTCACCGTGTTGGTTAATTGAGCCAGTGAGCGCTAATGATTGATCCACGGGGAGTTGCGTCACCGCCGATAGCAGTGCACAAAGCTCTGCAAGTGATGCGCTATCACCGTCAATAAAACCATAATTTTGTTCAATGGCGATATTTGCGCTGAGTGTCAGGCTAAAGTCTTGCGCATACTTATTACCTAGGTAACCCGTAAGCAGCATCACGCCTTTTGAGTGAATTGACTTACCTAAGTCTACCTCACGTTCAACGTCAATCACCCCGTCTGCCCCCGCGTATACCGTAGAGGTAATACGCGCAGGCGTACCAAAAGCGGTGTCACCAATATGCAGTACGGTCAGGCCGTTTACCTTACCAATTGCGGTGCCTTCAGTTGCAATCAAGGTATGCCCTTCTTGAATATCGCTGAGCATGTTTTCGCTTAATTGTCCTGTCCGATATTCTTTCCCAGCTATCGCCTCATCGATGTGATTAGCGGCAATTTGGTTTACGCCATCTTGCTTGGCATAAAAACTGGCTTCTGCCACCAGCTCCAAAACATCAGCAAAGCGCGCCGAAAGCTTACTGTGGTGCTCCGCTTGGCGATAGCTAAATTTAAGCATACGCGCCAGCGCCGCTGAGCTAAGCTCAATCTTCAAGGTATTATTACAGTATTCCATCACCTTAGTGATAAATTGATACTGCATTTTGTCCGAGCTTGGTAAATAGTAATCAAAATCAGCCAGCACTCTAAATAGCTCTGCAAACTCTTCATCGTATTCACCAATGGTGTAATACAGGTCTCGCGACCCCAAAAGAATAATTTTGACATCCAACGGAATTAACTGCGGCTTTAAGGTAAAACTGCTACCCACCGAATTGTCTTGATACGGTAGGTCATTTTTAATTTGGTGGGTTTTTAGCGACAGTTTAAGGCCATCCCACACTTGCGCGTTAGCCATGACCTTCTCAGCATCCATGATCAGATAACCGCCATTGGCGCGGTGCAATGCACCTGCTTGAATAGAGCGATAGCTGGTGATCAAATTACCTTGAGAGGTTGCATATTCCACCTTACCAAAAATATTACCAAAGGTCGGGTTTGGCTCGTACACCACAGGCGCAGGGTCGTCTTCTTTAAACTCAACCAGAATATTGGGCGCAAAAAAGTCCGTGAGCATTCCTTTAGAGTCAAAATCATCTTTGTTTTCGTCGCTGTTGCTACTATCGTCGTCTAGCCAATCTAATACCGCATCGACAATTTCAACCTTAAGATCTTTAAGATAACGCAGCACGCCAATGTGTGCGGCATACTTATGCTCAAGTGCTTTTAATAGCGGTTTGGTCGCCACTTCGATGGTGGTTTTTTTAAGATTACGCAAGCGCTCAGAAGATTCACGCTTCCACCTTGGCAGCTCAATAAGCGACTCAATTAGGGCATCTTCTAATGTTTCAATTGCCGTTAAAAAGTGTGCCTGAACATGCTCATCCAGTGCCGAAAACTCCGTATCACTGAGCTGCTTACCATCGACCACAGGAGCAAAGCCAACAGTCCCCGTATCTTCTATCAGTGCAACGCTCATATTCATAGCTTGCTGCTCAACAGCGGTGATCGCAGCATCGTATTTTTGTTCAAATTCTTTATCTAGCGACTTTTTCTTGCGTTGATAACCCGGATTGTCAAAAGCTGCAGGAAAAGTATCTAAGATCTCATCGATAAAGGCGTCAATATCAGCCTCAAGCTGCTTACTTTCACCCGCCTGCATAAATAGCGCGATGGGCTCTCGGTGATCGTCGTAGTTGTTGACGTACAACCATTCTTTAGGCGTTGGCTTAGTTTTACTGTGTGCCTCAAGCTTGTCTTTTACCATGGTAAAACGACCTAGCGCCGCTTCTCCCATGACATACACATTATAACCGGGTAGCTCCATTCCCAAGGCAAAGTCTAGCGCGGTTTGAGCGCGCTGCTGGCCAATAAACGGTAGCGCTTCTGGGTAAGGGTTTTGGATACAATTTTCTATGTGAGTCAACGAAACTGATGGCGCGAGCTGGCTCGCAGGCAGTGCTTTTTCAGACGACAATTTAGATTTGGTCATTCTAACTTCTTTGTATTATTCGCATACGTTAGCCTACTCAGCTTGGTGCTTCCAAGCTGAGCGCCCACACTTTAGGGCGCTAATGCTTTTCTAGTATATTCCCCATGCCCGCACTCGCTGCAAGCTGGGATCTTGATGGCATAATAAACATCTAATTTATAGCCACAATTCTTACACACTAATTGTCCCAAAGCTATCCATTCACCTTCTTTATAAATGCCTTGGTGTTCAAAATCTTTTAAAAGTGCGGACCACTCAAGTTGAGTTCTATCTTCTAATTGGGATATTTCAAATAAGATGTTAGCTTTGAGCTCGCTCCAAGCCGCTTCATCATAGAAGGATTTGTTTTCGAGAAGATGCTCCAAGTCACGTTTTAGATAGTAACTATAATCATCATAGGTTTGTTTGGTGTAGTCTTTCAGTGCACTCTGCACTTCCCAGAATCGCTTAGATAAATCGTCAATTTCATGTTCTTTGACGTCTTTGAGCCAATCGGAAAATTGATCCAGCCATTTTTGATAATCTGCCATTGCTACACTCCTGTTTCGCCAATAGATTAAGTGTAGACCAGATATACCATTCATTGTATTAGGGTTTGCTGAACTTGGTACTCAGCAACCCCATTTGGCTTCAGGTTATGAAGCCAAAAGTTAGCTTAGAAACGATACTTCACACCAACGGTTGCCGTCGTGCCAAGGCCTTTAATGTTATAGCCACCGTACGTATAGGCTTGTGCGCGAGCGGGGTAGTAGTCTGAGTTAAATAAGTTTTCAATACCAACAAAAGCTTGCCAGCTTTGGCCGAATTGATATTGACCACTAAAGTTAACCACGTTATAGCTGTCAATTGGACCTTGATCTCCAACATAGTTGCCTTTATCGTTCCGCTCAAAGCGTTTACGGTCGCCGACATGTAACCAGCTTAACGTCATCGATAGCGCATCAACTGGCTGCCAGTTTAGGTTTGCCGTAAGCTTTGGTGGGCTAATTTGCCTAGAGCCAAGATAAGTATCCGCTTTGGTATCTTTACCCTCTACATAGCTATACGTCGCAATGAGCTTTAGCGTGTCGTTGATCTTATAATCGACAAGTGCCTCATAACCCCATATTTTTTGTGGTGCTCGAACAGGCTCATAAACTCCGGTTACTTCATTGAATTTATTCGTTGTGCCAAACTCAGATGTACTTCTATATGCCGCAAATTCAAATCGTAACGTCTCAAATTGAGAGTTAAAACCGATTTCGTAGTTATCAACAATCGATGCTTCTGTTTGAATTTGACCAATGTCTTCTACCGTTGCACTGCGCAGCAGACGGCCAATATCGGAGATATCAGACCCCTGCGAATAACTGGCGAATGGGCTGAACTTTTCATTCGCGTTATATTTAATACCCACATTGTAAGTCGTGGCGTCATAGTCAATGGTGTCACCTTTCACGTTGAGTGGCACAGAGCACTGATCCGCTGAACGGCAAAGTTTTAGTGTTTGGTAATCTGCTACTGCAAGATCAATACTTTCTTGTCTCACTCCCGCTTTTAACACTAGGTCATCCGCAACAATCCACTTGGTCTGTAGGTAACCTGCGATGCTTTCCATGTCCATTTCTGGTACCCAAATACGACCATCGACAAGTGGCTGTGAGGTCACATCGTTCAACGCATCAATACCATAAATGAAGGTAGCTTGGACATTGTCAAAATCAACCAAGGTATTAAATGTCGCACGCGCGCCCTTTTTTTCTGAGCGGATGATAGATTGACCGCCACTGTACCCTTCATCAGGGTTTGCTAAGCTTGGAGAGAAGAAGAACACGTTCTCAATGTCTTGCATATACGCATCTAGCGTCATTTGTGTATTAGCAAAAACTTCTATATCGGTGTATTTCAACGTAATGTTTTCATTACCTTCTGGCCCTTGTGGCTTACCTTGTTTTTGCTGAGCTGGTGGCACGTGAATAGCGTAAGATTTTTCACCTAAATTGATGTTGCCAAACACATCACCTAGGTCCGTTTTTTGTTGTGAACTGTAGAAGTTGTAGCTAAATTGCAGTTGCTTGTCTTCATCAAAGTCATAGCCAAGCTTAGTAAAGTAGTTTTCTGTCACGGTATCCGACAGACCATACTGTAAACCTAGAATGTCGCCTTCAGCATCACGCTGAACACCGTTTTCTTCATAGCTTGCCGTGACTAAATAACTAAACTGGTCAACACGGCCATTAATCGCGCCCGCAATTCGAGCACCCGCACTCTCTGCAAGCTTTACTGCGCTAAAACGGCTAGATAGGCTAATTTCACCTTCTGGTTTGCCATCGCTTTTGGCCTGCTTGGTGATGTAGTTAATGATCCCGCCTGAAGCACCATTACCATAAATTGAGGTTGCTCCTTTGATCACTTCTATACGCGCGATGGCACTTGGATCGAGTGTTTTTACACCCAAAGAACCATTTCGCAGTGGTGTAGACTGAGGTACTCCATCAATCATCACCAGTGGCGCACGTCCACGCAATGATTGCCCTGTATTACTTGAACTACCCGTATCCGGAGCAAGACCAGGAACGATTTGAGATAACAAACTTTGTAGTTCTGGATTTACTTTTAAATGCTCTTCGATTTGTTTTTGATTAATAATCGTAATAGAGGCGGGCACTTCATCAATGCTTTCAAAAACACGACTGCCCGAGACCACGATATGCTCCATATCTGCAGCTTGAAGATCTTTAACATTGGTATCGTCTGCAATGGCTGCTGCGCTAACAGCCAACGCTACCATACTGAGAGTAGTTTTTAACATGGTTATCCTTGCTGGATTTAGAATAATAATGATGTAAAAAGCGGCAATATAATATTGCCAAACCTCAGTAAAAACAAGGCAAATGTGAATAGTTTGCATTACCTTTTACTAAAAAATCATTCTACTCTGCACCATTTTTTGCAATTATATCTACATAACAGCAACTTAGAGTGAAGTTAATTACCTCTTCCTACGATGACGTTGTAACCAAAAATACAGGCCGGATACCGTGAACAAGGTCGGAGCTAAGGCAAGCATTAACCAGACAAATTGCAAGATGGGACCGGCAAAATCACCAATATGAAACTTGTACTTAAAGTTCCAGACTTGCGTAGCGACTCCCGCTTTTGATGCATCATATTGCGCCACCACCTCACTGTTATAGGGATTTACCCAAACCCAGCTATAGGCGTGACTTTCGCCTGGGTTTTGAACTCTATAAGCGACGCTGTCCGACGCTTTGTCAGGCATATAAATACGGAACAGCTGACTGTCTGGGAAGGTAGATTTCGCGCGCTTTGTAGCGCTATTTAAATCATAGGGTAAGCCGTGAAAATTAACCGCAATAGTGGGCGGTTTTGGCCTTGCTTCGACCTCTCCAAAGCTCAACCACTCAACCACAGCCTTAGTTTGCGGCTGCCAGTTAAACGCTATACCACTGAAGGCAATGAGCAGTATAGGTAAAAGCAAATATACACCCAATACGGTGTGTAACTGATAAAGCAGGATCCTTAGCTTAGCTTTTGGTTTTATCACTAGCCGTTTCAAGCGATTTTTAGGCTTTACCCAAAGATAAAAGCCCAACACTAACTCAATAATGAGTACAAGTGCACAAATAGATACCCAATTTCTAAGCGGCTTTTTGTTGTCAGCATCTTCAAACAACAACCAACGGTGTAGCGCCATCGTAAAGCCGTATAGCGTAGAGTAATACTCGTAGCGATGAAGGATCTTGCCACTGTAGGGATTAACGCTAACATAATCACCGCTAGACAACTTCAGTTGCCATGCCAAATCCGGTTGCTGCTCAGGCATAAACAGTGAAACTTTTTCAGCGGTTGTAGATTCAACTGAGGTGACTATTTGCTCTACCCCAAGAGGCTCAGACTGCGGCTCAACTCGCCACAACTGAGGCTGAGTAAGATATTGAATGTCTTTGGCATAAATAAGCAGCGCCCCAGTTAAGCTTAAGCAAATAATAAATGCACCAGACACTAGCGCCATTACTAGGTGAGTACGGCGTAACCACAATTTTATCAAGGGAATTCTCAAACTTCTTTCGATATTTAGCAATAGTAAGTGATAATAACTCTTACTTGCAACAGCACAAAATTTACCCTTATACCGCAGCTTGTCTTCGCGTAATTTATCTCCACTTCGACACGACCTTTAGTCCGCAGCAATCGACTAAAATAATTCCACTTTAGGTGCTGTGATTGCAGGCCAATTTCGGGTATGCTATCGAGCAATTTTCTATTAATTTTGCCAGATGTTTGGAAACCTAGATGCAAGAGCAATATAACCCGCAAGATATCGAAGCCAAAGTACAGTCGTACTGGGAAGAAAACAATACCTTCAAAGTTGTCGAAGACGAAAGTAAAGAGAAGTACTACTGTCTCTCAATGTTCCCATATCCAAGTGGTCGCCTCCACATGGGTCACGTACGTAACTACACCATTGGTGATGTGGTTTCTCGTTTCCAACGCCTACAAGGCAAAAACGTTATGCAACCCATGGGTTGGGATGCGTTTGGTCTTCCAGCTGAAAACGCGGCAATTAAAAATAATACCGCACCGGCTAAATGGACCTACGAGAATATCGACTACATGCGCAACCAGCTCAAGTTGCTTGGTTTTGGTTACGACTGGGATCGTGAAATCGCAACTTGTCACCCAGAATATTATAAGTGGGAACAGTGGTTCTTCACTAAGCTTTACGAAAAAGGCTTAGTATACAAAAAGATGTCAACGGTAAACTGGGATCCAGTTGACCAAACGGTACTGGCAAATGAACAGGTAATTGACGGCCGTGGTTGGCGCTCTGGTGCCATTGTCGAGCAAAAAGAAATTCCACAATGGTTCATTAAGATCACCGATTATGCACAAGAGTTACTGGATGACTTAGACAAGCTTGACCACTGGCCTGAGCAAGTTAAAACCATGCAACGTAACTGGATTGGTCGCTCAGAAGGCGTTGAAATCGACTTTAAACGTGCCGACAACGACGAAAGCTTCACCGTATACACCACCCGCCCTGATACCTTTATGGGTGTGACTTATGTAGCAGTTGCGGCAGGTCACCCAATCGCTCAAGAAGCGGCAAAAAACAGCGATGCGATCTCTCGTTTTGTTGAAGAGTGCAAGAACACCAAAGTTGCCGAAGCGGATATGGCAACAATGGAGAAAAAAGGCATCGCAACTGGCTTTACGGCTATCCACCCAATCACAGGGCAACAAGTGCCAATTTGGGTAGCTAACTTTGTATTGATGGATTACGGCTCAGGTGCAGTGATGGCAGTACCTGGTCACGACCAACGTGACTATGAGTTTGCAACCGCTTATGGTCTTGAGATCAAACAAGTTATTCAGCCTCTAGCCGGCGCAGAAGTAGAAGCCAATCTGGCTGAAGCGGCATTTACCGAAAAAGGTACACTCATCAACTCTGGTGAGTTCGATGGCCTTGACTTTGAAGGCGCATTTAACGCCATCGCGACTAAACTAGAATCTCTTGGCGTGGGTAAACGTAAAGTAAACTTCCGTCTTCGCGATTGGGGTGTGAGCCGCCAGCGTTACTGGGGTTCGCCAATCCCAATGTTAAATAAAGAAGATGGTTCTGAGCTTGCTGCACCTGAAGACATGCTTCCTGTTCGTCTACCTGAAGACGTAGTCATGAATGGAGTAACTTCACCGATTAAAGCAGATCCAGAATGGGCAAAAGCAACAATAAATGGTGAAGCGGTATTCCACGAAACCGATACATTCGACACCTTTATGGAATCATCTTGGTACTATGCGCGTTACTGTAGCCCACGTTACGATGAAGGCATGCTTGAGCCAGGTGCTGCAAACTACTGGCTACCAGTAAACCAATATATTGGTGGTATTGAGCATGCTATCTTGCACTTGTTGTACTCGCGCTTCTTCCACAAGTTGCTACGTGATTTCGGTTTAGTGAACTCTGATGAGCCATTTGAGCGCTTACTTTGCCAAGGCATGGTACTTGCGGATACTTACTACCGCAAAGACGAGAAAGGCGGCGATATTTGGATCGCACCAACTGACGTATTAACTGAGACTGACGACAAAGGCCGCATCACTAAAGCGTGGCATAAAGAAGACGGCGAGCCGGTATTCTCTGCAGGCATGAGCAAAATGTCTAAGTCGAAGAACAATGGTATTGACCCGCAAACAGTTATCAAGCAATACGGCGCTGACACAGTTCGCTTATTCATGATGTTTACGGCTCCACCAGAGCAAACGCTGGAATGGTCTGACTCAGGCGTTGAAGGTGCGCACCGTTTCCTTCGTCGTATTTGGAAATACGCGGTTGACGTAAAGCAAGCTGGTACTGCCGAGCTTGATTTAAGCAAACTAAATGCAGCGCAAAAAACGCTTCGCCGTGATATCCACAAAGCCATTGCAAAAGTGACAGACGATATCGAACGTCGCCAAACGTTCAACACGGCAATTGCGGCGGTGATGGAGCTTTCAAACAAGCTTATCAAAGCGCCACTTAGCGATGAGCAAGACATTGCACTAGCAAACGAAGCTCTAGAAGCCATGGTGATCATGCTTGCGCCTATCACACCGCACATGTGTCACGAACTATGGACTGAGCTTGGCAAGGCTGGCGATATCTTGGATGCAGCGTGGCCTGTTGTCGACCAAAGCGCGCTAGTTGAAGATGAAAAGCTTATCGTTGTACAAGTCAACGGTAAACTGCGCTCTAAAATCACCGTGGCGGCAGATGCAACGCAAGAACAAGTTGAAGCGATTGCATTTAGCGAAGAAAACGTCACTAAGTTTACTGACGGCAAGACCATCCGTAAGGTGATCTATGTTCCTGGTAAACTACTTAATGTGGTTGCAAACTAAGATGCGTAGCCTATTTTGGCACACCAGCAAGCTAGCAGTTTTGCTAGCTTGCTTCTTCGTGGCGAGCTGCGGTTTTCATCTCAAGCAGGCCTCTTACCTTCCTGACGATCTAAAAGAAATCACCTTAAGCGGTGACGACAAGCGCTCAGCCTTGTTTGAACAATTACAGTCAGATCTTCAGCGTGCACAGGTATCCCTTACACCAAAAAATACCAAACAAGCTGCTGAGTTGTACTTGTACAATGACTCACTTGAACGTCAAACACTCAGTTTGTTCAAAAATGGTCAGGTTGCTCAGTATGAACTGGCGTATCGCGTGTCGTACCGTTTGAGTCGTCCGGGCCAAGAACCCGTTAAACAAATGTTCGAGCTGTATCGCAACTATCAGGACGACCCAGACAATGCGCTAGCAAAAGCAAAAGAGCTCGAGCTGATCCTAACTGAGATGCGCCGTCTTGCAAGCCAACGTATTATTCGTGAGTTGTCGCAGCTGTAATGCGTTGTTATGCCAATCAACTCTCCAATTACCTAAGTAAAGGGCTTGCCCCTTTTTATCTGGTCTTTGGTGAAGAACCCTTTCAGCAAGGCGAATGTGTACTTGCGATACGAACCGCAGCTAAGCAGCAAGGCTTTGACGAAGTCATTAAATTTGCTCTACTTCCGGGATTTGACTGGCAAGAGCTCAGTGCGCAGTACAATAGTATGTCTTTGTTCAGTGCACGTACGCTCATCGAGTTCGACTTTAATGAACAAAAAGTCCCTACACAAGGTGTCGCGGTTTTAAAGTCTTTGGCCGAACAAGTCAATCCAGATGTCGTTGTTATTTTTAAAGGGCTGGGTGCGGGTCAAGACATTCAACGAACCGCTTGGTTCAAAACATTAGAGCCTAAAGGCCTATTTGTCCCTTGCTATGCGTTAACGGGCCGTCATCTTGAACGCTGGTTTGATGATGAATGTAAGCGGCTGAAGCTATCTGTGTCACCTCAAGGCAAACGCGCCCTGCTCGTCGCCACAGAAGGCAACTTGCTTGCAACGCATCAGGAGCTCGAAAAGCTCTCCTTACTATTTGGTAAAAACCCGGTTGATGAACAGCAATTGCTGAGCGGCTTATTAAATCAATCTAAGTTCGATATCTTTGATTTAAATACCGGATTGTTAAGTGGTAACCCTAAACAAATTATCAAAGTATTGAACAAGCTCGCCAACGATAATGTAGAGCCCGCGAGTATTCTCTGGACCTTGCAAAACCAAGCACGCACCCTGCTGGGTGTTAAAACCTTGTGGCAAACCGGCACTACGCTTGCGGATGCCTATAAAAAGCATAATGTCTGGAAAAATCAGCAAACCATCACGCAGCAAGCGTTAGACAGATTAACGTTAGAGCAGATGAAACAGTTGCTCTGTATGATGGCAGACTTCGATACCGCATATAAAGAAGCAAGGCTCACTGCGCCATATCAAGCTCTCGCACACATTGCTCTGGCCTTTGCCACACCCATCGCAATGCCGTTACCAATTAGCCAGAGTGAGCATGTATGATTGCTTTGTTTGGTGGTACTTTTGATCCTCCGCATTTAGGCCATTTAAATATGGCGATGCGCTGCGTCGACGAGCTAAGTCTGGCTGAGTTAAAATTTTTACCTTGTGCCATACCGGTTCATAAACAAAAGCCCAGCATCAGTGACGAGCATCGCCTAGCGATGCTTGCAAATTTGCTATCAGGGCAACAAAAACTGGTTATTGATAGACGTGAGCTTGACCGACAAGGACCCTCTTACAGCCTGCTAACACTGCAAGAACTGCGTAACGAATATCAGGACCAGCCGATTTTATTTTTAATGGGTATGGACTCGTTTAATAGTCTGCACACTTGGTATCAATGGCAAGAAATCACAGAGCTGTGTCATCTAGTGGTGTATCAACGCCCGAACGAACATTGCTCACCAGATGCTAAAGTCTCGGCTTATTTAGCCAAAGCACGCACAGATAACTCAAATAAGCTCCAAACCACCAACGCTGGACATTGCTATTTCCTTCACGGTGAGCAAAAAGACATTGCATCGAGTACAATAAGGGCTGCAATTGCGCAACAAGATAAAGAATATTTGGAACATTGGCTGCCCGCTTCTGTCATAGATTATATAAATAGCCATGGCTTGTATGCTGATTAACCCCACAAAGCATGTTAAAATCGCCGATTATTTGAAATACAGAGACAAAAACTTGGATTCACAACAGTTATTAGATTTCGCGCTAGACAAAGTAGATGATATGAAAGCGCGTGATATTGTTAAGCTCGACGTTCGCGAAACTTCTTCAATCACCGATTATTTAGTGATCTGTACAGGCACCTCAAAACGCCATGTACAATCGATTGCCGATCATGTCGCAAAAGAAGCACGCCATGCTGGAGAAACACCTATTGGCCAAGAAGGTCAAGACGTTGGTGAGTGGGTATTGGTTGATTTGGGTGACGTTGTTGTACACGTAATGCAAGACCAAACCCGTGATTTTTATGATCTAGAAAAGCTGTGGGGCTAATGTGAAGATCCAACTCATTGCAGTAGGTACCAAAATGCCGAAGTGGGTTGAAACTGGCTTCACCGAATATCAAAGACGCTTTCCCAAAGATATGCCACTGGAGTTAATTGAAATTAGCGCTGGCAAACGGGGGAAAAACGCAGATATCAAACGCATTTTGCAACAAGAAGGTGAAAAAACCTTAGCCGCTATCCCAAAAGGCAATCGGATCGTAACCTTAGAAGTGACCGGTAAGCCATGGGATACACACCAACTTGCGAGCAATATGGAAAAGTGGCAGTTGGACGGTCGCGATGTTAGCTTACTGATTGGCGGCCCTGAAGGGCTTGCACCAGAATGTATTGCTGCGGCTGAACAAAAATGGTCATTATCAAACTTAACCCTACCCCACCCTTTGGTGCGTATAGTGGTTGCCGAGAGCTTGTATCGCGGCTGGAGTTTAAATAACAATCATCCTTACCACAGAGAATAATAATGATAAAAAAACGGCCGACGATTAGGGATCATTCTGCCGAGGCTAACCTCTTTGCGAGACGAGCCTTTGTCGGCTTTGTTTTTGTCGTCATTATTGTTGGGATCTTGTTTCACAATGTCTATAAGCTTCAGGTGACCGAACACGAGACCTATCGTACCCGCTCCAATGATAACCGTATAAAGGTCATTCCGGTTGCCCCTAATCGTGGTCTGATTTACGACCGCAATGGTGTCTTGCTCGCCGAAAACCGCCCTGTTTACAACCTTGAAGTGATCCCAGAAGACGTTGAGGATCTCGAAGCATCATTAGCTGCGGTACGTCAACTCATCGAGATTTCTGAGCAAGAAGTAGAAGATTTCAAAAAGGAAATCAAGCATAACCGCCGCTTCAAAAGCCAAGTACTAAAGGGTCGCTTGAATGAAGAAGAAGTCGCAATTTTGTCGGTTAACCAACACCGCTTGCCCGGCTTTAGCGTTGAAGCTCGCTTATCCCGTTATTACCCTTATGGTGATACCCTCACTCACGCCCTTGGCTATGTAGCAAAGCTCAATAAAGAGGAACTCTTTGACCTAGAACTAGAAGGCAAAGACACGAACTATCGGGCCACCCATGATATCGGTAAGCTCGGTGTCGAGAAGTTTTATGAAGAACAGCTACACGGTATTGTTGGCTCTCGTCGCGTCGAGGTGAATAATCGCGGTCGTATCATTCGCACATTAAGCATGGAAACGCCACAACCGGGTAAAGACTTGGTGCTAACGCTTGATATCGGCTTGCAACAAATCGTTCAGCATGTGCTTAAAGACACCCGAGGCGCTATCGTCGTTATGGATCCTCGCGACGGGGGAATTTTAGCGCTCTATTCCAATCCAAGCTACGACCCGAATCTGTTCGTTCATGGGATCAGCGGCAAAGACTACCGAGCGTTGCTCAACCCAGATAGGCCACTTATCAACCGTGCAACTCAGGGCCGTTATGCACCAGCTTCCACAGTGAAACCTCATCTCGCTGTGCTTGCTCTGGAAGAAGGTGTCGTCACCGAAACAACCAAAATTTGGGATCCCGGCTTTTTTCAAATTCCAAATGTAAAACATAAATGGCGTGACTGGCGTCCTTGGGGCCATGAGCATGTTGATGTATATAAGGCTATTGAGCAATCTTGCGACACCTATTTTTACGAAACCGCATATAAATTGGGCATAACCAAAATTAGCGACTTTATGAACCAGTTTGGCTTTGGTGAGCTTTCGGGTATCGATATACATGAAGAAACCTCCGCTATTTTGCCATCCGTTGAATGGAAAAGAGAACGTTTTAAAGAGTCGTGGTACCCGGGAGATACGATTTCTGTTGGGATAGGACAAGGCTACTGGACTGCGACCCCGATGCAGATAGCTAACTCACTGAGCATTTTGGTCAATAGAGGTATACACCGACAACCTCACTTAGTACAAATCTCTAAGCAAGACACTGAAGTAGAACAACTATTTACAGAAGAGAAACCACCCGTTGTGTTGAAAAACCCTTATCACTGGGATATTGCATTAAAAGCCATGCATAACACGGTAAAAATAGGTACCGCGAAAAATGCGTTTAAGGGCGTAACTTATGACCACGCAGGTAAAACAGGTACCGCGCAAGTTGTCAGTATTGCTCAAGGCGAAAAATATAATGCCGAGAAACTAAAAGAAAAACACAGAGACAACGGTATCTATGTTGGTTTTGCACCTTTTGATGATCCTCAAATTGTTATCACTGTGGTTGTAGAAAACCAAGGTGGTGGTAGTGCTATCGCAGCGCCAATGGCAAGACAAGTGATGGACTATTATTTTTCGGCCTACCCGCTTGAGAAGGAGCAACAGCAATGAGCCCGCTGAATAAGCCGCGTTCGCTATTCGAAAAAGTCCATATCGACCTACCGTTATTTGCAGCCTTGATCACCATGATGGTTGCTAGCCTCGCAATTGTGTATAGTGCTAGTGGACAAGATATGGGCATGATGATGCGCCATGGCACACGCATGTTTGGTGCATTAGTCGCCATGTTATTTATGGCGCAATTCTCCCCGAATACGCTTAAGCGTGTGGCTATTCCCGTTTACCTCTTAGGTCTTGGCATGCTCGTTGCCGTGCTGTTCTTTGGTGTCAGTAGTAAAGGAGCTCAGCGCTGGCTCGACTTAGGCGTTACACGCTTTCAACCTTCTGAAATAATGAAGTTAGCAGTGCCCATGACGGTCGCTTGGTTTATCGGTCGTTCACACTTACCTCCTAGTATTTTGAATTTAACAATCGGCTTTGTGATTGTGTTAGTACCAACCATTCTGATCAAAGAGCAGCCGGACCTTGGTACCTCTATCTTAATCGCCAGCTCTGGTATTTTTGCGCTCTTTTTAGCTGGGTTAAGTTGGCGTTTAATCGGCTCTGGTTTATTACTCGCGGTCCCCGGTGGCTATGCGTTTTGGCATTACGGAATGCATGCCTATCAAAAGCAGCGTGTACTGACCTTTTTAGATCCAGAAAGCGACCCGCTGGGCTCTGGTTACCATATTATTCAATCGAAAATTGCGATAGGCTCTGGTGGCGTTGAGGGTAAAGGCTGGCTGCATGGAACGCAATCTCAATTAGAATTTTTACCCGAGCGCCATACCGACTTTATCTTCTCGGTGTTGAGCGAAGAATTTGGCTTGTTGGGTGTCACCATTTTACTCAGCTTGTATCTTTTTATAATTGGTCGTGGATTGTATATCGCAGTTCAAGCACAAGACGCTTTCAGTAAACTGCTTGCGGGAGCACTGACTTTGACCTTCTTCGTCTATGTCTTTGTAAATATCGGAATGGTTTCTGGTCTCTTGCCAGTAGTCGGTGTACCACTGCCCCTAATTAGCTACGGTGGCACATCGATGGTGACCTTAATGGCCGGTTTTGGCATTATTATGGCAATCGCAACAGATAAGAGGATGTTGTTAAAATAATGACAGTTCGTATTACCCTGATTTCAAAATTGGTTTTAGTATTTGCCCTGTTAAGCCTGCTCAGCGCTTGTGGTAGCCGTTATCATATTCGCCATGATAAAGCGCCACTGCGCGAGCCTACCGAACTGGAAATGCAGGATGCCATTGTCACCAACGAGAAAAAAAGCGTCAGTGCCAATCGCCCCTACACGGTACTTGGAAAACGTTACACGCCAATTTCGGACGAGCATGGATATCAGCAACAAGGCATCGCCTCTTGGTACGGCCGTAAATTCCACGGCTACCACACCTCCAATGGTGAAATTTTTAATATGTTCGATATGACAGCGGCACATAAAACGCTGCCACTACCTAGCTTTGCCAAAGTAACAAACTTAGACAACGGACGCTCTGCCATCGTTAGAATTAACGACCGAGGTCCATTCCACGACGATAGATTAATCGACCTATCTTACGCTGCTGCCTTCAAGCTAGGCTATCACCTTCAGGGTACAGCGCGCGTTAAGGTCGAAGCCATTACTCTATCGCGCGAGTCTCCAAGGCTAACCTATGTACAAGTTGCTGCTGGTAGTAAACTTGAGAACATACAGTTATTAGCAGGTCAGTTAAAACAAGAATTGGGGTTAGGTACACCCATCACGTTTGAAAACAACCTGTACAAGCTTAGAGTCGGCCCAATTACCGACGACAATCAAGCACAATCTCTACTAAAAACCTTACAACAAGGTCAATTTAGTCGTGCTTTCTTGCTTTACAGTGAGCAGGAACTTTAGAATAACCGCAATGAATGCCGATAAACAAAAAAGCGAGCATAATGACTTCTATCAAACCACAAATCGTTAAAAAAGTCCTTGGACTGGTGTGCACTTTCTCTATTATGAGTGCCAGCGCACAAATTATTCCTTCGCCGCCGCAGATCAATGCGAAAGGCTATTTCCTTGTAGATTTCACTACTGGAAAGGTGATTGCAGAGGGTGAAGCCGATACTAAGCTAGCGCCAGCAAGTTTAACCAAAATGATGACCAGTTATGTTATTGGTACTGAAATCGCGGCAGGTAACATTAGCCCATCTGATCAAGTCACCATTAGTGAAAAAGCGTGGGCTAAGAATTTTCCTGGTTCATCGGTAATGTTTATCGAAGTGGGTAAGCAGGTCAGTGTTGATGACTTAAACCACGGGATCATTATTCAGTCAGGCAATGATGCTTGTGTTGCAATGGCCGAGCACATTGCCGGCAGCGAAAGTGCGTTTGCTGACCTGATGAATGCGCATGCAGAAAAGCTGGGCATGACCAATACTCACTTTATTAACAGCCATGGTTTGGATACTGATGAGCATTACACCACTCCAAGAGACATGGCGACTCTTGGTGCCGCGCTTATTCGTGATGTACCTGATGAATACGCTTTATACAAGAAAAAGTCTTTTTCATACAACGGTATAAAGCAATATAACCGTAACTCACTACTTTGGGATGCAAGCCTTGAAGTGGATGGCATTAAAACAGGCCACACCTCGGATGCAGGCTACAGCCTGGTTACTTCAGCGGTTAAAGATGATATGCGTCTTGTTGCCGTAGTCATGGGCACAGAGAGTGAGCGCGCACGTAAAGTTGAAAGCAAAAAGTTGCTTAACTACGGCTTCCGTTTCTTTGAAACCATTACCCCTTACCAAGCTGGTGACGCTTTTGCCGATCAGCGCGTATGGATGGGTAACAAAGAAACCGTATCGCTTGGCATTATGGAAGACACGCCAATTACTATCCCACGCGGTCAAAGCAAGAATCTAAAGGCTAACTTTGAGTTAGATAAAACACTCGAAGCGCCGCTAGCGAAAGGCACTAAAGTTGGAACTTTGTTCCTACAACTTGAGGGTGAAGACGTAGCACAATACCCGCTGGTTACGCTTGAAGAGATCCAAGAAGGTGGATTCTTTAGCAAGATCTACGACTATCTACGTTTACAGATCTCGCAGTAATTCCTTATCTGATAGGCCAGCCGAGACAGACTGGTTGGCTTATCTTTTCTATAAAGCTTATTTATTTCCCTTCGCTTCCCAGACATTCATACTTTCTAATCTAAGACCCCTTTTCAACATATCTCGCGCTGAAAACCCACTCAAAGTTTACAATTTAGAAACACCGTGTCAAAATACATTTGAGGTACAAAACTCAACTTATAAATATAAGGATATTTAAATGATGATGGCGACAATAGCTGTACTAAATTGGGTGGAGTTACATAGAAACTCCTTATGACTGAGGAAATAATGACAGCGGTCCCAGTAGCTCTTCGGAGATTTTTGTTCAGTAGAATATTCTGTCTGTACAGGTGGTGGCTGTTATGAGTGGGAAGAAGTAGAGAGATGTTAATCTAATAGGTGATACACAAAAGGCTTTCCTATGAACTACATGGATCATATATACCTAAAACCAAGCTTACCAGTAGCCAAGTTGACTATTGCAGTATTACTGCTTTTCTCTGCTATTTTATACAAATCAAATATACTTTTGTATATTGGTTTTTATATGGCGCTAATTATAGTTGCTTGGGATTTGCTATCCGTAGTGGCAAAAGAACAAGGAGCTTGTGCAAAAGTTACGCTCATAGCTTACTGTAAACAGCACTGGATACAGTTACTACTTATGCTAGCGTTTGCTTGTATAGGTATTGCCGGGCTACACCTTGAATACCTACTACTCACACTTTTTAATATTGCATTCGCTATGTTATTAGCAGCCCATGTTATAAGAGTTGTGTATAAAATAAGAAAACTGTCCGCTATTGACGCGATAAAGGAGAGGTTAAAAACCAAGTCGAGGTTTATTCTTTCTGTTAACCTGCTACTCATTTTTGTTATGTGTGCCATACCATTTCTAACAATGTCTTTAGGAACGTGGGCTGCTAGTTATATGGTTATTTTTAGCTGCTACATACAGTACTTAAACCATATCATTAGTGAGAATATTTTTGCGCCTGATTAAACTAGTTTGAGTTCTCGCAATAATCTATTTAGATAAAAGTCAATCAGTGGTTAAATACTGATTGACTTTTTACACCCCAAGCAACAATTTCCAAAGTCGCAGGGAAAGCGAGAAAAAGGGAAACGACGCAATGGCCATTACTCAATACTTTAAAGAATCTCCTACCTATATCCACATTAGCATGGCTGTATTTATTGTCTGCTTCATACTAAGTGACTATTTAAATAAACCTGTACTATTGTATCTTGGTTTTTATATTGCTCTGTACGGTGCACTTTATCAACTTGCTACGCAGCTTAACAATACCCAAGCAGAAAAAGCCGATATGAAGCATTTGGGATACATTCCAATATTTATTCTGCTATTGGTTAGTATTGTTACTCTCTCACCTCCCTCAATGCTTATTACCGGCATCAATCTTGCCGTAGTTAGTATCATCATTTATCAGCTGGTACGAATGCTTAGCGCTAGAACCAAGCAGTCTAAAAGAAACATAGTAAAGACCTTGAAACGCAACAAAACAGCGCTTTTGATACTACTATTAACAACGACTGCATTGCGACTTTTCTTTGACTCGGAAGGCTTAGCAATTAGCAATCACTGCTTCCTTCTATTAGCTACTTTAGCAGTTTTTGATGATTGTAAAGACGTAATCAATAGTGAAAGCTAGCTTCAAAATGACTCAACAAAAACGTCCTTATCGTGGACGTTTTTTTTTGCGCCAAAAATGATAGAATGCGGCCAATCAATGACGACCTTGGCAACTCAAGGCTTGAAAGAGCCCCTAAGTGACCAAATACAGGCGTCAGCAAGTAGTTCGTTGTGAGGATACCGTCGTGGTAAAACCAGTTAAAAATACTAAGTTTGATGAATACTTAGAATTTCCTTGCCCATTTACATTCAAGATTATGGGCCTAGCAAATGTCAATTTGACGGATCAGATCCTAGCCAAACTGCAGGTTATTGCACCGGGTGATTATGCACCAAAGGTTAAACCAAGCAGCAAAGGCACCTATGAAGCCGTATCTCTTGTTGTTACTGTAACCAGCAAAGAGCATATCGAGCAGATTTATACCGAGATCGGTGGCATTGAAGACGTCCGTTACATCCTGTAGTTGGTAAGGACCCCTAGTTATGGAATCTCGTAAGTTAATTGTGCGCCAACTCGGCCTTTGTAGTTACGAGCCAATTTGGCACAAAATGCAATCTTTTACCGATGAGCGTGATGACACCACAGCGGATGAAATCTGGCTGGTGGAACATGAGCCTGTTTTTACGCAAGGTCAAGCCGGTAAAGAGGAGCATGTCTTGGCGCCAGGTGATATTCCTGTCGTAAAAGTGGATCGCGGCGGTCAAGTCACCTATCACGGTCCCGGGCAACAAATGCTTTATGTGCTGCTCAACTTACGACGATTGAAAATAGGGGTACGTGAGCTCGTCACTTGGCTAGAAGAAAGCATTATCGACTCCCTTAAAGAATATGGGATAGAGGCTTACGCTAAAGCCGATGCACCGGGTGTATACGTCAACGATAGCAAGATAGCATCTCTTGGACTTAGAGTCCGCCGTGGCTGCTCGTTTCATGGACTCGCACTCAACGTCAATATGGACCTAGGTCCATTTTTACGGATCAACCCTTGTGGTTATGCGGGCATGAATATGGTGCAAAGTAGCGAAATTAATGGACCTCAAACCGTCGCTGATGCGGGGGCTGGTCTGGTAAAACACATGCTAAAACGCATTAATGCTGAGCATGTCGAATACACTGAAGGGTTTGAAAACGTATGAGTAAACCAGTCAAAATGGAGCCCGGGGTAAAGCTCCGCGATGCTGAAAAAATGGCATTGATCCCAGTTAAAGTCATGCCAACAGAACGCGAAGAAATGCTGAGAAAGCCTGAGTGGTTAAAGATCCGTTTGCCAAAATCAAGTGAACGTATCGATGGCATCAAACAAGCAATGCGTAAGCACGGCTTGCACTCTGTTTGTGAAGAAGCATCCTGCCCTAACCTTTCTGAGTGCTTTAATCACGGTACAGCAACCTTTATGATTTTAGGTGCAATTTGTACTCGCCGCTGTCCATTCTGCGATGTGGCCCACGGTCGTCCGCTAAAACCTGACGCCCAAGAGCCGGAAAAGCTTGCACTTACCATCAAAGACATGAAGTTGAGCTACGTTGTTATTACCTCTGTTGACCGTGATGATTTACGCGACGGTGGTGCACAGCACTTTGCTGACTGTATTCGTGAGATCCGTAAGCACAACCCAGGTATCACAATCGAAATTCTCGTGCCTGATTTCCGTGGTCGTATGGATAGAGCGCTTGAAATTTTGAGTGAAACACCACCGGATGTATTCAACCATAACCTTGAAACTGCACCAAGACTTTACAAGCTAGCGCGTCCAGGAGCCGATTATAAGTGGTCACTCGAATTACTACGCCGCTTTAAAGAGGCGCATCCAGAAGTAAGGACTAAGTCAGGCCTGATGGTTGGACTAGGCGAAGAAATCTCTGAAATTGAAGAAGTCTTAAGAGACTTGCGCGAGCATAACGTAGATATGCTTACCGTAGGCCAGTACCTGCAACCTTCTAAGCACCACTTGCCAGTAAAACGCTACGTGCCACCGGCAGAGTTTGATGGGCTAAAAGAGTATGCCGACGAAATAGGCTTTAGCCACGCAGCTTGCGGACCATTTGTACGCTCTAGCTACCATGCGGATCAGCAAGCTGCGGGTAAAGAAGTAAAATAAACAGTGTCATTAAATTCACTGTTTTGAAAGCCGTATTCCTATACGGCTTTTTTGTGTCCGCAATTCCCCATCTAACGACCATTAACAGCAAAACGGTTTCAATTCCGCGCTATTCGTTATATCTTGCCTCACCAGATAATAATAATCAGGGGCAAAACGTGCTTAAGAATAAAACTTTGGGCAGCATGCTGATTGTAGCAGGTACTACAATTGGTGCTGGTATGCTCGCCCTCCCTATTGCATCCGCAGGACTTGGCTTTTCTACCGCCATCGTGTTACTCGCAATCACGTGGCTGTTAATGACTTACACCGCTTTACTTATGTTAGAAGTGCATCAGTACGCAGATCAAGACGCAACACTAAATACACTGGCGAAAAACTTACTTGGTAAAACGGGGCAGTATGTCGCAAACTTTTCAATGGTATTTTTGTTTTATGCATTATGTGCAGCTTACATCGCAGGTGGTGGCGCACAGCTTCAAACCAAGCTTGTTGGTATGATGGGCGACGGAATAACCCCTCAACTAGGCTCTGTACTGCTTGCTGTTATCATAGCGACCATAGTGACATTAGGCACAAGTACCGTCGATAAGCTCAATCAGTTACTATTTACCATCAAAGTTATTGTGCTTGCCAGTCTGTTCTTTATTTTAACGCCTTATGTTCACGGCCAGCACCTAATCGATATGCCAGTAGAGCAAGGGCTAGTAATTGCAGCAATTCCGGTAATTTTCACTTCCTTTGGCTTTCATGGCTCAATCCCATCAATCGTTAAGTATGTGGGCGTAGATATTCGTCAACTACGTAAAGTCATGATGTTTGGTGCTTCTCTGCCCCTTATCATCTATGTGTTCTGGCAGTTGCTCAGCCAAGGCGTTATGGGACAAGAGAGTTTAATGGCAAGTGAGGGGCTGCCGGGTTTTGTCACCCGTATTTCCTCTATCGCACACAACGACAACGTACAGTTATTTGTGACGATTTTTGCAGATCTTGCTCTCGCGACTTCATTCTTAGGTGTTAGTCTCGGCTTATTCGACTTTTTTGCAGATGCCTTTAAAAAGCAAGATACTAAGAAAGACCGGATCAAAACGGCGTTCATTACCTTTTTACCACCGCTTGGCTTTGCCCTCTTTTATCCAAAGGGCTTTATTATGGCACTGGGGTATGCAGCAATTGCGCTCGTGGTATTGGCGGTATTTCTACCAGTTGCTATGGTATGGAAACAGAGAAAAGTTAGAGGTAATGATGGATATCAGGTTAAAGGTGGTACGCTTGGACTAGGACTTGCCGCCATTTTCGGTGTGATGATCATCACCTCTCAGCTAATGCAAATGGCTGGCCTTATTCCAAGTTTAGGGTAAGCATTATCAAGACGACGTAGGTCTATTAACGGCCTACTTCGATACTCTCCAGCGCACCGTCTTGCATTCGTTTATGTTTCAGTTGAAAATAAGCAATTACAGGTACAAATGCTAAGCATAGAGTAGCAAAGTTAACAATTGGGATAATTGTGACGTAGAGATAAGACGAATAGCTAAGTTCCATTAAATGCCTATCAACCAAACGGAACATCTGTAAGATTGGTGCAGGTATAATAATGAGTTGAGCAATTACACTCTGCCACATATAAACTTTGTCCTTAATAGCCCAAACAGCAATTATAGCCATAAACACAATATCGTTAAATGCCCAAAATATATAGCGATAAACCAACTCATCGTCTATCGCTCTAATAAAATCACCAGTAAAAGAGCCAATAATATAAAATAAAGCAATCAAAATCGCATAACGAGCGGCTTTTATATCTCTTAAAACTAAACAGGAAAACACTGCAATTAGCGATAGTGGAATGCTGTATTGGATATAAAAAAGCCTAACCGACTCCCAAGCCTCTAACATATTTACTCTTCTAATTATTAGTTAAGATGATTTTTTAATGGGTCAAGTAATTATTACAATCGGTTACGGTTAAGACGGCTTTTTTTCCGCCTCTTCATCACCGCCTTCACCATTACCGCCAGGTAGTCTAAAATTTTGAAGTTTTTTTATTGAAATCATTCTATTTCTCCTTTAAGTAGAACCAAACGGAACAATAGCGAATTCCCTGTAACTTGGCAATAAACTGTAATTAATTTTGCCTCACTTCAATAGGATCTGACTCTTTAGGTTTACCCTGTAAAATCGAGATTTCAACGCGCCTATTGCGGCGTCTATCAGCATCACTGTCATTAGGAACAAGCGGTCTAGTGTCTGCATGACCAACTACGACCATTCTGTTCTTATCAAAACCACGAACGCGCTCCATCACAGTCGCAACAGCGACCGCTCTCGTCGCCGATAAATCCCAGTTATTGGAGTAGAGTTCGTTAGTGACCCTAAAATCGTCTGTGTGACCCGAGACAGTAATTTCACCGGGTACATCTTTAAGTAGTTCTGCAATTTCGGCAATCACAGGTTCAAACTTAGGTTGTAAAAACGCACTGCCTGCAGGGAAAGAGCCATTCTCTTGGATACGAATAATGATTTGCTGCCCTAGAGACTCAAGCTCAATCGCACCATCCATTATTTGCTTCTCTAGCTGCTGCGCAATCTTTTTAACAAGCTCATTAACTTGTTCTTGATCTGCGGATGCGATTGCTTGAGTTGACGCCATTTCTTGAGCAGTACTGGCTGATTCACCACCACGCTTATTACCCCGTTGCTCTTGTCGACCACCCGCAGATGATTCATCACCAGCCTGAAACTCAAGCATCTGTTGCGTCATTTCTACGGTTTGCTGTTGGATAGTTTCAATTGGTGTTGGCTCTGGCTTACCAGGAGTAAATTCCATCGCAATCACACTGGTACCTTTTGGGATATCCTTTACTTCAATTTTGTTTTGCACACCAAAAGCAAACTTCATCGACCCTGCGATTTGCTTAAACTTCAGCACGTCCATTTCAGAAAATGCCAGTAGCAGTACAAAGAAGCACATCAGTAATGACATCAGATCAGCAAATGTCCCCATCCAGGCCGGAAGACCTGGGGGAGGACATTTACATTCGTTCTCGTCTGACATGGTTATTCCTCAGCCTCAGCGCCACGTTTAGACTCAGGCAAATAATTTTTCAAAATGCCCTCAATGACTTTCGGGTTTTGGCCATCTTGAATACCTAAGATAGCATCTAAAATGAGCCGCTGGTTTCGCTCTTCTTCATCTTTACGAAGCTCAAGCTTAACCTGAATTGGGATAGCAACCACGTTAGCTAAGAATGCACCATACAAAGTTGTTAAAAGTGCAACAGCCATGGCAGGCCCGATTGCTTTTGGGTCATCCATGTTAGACAACATAGCTACTAGGCCGATGAGTGTTCCGATCATCCCCATCGCAGGCGCAATATCGGCAAGGGATTTAAATAACCCGGCGCCCAACTGGTGTCTTGAAGACGTCAGGGCAATATCTTTTTGTAGCGTGGCACGCACAACATCAGCGTCATGACCATCAACTAGCATATCGACGCCTTTGCGCATAAACTGGTTGGGAATTTCAGCTTCTTCTAACGCTAAAAAACCACCTTTACGCGCAGAATCAGCAAGCTCAACGGCTTTTTCAATCAACTCTTCTGGAGTTTCAATCTTGAACATAAAGGCCTTTGCGGCCACTTTACCAATCCCGAAAAATTGTCCAAGCGTAAAGTTAGACAATACGATAAAGATTGAACCACCAAATACGATAACGACGGAAGGCGTGTTATAGAACATAGCGATCTGGCCATCACTACTTAGTACCATGGACATTACAATCAAACCTATGGCACCCAGGATCCCTATTACCGTTGCTAAATCCACATGTCCTCCGGGGGAAGTTATTTGTGATAAATCACGCAGTTATTATTGTTTGAGTTATCGGCAAGTTTTTCTACAACTTGACACTATTATATTAAAAAGTGTTTAAAATGCGAGTTTATAGCAGATCTTGTAATGCCGATACTCGGTCAGATCAAAAAGTCTCTGGTTTTTTTGACCTTGACGCGCAATCCCCCTAAAATTGCCACACTTTTACTTTACGGGTCAGCGTGACATATGGCGGTAAAAAAACCTGATAACTTGAGCTTTGAAGAGGCCATGCAAGAGCTGGAACAAATCGTTGCGGACATGGAAAACGGTAGCCTACCTCTAGATCAAGCACTTAAACAATTTGAGCGTGGGATAAAGCTCGCAAAAGCTTCAAACCAAAAACTTCAGCAAGCTGAGCAGCAGGTCGCTATTTTAATGGGCGAAGATGAGCAAGCACAATTACAGCCATTTGATAACGAAGCCTGATGTCAGAAAAATTACAAGAAAAGCTCCAGTTTGCTAAAACTCGTGTAGAGAACACCGTTTTACACTATTTTGATAATGTGCTTGATACTGAAGAGAATATCAAAGCCGCAACGCGCTACAGTATAGAAAATGGCGGCAAACGTCTGCGGCCATTTTTAGTGTACTGCACTGGTGAATTATTTGGTGCGGCTCCAGAAGACTTAGACAAGGCCGCTGCAGCAATAGAATGCGTGCATAGCTATTCGTTGGTGCACGATGATTTACCCGCGATGGATGATGATGAACTTAGGCGTGGTCGTCCAACTTGCCATATTCAATTCGATGAAGCGACAGCTATCTTAGCCGGTGATGCCTTACAAACTCTGGCTTTTGAGCTATTAAGTGAGCATCAATTCGCAGTAAACCACCATGCACAAATAAAAATGATTTCTGCACTAGCCAAGGCATCAGGTCTACAGGGCATGGTTGGCGGTCAAGCGCTTGATATAGCCGCTACCGATCGTTCAATTACCATAGATGAACTCGAACGTATTCATAAGCTAAAAACAGGTGCACTGCTGAGCTGTGCTGTAGAGCTTGGGATCTTATGCGGCAACCCGGAACGAGTTACGGAGCAAGCATGTAAAGCAATACGCACTTATGGTCGTGCAATTGGTCTTGCATTCCAAGTCAGAGATGACATTCTTGATGTAGAAGGTGACACGACAGTACTTGGTAAGCCACAAGGCTCTGACATAGAACATAATAAGTCTACCTACCCTGCGTTGTTAGGTTTAGAGCAAGCAAAAGAAAAAGCCGAACAGTTGATAGATGAGGCACTGGATGCGCTTACGGCAATAGATGGTGACACAGAAATACTTGCAGATTTAGCAAAATACATCATAGATCGAGAATATTAAGCTGACGTATAAAATAACTACGCCAAGCTAAGAAAATATTCACAAGTACTTTGTAATTACTGGCGAACATAATATTATGGTCAGTTGGTGAAGAATTTTAATAATTATGAAGTGAGCTGCGCGAGTAAGCACTCAGCAAAGACTCACTAGGACTCTGATAAATACCATGAAACTTGATAGTAGCAAGTATCCCTTACTCGCGTTAATTGACGAGCCAAGTCAACTTCGTCAATTACCCCAGCACAAGTTAACCGCGTTTAGTGATGAGCTTCGCGAGTATTTGCTGAACTCAGTCTCTCAAAGTAGCGGTCATTTTGCCTCTGGCTTAGGCACTGTAGAGCTTACCGTGGCGTTGCACTATGTGTATAACACACCAAGCGATAGGCTAGTTTGGGATGTAGGTCATCAAGCCTACCCACACAAGCTACTGACAGGCAGAAGAGATCGGATGCATACTATTCGCCAAAAGGATGGTTTACATCCTTTCCCTTATAGAGAAGAAAGCGAATACGATACGTTTAGCGTAGGCCACTCTAGTACCTCAATATCAGCGGCACTTGGTATGGCAATTGCTGCTGAAAAAGAAGGCGTTGGACGTAAGACTGTCGCCGTTATTGGTGATGGTGCAATGACCGCTGGCATGGCATTTGAAGCAATGAACCACGCCGGCGACATCAATCCGGATATGTTAGTGATCCTAAACGACAACGAAATGTCTATCTCGGAAAACGTTGGCGCACTTACCAACCATTTCGCGAAGATCCTCTCTGGTAGCTTTTACACCAATATTCGCGAAGGCAGCAAAAAGCTGCTGTCTGGCGTGCCTCCAGTTAAAGAGCTTGCAGGTCGCATGGAAGAGCATTTAAAGGGGATGATAATCCCTGGTACCTTCTTTGAAGAGCTAGGTTTTAACTATATTGGGCCAATTGACGGACATAACGTAGATACTTTGGTAGATACGCTACGTAATATGCGAAATCTAAAGGGTCCTCAACTGTTACACGTTAAAACCCAAAAAGGGAAAGGCTATAAACCAGCAGAAGCAGATCCAATTGGTTATCATGCAGTGCCGAAGTTCGATCCAAGCGTGCACAGCTTACCCAAATCAAAACCCAGCGCACCGACCTTTTCAAAGGTGTTTGGTGATTGGCTCTGTGATATGGCGGCACAAGATATTAAGCTCATGGCTATCACGCCAGCAATGCGTGAAGGCTCAGGCATGGTGCGCTTCTCTAAAGAGTACCCAGCTCAATATTTTGACGTTGCCATTGCTGAGCAACATGCTGTGACGCTTGCTGCGGGTTTTGCTTGTGAAGACTTGAATCCTGTTGTTGCTATTTATTCAAGCTTTTTACAACGTGCTTATGACCAATTAATTCATGATGTTGCACTACAAAACCTGCCAGTACTTTTTGCTATTGACCGTGCAGGCGTCGTTGGTGCGGATGGTGAAACACACCAAGGGGCTTATGATCTAAGCTTTTTGCGCTGTATTCCTAATATGGTGATTATGGCACCAAGCGACCTTAATGAGTGTCGCCAAATGCTCTATACTGGCCACCGCCTAGATAAACCTGCAGCGGTAAGATACCCTAGAGGCAGTGCGGGAAGTGCAGAGATTAGTGCAGAAATGAACGAACTGGAAATTGGTAAGGGCAAGGTAGTAAGAGAAGGTGAAAAGCTGGCTATTTTAAGCTTTGGTACTTTGCTTGAAAACGCTCAAGCCGTTGCCGAAGAGTTAAATGCCACGCTTGTGGATATGCGCTTTGTAAAACCTTTAGATACAGCTCTTATCGAAGAGTTAGTGGTAACTCACGAGCGCTTTGTAACACTTGAAGACAATGCGATTGCTGGTGGTGCAGGCTCTGCGGTGAGCGAATATCTAATAGCTCAAGGCCATCTAAAGCCAATCAAGCTACTAGGTCTACCTGATAAGTTTATTAAGCATGGTTCACAAACTGAGATCCACGCCGAACTGGGCTTAAGCAGCGAAGGAATAAGTCAGCAAATTAAGGCTTGGCTAAATCCACAGTCTTGACTCTGAGCAGTTCTAAAAAAGGCTTCCATTTGGAAGCCTTTTTTATTCTTCGTCTCTGGTCCTGAAATACGTTAACCGTTTAAGAACTAGTGACGAGCTTCACCTCATCCACACTCTCACTTCCGCAAGTCCATTACTTTGCAGAAGTTGTAACTGAGACTCTATGTTCGCGCTTTGCTCAAATTCGAATGCATCCAATTGATCGTCAAAGATAATTGTCGCAGCACCATCACCGCCACGTTGTTTGACCTGATGTAATGCGATATCAGCTAGGTTCACAGATGATTCCCAACCAATGACCTTACCACCTAGTAGTGGCAATGGATAATAAGACCAACCCATCGACACCGTCAATTTAGTTGTTTTACCATTCGGTAAGCGGTAATCCGTTTCAGCAATCGCCTTACATAAGTCGCTGACATACTCTTCGATATAGTCTCTGCGAAAGTCGCGCAGTAGTAATAGGAATTCATCACCGCTCCAACGGACGACATAATCAGAACCTTGCGTTCGTGTATTGAGTAACGTCGCTAATTGCTGCAAACAACTATCACCGCCAATTGGACCATAAGAATCATTAATTTTGCTGAAATCATCAATGTTCATAATCATCAATACCAAACTCTTATTTTGAGCCTGTAGCGACTGTGCATTGCGCTGATAATGCTCGACATCTTTTGGTAACTGATCAAAGAGGAAGCGACGACTACGTAGCCCCGTCAACTCATCTGAGTGACTTACAAGCTTAAGCTGAGTATTGACCTGGTTGAGTTTTTCATTTGCTTTTCTGAGTTCTGTTGTACGCTCTGCTATCAACGCTTCTAGCGCGGCTTGCTTCCTTCTTTCTTGTGCTCTAAATACCCAGAAAATGAGATAGAACATAAATATAAACGCACAAGTGATAAACAGCCTAAAGTAAATAGTCTCATCGAAACGGCGCGGTAACGTAATGGATAAGTTAAGCACCTTCGCCTGCTCCCAATCTTGCCCTTGGCGCTTAACTTCTAAAACAAAGGTGAAGTTGCCTGGTGGTAAATTGGTATAAATTGCTTCGCGGCGTGACTGAGCATCACGCCATTGCGTATCGTGCCCTTCTAGCTTGTATCTAAATTCAATGCTATGCGGCGCGTAAAAATCAATTGCAGTATAATTAATGGTTAGATCACGCTCAGATGTATCAAGCTGGATCACTTGATTTAATGATTCTGTACTAAATACTCTATCGTGGGTAGACAATGACTCTAGCCTTGGCAATAAATCTCCACCACCAAAAAGCTGGACATTTTTAGGGATTTCAACAACGCCTTGTAAGCTGGGGTAAAAAATAGCTGACTCGGTTTCAATCACGGCATCATGCCCAAGTCCTGAACAACATTGGCTTGGTCTGCCATCAAGCTGCCTATCGAATGGGCTTATTACTTGTTCAACTTGCAAACTCTCTATAACGTGACCAAATTGCGCAACGGGCATGCGATATACCCCTTTCATTGTGCTCACCCAGATGAGCTGATTGCTTTTGTCATAATGCAGCGAAAATATCGATCCGTAAGGCAATCCATTTGAAGCATCAAGCTGATACCAATCACCGTCTGAGGTACGATAGAATAACCCATCGTTGAGAGAACCAACTAAAGTCGTCACGGTATCCAAATGCAAAATACTGGTGATATAAGCGGTATCCAACGACGTTTGAGAACCTATTTTTTCGATCCCCTTATCATTGTAACGATAAGCCCCTTTGTTTGTACCAATGAAGCCGTATCTAGGGAAGTCTTCAACAAAAGTGACGAATTGGCTACCGAGAAAGGCATTATAGGCAAACGGCGTTATCCCCTTGTAATCAAGACGATACAAGCCCCTGCCAGTACCAAACCACATCCCCCCACGATTTGAAGGGCTGAGAGAAAATACCGGATTTTGCCTGAGCTCACGCTCATTTAACTTTTGCAGTGTGCCATCTTCATAGATAAGCGCACCACGATCAGTGCCAAGAATAAGCTTTTCACCGATAAATTCTAAGTCGTGTATTACAGAGCGATTTAACTGAGCACTGGTGAGCACGGGCTGATAACTATCATTTAACCCGATAATACCAAGACCTTCTCTGCTTGCTACCCACAATTGACCATTGGGGCCTTGAGTAATGGCTGAGATAGCTTGATTTGTCCGTTGACCGATATGATGACGCTCAACCTTACCTGAATGAGCAAGCCAAAGCCCCTCATTTAAACTAGCGAGCCAGATATTATTATCGTTATCCATAAAAATATCAGCAAACCAGATGCTCTGATCTAGTTGAATTGGCTCAACAGCTTGCCAAATGCCATTATTTTGTCGGTATAACAATCGCCCATAAGTGGAAACCCACAGGCCACCTTCTTTATCGTTAAGAAACTTATATACCGCATTGTTACCCACTTCTTGGTAACGACGTAGTACTTCATCAATATCTAGAAAATAGGCGCCCAGCTCTGATGCTAAGAACAACTTACCATCGACCCAAGCTAAGTCATGTATGATGGTTTGCGCTAACTGTTCAGGTAATGACACTTTACTTGCCAATTCAAGCCGAACCCCATCACCAGTGCGATTGCTTGATTCGCTGATTTTAAGTAAGTGACGCTCATTTACCAACCAAATACCATCTGGCACCAGCGCCATTTTAGTCACTGAACCTACAATTTGATTGATTTGGGTAACGTCTAACGTACTTTGTTCGATGTTATTGGCGGCTAACGTCAGCTTTTTCGCAGAAACATAATACAGACCATTTGCAGCAATCCAGATCCCGCCGTCTTCATCTTGCAAGATATCTCGTACAGGCCCCTGCAGATCGAAACGTCGAGCTTCTAAGGTTTTGGGGTTGAGTCTTAACAGCCCTCGACGCGTGCCAACCCAGAGCATGCCAAATCGATCCACCACCAATTTATTAATGGCATTGCTATTTAAAAATTCGGTATTTTGGGTGTTGAAATTTTGGAATTGATGACCATCAAAACGACTTAGGCCAAACTGAGTTCCGAGCCAAATGTAACCCTGGTTGTCTTGAACAACACTCTTAACGCTTTGTGACGGTAATCCACTTTGGATATTCCACTGTTTAACTACGTAATCATCTATCGCCGCAAAGCTCGTAATTGGTAGCAGCAAAGTGAAAATGAAAAACAATAGCCTTGTCATCTCGATTCCATCACATCAGCACAGTTAGACTAAAATGCCAGTTTTAAACAAAGCTTGCACGCAAATCAATGAAAAAATGCCAGCTAATACATCATCTAGCATAATCCCCGAGCCACCGTGCAAACGTTTATCGAGCCATCTTATCGGACCCGGTTTCAAAATATCGAAAAAGCGGAACAAAATAAACCCAACGATTAATGACTGCCAGCTAAGTGCCGCCCCTATCATGGTTATATAAAAGCCTGCCACTTCATCCCAGACAATGGCTGGATGGTCATGAACATTAACATCGTCCGCTGTTTTACCACACACCCAAATCCCAAATAACGTCATGACAATCGCGACAAGACATTGCAGCCAAATTGGTGCACCTTGGGTTGCAAAAATAAACGGTAATGCGGCGAAGGTGCCGAAAGTACCAGGTGCTTTTTTTGCTAAACCAAGACCAAATCCGAGTGCAAAGAATTGGTGCGGCTTCTTTAAATTAAATACATACTGCTTAGCCAAACCAACTCCTAGCTAAAATGCTCAAAACCAAGCCCTGCGAGCTGGTAAGGTTGACCTTTTTTGAGCAATTGAATTTCACCATTATTAGCCGTAATTTGGCCAATACAAACTGGCTCAACGCCATATTGCTTTAATCTGGTTTCCACGGCATTTTTGTTATTATCATTGACTGTGAAGAGTAATTCGTAGTCATCACCAAAACCGAGCGCGAGCCGCATGCGTGCGTCTTCATCAAGACTTGAGCGCAGCGCATCAGACTGTGGGACTTTATCGGCATTTATCTTAGCGCCAACTAACGAGCTACGTAAAATATGCTTAAGATCCGCAAGTAGACCGTCTGAGATATCGATTGCAGAGGTGGCAAGCCCTCTAAGTACTTGGCCCGCAGCAACCCGTGGCGCTGGGTAATGAAACTTTTCAAGCGCCGCTTTGTAGTGTTTTGGCTCAAGCGTCCAGCCCTGCTTTCGCGCTTCAATAGCAAGCCCTGCGTCACCAAGCGGACCTGTTACATAAATCCAATCACCCACTCGCGCTCCTGAGCGCTTGAGTGCTTTACCGGTTGGTACAATACCTTTTGCACATACGGTGATAGTCAATGGACCTTGCGTTGTATCGCCACCTATTACCTGTACGTTATAGTACTCAGCAATTTCATGCATGCCCTCAGTGAAGGCTTCTAACCACTCCAAGTCAGCGTTGGGTAACGTTAAACCAAGCGACACCCAAGTAGGCTCAGCGCCCATTGCAGCTAAGTCGCTAAGATTTACCGCGATCACACGATGGCCAAGCGCCCGAGGTGGAATATCTTCAAAAAAGTGCACACCCGCAACTAGCGTATCCGTTGTTACCGCAAGCTGATTGCCAGCAGGAACTGAAACTAAGGCGCAGTCATCACCGATCCCAAGCTCTACATCTCGACGAATAATGCCACGGCCTTTAAAGTAGTGATTGATTAGCTCAAATTCTTTCATACACAAAAAAGCCGGCCAAGGCCGGCTATTCCTATAGTAAAGCTTATTTGCGAATAAACTTAACCGCTTTGTCTAGTACACCGTTAACGAATTTGTGGCTTTCTTCAGCGCCAAACATTTTCGCTAACTCAATACCTTCGTTGATAGCCACTTTGTATGGCACATCTTCACGGAATTTAAGCTCATAAGCACTAACACGTAACACGGCAAGCTCAACCATATCCAATTCTTCAAGTGGACGAGCTAAATGCGGACGAATTGCTTCGTCTAGCTGCTTTTGGTTAACAACAACACCACGCGCTAAGTCTTTGAAGTATTCTACATCGACTTTCGTTACGTCGTTTTCGATCAGCATTTGCTGTTCGATATCGGCAATTGGGTTACCACTTAGCTGCCAAGAATAAATAGCTTGTAAAGCAAGTACACGTGCTTTGCGTCTAGCTGCTGGTTTCACTGAGATTCCTCTTAAATTTGCTCTAGCACGTTCACCATTTCTAGAGCTCCAAGGGCGGCTTCTCCCCCTTTGTTGCCCATTTTAGTGCCCGCGCGCTCGATAGCTTGCTCAATGCTTTCAGTGGTAAGTACACCAAAAGCAACAGGGATGTCATAATCTAATGAAACGCTAGCTAAGCCTTTGTTAGACTCGTTAGCAACTAAATCGAAGTGTGGTGTACCACCACGAATAATCACACCTAGCGCAATAATCGCGTCGTGCTCTTTTTTCATCGCAACGCGTTTTGCTGCTAGTGGTAGTTCAACCGCTCCCGGTACATATACAACCGTGATGTCTTCATCGCTAACACCACCGGTACGCTTTAATTCATCTACAGCGCCTTCAAGTAAGCTGCTACCGATAAAATCGTTAAAACGTGAAATGACAATGGCAAATTTTTTGCCAGGAGCGTATTTATTACCTTCGATTACTTTCATTAGATGTTCCTAATCTGTATGAGCAATTGCCAAATTGAGGCGCATGATAGCACAGTAATGTGGCAATCGCCTACTATCTGAATATAGGCGATTGCGATCAATTTGGCATTTTGGAATTATTTTGGTTCGACGTATTCAACCACTTCTAAGTGGAAACCAGACAGTGCATGATATTTTTTAGGTAGACTCATTAGGCGCATTTTCTGAATGCCTAAATCAGCCAAAATTTGCGACCCCACACCTACGGTGCGCGAAGTACCTTGGAATTTACGGTAGTTCACCTGTTCACCCGCATCTTCCGCAGCAAATGCCTTAACCAGCGCTTCCATCTCTTCGCTGCGTTCTTGCTTACCAAGAATGACTAATACACCTTCGTTGTCGGCGATGTGCTTCATGGCGCTTTGCAGCGTCCAGCTTCTATCCGCACTGCGATCTGAATGAAGAATATCGTTAAATGTGCTTTGCAAATGCACACGTACTAAATTGGCTTCTTCCGATTTGATCTCGCCCTTTACCATCGCATAGTGAAGTTGATTATCAATGGTGTCTTTGTAAGTAACGAGGTTAAACTCACCAAACTCAGTAGGAAGTTTACACTCTGCTACTTTTTCGATGGTGGTTTCGTTTAAGTTACGATACTCAATTAAATCAGCAATGGTGCCGATTTTAATATCGTGTTCTTTTGCGAATACTTCTAGTTGTGGGCGACGTGCCATAGTGCCGTCTGGATTTAGAATTTCAACAATCACAGATGCAGGTTCCAATCCCGCCAAACGTGCTAAATCACATCCAGCTTCAGTATGGCCTGCGCGCGTTAAAACGCCGCCTGGTTGCGCCATGATTGGGAAGATATGACCTGGTTGTACAATATCTTCAGGCACAGCACCTTTGGCAACCGCAGCTTGCACTGTACGAGCACGATCTGCTGCTGAAATTCCCGTCGTTACGCCTTTTGCAGCTTCAATAGACAAAGTAAAGTTGGTAGAGAACTGAGCGCCATTGGTTTTCACCATTAGTGGTAAGTTCAGCTGCTCACAGCGCTCCTGTGTCATGGTTAAACAGATTAACCCGCGACCATATGTTGCCATGAAATTAATTGCATCTGGTGTAATGTGCTCTGCTGCAATGATCAGATCACCTTCATTTTCTCGGTCTTCATCGTCCATCAAAATAACCATTTTACCGGCTTTAATGTCCGCGATGATTTCCTCAGCACTATTTAAACTCATAGTTTTCCCATTTTTACTTTGTCTGTGGCTACTTTATAAAGCCAGCTTTCGCCAATAGACTGGTTGTGAGAGTGGACTCGCTGGCAGCGCTTGGCTCACCCTGAATTAGTCTTTCGAGGTAGCGGGCGATTTGATCAACCTCTAGGTTTAGCTTTGACCCGACTTGAAAACCTGCAATCGTCGTTTCTTGCGCCGTATGTGGCACTATGGTCAATTTAAAGCGATTTTGTTCCACGGCATTGACCGTCAAACTGATACCATCAATGGCAACTGAACCTTTATACGGAATATACTTCATTAGCGATGACGGCGCGGCTAACCAATAGTCAGTCGCTCTGGCATTAGCGGTTATCTCAACCACTTCAGCAATACCATCCA
This sequence comes from Pseudoalteromonas sp. GCY, assembly GCF_016695175.1. Classification (NCBI taxonomy): domain Bacteria; kingdom Pseudomonadati; phylum Pseudomonadota; class Gammaproteobacteria; order Alteromonadales; family Pseudoalteromonadaceae; genus Pseudoalteromonas; species Pseudoalteromonas sp. GCY. Next base: position 3,118,983 of record NZ_CP068023.1, read on the forward strand.
CATGGCCTGACACCAAATGACCGCCTAGACGTGAAATCGGCTGCAGTGCCTTTTCAAGATTGACCTTTTGGCCTTGTTTGTACTCGGCAAAACGCGTCAAACTTAAGGTTTCGTTAGAAACATCGGCTTTGAAGCCATCATGAAACTTCTCAGTTACAGTCAGGCAAACCCCGTTCGTGGCAATACTATCACCCAAGTTTACATCGCTCATATCAAGAGATGTCGTGGTCACACGAACAATTAAATCGCCGCCCTTGAGCTGCAATTGAGTTAATGTTCCTGTTGCTTCGATAATACCTGTAAACATTTTACTTCTCTTTAGTCGCGATAAGTTTGAGATCAGGCCCCACTTGGCAAACGTCGCCAAACACTAACTCTGGTATTTGCGACATGGCACTCAGTGGCGTGGTGTTAAACAGCCCTTTTCCAGCGCCAATTATTTTCGGTGCCAAATAGACTATATATTCATCGATTAGCCCTTGTTCATGCATTACCCCCGCAAGGGTGGCACCGGCTTCTAGCCAAACATAATTACAGTGCTTTTCAGCCAGCTTGTTGAGCACGGCTTTTAGGTCGAGCTTACCGTTGATTTCAGGCACGACAATTTGCTCTACGAAATGAGGCCATTGCGCTGAATTATCAATAGTACGGCGAAAAATAATCACAGGAGATGCAATTTTAAATAGCGCAAGATCTGGTGTCAGACGATTTTGTGAGTCAATAATCGCACGTATCGGCTGGCGTAGCTCAGATTGGGGATAATCGGTGTCTTGCAAAAATTCTTCACGAACATTGAGTCTTGCGTTGTCTACCATAACCGTATCAGCTCCGGTCAAGACCACGCAGCTTTGCGCGCGGTGGCGCTGTACGTCCAAGCGCGCTGCCGCTGAGGTAATCCACTTGCTCTGGCCATTGTTTAATGCGGTTTTACCATCAAGAGAAGCGGCAAGCTTACAAGTCACGAATGGCAACCCATACTCCATTCGCTTCAAGAAACCGGTATTTAGTGCCCTTGCTTGTGGCTCTAGCAAACCAAAAGCCGTTTCAATTCCCGCGGCCTCTAACATCGCCAATCCACGCCCTGCAACTTGTGGGTTGGGATCAACCATGGCTGCAACCACTCTGCTGACGCCTGCGTCAATCAGACCTTTTGCGCACGGCGGCGTTCTGCCATAGTGACTACATGGCTCAAGCGTTACATAGGCAGTTGCACCAGCGGCTTTAGCTCCAGCTTGCTTAAGCGCATGCACTTCAGCATGGCCTTCACCTGCTTTTAAGTGCGCGCCTTCGCCGACTATTTCACCGTTTTTTACGATCACACAGCCGACGTTTGGATTTGGTGTTGTGGTGTATTTACCGCGCTTTGCAAGCGTAATGGCGCGGCTCATGTAATCATGGTCTTGCGTTGTGAACTGGCTCAATCTCCCAACCTCGCAATTTCTTCACCAAACTCACGAATATCTTCGAAAGAACGATATACCGAAGCAAATCGCACATAAGCCACTTTATCGAGCTTTTTGAGGGCTTCCATAATACATTCGCCAATCATGTCGCTTGGTACTTCACGTTCGCCAGTACCACGAATTTGAGATTTAATCTGATGTACTACTTCTTCTATTTGTTCTGTGCTGACGGGACGCTTTTCCAGCGCTCGGTGCATGCCATTGAGTAGCTTATCTTCATTGAAAGGCTCTCTGGTACCATCTTGCTTTATTACGCGCGGCATTAAGAGCTCAGCGCCTTCAAAAGTGGTAAAGCGTTCGTGGCATAAAATACACTCACGACGGCGACGGACTTGGTGGCCGGAAGCAACCAAACGTGAATCTATCACTTTGGTATCTTTGGCTGTACAGAATGGACAATGCATAGACGCTCTCGTTGACTCAAAAACAAAAAAGGCCGCTTGAATGCGGCCTTAATCATAACAAAAAACTGCTTTTTTGTGAGCGAAATTATGCGTAAACAGGTAATTTAGCGCAAATTGCTTTTACTTTTTCTTTCACTTGTGCCTGTACAGACTCATCATTGATGTTGTCTAGTACGTCACAGATCCAGCCAGCAAGCTCTTTCGACTCAGCTTCTTTGAAGCCACGACGAGTGATCGCAGGAGAACCAATACGCAGACCAGAAGTAACGAACGGTGAACGTGGATCGTTTGGTACAGAGTTTTTGTTTACTGTGATGTTTGCACGGCCAAGCGCTGCATCCGCATCTTTACCTGTGATGTCTTTATCAATCAGGTCAAGTAGGAACAGGTGGTTTTCAGTTTTGCCAGAAACCACTTTATAACCACGCTCCTGAAGTACCGCAACCATAGCTTGTGCATTTTTAACCACTTGCTCTTGGTATGACTTGAACTCTGGCTGTAGTGCTTCTTTGAACGCAACCGCTTTCGCAGCGATAACGTGACATAGAGGACCACCTTGACCACCAGGGAATACCGCAGAGTTTAGCTTTTTGTAGATTTCTTCATCATCACAAGCAGAGATGATAAGACCACCACGAGGACCCGCTAGTGTTTTGTGCGTTGTTGTTGTTACAACATGTGCATGAGGCACTGGGCTTGGGTAGATACCAGCGGCGACTAGACCTGCAACGTGCGCCATATCAACAAGTAGGTAAGCGCCTACTTTGTCAGCGATTTCGCGGAACTTAGCCCAGTCAACGATACCTGAGTACGCAGAGAAACCACCGATGATCATTTTTGGCTTGTGCTCAAGTGCTAACGCTTCAACTTGCGCGTAATCGATTTCGCCAGTTTCTTCGTTTAGACCGTACTGGATAGCATTGTACGTTTTACCTGAGAAGTTTACGTGTGAACCGTGCGTTAAGTGACCACCGTGAGCAAGGCTCATACCTAGCACAGTGTCATGTGGCTGAAGTAGCGCTTGGAATACCGCCGCGTTTGCTTGTGAGCCAGCGTGAGGCTGAACGTTTGCGTAAGTCGAACCAAATAGCTCATTGGCACGGTCAATCGCAAGTTGCTCAACCACGTCTACGTGCTCACAACCGCCGTAGTAACGCTTACCTGGGTAACCTTCAGCATACTTGTTTGTTAGCTGAGAACCCTGCGCTTCAAGTACACGTGGGCTACAGTAGTTCTCAGAAGCGATAAGCTCGATGTGCTCTTCTTGACGTGAAGTTTCGGCTTCAATCGCTGCAAATAGTTCTGGGTCAAAATCTGCAATATTCATGTTACGTTCTAACATGGTTTCTCCTAGGTAAACGTAAGGGTATTTTTAAAGACAATCTAGCATCACAAGATAACCAGTTTGCCTATGAAATCAGCATGGGCATATTTAAGCAAGGATTGAATTTATTTCACACCCCTATCGCGATGATATTTTTTTATTTAAACATTAATATTTTAAATAAGACAACCTAAGTTGCATTTGAAAAGCTAATATAGTCTTGTAATTGACCTTATCTGAGTAGGCGTTCTACCCACTCAGATAGGCTCTCTGATTTAGTTGAGTTTTGCTAATATTGCTGCCTTCAAAGCATCATAATCTGCACTAAGCGGCTCTGCCAAACATGGTTTTTGCAATGCATCGGCCAACGGTTTTGGCATATCAAGCTGCTGATTTAAAACACCTTCTACAGATTCCTTAAACTTCGCAGGATGTGCAGTGGCAAGGAAAATTCCGATTTCATCCGCTTGAGAGTCCAGCGCTAATCCCTCGTAGGCTATCGCAGTATGCGGCTCAGCCAAGTAACCTTTATCATGTAATTCTTGCATTACCGACTGAGTCCGAACTTCTGACACCGAACGTGAATAAAAGTCATGTTTGTTAAAATCCCCTCTATCTAGCATGATTTCAACACGAGGCCAGTTATTAGGTTTACTCACGTCCATCGCATTAGAGAGTGACTCCAAAGTGTCGTTTGGTTGCCACTCACCCGAGGCAATGTAACGGGGCACAGTATCATTTTGGTTTGTCGTGGCACTTAATTTGGCAATAGGCAGTCCAATCGCGGCCGCAATCATCGCCGCACAGACATTACCGAAGTTACCACTTGGCACTGAAACATGCACTTTATCACGCTGAGATTTAGGTAATTGCGCTAGCGCTTCAAAGTAATAACACACTTGCGCCACTAAGCGGCTGATGTTGATGGAGTTTGCCGAATTAAGACCAAGCTTTTGTTTTACTTCGTCATCAAGGAATGCAGACTTCACCATCGCTTGGCAGTCATCAAAGCTGCCATCTACAGCATAACAATGAATGTTTTTCCCAAGTGTTGTAAACAGCTTTTGTTGGGCAAGCGAAATTTTGCCATGAGGATAAAGGATCACAACATCGACATTTTCTTTTTCGTAAAATGCATGGGCAACGGCGGCACCAGTATCACCACTTGTTGCCGTGAGGATAGTCACGCGCTCACCTTGATTAAACATGCTAATGCATTCCGCCATAAAGCGACCGCCAAAGTCCTTAAACGCCAGCGTTGGTCCATGAAAAAGCTCTAAACAATGCTGATTTTTAGCAACTTCGACTAACTTAGCTGGGAAATTAAAGGCGCGTTTTACCATCGCATCGAGCGTATCTTGTGGTAGTTCATCACCAATAAGGTGATGTAATACCTTGGCACTACGCTCAGCAAAAGGTAATTCAAGTAGTGCATCAACATCCGCAATACGCTCAAATGTAGGAGGAAAAAAGACCCCTTGGTTACGACCTAAACCGATTTTTACCGCTTCAACGAATGAGACTATCTGCTGTTCGTCTTTTAAATTCACTAATTTCATTACTTTTGATCCTTTAATTCTCTTGTGCCAAGCTTATCTAATCGGCAAATATGGCTAAACCCAGCTTCATTTATATAGTTTTGTTGCAGCCATTGCTGCACTGCATTTGCCTGTTGCTCTGACTTACAAATAGCAAATAGTGTGGGCCCTGCCCCTGAAATACTCACCAGTTCGGCACCTAGGGCTGGTAGCGCGTCTTTTGCTTCATTAAAGCCAGCAATGAGTGGCGCTCTCGCTTCTTCGGCAATACTGTCTTTCATCATCGACAGTGCTTTGTCAAATTGACCTGACTGCATCAATAAACAAAAGCCTGACAGTCGCTGGGCAAACTCCACCGTATCATGCAAAGAAAACTGCTGCGGTAGTGCTTGCCTTGCTTTCGCTGTATTCAATGCAAAGCCAGGATATGCAATAACATAAAACCAGCTTTCATCATGCGCTACACTGATTGCTTTACTTGGAATGCAGTCTGCCGTCAGTTGTAGTCCACCAAGGTAGCATGGCGTGATGTTGTCGTAGTGACGACCGCCACTGACCTTTGCTTCAAAGTCGGCCATCAATTCAATGAGCGCCTCTTGGCTTAATCGCGTATTGGCAAAATCATTGAGTGCAGCAAAAGCGGCAACCACAGAGCAAGCGCTAGAGCCTAAACCAGAACCAACAGGAAGGCCTTTATATAAGGTCATGGCAACCGCAGGCATGTTTGGTGCCACATGCTGTTTGAAGTGCTGTAAACACTGAAACGCCAAATTGTCTTTAGGATCGGCGGAGAGCTTTTCAGCATATGGACCAATACAATTGAACGTATCACGCTCTGCGGCTTCAACACTGACCTGATCACCCAATAAACTGCCATCAATAGGCTGGAGTGCGGCGCCAAGGGCGTCAAAGCCAACACAAAAATTGCCCATTGACGCTGGTGCATAAAACGTTTTCATAACTCCTACCTCGACAGCGTTTTTAGGATATCAGCAAATACGCCTGCAGAGGTTACTTCTGCGCCCGCGCCATAACCTCTGATCACAAAAGGCTTTGGTTGATAATACTGACTTAAGATAGCCAGTGCGTTTTCACCATCACGAATATCGTACAGAGCGTGCTCTTTGTCTACGGCTTCAATGCCAACGCGGCATTTACCGTCAACGATTGAACCGACATAGCGTAGCACTTGGCCTTGTGCTTTTGCCGCAGCAATACGCGCTGCGAAAGCATCATCTAATTGCGGTAATTGCGCCATAAATTCATCAACACTGGCGCCCTCAGCAAACCCTTCAGGTAATACTGATTCAACTTCAATATCACTGAGCTCCAACGGCAGCCCCGATTCACGGGCAATGATAAGCAGCTTACGCGCAACATCCGTACCAGATAAGTCATCGCGCGGATCTGGCTCTGTAAAACCACTTTGTTTAGCTTTCTCTGTCGCTTCCGATAGCGATAAACCATCCGACAATACGCCAAAGATATACGATAACGAGCCAGACAAAATACCACTGAATGAAAGCAGTTCATCTCCTGCGCCAAACAGCAATTTAAGGTTATCTAATACAGGGAGTCCGGCGCCAACGTTGGTTTCGTATAGAAAGTGACGGCGCTTAGCAAGTGCAGCCTGTTGTAGTGACTGATAATACTCATAGCTGCCAGTATTGGCTTTTTTGTTAGCCGCAACGACATGAAAGCCCGCATTAAGAAAGTCTAAATAGCCATCGGCAACAAACTGAGCCGCACTACAATCGACAATCACAGGGTTAATCAAATGATTTTGTCTAACAAACTGGCTCACCTGTTGTAAATCAAAGCCCGACTCCGCTTTCTCAAGCGCCAGCTCCCAGTTATCAAACGGTACGCCTTCTGGGTCTAAGTAACACTTACTTGAGTTTGCAATGCCATAGAGATTCAAACGGATATTGCGTTTTTCAAGCCATGCTTGCTGCTTATGAAACTGCTTCATTAATTCTTGACCCACTAGACCGCAGCCAATCAAGAAAACATCGATGGATGGCACGTGCGTGAAGAAGTTTTCGTGACACACTTTTACTGCATCTTGGCAAAGTTCACCGTCAACCACCGCCGAAATAGAACTCTCCGTTGAGTCCTGCGCGATGGCAACAATATTCACCTGAGCCTGTGCAAGTGACGCAAAGAATTTGGCCGCAAGACCTTTGTGCGCTTTCATGTTGTCGCCAACCAAAGTAACGATAGCAAGGTTACGTTGCACTTCAATTGGGTCGATTAAACCTGCTTGCGTTTCAAGCTCAAATGCCTGTTCAAGCGCAACCAGCGCAAGTGTTAAGTCTTGCTCATGGACACAGAAACTGATGCTGAATTCACAAGAAGATTGCGTAATAAGTACGATGGATACATTATCTGATGCCAGTGCGGAAAAGACCCTAGCAGCCATGCCAACCTTGCCTTTCATTCCAGGCCCTGCCACGGTCAGCATAGCCAGTTTATCTAGACTCGAAAGTGCTTTTACTGGAGCTTCTCCGCCGCCCTGAGCACAAATCAGTGAGCCCGGCACTTCAGGGTCATGAGTATTTTTAATTTCACAAGGCACATCGGCTTTGGCGCAAGGTAAAATGGTTTTTGGGTGCAGCACTTTAGCGCCAAAATAAGATAGCTCCATGGCTTCTTTATAAGATAGCACGTCGACCTTAGTCGCTTTCTTTATCAGGCGAGGATCTGCACTGTAGACTCCATCAACGTCAGTCCAGATTTGGCAGATTTCGGCTTCAAGACACGCAGCAGCGACTGCCGCAGAGTAGTCAGAACCATTGCGACCAAGTGTTGTCAGCTCGCCCGCTTCATTGCTTCCAGTAAAGCCCGCCATGATATAAAAACGCGACGCTTGGGCACGCACTAACTCTGCAAAACATAATTTACTTAGCTTAAGGTCAACCTCGGCATCGAGATACCCGCCCTGCGTTTTTACACAAGCGTCAGCACTAAGCGCTACGGAGTCTGATTGCAGCATGGTGTCCATCAGCGCAACGCTAATGCGTTCGCCAAAACTAATCACATAGGCTCTTGCTTGATCTGGGCAGTGTCCCAGTAACTTGGCGCCATCTAATTTATTCTTAAGTAATTCAAAGTCAGGCCAGCCTACAACACCGCCGTACACCGCTTGCACTTCATCGTGTAAGCCTTGGCTGCGGGAAGTAAATGACAGCCACTGGGAGTCCAACGCTTCTCCTCGTCCAGCCAAATCAGCAAGCTCAACGAGCTGATCTGTCATGCCACCGGGAGCCGACAGCACGATAAGCGCTTGTTGTTGGCCATGGTCTTTAACTAGCTCGCTGACTCTTTGTAAACAGGCAAAATCTTTGAGGGAAGACCCTCCAAACTTTAGTACTCGCATCATTTTTCCTCATTCCAAAAACAAAAAAGGCCTGTGTTCTTAGTGAACACAGGCCTTTTTCAAACTCGCACTGACCTATGCCACTATCCCGTTAGGATGGTGGTTGTAATAATGGTCGTAGTGATAATATTCGTTTTCATAATTTTAGATTGCCTGAAGTTTAGCCGCGCTGTCAATACGAAAGAGTAAAATAGATTATGCAAATTTTTAATAGTGACATTTGTAATTTGCATAGATAAGTTATCGGATACCAAACTGGTGCAGTAATCCTAATAACTGCTCTGCTTTAACCGGTTTTTCTAAAAACCCTAACGCCCCCAAATTTGCTACTCTTTCTTTCATCTTGGCCTGAACATCTGCCGAAATAACCACCACGAAACATTCAATTCGGTGTGCTTTTATTGCCTCTAACACAGCAATCCCATCAAGTATTGGCATGGTTAAATCCAGACACAATAAATCTATTTGCTGAGTTTTCAGTAAATCAATCGCCTGCTGGCCATTCTGTGCTTGGTGCAAGGTCAGGTCTAATTTGCTTTGTAAGTTTTTAATGACTTGTTTACGGGCGACAGCCGAATCATCGCAAACTAAGACGGAATAACTCATAAACTGGTCAGTCTTGTACTATCGTTAATAAAACGGTCACTGGATATCGCTATCTTATAACACATTAAACTTTCCTAGGTAAGGCGCTAAAAAGCATATTTAATGAAGATAATTATTTATTTTTAACCATTTATTAGCTAACTTTAAAAACAGATTATACAAAGGCGATGAACTTACCGTAGGAGCTCAGCTTAATTCATGCTGCAAAAAAGCCTCTCAAAAAAATTGCTCACCAATGTGCTGTCGGTTTACTTCCTTCTAACCTTTGTCGTCACATGTGGTCAAATCGTTGCTGAATACGTCAATACCAAAGACTATATTCGCAATGAACTTACCATGCTGCAAAAAACCTTTAGCCGCAGTTTGACCCGTGCCATTTGGGAACTCAATACGAAGCAGACCGTTACCACGGCTGAGGGCCTACTTGCGATCCCCATGATCGAAGGAATTATTGTACGGGATGACAGCGGTGAAATTATTTCACAGCTTGGCCGCTCACTAGATATTCACGAGCTATATAGCCAACAGCTTGTTCAAGAAGAAGCAATAATCGAAGATACACCATCTGGTTTGTTTGGTTACACATTTCCGTTGATTTTTGAGTTCTCGGGACGTGCAACTCAAGTCGGTGACGTAACATTATTTTCTAGCCGAGAGGTCGTCTTTAGTCGCATCATGATCTCTATTTACTTTTTGATAGGTAATGCGATGATTAAGACGACATTCTTGATTATTCTATTTTTAATTGCCTTCAGAAAGCTACTCACCGAACCACTAAGCGATCTCACCGAGCAAATTGAAGACTTTGAGGTCGACAACGTTGACGGTCATAAAATAGATATCGGCGCAAAAGAGCGCAATGAACTAAAGATCATGGAAGAGGCATTCAATAAGCTAATTGATAAGGTCTCTGAATATCGTAAAAAGCTCGATCAAACTCAAAAAGAGCTTTTGATCAGCAATGAAAAGCTTGATCAACATAATATTCAGTTGGAGCAAGAAGTCGCACGTAAGACCTCAAACCTGAGCCAAGCGATGATGGATCTCCAGCAACAAAAATATGAATTAGAAAAGCAGAAGTTAACGCTCACAGAAGAGATTGATTTAAGAAAACAAACAGAAGAAGAACTATTAACAAAACAAAAAGAGCTTGAGAAATACGTAGATGAGCTGAACATGGCACAAGAGCGCTTAGTGGGCTCTGAAAAAATGGCGGCACTTGGTGGCCTCGTTGCCGGTATTACGCACGATATTAATACGCCCGTTGGTATCGGCGTGACTGCGACGTCGTTCTTGCAGGAACGTTTAGATCAGCTTGAAGCGGCGTACAACGGAAAAACCTTATCACCAAAAGCGTTAGAAGAATTCATTAGCGAAGCAAAGCAAAGTGCTAGCCTACTTACCACCAATTTGGACCGCGCATCGGAGCTTGTCGCAAGCTTTAAACAAATTGCAGTCGATCAGGCCAGTGAAGCGGTTCGTACCATTAACCTGAAGCAATACCTTGGTGAAGTGATCCGCTCATTACATCCAAAATTGAAGAAAACTCATCATCAAGTGAATGTTGAATGCCCTGAAGACATGACGCTAAATTTACCAGCTGGGGCAATTAGCCAAATATTCACTAACCTTATCATGAACTCTTTGATCCATGGTTTTGAAAATCAAGACCAAGGACAAATAGATATTAAAATTAAAGAAGACAATGGTATGGTAAATATCGTCTACAAAGACAACGGCAAGGGCGTAAGTAAAGCCCAACTAGACCGGTTGTTTGACCCCTTCTTTACGACCAAACGCGATCAAGGAGGCAGTGGGCTTGGTACCCATATTACCCTAAACCTCGTAAAACAAACCTTGAATGGGGATATCGAAGTAAATAGTGAAGAAGGCAAAGGCCTCACCTACTACATCAGCTTCCCAAAAGACTTACAAAAACCAATGGCGATGTTTAGCTAACCAAGTTTAGTACACGACAACCATCCAATACGCCAAGCTGCACAGTGGCGTATTGGAGCAAGATATCTCCCTCCACCATCAAACATCATCTAGTGGAATACAAGCTGTGACCTTTTTGCTATGATGACCGCAATTTTATTCCAGACGGGCATATTTCTATGTGGTTCAGTAACTTAATCTGCTACAAATTCAAACAAGATGTAACTTACGCACAAGAAGATTTCGAAAAAGCACTCGAGCAGGATATTTTTCGTCCTTGTGGTAGCCAAGACATGACCACTTTTGGCTGGACAAAAGCCTTCGGTAAACATGGTCAGATGCTTTCACATTTCTCACAAGACAGCATTTTAGTATGTGCTAAACGAGAAGAGAAAGTGCTACCAGCCGCCGTGATTAACGAAATGGTCGCCGAAAAAATTGAGCAAATAGAGCAGCAAGAAAATCGTCCAGTAAAGAAAAAAGAAAAAGACGATATTAAAGAAAATATCCTAGCCACTTTATTACCTCAAGCGTTCAAAAAATCGAGCCTACAATTTGCTTTTATCGACCAAAAATCAGGTTGGGTTATTGTAAATAGTGCCAGCTTCAATAAAGCGGAAGAACTACTTGCACTACTGCGTAAGTCTCTGGGCACACTTCCTGTTGTACCTGCGTTTGCAAACTATGATTTAGACTTACAGCTAACACACTGGCTCACCGAGTTTAGTGCACCTGAAGGCTTTGCAATAGGCACCGACGCTGAGTTGCAAGAGCCAGACGACAACGGCGCTCAAGTCAAGTTAAAACAACATGACCTTTCATCAGACGAAATCAAAACGCACCTAGAAAACGGTAAACGTGTGACTAAACTCGCGTTAGATTGGCGTGAGCGCGTGAAATTCGTTTTACAAAACGATGGCACATTAAAGCGTTTAAGCTATGCAGAAGCACTTAAGGACCAAAATGCGGATATTCCAAAAGAAGATCTAGCCGTTAAACTTGATGCTGACTTTATTTTGGTCTCGGAAGAAATCAAAGAGTTGTTAGAAGATCTAACCAAAGGTCTTGGTGACGACGAAGGCTTAGAGTCTTAATTTAGTATCAATCATCTAGAGTCTGTTGACCTTTGGGTACGAAAAATTGATAGCGGATATGGCTATCAATTTTTCTTTGTCCAGTTCAATACGCTATCTTCACAAGGTCACTTTGCGCCAATAGCGAACGGACTAAACGCACTCAAGTACCAGCGTTTAGTTACTGGCTCGCCACTTTATTTGCACTAACCAACGCATTTGTCGCGCTTTATTTACTCTTCAATGGCATGATAGGAATTCGGCTTTGGCAGTAACGCTTTGCTAACCTGAATTTCAGGTATCGAAGACAATTTACGCCAGTAGTCCGATACCCAGCAACGGTAACTCGTACAATTAAACGGAGTTTGACGCGCGTGAATGTAAAAAGCATTTCATTGGCTTTGATGGTAGTGATAATTTGGGGGCTTAACTTTTCGGTCATTAAATTTGGCCTAGCAGAATTGCCTCCTATTTTATTCTCAGGCTTGCGTTTTTTGGTAGTCGCGATCCCTGCAGTATTCTTCATTCCTTTTCCTAAAACGTCGGTATGGAACGTACTCGGTGTTGGGCTGTTTTTAGGTGTGCTTAAGTTTAGCTTGCTGTTTATTGCGATGGAGTCAAACGCATCAGCCGGCATTGCTTCTTTGTTGCTACAAGCCCAAGTCATTTTCACGATATTGCTAAGTGTTTTGTTGTTAAAGGAAACCATGAATCGCTTTCAAGTGGTGGGGATTAGCATTGCAACGTTTGGCTTTAGTTTGTTTTTTATCAACTCCTCTGGGTCAACGACAATATTGGGCGCGGTGCTCATTCTATTCGCGGCATTATTTTGGTCGTTTTCAAATCTCATTATGAAGCGCCTGCAAGACGTTAATTTACTCCATTTTATTGTTTGGGTAAGCCTAGTGCCACCATTGCCACTTTTTACACTGTCTTATTTTATTGAAACTGACGCTCCATTGACCTTACTACTGAACACCCCAACACAGTCTTGGTTATCCATTGCCTATGTGGGTTATATCTCGACGCTGATTGCATTCGCAATATGGGGTTGGCTACTTAAAAATCACAAGGCCGCAGCAGTGACGCCTTTTGCTTTATTAATCCCTATTGTCGGCATTGTAGGTTCAGCCTTATTACTTAATGAGCAGTTGATGTTAATGGAAGCTATTGGGGGTGGTTTTATTTTATGTGGCTTAACGATTTCAGTTACAGGTGCTCGGTTAAGTAAAGTACTTAGAAAGCCTCCGGCTGAGGCTTTATCCTAAACAATAAAGACCTCAAATGAGGTCTTTATGTTCACGTATTACCTATGAAGCAAAGACGCTAAAACTACTTGTAGAGTTACAAGAATATTAAGCAAACATCGTTTTAACGTCTTCTAGTGTTTCAAGATAAGCTTCATCTGCAAATATATTTACAGCTCTGATCACGCCTTTTTCCTCGTAGAGTTTTAGAGCAGCTGACTTATCTGACACCTGTAAAATCCCCTCCACTATAGCCCCTACTCGAATAAAATCGACGTAGCACACATGTTCAGGCTTATAGTTTGGGTTAGCCCATGACTCAGCGACTTCAACAAATTCATCGGTAAACTCCCACTCTCGCATTATTGCACCACCAATCTTGCCGCCTAATTTCTGGATGGCATGAGCCAAAAAGCTTGGATTGGCAAACACTTCAGGGTGACGTTCAGCCTCCGTCAAAATCGGTAAGACACCGATATTAAACACCAAAGAAGCCAACGTGATTGTATCTTTGTTAAGCGATGTATGCTTGTTGACACGAAGATAAAAATCCATCGTTGTTATCGCTTGGCAAGCAACTTTTAGGGTTTTCTGCCAAGCTTTGTCCATGTAAGTCTTGATAAGCTTGTTATTAGAAACAAATAGCTGCTCCATCGCCATTGCAGTCGCTATATTCTTGATTTGTCTGAGACCGATACGAGTTACTGCTTGGTTTAAGGTGTTTACCTTCACCGAACGGCCCATAAAAGCGCTATTGGCAACTTTGATCATACGTGCTGCAAGGGCCGGGTCGTGAGAAATTACGTCAGCCATCTGCATCAAGTTAATTTCAGGGTCATCTGCCGCTTGCCTAACCCGCACTGCGATTTCAGGTAATGTCGGCAATACCAAGGTGTCGTTATTGATTCTGTCAGTTAGAATCGTGAGCAAAGCATTTTCTGTAGACATGAAACCAAATCCCTTAATAACTGAATAAAAGACCTGACTGCAAGCGTGAGCTTATGGCAAAAGTAAGCACTTGCTTGCTGGAGGTCACACTGCTGATTTTTAGTATCGATAACCTAAGTATTGTCTAACTTTCGGATAAAGTTAAGAAAATCTAAAAAATAATATTTTATTTATATACCCTCAATAATTAGCAAGTTAGAATTCATGACATATGGTGCTTTGTGGCAAACTTTGCCGCAAAAATACTGAAAATGACCCACAGCTGGACACAAATGATGACCTTTCACGTTAACAGCGGCTTGCGTATCACACCCCAATCTAAGTTAACTAAGTATTGTGATACAAAATCGTGTAAGGTGATCGCCACATAAATAGAACACAGACAACAAGGGAGCATTATGAAACACTCTATGATTTCGGTTGCAATCGCACTTGCAACAGGTCTCACCCTAACTGGCTGCTCTGAGCCATCAACCTCAACTGAGAAAACTAGTGCACAAGCTGATACTAAACAATCAGGCTATAAGCTAGTTAATGCATCTCAAGACCGGCTAGATATTTATACCCCAGTAACACTCGAAACAGACTTAAGTCACTTAAACGATAACCAGAAAAAGATGCTAGCTATACTCATCGACGCTTCGGTTATTATGGATGATTTATTTTGGCAACAAGCGTTCGGCGAAGACAAAGCAACATTCCTAAGCAAAATCTCAGACGAAAAAGTACGCCAATTCGCGGACATTAACTATGGGCCTTGGGATCGTTTAAATGGCGACCAAGTTTTTCTTTCTGGCTTTGAAGAAAAAGCACTGGGCGCGGAGTTTTACCCAAGCGACATCACCAAAGACGAGCTAAATAACGCCGATGTAAAAGATAAAACAGGACTGTATTCTATTATCCGCCGCGATGAAAACGGCAAGCTATACAGCACTTCTTACTCATCCGCATATAAAGCAGAATTGGATAAAGCCGCAGAGCTTTTACGCCAAGCAAGTAAACTGGCACAAGACAAAGAGTTTGCAAACTACTTAAACTTGCGCGCAGATGCATTAGTCAATAATAGCTACCAAGCATCTGATTTCGCTTGGATGGACATGAAGAATAACCCGATTGATGTGGTGATTGGCCCAATTGAAACCTATGAAGACCAGCTATTTGGCTATCGCGCCGCTTTTGAGTCTTACGTTCTGGTTAAAGATTTGGCATGGAGTGAGCGTCTCGCTAAGTTTGCCGCTTTTTTACCTGAGCTACAAACCGGCTTGCCTGTTGATGAAAAATACAAGCAAGAAGTACCAGGCTCTGATGCCGACCTAAACGCATATGACGTCATTTATTATGCAGGCCATTCAAACGCGGGTAGTAAAACCATTGCGATTAACCTGCCAAATGACGAAGAAGTGCAACTCCAAAAAGGTACGCGTCGCCTACAGCTTAAAAACGCCATGCGCGCAAAATTCGATAAGATCTTAGTACCAATTGCTGATCAACTTATCGTCCCTGAGCAACGTAAACACATCACCTTTGATGCTTTCTTTGCTAATACCATGTTCCATGAGGTAGCCCATGGTCTGGGCATTAAAAATACCATTACAGGTAAAGGTACTGTGCGCCAATCACTGCAAGAACACGCCAGTGCGCTTGAAGAAGGCAAAGCAGATATCCTAGGCCTATATATGGTTGAGCAACTACTTAAAAAAGGCGAGATCACCGAAGGTACGCTTGAGGATTACTACATCACCTTTATGGCTGGTATCTTCCGCTCAGTACGTTTTGGCGCATCCAGTGCACATGGTAAAGCGAACATGATCCGCTTTAACTTCTTTAAAGAAGAAGGCGCGTTTTCTAAGAACACGGATGGTTTATATCAAGTGAATATGGAGAAGATGGGCGCAGCGATGGAGAAACTGTCTAACCTTATCCTAACGCTACAAGGTGACGGCGACTATCAAAAAGTAGATCAACTGATCGCCACACACGGCGATATCAAAGCGGAACTACAAAAAGATCTAGATAAGCTTTCCAAAGCGAACATTCCTGTTGATGTTACCTTTAAGCAAGGTAAGCAGGTGCTAGGGCTGTAACTTCAGTATCATCAAAAACAAAAGGCGCTTCATATGAAACGCCTTTTAATCCAATATTCACGCTTAAGCTTTTTCTTTACAGGTAAAGCTAGTCGTTGATACCGATTTAACATTGCCCTTGCCACACTCTACAACAGCCATCTCAGCATGTTTTTCTACTAATTGAACATTGTTAGAAGAGGTACAGCCGATTAGAGTCAAAGGTAATACAAGCAAAATAAGTTTCATATTGACTACCCACAGCTTACTTACATTCAAATCCGTCTTTTGTAACAGACTTCACGTTGCCTTTGCCACAAACATCTTTTGCCGTCTCGGCATTTTCTCTAACTTGGTTAGAAGAACCACCAAATACAGACTTTAACTCACATGACTTTAAATTTCTAAATTTCATAATTTCACCCTTTGAATTACCCAAAAAAGGGAAAATTATACTATCGAAAAAGAAAATCACCGTCAAAAAAAAAGATCACTATAATTTAAACTTTATAAAACCAACTAATTACAATTACGAAACAACAGTATCAACATCTTACTTTTACTTTGCCTCTCATAAAAGAGCCATCAAACTATAAAAAAATAAGCTAATTCAGATAATAACAAACGAATATTCCTGTTGATGTTACCTTTAAGCAAGATAACAGTTGCTCGGTAATTAATCCTAGATACAATAATCTTTGATTTCTCTTTGGTGTTTTTTGATGGCTTTTGTGGCTTTGTCAGATTTAGCAATCGCTAAATTTACTTTCGCATCATCGCATTTGTCTTGTAGCTCTTTGCGCATCAAATAGTTTTGATCTTGCTGTTGCTGCGCCAACCCTTCCACACCACTATATTCAGTTCTGGATTCTGGTTCACGATCTTTTTGATAAGGCTCTGGCACAGTCGCCTTACAGGCGGATAATAATGATACTGCCAAAATAACAACTAAACTTTTATTCATATCGCGTACTCCTTGATTTAAAACGGCAAAAGTCAATTTCAGTTATAACAGTTCCAGATATAAACACAAAACACGTAGAGCTTAAAAGTTTGTAAAGCGCTTGATGTGTTTACAGTCTCATTGCCTTTTTGAGGATTTAAGCAAAACTCGCCTTTAACTGCTCAATTTCCTCATCACCGTAGGGTTTTGCTGGATAGAGCCCCCAAACTGGTTTTGGCCATGCAATATCGGTTTTAAATCGTGCGATGTGGTGCACATGTAGTTGCGGCACCATATTACCAAGCGCAGCCACGTTCAATTTATCTGGGGTAAAGGTGTCTTGTAACAAACGACTCAGCTTGGCCGATTCTTGCCAAAATTGAACTAGCTGCGACTCAGGTAAATCAATAATTTCTTTCGCGCCCACAATCCTAGGTACTAAGATAAACCAAGGGTACTGAACATCGTTCATTAACAACACGCTACACAGCGGCCACTCGGTAATTAAGATACAGTCTCGTTGTAATTCTTTAGCTAATTCAAATGACATAGTGAAATTCTATAAATCCTATTTACTCGGCACTCTATCCGAATTTGTTGCTATTGCAAAGCGGCTTCATTACCATCCGATCAGACTTTAAAAATATAACAAGGTGGCTACCGTGCACTCTCGCATTAAACACTACACCATCGCCCTTCCGTTAGCGCTTGCCTCTGTCACCGCTAGCGCAGAGCAACTAACGCTAGAGCGACTTTTTGACGACCCGTCTCTTTCAGGTAAAGCACCTGTAAAACTGCAATTTTCTCCTGACGGTTCTCGTGTTACTTATCTTCAAGGTAAAAAAGAAGACTATAACCGTTACGACCTTTGGGAATACAATCTAAAAGACAATACCAACCGCTTGTTGGTAGATTCTGCGGCGCTGTTTTCTGGCCCAGAAAACCTCTCAGATGAAGAAAAGGCACGTCGTGAGCGTCAACGTATTTTTGGCCGTGGTATTTTAGAATACAAATGGTCCAAAGATGGTAAAGCGCTGCTTTTCCCACTCAATGGCGACTTGTACTACTATGAAATCGCTTCAGGTAAGAGCAAGAAACTAACGGAAACGGAAGCATTCGAAACCGACGCTCGCTTCTCGCCAAAAGGCAATTTTGTTTCTTTTATTCGTGAGCAAAACCTCTATGCCATTGATCTTAAATCGGGTAAAGAAACGCAATTAACTAAAGACGGCGGTGGCGTAATTAAAAACGGCATGGCTGAGTTCGTTGCTCAAGAAGAGATGAGCCGTATGACGGGCTATTGGTGGTCGGGTGATGAACAACAAATTGCCTTCACGCGCATTGATGAAAGCCCAGTTCAAGAAGCCATTCGTAACGAAATCTATGCCGAAGAGGTCAAGCTATTCAATCAACGATACCCATACACCGGGACTGATAACGTTGAGATTGAATTAGGTGTTGTAAAAATCAATGACCAAAAGGTGGATTGGATTGATTTAGGCGACGATAAAGATATCTATATTGCCCGTGCAAATTGGTTAAGAGACAACAAAACATTGTCATACCAGTGGCAAAATCGCTCACAGCAAAAACTGGAACTGCGCTTTTACGATACTAAAAGCAAAAAACAGCAAGTCGCCCTAACCGAAACCAGTGATACTTGGATTAACCTACACTTTGACCTTGAATTCTTAAAGGACAAAAAACATTTCGTTTGGGCTTCTGAGCGCGATGGCTTTAAACACCTTTACCTGTACAGAACCAATGGCCAACTTGTGCGCCAAATCACTAAAGGCGATTGGATTGTTGAAAGCCTTCAGGGCATTGATGAGAAAAAAGGCATCGTATACTTCTCCGGCCGCAAAGACACGCCGCTTGAAAGCCACCTATACAGCGTACCACTTTTCAAAGATGGCGATGCAAAACGTATTACCGAAAAAGGCAGCTATCATAGTGTCGTACTGGCAAAAGATAACCGTACCTTTATCGATAAAAGCTCTTCTGTAAACCGTCCACCAGCCGTTGCGCTACGAAAAGTGAATGGTGACTTTGTTACTTGGCTTGAAGAAAATGCGCTGAATAACGAACATCCGTTAACACCGTATTTGAGCAATCTAGCCACGCCAGAATATGGCACGCTTAAAGCGGAAGATGGTCAAACCATGTATTACCGCTTATTTAAGCCAGCAAAGCTTGAAAACGGTAAGAAATATCCTGTTATTGTGAACGTGTATGGCGGCCCTCACGCACAACGTGTGACCAACAGCTGGCGTAGCAAAAACTTGTACTTCCAATATCTAGCTCAGCAAGGTTATGTGATTTTCCAGCTTGATAACCGCGGCTCCTACAACCGGGGTAAAAAGTTTGAAGATCCTATCTACAAGCACTTAGGTGTAGTGGAAGTGGCTGACCAGATTAAAGGCGTAGAGTTCTTGCGTACGCTAGAGTACGTCGACCCTGAGCGTATCGGTATTTATGGTCACAGCTATGGTGGTTATATGGCGCTGATGACAATGTTTAAAGCTGGCGACTACTTTAAAGCTGGTGTCTCTGGTGCGCCAGTAACCGATTGGGCTCTATATGACACGCATTACACTGAGCGTTACCTGGGTCACCCAGATACAAATGCAAAGGGCTATGAGCAAAGCGCGGTATTCCCATACGCCGATGGACTAAAAGGCCCGCTGATGATCTATCACGGTATGGCGGATGATAACGTACTATTTACCCATGCAACGAAACTATTTAAGCAATTGCAGGACGAGGTTAAGCCATTTGAAATGATGACTTACCCCGGCTCGAAGCACAGCTTACGTGGCAAAAAAGTACAAACCCACTTGCATCAAACCATTACTGACTTCTTTAATCGTCATTTTGAGGTTGAAGCTAAATAGCCTACTCTAATTGTCTTAAGTAAACACTTAATAACGCCCAACTTCTTATGAACTGGGCGTTTCTTCTCCTTTTCTCTACATTTAGTTCTAGTCCATTGGTCTAATTGTTTATTCTTCAAGACTAAGAAAAACTGAAATTATTGTTCTATCTCAAGTTATTACTACTAAGATTAATTAGCATGGCTGATACTAATTCACCTAAACACATGTCTTAAATTAGAACATTTAGCTTGGCAAGTTAGTATCAATAAGGCGTTCGCGCCCGCTTTCTATTTTTAATAATGAAAACGACATAAGGATTGCGTTATGTCCAAACAGTTTTTCCGAAACCTCACCATTTTCCAGCGGCTCGCGCTACTGATCATTGTGGTTATTATCGGCGTTATCCTTCAAAGCGCAGTGAGCTTATCGCAACAGTATGATGCGCTCGAAAAGCAGCAATATCATAAAACTCAAAACCTTGTTGAAAATGCCTATAGTTTAGTGGCTTACTTTCATCAACAATATGTATCTGGGAAACTCCCTGAAGCGCAAGCTCAATCCGCAGCCCTTAATGCCGTTGCCGCTTTACGATACGAAGGTAACAATTACTTTTGGATCAACGACTATCATCCTAAAATGGTGATGCACCCATTTAAAAGCGAACTTAACGGCAAAGATCTCAGCCAATCAAAAGATCCCAATGGCAAACGCTTATTCGTTGAAATGGTGCAAGTGGCAGAAAAAAGTGGTGCAGGATTTGTTCCCTACCTTTGGCCAAAGCCCGGCAAAGAAGCCCCTGTCGAAAAAATATCTTACGTCAAAGCGTTTACACCTTGGGGTTGGATCATCGGCTCCGGTGTGTACCTCGACACTATCGAAGCTGAGTTTGCCTATATTCGAAATTTGCTATTAATTGAGATGGCTGTACTCATTGTGCTGCTATTCCCGTTTAGCGCACTCATTAGTAAGAGCATCATCACACCCATTCAACAAGCCAAAGACATGATGAAAGATATCGCTCAAGGCGAAGGCGATTTGACTCGACAACTCGACGAAAGCGGTAAAGATGAAATCACCGCACTTGCCAAGTACTTTAACTTGTATACCGAGAAGATGCGTCATTCCATCGCAACAGTGGCCCATAACGCCAAAGAAGTTGAAACCTTGGCCAACCAAGTAAAAGCGGCTGGCGAAGAGAACTTGGCATTTATTGAATCGCAAAATGACAATAGTCGCCAAGTCGCCACGGCTGCCGAACAAATGACCATGCAAGTTCGTGAGATAAGTAGCAATGCAGATACTGCCGAGCACTCTGCTGCAGACGCTCGCAATTACAGCGCAAAAGGCAAACAAACTATTTCTCAAACCATCGCCGCCATTAAAAAGCTATCGGAGCAAATTCAATCTGTAAGTGTGACAACGACGAGCCTTGCACAAGAGAGTCAGCATATAGGTTCGGTGCTCGATGTTATTCGAGGCATTGCGGAGCAAACCAACTTACTTGCGTTAAACGCGGCGATAGAAGCGGCTCGAGCAGGTGAACAAGGGCGAGGTTTTGCCGTAGTTGCAGATGAAGTACGTACCCTTGCAAGTCGCACGGGTCAAAGCACAGATGAAATCCACAACATGATAGAGCGACTGCAAAAAGAAGCGCAACAAGCTGTAGCAGCAGTAAAAATCAGCCAACAAATCTCGGAGCAAACGGTTGACCAAGTACAGCTTGCCGATAACGCACTGACTGAGATTGAACGCCTGATTGACGCCATCTCGGATATGAATACCCACATCGCCAAAGCCACCGATGAGCAGAGTCTTGCAGCGCAAGAAGTTAATGAGCGGATCGCCCAGCTTTCTGACTCCACCCATCATTCTTTGGATACCACGCATTCGCTTAACAACACCAGTGAACAACTAACACGAGCAAGTCACGAATTGAGTGACATAGTTAACCGCTTTAGAGTATGATATCCACCCTGCAGAGCACCTGTCAGTGCTCTGCTTCTTGCCCAATAGATGATTGATATTCCTTATCTTGTCGATAAAAATAATCCGTGAGCATCTAAGCTATTTTACCGCTATATTGCCAATTTATTTGCTGAGCAGAATAGCCCGTGAAAATCTGTTTTATTATGTACCCTTGGGAGCGTGTAGAAGCTGAAAACGACAGCACGCTGAGACTTATCCATGAAGCCGTATCGCGCGGTCACGTCGTTGCCATCACCACCGTAAACAACCTCACTATTCGCGAAAGTGTTGCTAGTGCCTTCTGTGATGTATTTGTTGCGGGCCAAAAAGTATCTGACAACTTCGTGAGTTTTTACAACAAAGCTGAGTTTAAAAAAGTACAGCTTCCTTTGGCAGGTTTTGACGCGATATTTATGCGCGCTAATCCGCCGCTTGATACCTTGGCGATGAACTTTTTGGACTCTGTTCGTGATGATACTTTCATCATCAACGACATTGATGGCCTGCGCATTGCTAATAACAAGCTATACACAGCGTCTTTCCAAGGCATTGCGAGAGAGTTTATTCCAAATACGCATGTATCTAAAAACAAAGAGTATTTAGAGCGTATATTCTCTGAGTCAGAGCAAGAGAAAATGATCTTAAAGCCGCTTGATGGCTTTGGTGGTCGCGGTGTTATCGTCGTTGAAAAACGCGCGAAACAAAGCTTTAGCTCACTCCTTGAGTTTTATATTGGTGGCGACGAGGCTGGTAAAGGCAGCAACTACGTCATTTTACAAGACTATGTTGAAGGTGCCGACGAGGGTGATGTTCGCATCCTAATGCTTAACGGCGAACCGATTGGCGCCATGAAACGTGTGCCTGCAGCAAATGAAGTGCGTGCCAACGTACATGCCGGTGGCAAAGTGGTGAAACACAAACTCACCAACCAAGAAAAAGCGCTATGTAAGCATATCGGTCCTAAGCTTGTGCGTGATGGTTTGTACTTTGTTGGCATTGACGTGATAGGCGGCA
Organism: Pseudoalteromonas sp. GCY; assembly: GCF_016695175.1. Classification (NCBI taxonomy): domain Bacteria; kingdom Pseudomonadati; phylum Pseudomonadota; class Gammaproteobacteria; order Alteromonadales; family Pseudoalteromonadaceae; genus Pseudoalteromonas; species Pseudoalteromonas sp. GCY. The sequence goes on from NZ_CP068023.1 coordinate 3,141,764, forward strand.
AGCTTATTGAAGTTAACGTGCTCTCGCCTGGCGGGATAACCCGTATTAACCGTTTAAACCGCTGTAAGCTGCAAGTGCAAGTTATTGATTTTGTAGAGAGTGTGGTGCACGCCAAAGAGCTAGTAACGCATCGCAAAAACCAATTCCGTCAAGTAATAGAAGATGCTCATGCTATCTGAACAAGCCATCATTGCCGCGCTTGAAGCCGGCAAACCCATCAGTGGACAATTTGCTGAAGGTGCTTTTCACCTCGAAGTGAGGGAATACGTGCCTTATGTCGCCACTGCTGTACACGCAGGCCACCGCACCCGTGCTAGCCTAAAAGGCTTGTTCGCCATTAGCGATGCTGAGCGTTTACAAGAGGAAGATCCGTTTACCGACGGCATGATTGAATCATTACCCATCACGCTCATTGCGCGTGACTCACGTTACGAATACGATCTTAACCGTGCGCCAGAGCTTGCGATATACAAAGAAGCATGGGGCAAACAAGTGTGGAGCCAAGCGCTACCAAATGCAGACATAGATGTTAGCTTGTCAAAGCATGCAGCCTATTACCGCGTACTCAGTGCGCTGTTAACCACACTTGAGCGTAAGTTTGGAGCCTGCTTGCTATTTGATGTGCACAGCTATAACTATCAAATTCGTAGCTACCCTTATGCACCAACCTTTAACATTGGCACCGCGCAACTCGATACCTTGCGTTTTCGCGCCGTATTAGATGAGTTGAAAAAACAGCTAGGACTGAAAAAGCTGGCAGGCCAGCTGGTGGACTGTGCGGAAAACACGGTTTTTCAGGGCCATGGTTATCAAGCGCAATATATTACCAGCCACTTTGATAACACCTTAGTGGTACCGCTGGAAGTGAAAAAAGTCTTTATGGACGAAAACAGCGGCGAATTATTCCCTGTGGTGTTTGAAAAACTGCAGCGCAACATGCATGTTGCTTTGAGTAAAACGGCAAAAACATTTGCCAAAAATCACTGCTATAAGCCACTTCGCAAAGCAAAATCCACGTCGCAGCTTGACCCTGCGCTGATTAACGTGGACTCTGCGCTGTACCGCATAGCCAGAAACCTTGAAACGCTGCATTACGTTAACCCAAGTAATATCGCACAAGAGAAACGTCGCTTTTTCTCGAAACGTCATTACCAGCCTGCGTTTAAATATCGCCCGCTGAAAATTGACCCGTATGAGTTTAAAGAGCAACTCTATCGCTTGCCCGTTGGAAAAATCCAAGATCCGATCGTAAAAGATTTATATCGTAAAGTGATCGACAGCTACGCCACTAAAATCGAACTGATCACCCAAATTGGTCGCGAAGCCTTTTTGTATAACTCGCTACGCTATTATGGTGAGCCGGATTACAACGATATAAATAATGCGACCTTCTTGCTGCACGCGCGCGAAACCGAAACCTTGCCAAAAAAAGACATTACAGCCGAGCAAGCCTTAGTACGTTTTAATCAAGCGATTGAGACCATGGGCTTACCTTGTAAGGTCGCTATATCAAGCAAGCTCGTTGCCAAAGCAATGGTCGACAATAGTAAACGTCTTCTGCTTGTGAATAGCAGTGCGATGCTATCTGAGCTTGATATCAATGCCTTGATAGAGCATGAAATTGGCGTGCACTTACTCACGACCTTAAATGCTGACGCCCAGCAACTTAAAGTGCTGCACTTAGGTTTACCTGGCAATACCTACACCCAAGAAGGCCTTGCCATCTATCGCGAGTATCAATCTGGGCAAATAAATCTGACACGATTAAAAGTATTAGCGCTTAGGGTGATTGCGGTTAACATGCTACTTAAAGGCGATAAATTCTATCAAGTGTATGAGTTTTTAGCTGACTCGGGTGTATTAAACGTCAATGAAGCCTTTGCGCTGACCACGCGTATTTTCCGTGGTGGTGGCTTTACTAAAGATCACCTCTACCTAAAAGGCTTTAAAGACATAGTGCAGCTTGCCAATACCCGCAGCTTAGATAATTTATATCTCGGTAAAACGGGCATTGCGCACTTAGATGCGCTGGACGCGTTAGTAGAGCAAGGTATATTCACAAGGCCTAAATACCTGCCGGATACGAGTCGAGATCCCGAGCCTGATGCGATCCTAAGTTATTTAATTTCTTCAATTAAATAGGTCAAATTTGCCACTGTGGTTATACTAGTGCCAACTAGTATCTACCCAGTGGCTTTGTTTTGACACAACAGGAAATAGATTTACTCGCTTTTGAGCTGGCAAACCTTCGTCTCAAAGCCGATCTTACGCTCGCGCCAAAGTACAGTTATTTTTCAGATAAACCCTACCCGCTTGGTCGCTGCCTAGAAATTCGCGATGAAATGTTTAAACTCGTCACCACGGAGCTCAAGCAAAATTCAGAATGTTTATCTGTACTCAGAAATTACATGCTTAAAGAGAATGCCGAGCTCAAAAAAGTATGGGGTTCGCTACGCGATGAGTACTTTCAAAATGCGATGTTGGTGGGAGATTGGTATATAGATACCGCAAACGATACCGTGAATGCAAACAAACCCAGAGTTGAAATCAAACCCATCGCACAATCAGGCTTTTCAGCCATCACTAATTTCGAGCAGTTTGTGAAGATTGCTCGCGCTTACTGGCAAGTGGAGGTGTTTAAAAACACAGCCTTTCCAGCCATCGCACCTTATTTACCGTTAATTTGTGTCAACGCAAAAGGCGCTACTTGGTTAGCTGCGGCCAATGACGATATGATCAAAGTCGCTACCGACAGTGAGTTTAGGCTATCTGAGCAAATCCTCTGTCAGCTGCCAGAGCCTGACTCTGTTATCGTATCTCGCTGGCAGCAGACCCTAACTGGCGTCGATGCTTTAGATGACATTTTATTGCAAACAGGAAAGCCCGAGGGGTTTTGCCAACTTTACAGAGCTGCCGAAAAGGCAGCGGATTTAGCATTTAGAGACAGAATCGTGCGCGCCTATATGAGCTTACCCAAAGGCGCGTAGTGAATTAGAAGGAAGCGGGATAAGTCGGTTTTTCGTCCGTAATTTCCCACTTATCTTCTGTCGGCCTATCCACTCGACATTGATTTTGCTGTTGGAAACACCTGTCCTCACAGTTTTGTACTTGCATCGGATCCGAGTAATCTTTGCGACAGCTCATAGAACACGAACGTGAATCACCTTCGCAATCGACCGGCACATTGCTGACTCTAGTTGTAAAATGTCCACTACAGCCGCTAACAAACACAGCGGCGAACATTGCTGTTACCCATAATTTTGTTGTCATTGTTCTGCTCTCAAAAACACCGGCTCTTGAGCCTTTTGCGTTGCTTCTTCGCTAAAGTGATAACCTGCAATATCAAACGCTTTCAAGCTTTCCAAATCCGATACTTGGTTCTCAATGATATACCTTGCCATCATACCGCGCGCTTTTTTCGCGTAAAAACTGATGACTTTGTATTGACCATTTTTACAATCTTTAAAGATAGGTGTGATAATATCGCCTTTTAGCGCTTTCTTATCTACCGCTTTAAAGTACTCGTTCGAAGCTAAGTTCACCAAGTATTGTGTTTGTGCCCCTTCCATGACCTTATTCAGTTTGTCAGCGATAATCGTGCCCCAAAACTCATACAGGTTTTTGCCACGCGGGTTACTTAACTTTGTACCCATTTCTAAACGATAGGCCTGCATTAAGTCAAGTGGTTTTAGGATGCCATACAGCCCAGATAAGATACGTAAATGATTTTGCGCATAATTTAAATTAGCCTCAGTTAGGCTTTGCGCTTCTAAACCGACATACACATCGCCGTTAAAAGCAAATATAGCTTGCTTAGCATTGTCTTGTGTAAAGGGCTCTGACCACTCGGCAAACCTTGCCGCATTTAAGCCAGCGAGCTTGTCGCTTATCTTCATTAAGCTACCGATCTGCTGTGGTGATAAATCGCGACAAACTTGAATAAGTGACTCGCTATGCTCCAGCAGCTCTGGCTGTGTATGCATCTTGATTGGTGCGGGTGTTTCATAGTCTAGGTTTTTCGCTGGAGAGATAACTGTGATCATGGTTTGCCTATTGACTTAGCTAGTAATTAATGTCAATTTCAACACTATCCCCAAGTAACTTCAAGTGTTTGTCCGCTTTCACTTGGGTTTAAGCAATTCGCTGTTAAAGTACAGCTTCGTTTTACAACTCGACCTTATATAACAATAACCCTAAATAACGAGTATGATATGTCGCCCGATACGGACATATGACCTATTCAGCTATTTCATGGTGTTGCAACATAAGGCGTCTAATATCACTTCGCTGTTATCAATATTGGAATGAGGAACACATGACTTCAGCATTAGATAGGCTAAAACAACATTCATCAATCGTCGCTGACACCGGTGACATTGAAGCCATCCGCAAGCTACAGCCTGAGGATGCAACAACTAACCCTTCTCTTTTACTTAAAGCGGCAGAGACACCTGCTTATCAGCCTTATCTAACAGAAGCTTGGGATTATGCCAAAGCCAATGAAAGTGACGCTGACAAGCAATTAGCGCTTGCTTGTGACTATTTTGCCGTTGTGATTGGTAAAGAAATCGCGAACTCCGTGCCGGGATATATCTCAACCGAAGTAGACGCACGTTTATCTTTTGATACCGAAGCGACTATCGAAAAAGCAAAAACACTATTAAATTTATATGAAGCACAAGGCGTAAGCAAAGACAAAATATTGATTAAGATTGCATCGACTTGGGAAGGCATTAAAGCCGCTGAAGCACTGGAAAAAGAAGGTATTAAGTGTAACCTAACGCTGCTATTTAGCGAAGCACAAGCGCGTGCATGTGCCGATGCAAACGTATTTTTAATTTCACCATTTGTTGGTCGTATTCTAGATTGGCACGTTGCCAATGGCTTAGAAAAGCCAACTAACCCACTACAAGATCCAGGTGTACAATCTGTTCGTAGTATTTTTGAATTCTATAAGCAGCACGGTTATAAAACCGTTGTAATGGGCGCCAGCTTCAGAAATACAGGTGAAATCCTAGCCCTAACGGGTTGCGATAAGCTCACGATTAGCCCTTCTCTATTAGAAGAGCTTGCTGCAATGCCTGCAAACGAAGATTACCTACTTGAGGCTGACTTTGCGCCTAAAGCAAAACCTGCTGCGCTTAGCGAAAGTGAGTTCCGTTGGTTACATAACCAAGACGCAATGGCCACAGAAAAGCTTGCTGAAGGTATTCGCTCATTTGCCGATGCGCAAGAAACACTAGTCGCACGCTTTAAAGCACTATAAGCGCCTTAAACTTTCGATTGCAAAGCGCCGCATAATGCGGCGTTTTTGTTATCGCTCTCAATACAAACCTTTCTGAACACCTCCTAGATATCACCCGAATTGACCTTCATCAAACTGTCACTTGGTTTTAACCCAAAAGACACAATTGTGTTTTATTTTTATCCCGTCTGTGGTATATCAATATCACTTGAAGTGAAAATTGATGCCGCTACTTTCTGGTTTTGGTACAAAAAGCAAGCAACACGGGGTTGTTTGTAGCGTACTTTAGCTATCAGACTTTTATCGGTTCCTCATGTCGAGGTTTGCCAAATAGTATGAAGAAATCAACGGTGTCATTGCAGTTGTAGTGCTAACAACAGCCAAAGCAAATGCCACTTTAGGTTGTTTTTATCAATAGGAGATTTTCATGGATACCCTAGACGAGTTATTAGAATTATTAGAAAGTCCGGATATTAGGAAAAAAACTTCATCTAAGGGCAAAAAAAGAAAATGGCGTGAAATTGAAGCGCTAAAAGATAAACAGCGACTACGCAAAGAACTACAGGAATTGGATATTTTCGCAGACAGTGTTGATTTAGACGAATTTGATTTTAACTAAAAAGAGCGCCCTATACGGCGCTCTTTTTGGTTTTTATCTGCTATAGCTCGGCCAATCGCCAGTCAATTGGCTGTTTGCCCATTTGGGTGAGCAGCTGATTGGTTTTACTGAAATGGCCACTACCAAAAAAGCCGCGATGTGCTGAGAGCGGCGAAGGGTGTGGTGCGTGTAAAACATGGTGACGGTTTGTGTCTATGCTCTTACCCTTTTTCTGGGCGTGTGAGCCCCAAAGTAAGAAAATAACACCTTCGCTGTGGGCATTCAGCCTTTCAATCACTACATCTGTAAAGCGCTCCCAGCCCAAATGCTTATGTGAATGGGCTTGGCCTTGCTCTACTGTCAACACCGTATTTAACAGCAGTACGCCCTGTTTAGCCCAGTCAATTAGGTAGCCATGATTAGGTATGCGAAAGCCGTCAATATCCTGCACCAACTCTTTATACATATTATTTAACGACGGCGGTGGCTTAATCCCTGGCAACACAGAGAAACATAGGCCATGGGCTTGATTAGGTCCATGGTAGGGGTCTTGCCCTAAAATCACCACTTTAACCTGATCGAAAGGCGTGACTTTGAACGCTTCAAATACTTGTTCATGGGGCGGAAACACATTTATACCTTGAGCGCGACGCTCTGCCACGTAATCCATGGTTTGTTTAAAGTAATCTTGTTGTTTTTCCTGACCTAACACGTCACTCCACGTTGTCATGCTTCACCTTTTTTCATCATATTATAATGGCTTCGAGAAACGTCGAGTTTACCACATAAATCCGATATTCCCTCGAGCATACGATAGCTATAACGATGGAGCAGATCGGCATCTACCGAAATAGTTTGTTGGTACTTTACTGCTGGGATCGAAGGCCATTGCTGCCATGCAATTGATTTAACTTCTTGTTTAGTCTTTTCTTCAGGGATCACAATCACTTGTGGTGATTTCAACAGAACATTCTCAATGCTAATTTGCGGATAGTCCGTGGTGGCGTCGGCAAAAACATTTTTCACATTACACACAGTAAATACTTGCTGTAACCAACTTTCGCCTCCCACGGTCATCAGCGGTGATGGCCACAATTGATAAAATACAGCTAAGCTAGCGCTTTGTTTATACTGGGCTTTTAGTTCATCTAAACGTTTAGCAAATAAATCAGCCTGTTGCTGAGCTTGGGCTCCAAGGCCGGTAATTTTACCTAGGCGTAGCAACTCCTCGGGTAGTTTATCTAGATATTTCGCTTCACTATAAATCACGTCAACACCAAAGCTTTCGAGCTTTTCAAGCATAGGAACGTGACTTGCATTTTTCCACGCGATTATCAGATCAGGCTTAAGTGCCAAAATTTTCTCAACCGAAATGCCTTGATAGTCACCAACTTGAGGCAGTTGCTTGGCTGATTCTGGATAATCTGCATAGGCGACCGTGCCTACAATCCGCTTCCCAGCTCCTATTGCATAAAGATTTTCGACAATATGAGGCGCAAGCGCGATGATCCGCTCTGCGGGCTTAGCACTAATGCTAAAGGTAAAACCTAAAACAATAAATAAGGCGAATTTTAGCATCAGTAGTCAAACCCTTTTTGCGCCTTAATGCCGGCCTCAAAGGCATGCTTCACATTACGCACTTCACTCACGGTATCTGCAAGCTCGGTCAGACGTCGATGTGCACCGCGCCCAGTTACAATCACTGACTGCATGGTAGGACGGTTTTCTAGCGCCGTTATGACTTCGTCCAAATCTAGATAGTCATAGCTCAACATATACGTAATTTCGTCGAGCAATACCAAGTCGATGCTTTCATCTTGTAGCCATACTTTTGCTTGCTGCCACGTCGCCTGCGCAGCAGCAGTATCGGTTTCACGGTTTTGCGTTTCCCATGTAAAGCCCGTTTTCATGACCGCAAATGGTACGCCGACTTTTTCGAGCAAATTGCGTTCACCACAATCCCAGGTTCCTTTAATAAACTGTACAACCGCAGCGTTCATACCATGACCGACACAACGCGCAACGGTGCCAAAACCAGATGTTGACTTACCTTTACCGTTACCCGTGATCACTTGCAAAATACCCTGCTCTTGCTGCGCCGCGGCAATTTTTTCATCGACTTGTTGTTTTACTTTTTGCTGTCGTTGCTGATGCTTATCTTGTTGTTTGCTCATGTTATTCCTCAATTATTTTCATCAATTTTTGCCAATCTAAATGTGCTTCACAGCTGTCGGCAAGACGCGTAATTTGCTGCTCTCTGTGCTTCGCTAAATCAATCGCGGCTGTTCCCGCTTGCTTACTACCGGCCCAAGACAAGATAGCCTGTGTCGCGGTGACCGTATCAAATAAACCATGTAAATAGGTAGCTGCAATTTGATTATCTCGAGAGATAAAACCATCTTTCACACTGTTATTTGGATGTGTGCTAAATCGCAAGAATGGCACCTCTAGTGCCGCTCCAGAAGAGATCCCAGCATGAATTTCGTAACCACAAATTTCAGCACCTTGCTCATCCAATTGGCAAATGCCAGATACTTGCGTCAGTACTTTTTGCTCTGAAAGTGTGGTCTCAAAGTCAGCCAGACCAAGCCCAGCGACTTCACCGAGAGTTGATTCCACCGCATTTGGATCTCTGATGAACTTACCTAACATTTGCAAACCGCCACACACACCTAGTACCTTACCACCGTACCTCAGGTGCCGTTTGATTTCTTCCGCCCAACCCTGTTTGCGTAAGAAAGTTAAATCGCTCAACACATTTTTGCTGCCGGGCAGAATGATTAAATCACAAGGACCGATAGATTCTTGATAGCGCACATAACGCAAATCCACTTCAGGGTTTAAGCGCAAGGTGTCAAAGTCGGTGTGATTACTAATATGAGGAAATAGTAAAACCCTGACGCTTAACGATCCCCGTTCACAGATATTGTCCACCGTCACCGCATCTTCTGCATCGAGCGCTAGGCCATGCAAATAGGGCAATACCCCAAGTACAGGCTTACCCGTTTTTTGCTCGAGCCAGTCAAGTCCTGATTGCAATAACGCAATATCACCACGGAAGCGATTGATCACAAATCCTTTAACCAAGCTTTGTTCATAGTCACTTAATAGCGCAAGTGTGCCAACCAAGTGTGCGAACACCCCGCCTTTGTCGATATCAGCGATAATGATCACGGGGCATGCAACTTCACAGGCAAACCCCATATTGGCAATGTCATTTTCACGCAGATTGATCTCAGCAGGGCTCCCCGCCCCTTCCACTATGCACAGCTCAAATTGTTCGCTGAGGCGTTGATGTGAGGAAAGTACGGCCTCCATCGCTACCTTTTTGTAATCATGATAAGCGGCTGCTTCCATATTGCTAATGGCTTTCCCGTGAATGATCACTTGTGCGCCGGTGTCGGAGTTTGGTTTAAGTAAAATAGGATTAAAGTCTGTGGAAAGTGGGACTTTTGCGGCCTCGGCTTGGAGTGCTTGTGCCCGACCAATTTCACCGCCGCAAGGCGTGACGGCACTATTTAGTGCCATATTTTGCGGCTTAAAAGGCGCAACGGATAAACCTCTACGTTGCAGCACCCGGCAAAGTCCCGCAACCAGTGTACTTTTACCGGCATCCGACGTGGTGCCCTGCACCATTAAGGTTTTCATACGTCTTTACCTTTTAAACATTGTGGCAAGCCTGCAATAACAAAATCGACTCTGTCGGCCAATTTGGCAATGTCTTGATGGAGCCAACCAGACTCATCAACAAACTCACGGCTTAATTCGCCCAGCGGCACTATCCCATGCCCGACTTCGTTACTCACCAAAATAACAGTGGCGGCACAGCTTTCTAGTGCCGCCAGCAAATGTTCTTTTTTGTCTATGGTCGCGGCCTTACCCATTTCGCATAAACCAAAACTCAGCCATAAGGTCAAACAGTCGATAAGTAACAGCGCATCTTCGCGTGCAGTAGCAATAAGCTTATCAATATGCCACGGCTCTTCCACTAGCTGCCAGCGGCTATCGCGCTGCATTTGGTGAGCAAATACTCGGCTTTTCATTTCTTCATCTTGAGCCTTTGCAGTTGCAACATAGTAAAGTTCGTTCACCGCACCTTGCTCTAACATTAGAATAGCGCGCTGCTCTGCCAAGCGACTCTTGCCTGAGCGAGCACCGCCCAGTATTAACTGTATTTGTGCCATTAAAGTTGACCCACAATAAAAAGCAAAATAACAAGCTCAGCGAGTTGCTGCGCGGCCCCTAAACAGTCTCCGGTGTAACCACCGAGCTGAGCGTTAAACCATTTAATGCACACACGTCTTAGCACAAATAAGCAAGTGCACAGCATCAGCAAGTCGAACAGTGACAGCGCAAGCCATGGCCAACAGAAAATTAAAATCGCGATGGTAGTAAGCGTAAGACGAGTCGCCGCAGCTTTCGATAGATATTTAGCTACAGGTTTGACTTTGCTCAGCTTATCAGCCTGTACATAGTTAAGTGCACCGATTAAAGACACCGCAAAGGCACGGCTTAGGCTATGGGCTAAAATAAGTGCAGCGAGTGTCACTGCAAAGTCATTAAAGAGCATGGTCAATAGCGCGAACTTGGCCAATAGCAGCAATATCAGCGCACAACTGCCGTATGTACCAAGGCGGCTATCTTTCATGATCTCAAGCTTTTGTTCACGGCTCCAGCCACCGCCAAAGCCATCAAAAACATCGGCCAGACCATCTTCGTGAAAAGCGCCGGTAAGTAAAATACCCGCAGTCAGTGCGACAACGGCACCAAACATTGGCGATACATAACCACTGGCAACATAGCCAAACATGGCCGAGAAGCCACCAACAAATAAACCAACTAAAGAAAAGTAACCACTCACTTCGTTGAGTTCATACGATGAAGGGGCAGGATCTAGACGAATTGGCACTCGCGTTAAAAACACCACGGCAAGCTTAAATAGTCGCCACTCTTGCTGCCACTGCATTATGCGTCTACCACTTGCGTAACGTGGGCATCGGCAAAGCTTGCCATTTCGCAAAAAAAGCCTAGCGCAGCTTGTAATAATGGTAGCGCTAGAGCGGCTCCCGTTCCTTCACCCAAGCGCATATCTAAATGTAGTAATGGCTCAGCGTTTAACTGCTCCAGCATTAATTGATGACCTTGCTCCATAGAGCCGTGAGCAAACACCATATATTGCTTACTATGTGGTGCTATTCTACTTGCCAACATAGCCGCTGCGGTGGAGATGAAGCCATCTACTATTATCACTTTTTGTGCCCGTGCAACCGCCAGCATGGCACCAACCATTTGCACAATCTCAAAGCCACCAAGGCGCTGCAAAACTTGTTCTGGCGTCGCTAGCTTATCTTGATGATATTCTAGAGCCTGTTTGATAAGTGACCGTTTTTTGCAAAGCGTTTCATCGTCAATGCCTGTACCGCGCCCCACACATAATTCCACACTCGCACCACTGAGCGCTGCCAAAATTGCAGCTGCGGAACTGGTATTGCCTATCCCCATTTCACCAAAAGCAATCACGTTGCTACCCGCTTCAATAGCGGACATCACAACTTGCTCTCCATATTCAAGTCCTTGCTTGAGCTGCATTTCGCTCATCGCGGGTTGTTTATGAAAAGCATGAGTAATATCGCCAAGTCGCTGTGAGCGCAAATTCGGCGCAGGCTCACATGGCACTAATGTGCCACAGTCTACTACGGTTAACTGCCAACCAAGTTGCCGACAAAAGACGTTGATCGCTGCACCGCCCTGCACAAAGTTTGCAACCATTTGCCCAGTCACTTCGCTTGGCGCAATAGAAACCCCTTGGCTTGCAATACCATGGTCGCCCGCAAAAACAAACATTTCAGGGCGTGTTATTGCTAAGTGCTCTATGTTTAATTGCGTCTGCCCTTGTGAAAGGATCTGTACTAACTGCGCAGCCAAGGCTTCAAGCTTACCAAGCGCACCTAGTGGTTTGGTTTTTAAGTCAATGCGCTGTTGAATAAGCCTGTTTAAGCGAGTATCTAACGGTTTAACCATGGGTAACTCCGACGCCTCCAGAGCGGCGATTTTTGAAAATAAGCAATGCCAAGAAGAACACGCTGCCAATGGCGGCGGTGATCACGCCCACGGGAAGTTCCTGATTATCGATAAGAGTGCGCGACAATACATCCACCCATAGCATTAAAAGCGAACCGCAAAGCGCGGTGGCCACAAGCCCAATGACCTTTGCTTGCGAGATAAAAAAGCGCACGATATGCGGGATCATCAAGCCTACAAATCCGACTCCACCGCACGCAGCCACAAGTACTGCGGTGAGTAAGGAGCTCAATAACAACATACCTATTCGCACTCGTCCTACATTCACGCCAAGCGTGGTGGCACTCTCATCTCCGAGCAGCAAGGCGTTGAGTGGCCGACGCATCACTAAAAGCGTGATAAAACTCAGCAACACGACTAAACATGGAAGCCATAGCCATTGCCAGTTCGCCCTTGCAAACGAGCCTAGATTCCAAAACAAGATTGCACTGATGGCTTGAGGGTCACTCCAATAAAGCAACAAACTGGTAAAGGCACTGAACAGGAAAGAAAGTGCGACACCCGCCAAGAGCATAGTTTCCACCTGCTGCAGTGCATTGCGTTTTGCCACAAATAAAAGCAGCAAGATAGACAGCAAACTTCCGACAAATGCAGCGCCAGACATCATTAAACTGGACTGTGCACCAAACAGCGCGATAAGTACCACCACACCGAATGAAGCACCTGAAGAAATACCAAATAAATAAGGATCAGCTAGAGGGTTACGCGTCACGGTTTGCAAAATAAGACCCGCTATCGCCAGTCCTGCTCCTGCGCTCATCGCCAGTAACGTCCGTGGCAGACGAAGCTCAACTACCACCCGTTGTTGAAGTACGTTGGGATCGAAATTAATAATCGCTTGTATAACCGTATGCCAAGATAAATCAATCGCACCTATCTTAAGAGCCATCAGCATGCTAAAACAGCACAAGGCCAATAGCAGTATCGAGATCAACGCGATTCGCTTTGCGGCAATCATAACTGATACCCGTAATGAAAGCGTATATGCGGGATCTCACCGTTATTTGGCGGATGACGGACAGTAGAAACCTCTGCACATACTCCAAAAACTTGGCTTAATAGGGTTTCGTTAATGACTTCAAGTGGCGACCCATCTGCAACAAGCTCACCGTTATTTAATACTAATAAGCGGTCGCACAAGGCGCTAGCCAAATTTAAGTCGTGAAAAGACGCAATGATAGTAACGCCAAGTTGTTTGGCCAGCTCCATAATTTGGATTTGATACTTAATGTCCAAATGGCTGGTGGGCTCATCCATAATCAATACTTGAGGTGCTTGCACCATGGCACGTGCGATCATTGCCCTTTGCTTCTCTCCACCAGACAACGAGCTAAAACATTGCTCCAACTTATGGCTCAACCCAACCTGCTCAATGGCATGTAAGATTGCCTGTTTTTCAGCAGCCGTCGTTGTCGCGAGCAGTGATTTGTTCGGTGTTAGCCCCATCAATACCATATCAAATAATGGCAGAGTGAACTCAGCGGGGATCTCTTGTAGCACCACAGCAACATTTCTCGCGTAGGCCTTACGTCCATAACTGGTTAGCGGCTTACCGTTGAAAAATAGCGTCCCAGAACTTGGCGCTGTGTATTGATATAAAGTGCGCAGCAAAGTCGACTTTCCAGCTCCATTCGGTCCGAGTAAGCCAATAAACTCACCCGAATTAATAGCAAAGCTGAGTGCCTTTAAGATGGCCTTACCACCAAGCTGCACGCTAAGTTTATCGACTTGAAACTGTGGAGTGACTGCCATAGCACCTCTGATTGGGCACGGCAAAGTAGTAGCTTATAGACAAGCGACAACTTTGACTTAAGTCTGCCCGCTTAAGTATATGGATAGGCCTTGGTATCTGACTTATGCAAGAGACAAGGCTCAAGCACTTACAGTTGCGGGGACAGTCGAGGACTCACACCTCATTCCCAATATCTGCCTATCACGAAATTTGCAATATTATGAAGTCTAGACGTCTAAAATACAACTTTTGGCCAAGCAGTTTGGCTGCTGTCGTAAAAAACCTCAACTTTTACTATACCCGCATAGGGAATATCTATCTTCGATTGGTATGCGGTAAGTTCGGGCGATAGGTCAAGAATAAGTGCTACAAGCGCTTTTATTACTCCTGCATGGGCTACGACGGCGATACACTCTTCGCTTGGCGACGCCAAAATGCTGTGCCACCACGTGGCGACCCGCTGATGAAAATCATACATAGACTCACCCTCAGGAGGCGTGTGCAGCCAAGGGTTTTGCCAAAAATCGCCAATACTTGGAGATTGGGTCTCTCGCCAAAGCGTATCATAAGCTTGTCCATCCCATAATCCAAAATCAAATTCGGCGAGATTTGGCTCCACCTCAACGGGGAGTTGATACTGCTTTGCAAAGGCTTTAGCTGTATTCAGACAGCGCTTCCTTGGAGAGCTAATAATACGCCGCAGGCCACTTAGACTCGTTAACGATTGCAGCAATTGTTGAGCGCCTATGGTACTGAGTTCGGGATCTGTCACTCCAAGTAAATGGCCTGATAGGGTCGTTTCACCATGACGAACAAAATATAGCTGCCGCTGCATTTTTACTTAACCTGAGGTTTGTTACCCAAAAAGCAAAAACGCAAGCTAAGCTTGCGTTTTCAATTAATATCATTCTACGGTTACAGGATCTGGTTTTCTTTCCACATCTCTTCTTTTGCTAACCGCTTTTTGCGTTTGTCGCATGGATCGTCGCAATCACAAATTTTGTCAATGCCCATTGAGCCCAAACCACCACAACTACTTGCCATGGATTTCTTTTGTACGATAACGCCTACAGCCATCGCAACAGCGATAAGCATAAGTAAACCGAAAGTAAGGAGGAATAAAGACATTATCTAGCCCCTTTTATTGCTACATTGAATTGAGTGACGACGCGCAAATTATACGCTTTCATGGCGTCACTCACAATTAAATTATGGGGTGTTGTGCAGCTTAATTCAAGTACGGCTGAAATGCTTCACTCGCGTAACTCTTGATCCCTTCAGGACTTTTATACATCAAATACACGGGGAGTTGATGCTCAGTGGCATACGCCTTTGCACGTTCCGTGCCCATCACAGTCAATGCTGTCGCTAGGCCATCAGCCGTCATCGCAGATGGATGTAGTACCGTTACCGACACCAGCTCATGTTTAACTGGGCGACCCGTTGTTGGGTCAATAAGGTGTGTAAAGGTTTCACCGTCCATTTCATAAAAAATACGGTAGTCTCCTGAAGTTGCAATACCGTTTTTGCCCGGCTCTATCACCCGGTGAATTTGGCGTTGACCAACAGGCGCATCGGGTTTCTCGATAGCAATACGCCACTCACCATCCGGCTTCTTGCCAGAAACGCGTAGCTCGCCGCCGATTTCAACCATATAGTCATGAATATCATGGCCTTCGATCACCTCTGCGACCTTATCTATGCCATAACCTTTAGCGGTTGCAGAGAATGATAATTCAAGCCCCGCAACTGTTTTAATAAGGCCACTGTCATTTAAAATAAGCTTATCGACACCTATGCGAGTGCGCATATCGTCTAACTCAGCCTGTGATGGGCGCATTGTTGGTCTTTTGTCAGGACCAAACCCCCACAAATCGATAAGCGGTCCCATCGTAACATCAAGCGTTTTGGTCGACTTTCCAAGGCGGATAGATTCTGCAACTACCAAGCGAAAGTCTTCACTGATAGGCATGACGGTATTCGCTGCTAAATGGTTAAACTGGTTAATCTCAGAGTCTGGGATATAGGTGGACATAGATTGGTTAACAACCTTTAATGCTTGCTCAACCTCATCGTGCAGCTGCGCTTGTGAGAGCTGCTTTTCACCTGGGAATACTTTAATGTTGTAAGTCGTGCCCATAGTTTTACCAGACAGCACGATTTCCTTAGCTTCAGGTTTTGCGTCTTGGCACCCTGTTAAAAAAACGAATAAAAGCGAAATGATAAAAAATCTAGATAAAAAAGCGTAACTTGCTTGCATCAGAATTCCCTGAGTTTAGTACAAACGGGTATAAAAAAGCCCTCGAGCAAAGCATTTTGCTGGAGGGCTTATATTCTAACTTAAGTTCATTGTTAGACCGAAACCTAATTAACCACCGAAGTCATCAAGTAGGATGTTTTCGTCTTCAACACCTAAGTCTTTAAGCATGTTAATAACTGCCGCGTTCATCATTGGAGGACCACACATGTAGAACTCACAATCTTCTGGCGCTTCATGGTCTTTAAGGTAGTTTTCAAAAAGTACGTTATGAATGAAGCCAGTGTAACCTTCCCAGTTATCCTCTGGTTGAGGATCTGAAAGGGCAACATGCCATTGGAAGTTATCATTTTCTTCAGCTAGGCCGTCAAAGTCTTCCACGTAGAACATTTCACGCTTAGAACGTGCACCGTACCAGAAAGACATCTTACGCTTAGAGTTAAGACGCTTAAGCTGATCGAAGATGTGTGAACGCATTGGCGCCATACCAGCACCACCACCAACAAATACCATTTCTGCATCTGTGTCTTTCGCGAAGAATTCACCGAATGGACCAGAAATAGTAACCTTATCACCTTCTTTAAGTGACCAGATGTACGATGACATCTTACCACAAGGTAATGTTAGGTTATTTGGCGGCGGAGTTGCGATACGTACGTTTAGCATGATGATGCCAAACTCTTCTGGGTAGTTAGCCATTGAGTAAGCACGGATCGTTTCGTCGTCAACTTTAGACTCTAGCTTAAAGAAACCAAAACGTTCCCAGTCAGCACGATATTCTTCAGGAATATCATAGTCTGCATATTTAACATGGTGAGCTGGTGCTTCAATCTGAATGTAACCACCGGCACGGAAAGGTACAACTTCACCTTCAGGGATGCCTAGTTTTAGTTCCTTGATGAAAGTTGCTTTGTTATCGTTAGAGATAACAGTACATTCCCACTTCTTAACACCGAAGATTGATTCTTCAACTTCGATTTCCATGTCGTTTTTAACGTTAACCTGACACGCTAGACGACAGCCTTCACGTGCTTCACCTTTAGAGATGTGGTCAAGTTCGGTTGGTAGAATATCACCACCACCCTCTTTAATATGTACGCGACACTGACCACATGAGCCACCGCCACCACATGCAGACGATACGAAAATACCCGCGTTTGCAAGTGCACCTAATAGCTTACCGCCAGCAGGAGTCTTGATCGCTTTTTCAGGATCGCCGTTAATATCAATTGTAACGTCACCGCTTGCTACAAGCTTCGATTTCGCTGCAATGATGATAAGCACTAGCATCACAACGATAGCGATGAACATGCTTACGCCTAATACAATAGTTTCCATCGTATAGTTTCCTCGCTACCTTACAGTGAAATACCAGAGAATGACATGAAGCCAAAGCCCATTAGACCTACAGTAACAAAGGTAATACCTAAGCCACGTAAACCATCAGGAACGTCTGCATACTTCATCTTCTCACGAATACCTGCTAACAATACGATAGCAAGTGCCCAGCCCACACCTGAACCTAGACCATAAACTACAGATTCACCGAAGTTTAAGTTACGCTCAACCATGAATGATACCGCACCGAAAATCGCACAGTTAACTGTGATTAGCGGTAGGAAGATACCAAGTGCGTTGTATAGTGCAGGGAAGAACTTGTCCAATGTCATTTCTAGAATTTGAACTAGCGCTGCGATTACACCGATAAACGTCAAGAAGCGTAGGAAGCTAAGATCTACTTCTGCAAAACCTAACCACTCTAATGCACCAGGCGCTAGCACTGCGTGATAAACCAAGTTGTTTACTGGTACAGAGATACCAAGTACTACAACTACCGCAATACCTAGACCTAGCGACGTTGTTACTTTCTTAGATACCGCCAAGAAAGTACACATACCTAAGAAGAAAGATAAAGCTAAGTTTTCAATGAAAACCGCTTTAACGAATAAACTAATATACTGTTCCATCTCTCTCCCCTTATGCCTTCGCTTCTACTTGCTCTTTCTTCCAAGTACGAAGTACCCAAATGAAAGAACCAACAATAAAGAACGAGCTGAATGGCATAACTAGTAGACCCATAGGCTGATACCAACCACCTTCAGAAATAAGTGGAAGGATTTCAACACCAAACAATGTACCTGCACCGAATAGTTCACGGATAAAGCCAACTGTTAGAAGTACAACAGAGTAACCTAAGCCGTTACCAATACCGTCAAGGAATGACATTGTTGGTGGCGACTTCATTGCATATGCTTCTGCACGACCCATTACGATACAGTTAGTAATTATAAGGCCGATGAACGTTGATAGTTCTTTTGCTGTTGAGTAAACAACGGCTTGAAGCACTTGGTCTACAACGATTACTAAAGATGCAATAATCGTCATTTGGACAATGATACGCACACTTGAAGGAATGTGATTACGGATCATTGAGATAAATAAACTTGAAAACGCAGTAACCAATGTCAACGCGATTGACATGATAAGTGCATTTTTAAGACTTGATGTTACCGCCAGTGCAGAACAGATACCCAACACTTGTAGTGCAATCGGGTTGTTCGCAAAAACAGGACCAAACAAGACTTCCTTCATTTCTTTTGCATTAGCCATTAGTTCAATGCTCCTTTACGTACTTTCGCAAGGAATGGACCAAACGCTTTGTCGCTTGTCCAGAAATCAACTGTGTGATCAACACCGTTAGAAGTAAGTGTTGCACCAGATAGACCGTCTACCTTGTGTTCGTTACCGCCAGCACTACCTTTAACTACGTCGATAGGAAGCTCTTTACCATCCCAAAGTGCAGTCCACTTAGGATTTTGGATTTCACCACCAAGACCTGGAGTTTCGCTGTGCTTATAAAAGTTGATTGACTTAATCGTCTCACCATCAGCTTCTAGTGCAAGGAAGCCATACATCACACCCCAAAGGCCGTAACCTTGAATTGGTAGAATGATAGTAGACACTTTACCTTGGTCATCTTTTGCGAAATAAACTGGAGAGTTATTCGTGATACGTTGAATACCCGCTTTGTCTTCTGCTTTTGAAAGTTTGTAACTACGTTTGGCATCAAACTTAGTCGCTTCAAAGTCAAAAGATTCCGCTTTAACGTCTTCTACAAACTCACCTGTTTTAAGACTAACAACACGTGATTCGATATTTTGGTTAAAAACTTCAGACACGTTTTTAACTTTATCGTAGCCAGCAACGGCTAAAATGTTACGTTGAATATCTTCGTTTTTGTTTGCTTGCTGCATAGGGCGAAGCTGAACCGAAGCAAAAGATACTACGATTGCACACACTAAACATAAGCCAACAACTACGCCGAGCGTTTTGCCCATTGATTCATTCTTAGTTGACACGTGCCAATCTCCTCTTCACATTAGACTGCACTACGAAGTGGTCGAATAGTGGAGCAAAAAGGTTAGCGAATAGGATTGCCAACATCATGCCCTCTGGATATGCCGGGTTAACAACACGGATAAGCACAACCATTACACCGATTAACGCACCGTATAACCACTTACCTTTGTCTGTGAAAGACGCAGATACAGGGTCTGTTGCCATAAAGAACATACCAAATGCGAAACCACCAAGTACTAAGTGCCAATGCCAAGGCATTGCAAACGCAGCATTAGTTTCAGAACCGATTGCATTTAGAACAAATGACATCACAACCATACCGATGAATGTGCCCAGTACAATGCGCCATGATGCAATACGAACATAAATGAGGAACAAACCACCCAATAAAATAGCTAAGGTCGACGTTTCACCAACAGAACCTTGGATAAAGCCATAAAACGCATTAAACCAAAGGTCCATATTGCTGTAATCTAAAGCGCCTGCGCTAGCTTGACCTAGATAAGTTGCACCAGAGAATGAGTCAACAGCAGTCCACACTGTGTCACCAGAAATATCAGCTGGATATGCGAAGAATAAGAACGCACGGCCTGCAAGAGCTGGGTTTAAGAAGTTACGACCTGTACCACCGAAGATCTCTTTCGCAACAACTACACCAAACGTAATACCTAAAGCGGCTTGCCATAACGGAATTGTTGCAGGCAGGATAAGCGCAAATAGAACCGAGGTTACAAAGAAACCTTCGTTTACTTCGTGCTTACGAACTGACGCGAATAACACTTCCCAGAAGCCACCAACCGCAAACACAGTTGCATAAATAGGCAAGAAGAAGCACGCACCGTAGAACGTTTTGGCGCCCCAACCTGCATCAGCGGTTAATTCTCCGCCAAGCGCTTGGAAAATAGCTACCTGCCAAGTATTAGCAAGCTCAAAACCGTTACCTAGTGCAAGCGCAGCTTGGTGACCGATGTTGAACATACCAAAGAACATTGCAGGGAACGTCGCCATCCACACTAAAATCATAATACGTTTTAGGTCGATGTTATCGCGAACGTGCGTTGCACCTTTGTTTACATAACCAGGAGTATAGAAGATAGTTGCTACGGCTTCGTAAAGCGCGTACCACTTCTCGTGTTTACCACCAGGCTCAAAGTGAGGTTCAATGTCTTCTAAAAATTTCTTTAAGGCCATTTTTAACCTTCCTTCTCGATAGTAGTCAGGCAATCGCGTAGGATTGAACCGTACTCATATTTGCCCGGACATACGTAAGTACATAGTGCTAAATCTTCTTCATCTAGCTCTAGTGCACCCAACGAAATCGCAGAATCTAGATCACGTGAAATAAGATCACGTAATAATAGCGTTGGCAAAATATCGAGTGGCATAACACGCTCATAGTTACCAATTGGTACCATCGCACGCTTAGAACCACCAGTAGACGTTGTCATCTTGAACAAACGGCTAGGTGCTAAGTGTGAAATGAATGTACGTGTTACTGAGAATTTGTCACTACCCGGAGCGATCCAGCCAAATAGCTCTTTCTCGCGACCTTCAAGTAAAACTGATACTTGAGTATGGTAACGACCAAGGTAAGCGTGAGGGCCAGTTGCTGTTTTACCAGCTAACACAGAGCCAGAAATGACTCGGTTATCACCGTCTTCAAGCTCGCCTGCAACTAAATCTGTTAGCGACGCACCGACATGAGTTTTTACTAAGCGAGGGTTCTTAACTCGAGGACCTGCTAGAGCAATAACTCTATCTGAGTAGATTTCACCTGTCAGGAACAACTTACCAAACGCGATGACATCTTGGTAACCAATGTGCCAAACTTGCTTGTTTGTACCTACAGAATCTAGGAAGTGAATGTGAGTACCCACGTTACCTGCTGGGTGCAAACCTGCAAACTCATGAACTTCTACTTGTGAGATAGAAGAACTAGGTACGTTAGCACCCGCTTTCTTACACACAAATACTTTGCCTTCAGTCAAACGAGATACAACCGCTAGACCCGCTTCAAACGCTTCCACGTTTTCTGCGATGATAACAGCAGGATCTGCTGCTAACGGATTAGTATCTGTTGCTGTCACAAAGATTGAGCTAGGTGTTGCACTCGGCACAGCGACACGGCTGAATGGACGTGCACGAAGCGCTGGCCATTGACCAGACTCGATTAGCACTTCCTTCACTTTTTCAGAGTCTAAGTTGCTTAAATCAGCAGCTGAAAACTTCTCGAAAGTGATTTGCTCGTCGCCTTGAACTTCGATCACAACGGATTGAAGTACACGCTTAGCACCACGGTTAATTTCTTTAACTACACCAGAAGCTGGCGCAGTAAACTTGACGCCTGGGTTCTTTTTATCTTCAAAAAGAACTTGGCCTTTTTTGACTTGGTCATCCACACGAATATGCATGGTAGGACGCATACCGATGAATTCTTCACCTAGCACAGCTACTCGTTTGACAGCAGAACCATCATGAATAACTTGCTGAGGTGCGCCCTCTATTGGTAAGTCCAGACCTTTTTTTATGTTGATCATACGCACTTGCATTACATTAACGGAAAGAAACTGAAAATATCTTTAGTCACCACAGCGCCACCTCGTTTGTACTAAGTATTAGGTATAAAGAGCAGAAAGTTATGAGTCCGGATAGGGTTCCCAAACAAGCCCCTTTAAAATACCTCTCAACGCGCACAAAAAAGCAGCGTCGTGATAAAAGTCCTCACATATTTCTCTGATTTTAACATTAATCGTACTGAGTATGCGAGTGGAATTATGAAATTAATACGACTTTAACGTGGATTTAGATTAGTTGAAAAATCCATCACTGGAAGGAGTATAGACCAAAGTTGCATAGATAAAATTTTTCTTACCCTAATCTGCAAAATAAGTAAAAATTCACGGTCAAACAAAAACGGGCAAAGCACCAAGTAGCACTTTGCCCGCAAAATCAAAAACCGTGAGATTAAACGAGGTGATTAATTTCTACCGTTGCATCTACATCAGCTTCGTAATCTACGCCGTCAACCCCGAATCCGAATAGCTTCAAGAATTCGTTGTGATAACCAACATAATCCGTCAGTTCATCGATTGTATCGGTATCAACAGTATCCCAAATAGTTTGCACACGAGCTTGAACGCCGTCTTCTAGTTCCTTATAGTTTTGGAACAAGTGACCGCCATCATCAAAGCGTGGCAATTGACCATATAGATTTTCAGTAAACAACCCATGAATTTGCTCGATAGTTCCTTCATAAGTTCCATCACCTTTCATCACTTTGAATAGTGCAGAGATATAAAGAGGCATAATTGGAATAGCAGAGCTTGCCTGCGTCACTACTGCATTCAGTGAAGACACATACGCTTCGCCATTAATATCAGCAGTAGTTTCGCGAATTGCCAGCGTCGCACGGTCCAAGTCCTCTTTTGCTTTACCAATTGTTGCGTGACCGTATATTGGCCAAGTCAACTCTTTACCAATATAAGTGTATGCCGTTGTTTTGAAACCATCAGCCAGTACATCAGCTTGCTTAAGCGCATCAATCCAAAGTTCCCAGTCTTCACCACCCATCACTTTAACCGTATTGGCAATTTCGTCTTCGTTAGCAGCTTCAACTGTCATCTCATCAATGACGCGCTTTGAAGTATTCAGGTTTTTAGTTGTGATAGCTGAGCCGATTGGCTTAAGTGTTGAAGAATAAACTTCATCAGATTTAGGATCTTTACGACGAGGAGACGCAAGGCTATATACCACTAAATCTACTTTACCCAGTTCAGCTTTGATGGTGTCGATGGTTTTTTGCTTCAACTCATCAGAAAACGCATCGCCATTGATATTTTTAGACCACAAACCTGCTTCTTCTGCAGCTTGTTGGAATGCAGCCGTATTATACCAACCCGCTGACGCTGTTTTCTTCTCTGAGCCTTCTTTTTCAAAGAAGATACCTAGCGTTTTCGCACCGGCACCAAATGCAGCCGTGATACGCGATGCCAAGCCATAACCTGTCGATGCACCAATTACTAATACATTTTTAGGACCATTTTCGATTTGGCCTTGTTGTTTTACGTATTCAATCTGTTCTTGAACGTGTGCAGCACAGCCTACCGGATGCGCATTAGTACAAATAAATCCGCGAATTTTTGGTTTGATGACCATAAGAGATCCTATCCATTGATTTGATACAAAATAAAAGTGAGATTGGTCTCACTTTATTAAAATTACTGCGTAGTGTACTGGCAGATATGTAAAACACACATCTGATCAGCTATCGAACTTAGAACCACCCAAGCATTTTGGTGACTCAGGCGTCTGACCTTCTTTGTCCGAAAACTCTTCTGGTGTATAGGCATGAATGGCCAAAGCGTGAATATGGTTTTGCAGCTCATCTTTTAGCACTTCATTGATCTTTCGATGACGTTGCAGCAGCCTCTGGCCAATAAACTGTTCGCTTACAACAATGACTTTAAAGTGAGACGCTTCGCCACGGCTGTGCATATGGCTTTCATTGATAACGTTCAGATGCTTGCACGCAACGGCTTCAGCTATTTTGTCATAAATCTGTGATTGCATTGACATTATACTTTGTCTCCTAGAGCAATTCGTGACGCTACTATACGCCGTTCAGCGCGTATTTCCAACACTTCGAAAGGTGAGATTAATACGCCCCTGAGTCACCTTAGCCTGCTTTGGCAAAGCATGTTGATAGTCGCGCTGACTGTCACCTTGCATTACCAATAAGCTGCCCGTTTCCAATAAAATGTCGGTTACACAGTGGCTGACTTTGTGGCGTATTTTAAATTTGCGGGTCGCGCCAAGCGACAGTGAAGCAATTATGGGCGTCAAACCGAGCTCTGGTTCATCATCACTGTGCCAGCCCATACTGTCTTGACCATTACGATAAAAATTGGCCAATACCGCATTAAAAGGAATATTAAATCTGCGCTCTAGCGTTTGTCTGATCCCAAGCAATACCGAAGGCCAAGGAGCATTTTCAAGTCGCTTTCCTGAATAACTGTAATGCACGTCAGGGTCGGCAATAAAGCGTTCGAGTCGAGGCGTTTGATGGGTCTTACCAAATAAGGTGATGGTATTTTGCTGCCACGCTAAGCTATTAAGTAGTACATTATATAGCGCTAGACTTTTATCGTAGCTAATAGCCTGTGCTTGATAGCTAAAACCGCTCGGCAAGTTCCGTGCTTTGTCTACTGCTCTCATGTTAAACTACCCGCTGCTTTTATTTATAGAACATTCACATGACGACTGATGCAATTCTAGCCGGAAACCCTTTTACGCTACACAGGTTTCCACTCGATCAAAAAAATCGTAGCTTACAAGCTTGGGATTCAGCCGACGAATACCTGTTAGATTATGTCTTTGAACATCACCGCGATGCAAACCGTATTCTCATTCTCAACGATAGTTTTGGCGCATTATGCTGTGCACTTGCTGACAAGCACTGTACGGTAGTAACCGACTCTTATGTGAGTACCCTCGCCTATGAGTATAATTTAGAGGCCAACGAACTTGCGGACGCTAAGGTTGATGTACTCACTAGCATGGATGAGCTGCCAAAAGATATCGATCTGATATTAATAAAAATTCCCAAGAATTCAGGGCTATTGCAAGCGCAACTTGCACAGTTAAGTAAACTGACCACAGACATTCCCGTAATTGCGGCTGGCAAAGCAAAAGAAATTCACACCTCAACATTAAAAAGCTTTAGCCACTTTTTGACGGAGCCAACGACTAGCTTAGCAGTAAAAAAATCGCGCTTGGTATTCAGCAAGACGTCAGCCAAAGCCATTGATAGTAAATTCCCTGTGTCTTGGCCGCTGGAAAAAACCGATTTTATCTTGTCGAATGAAGCAAATGTCTTCTCACGAGACTCTCTTGATATAGGCGCACGTTTTTTTATCAATTACCTTCCTATGGGGAAAAAGCCATTGAAGGTCATTGATCTTGGCTGTGGTAATGGTGTCATTGGATTGATGACGCTCGCAAAAATGCCAAATGCCACCGTCACCTTTATCGACGAGTCGGCGATGGCGGTGCATAGCGCGAAGCAAAATATCGTGAATAATCTACCCGAACGTGTTGCTGATTGTCAGTTCGTTCAAAACGACTGCCTTACGGGTTTTGAAAATTACGGTGCGGATCTAGTACTGTGTAACCCGCCATTCCATCAGGCCAATGCAATCACCGATCACATCGCTTGGCAGATGTTTTTACAGGCTAAGGCTGCGCTTCGCCAAGGGGGAGAGTTAAGAATTATTGGTAACCGCCACTTGGAATACGACGACAAACTCAAGCGTTTGTTCGGTAACAGCAAGACACTAGGCAACAACAAAAAATTCACTGTTTTAAGTGCAATAAAGAGGAGCTAACTTCATGCGTTTTTCATTGCTGATTATTCTGCTAACCTTGATACTCGTGGGCTGTGAAAGCTCACCACGCAGTGTCATTCTTCATCCGGAATATCAAGGACCTTCGTCAAACGCGCTTGCCGCCAATGTGGCGGTAGAAGTAAACGATCTGCGGACTACAAAATACACCATTCGCGTGAAAAACCAAGAACCCGCACTTTACGTACCTGATGCTAATTTACCAGTTAATTTCAATCAGGTATTAACGCAAGCACTCACTGCACATGGCGCGCAAATAACACCGGCCGCTGCAGCGCAAATCACTGTGAATATCAATCGCTTTAAAGCCATTATTGATGAGTCTTTCTCGACTCACCAAAGTGATGCTGAAGCTGATGTCACCGTACTGATAAAGCAAGGCTCTCGCAGTTTCGAGAAGCAATATAAAGGTAGTGCTAATTTAAATGGCCCACTAAAACACGACCAAGCCAAAATCGAAGAGCAGCTCAACAACCTAGCTCAACAGGTTGTTACTCGAATCGTCCAAGATCCTGAATTTATTCAATTTGTGAGAGGAAGTTAATGAAAAAAATAATTCTAAGCTTAACCATCCTATTATTAAGTATGAATGTATTTGCCGAAATGAACGGTAAATTCGTACAAAAGAATAACCTATTCCCTCGAGTTCAAATCAATACTAGTAAAGGACCTATTATTGTCGAACTAGACAGATCTAGAGCACCTATCACAGTGAATAACTTCTTAACTTACGTTATCAACAAAGATTATAACGGCTCTGTCTTTCATCGAGTTGAGCGTGATGAAGCCAACGAAAAAGACTTTGTTATCCAAGGTGGAGGTTACGACAAAGAGTACGATGGTATGTTTGAGCGCGAAGCTATCTTCAATGAAAGCGGTAATGGTTTGAAAAATGATATGTATACCATTGCCATGGCCTACCAAGACAACAAGCCACACTCAGGTACCAGACAGTTTTTCTTTAATATGGATGACAACGATCACTTGAACCCAGGTAGAGGCTGGGGTTTTGCCGTGTTCGGGAATGTGTCTGAAGGCTATGAAACACT
The DNA here is from genome assembly GCF_016695175.1 of Pseudoalteromonas sp. GCY. Lineage (NCBI taxonomy): Bacteria > Pseudomonadati > Pseudomonadota > Gammaproteobacteria > Alteromonadales > Pseudoalteromonadaceae > Pseudoalteromonas > Pseudoalteromonas sp. GCY. The sequence continues at coordinate 3,168,487 of NZ_CP068023.1, forward strand.
GGATGCAATTATGAAGGTGGAAACCGGCTACAATGAAAAGCTTGGCTATACCTTTATACCTAAAGAGCCCGTCATTATTCTTTCAGTCGATGTATTAAAGCAGCCAGAGTAATACCCTTTTATGTTGATATCATCTAGCTTTTCGCAATATCTTGGTTATTACAAAGACAAACGTCTATTAACTGTCTTTGCTTTTGGAATAAGTAGCGGTTTTCCTTGGGTATTGATTGGCTCGGTGATGTCAGCTTGGCTTAAAGATGAAGGGTTAAGCCGTAGCACCATTGGCCTATTTGGCTTAGTATATGGCGCCTATACAATCAACTTTTTATGGTCCCCACTCGTTGACCGAATAAAAATCCCCCTGCTGTATAATCGCTTAGGGCAAAGACGAAGTTGGATAGCAAGTTGCCAGTTTATTATTATTGTTGCCACCTTTGCATTAGCCACTATTTCAATTAAAGACCATCTTTCGCATGCTGCATTATTGTGCTTTATTATTGCGTTATTTTCAGCTACCCAAGATATTGCAATAGATGCTTATCGCATCGACATTTTACCAGAAGACGAAAGTGAAAAGGCAACGGCAGCGGCAGCGATGGCGACTTCAGGTTGGTGGTCTGGCTATGCCTTACTTGGTGCAATTCCGTTCTTTATGGCCGATTTACCCGGCTTTAGTTGGCCCATCATCTATCAGATGCTAAGCGTCATCGTAGTGTGTTTATTAGTTGTCACTTTGTTGGCAAAAGAGCCAAAATCTCATCGCGAGCAAGTACAGGCACAGCTACAGAAGAGTTACGAGCGAAAACTTAACCACAGCGCTTCATCAAATGCTTCTAAAAAGATCTATGCCTGGCTTGCTGTGACTCTGGTTGAACCCTTTAAGCGATTTTTTGAAAAGAATGGGGTTAAAACGGCATGTGCCCTACTCGCCTTTATTTTCCTATTTAAGATAGGAGAGGCCTTTTTAGCCCGAATGTCCATCGTATTTTATAAGGAAGTCGGTTTTACAAACACCCAAATTGGGCAATATTCTAAGCTTGGTACCGGTGTGATCACTATCGTGTTTGCTTTTCTTGGCAGTATCTTTAACCATAAATACGGTATCGTAAAGGGCTTATTTATTAGTGGTGTTGCTATGGCCGCATCAAATTTAATGTTTTCTTGGATTGCGATTGCAGGCCCTAAAGAACACCTATACGCGCTTGCAATTGTGGTGGACGGCTTTACCCAAGCTTGGTCACTAGTAGCGATGGTTGCATTTATTTCTATGCTCTGTGATAGAGCGTTTAGCGCAACCCACTATGCCTTACTTGCATCACTTGGCAGTTTAGGCCGCACCGTACTATCGGGCTATAGTGGTTTTGTGATAGATGATTTGCTTGGAGGTAATTGGGCACTCTTCTTCGCGCTAACTGCACTTATGGTGCTTCCGTCATTATTGTTTTTGTATTTAATTCGGCACAAGCTTTATGCTATTGAAAAGGCGTATCATGATAACAAAAGCTAGAGGTGCAGGTCCTTGCACCTTTTACGTTCTCGCTAACTAAACGCTTATTGATCTTCTTTGATTAGCTGTAAGCCTTCATAAGGATCAACTTCTAACGCTTCGCAGTAACGTAAAAACTCAATGACATCCAATCGACGCTCTTGGTTTTCAATTTTACCGATGAATGAATGAGGCGTACCTAACACCTGCGCAAGACTACGCATTGTGTGACCTTTCTCGTGGCGCTTTGATTTTAGCCACTTCGTTAGTTTGCCGTTTTCTTCAGAAGAAACCGTTTTACCCATCATAATTAAACATCTCCTACTAGATGAAAGACTAAATTATCTAAATGAAATATGCCCGTCTCATTTAGTTATTATCTAAATATTACAGTTGTAGCTTATCGAGGAACTCTACAATGCAAAATGTTAAGCCTGTATGAACTCAGCAATTTGCCTCTAGAACTCGCTCAAGCTTACAGTTTACCCCGAATGCGGTACAACTTACCAGCTAGCTGCGATAAGTTATACCAAACCAGTAACACGTAGACAAAATGTTAATTTGTCCCTATGTACCCAATTAGGTATAGACTAAAACGCGAGTAACACCTAATTAATTTTTTACTTTTTCTTAATTCATTAAGGGCTGTAATATCCAGTAACACTTTAACAAATTTTTTAAAAAATGTACCAGTATTTGAAATAAATTATTTTTCTTTAAAAAATAAAAACTTACAGCTAACATTTACTAAGTGGTTAAAAAAGAGGCTATTACTAGATGATTCGATTACTGTTTTTACTGCCAATTCTATTGTGCTTAGGCTGGATTTACTTCCTTCGTTCAAACGGCGTGTCACTTAAGCAAGGGAAGAAAGGCTTTATCTACATCTTAGTATTTTCATCTTTTGTTTTAGGATTTTTTGTCTTAATGATGTATCTAACGGGCAGTTTGTGACAAATAAAGAAAATTGAGTTGTGGTGGGCAGAAACAAAAAGAGCCATGACAAAAGCATGACTCTTTAGTGGAACGTAGCGCGAATAATGTCTAGACGCTGAAACTTGCACCACAGCCACAAGTGGTTGTTGCATTGGGGTTGTTTACAAAGAAACGTGCACCTTCAAGCCCTTCGGTATAGTCCACAATGCCGTCGATTAAGTACTGAATACTCATTGGATCGACCACCATAGTGACACCGTTTTTTACGATTTCCAAATCACCCGGATTTACTTTTTCATCGAAAGTGAAACCATATTGAAAGCCTGAGCAACCGCCACCCGTTACATACACGCGTAGCTTAAGATTGGCATTCTCTTCTTCTTCAATAAGTTCCTTTACGCGGCTTGCGGCAGCGTCAGAAAACTGAATTGGTAATTGTTCAGACATAGATTTAGACCCCTAATCCTGTAATCTGCAAATTATCTAATACCTGAGTATTTTAATCAAGTATAGCGTTTGTACCAATTATCTTTGATAAATGATCCATTTTTGGAAGAAAGAACTCCTCGTTCACCTGTCAAAACGTTTCTATTTATTTTTTGTCATTGAGAGATTTTTAACTCTGCACGTAGCCTACTATTGAATGTATATTGATATAAATTGGTATCTATATGCTTAACCAGAGAAAATAAGACTATTGCCTCAGTTAAGTTGCGTTAGCACAAGGACTTAGTGTAAAAAATTTGATATTCTTAAACGGTTTACTATTGTGGAATGACGTTCATGTCGTTGGATACATTAAGACGAAGCCTTGCAAAACCTAAAACTTCAGCGCAACTGTGCCTACTTGGTGCCGTTGCAGGCCTGCTTGCGGCGATACTTATCATTGCTTTTCGTCTTACTATTGAATTAACCCAAGGCACATTTCTCGATAAATCTGATGACTTTACTGAGCTTTCTGAGCTACATCGGCTATTTTTGCCTGTGCTTGCTGCGCTACTCATCGCTGTCTTTGCCGCCTTAACAGGGTTTAAGCATTACCGTTTGGGCATTCCATATGTGATCAATCGGATCAAACACCACTACGGTCATATGCCAATTTGGAATTCTGCTAACCAATTTTTTGGTGGTGCCGTTGCTTTGATCTGTGGCTTTTCTGTTGGTCGAGAAGGACCATCTGTGCACATGGGGGCAACAGCAGCAAGCATTCTATCAGAGCGTTTACATCTGCCACTCAATGCCGCGCGAACTTTAGCCGGTTGCGGTGTAGCTGCAGGTATTGCTGCCTCATTTAACACCCCGCTCGCGGCGGTGATATTCGTCATGGAAGTCGTGCTCAGGGAGTATAAAATCCACATTTTCGTGCCCGTGATGTTGGCTTCAGTGATCGGTGCAATGAGCACGCAATATGTGTTTGGTAATAGTTCCGAGCTGGCGCTCATTCATATCACTCCGTTGAGTTTTTGGCATTACCCTTATTTAATTATTTGTGGTGCAGCATTAGGAGCGGTTGCTTTTGCCTTCAATCAAAATCTAATGCTGATCATCAAAACTTTTAAGCCCATCAGTATGTTTCCTCGTCTTTTATTAGCGGGTTTAATTGCGGGATTAATTGGCTACGCCGTACCGGGAGCAATGGGCTCAGGTATGAGTGCTATCACCCAAGCCGTTGAATCTCCACATAACTTACAGCTACTTACCACAATATTGATTGCCAAGCTGATGGCGACTTTATTTGCGATTGGACTTGGTATTCCCGGTGGTATTATTGGTCCAGTCATTGGGCTTGGGGTTATCATGGGCACCTTAATGTCTTTCTTTGCCCAGTTTATTGAACCCAGCGTCGATGTTGCGGGAACTTATGGTGTACTCGGTATGGCAGGCTTACTTGCGGCGACTTTGCACGCTCCGCTTGCAGCACTTACTGCGGTAATGGAGCTGACTTCCAATCCAAAAATAATCGTTCCAGCTATGCTGGTGATCACCACAGCTTACGTTACGGCTTTACAGGCGTTTGGCAACCGCTCCATTTTTATTCAACAACTGGACTTTCAAGGACTGCCTTATCAAGTATCCCCCGCAAAAGAGGCCTTACAGAAAGTGGGGATAGTGGCTGAGATGGATGAAAATTTTAAACTGCTCTATTCCGACGACAAAGAGCAAATAAAAGAAACCCTATCCGCGGTTGATAGCCAAACACCACTCATTGTTTATGACGAACAAAGCGGCTACCGCTTAGCCGAATACGATTTAAACTTAATCTCCGAGGGCAGCGTATCGGTCTCTTATATCGAGCTACAAGGACTAAGCACGCAAGCGACCTTAGCAGACGCCTTTGATGTGCTAAAAGATAAACGTTCAGGCGCGGTATATATATACAATCAAAAGGATGATAAACAAATACTTGGGTTATTGCGATGGGACCAAATTCGTCACATACTCACCACCAGAAACAGTTTACTCTAATCTAAAAAGTGGAATTTATAATGAGCTTATTGCTAACGTATAAAGCCTTACATATCTTTTTTATGATTGCCTGGTTTGCAGGGATTTTTTATCTGCCACGTCTCTTTGTGTATCACGCGATGACTGAAGAGAAATCTTGTAGCTCAATGCTCAAAATCATGGAGCGTCGCCTACTCTATTTTGTAACCCCATTTGCTATTCTCACCGCGGTGTTTGGGGTCTTAACGATTGCAGAATACGGACGTGAGTGGTTTAAACACAGTATGTGGCTACACTACAAACTGACTTTGGTGATTTTACTTTATATTTATCATGGCTATTGCTTTAAATTGCTTGCCGACTTCAAACATGATCGCAATCGTAAAAGCGACAAGTTCTATCGTTTTTTCAACGAATTTCCCGTACTAATCCTATTAGCCATTGTCTTTCTTGCCGTTTTAAAACCTGTACTGTAACCGTGCATTATTGGGGGGACTTGGGTATAATATGCGCCCAAGTAACCGCCCACAATCTGCGTGTTATTTGGTTGGGTAAGCGACCTGCAACCCGGTAGTCAATTTGTCTTTAGGAATCGCCAAATGTTCAGTTTCCAAGGTGAAAACATTCTTTCTGTCAACCAATTAGACAGAGATTCAATTGAACACATCTTCTCCATTGCAAAAAAAATGGAACCCTATGCTAAAAAGCAAAAACGTACCCAAGTACTCAATGGGGCGATTTTGGCAAATCTATTCTTTGAACCAAGTACGAGAACACGCGTAAGTTTCGGCACCGCATTTAACCTCCTGGGCGGCCTAGTCCGTGAAACCACAGGTATGCAAAGCTCAGCACTGGCAAAAGGCGAATCTTTGTATGATACCGCCCGCGTGATTTCTGCTTATGCTGACGCCGTGGCAATGCGCCACCCAGACGCAGGCTCAGTAGCCGAGTTTGCAACCGGTTCCGACGTTCCTGTCATCAACGGTGGCGATGGCCCTAATGAGCACCCGACTCAAGCACTGTTGGACTTACTGACGATTGACCGAGAGCTTAGCCGCTTTGGCACTGGTATTGACGGCATGCACATCGCCCTAGTCGGTGATTTAAAATACGGACGCACCGTGCATTCTTTATCAAAGTTACTTAGCCACTACAAAGATATCCGCTTTACAATGGTTGCACCAGATGGCTTACAAATGCCTCAGTCTATTTTAGATGTCGTAGACAATGCCGGTCACCGTATTGAAGTCGTGTCTAAGATGGAAGGCAATTTAGCTGCCGATATCGTTTACCAGACTCGTATTCAAGAAGAGCGTTTCCCTTCTCAAGAAGAAGCAAACAAATACCGTGGTGGTTTTAGGATCAGCCAAGCGATTTATGACGCTCACTGTAAACCTAGCTCAGTATTAATGCACCCATTACCACGCGACAGCCGTAGCGATGCAAACGAGCTAGACAACGACCTAAATAACAATGACAACCTAGCTATCTTCCGCCAAGTTCAAAATGGTGTATTGATCCGTATGGCACTTTTTGCCCTAACGCTAGGTGTTGAAAACCAAGTGGAAAAACACGAGGTAGAAGTACCTTGGTTTAGCCGCAAACGTGAAAGCTAAAAAGGATCGACAATGACAATCAGTCAAGACTTATTCAAACGCGCCCAAGACTCAATCCCTGGAGGCGTCAACTCTCCTGTTCGCGCTTTTAATGGTGTAGGTGGTACGCCACTATTTATCACCAAAGCCGAAGGCGTTCACACTTTTGATGCCGATGGTAAACAGTACATTGATTATGTGGGTTCTTGGGGCCCGATGATCTTAGGTCATAACCATCCTGAGATTAAACAAGCAGTACTCGAAGCGGTTGAAAATGGCCTATCGTACGGCGCGCCGACGGAAACTGAAATCCTAATGGCGGAAAAAGTAAAAGCGCTAGTACCATCTATTGAAAAAGTGCGCATGGTAAGCTCTGGTACAGAAGCGACCATGAGCGCTATTCGCCTTGCTCGTGGTTACACAGGACGCGATAAGATCTTAAAGTTTGAAGGCTGTTACCACGGTCACGCTGACTCTTTGCTTGTTAAAGCAGGCTCCGGTGCACTTACCATGGGCGTGCCTAACTCACCAGGTATTCCTGCCGATTTTGCTAAGCATACGTTAACGGTTTCATTTAATAACCTTGATGAAGTAAAAGCGATTTTTGACCAGTACAAAGATCAAATCGCCTGTGTGATCATCGAGCCAGTTGCTGGAAACATGAACTGTATTCCACCGGTAGAAGGCTTTTTAGAAGGCCTACGCGAAGTATGTACTGACAATCAAAGTGTGCTTATCTTTGATGAAGTCATGACAGGCTTTCGTGTTGCACTTGGTGGCGCTCAACAGTACTACAACATCACCCCAGACTTGACCTGTTTAGGTAAAGTGATTGGTGGTGGTATGCCAGTGGGTGCGTTTGGTGGTAAAAAAGAAATCATGGATTACATCGCCCCTGTTGGTCCCGTTTATCAAGCAGGTACGTTGTCTGGTAACCCAATTGCTATGGCTGCCGGTTTAAAAGCGCTAGAGCTGCTTTCAAAAGAAGGGCTACACGCAGAGCTTGAAGCTAAGAGTAAAGCCCTGTGTGAGGGATTTCAAGCTGCTGCTGATGAAGCAGGTATCGCACTTACGACTAACTACGCAGGTGGTATGTTTGGCTTCTTCTTTACTGACGCTAAGAAAGTAACCAGCTATCAACAAGCAACTGAATGCGACCTAGAGCGCTTCAAAAAGTTCTTCCACCTGATGCTAGATGAAGGCGTTTATTTAGCCCCATCTGCATTCGAGGCGGGTTTCGTGAGCACAATGCATTCTGACGAAGAAATCGCTAACACTATCAATGCTGCAAAGCGTGCATTTGCCAAGTTGTAATCACTGATTGCAACCCACATTAGTTTGTATTTAAAAAGCCCGCTCAGGGCTTTTTTTGTTTTTTCAGCTACGCTTTGAATAAGCTTTTCAAAAGCTTCGGTCTATTTAACCTAGACTCATGTTATTTAACCAAGGCGTACTTAATTAATAACGCTGTGCTAAGTTAAAACGATCATACAGAGGAAGTGATGGCTGGATTTAATACGCTAATTAATCCTGTAACCCGTTTGATGGCGCGGTTGCGATACAAAACAAAAATGGCCGTTGTATTTGGCATTTTATTACTACCGCTAAGCCTCAGCTTGTTTTTTCTAAACAGTGTACTTAACCATTCTATCTCTGTCAGTGAGATGCAAAGGCAAGGACTCGCGCTTTACCCCAGTATGTTGGAAAATATTTTAGCGGGTAAAGCCGCTGATAATTCAAATTTATTACAACGCGCTAAGCTACCCAAAGTGAGCGCCGCAGGCGCAAGCGCCCTTGAGCAGCTCTCAATTGCCTCTCAACTTGCCGTCGATGATGATCTTGCACGCAGTTACCTGAATCGCACGCTTGTTGAATCTGCACCAAGACTTATATCGCAAATCAATCAAATTGAAGCGCAGGCACGCGATATCATCAGTAGAGGCAGTTTTACTCCAGATAGTTTTATTGCACTGTCCAATTTAAACAAAGGATTACCTGGCGTCACGACACAATTTTCAGGCAAACTTAACATTGCTATCAATGATAACCAGCAACTCAAAAAGCAGCTTAGTCAGCCCTTAGCTGAGCTTGAGTCTAGCCTCTCAGATTATCAGCAAGCGGTGAAAACAGGCTTGTTAGACCCTGATGAACTGGCGCTCTCACAAGCGCAATTTAACCGTTACTACCAAAGTGCAAGTGATGCTATCAAGCAGTTTGTTAATGTTGCAACACCCACGCTTGCCGCGCTTGTCGCTGAAAAACAAAACCAGCAACGGTGGATCAGAAACACCGTTGCCTTGGCTTCACTACTCGCACTGATCATCGCTATTTATCTTATGGTTGGCTTTTACTCTTCGGTCATGGGCACCATCACGACTTTCTCACATGTCGCGCAGAGCGCTTCTCGAGGGGATTTAAGCATCAAAGCACAGACAACCGGCTCCGATGAGCTTAGCCAAATTATTGAACAATTTAATGCGGTACTACATGCCTTTATTTCTTTACTTGGTAACGTTCGATTAAGTAATGACGAGCTACAGCAAGCAACAAGAACACTCAATAAGATAAGCCAAGATACTGAGAAGGACGTCGCCCAGCAGGAGAATAAAATCCAGTCTATCCACCATTCACTCGAGAATATGGCGCAGTCCGCTCGCTCGGTTGAGGATGCCGCATTTAGCGCCACAGAGCTGGCCTCCGTAGCAGCCAAACAAGTAAAGCAAAGTAGCATCAATACCACAGCCCTTGCACAGCAAATGACCGAACTACAAGCTGAGTTTCAACAAAGTCGTGCAGCCTTAGACAAGCTCGCGGAAGACACGCAAAACATTAGTCAGGTGAGCTCCGCGATTAGAGAGATTGCCGAGCAAACCAATTTACTCGCGCTCAATGCCGCAATTGAGGCTGCTCGTGCAGGTGAACAAGGCCGAGGATTTGCGGTGGTAGCGGATGAAGTTAGAACGCTTGCGCAGAGAACGCAGCAACAAACGGAAGAAATACACAATATTATTCAATCTTTACAAGCTGCATCAGAGACACGCAAGACAAAATGCGCAGCAGTGAAGACAATATGGCGCAAAGTGTTATCGCCGCGAATGAAACCAATGAAGTGCTTCAGCACGCAGAGCAAAGCATGCGAGACATAGATGAACAAGGGAAACTGATCAGTCAGTTAGTGCAACAACAAACCCAAGCGACCGAACACGCATTGAATGAATCATCTGAGATCAGTAACTTAGCACAGCATACTCTGGGTTCCGCAAGAGCGACCCAGAGCGATGCACAAAAACTTGGCAAGCTCTCACAAACTTTAAATAAAGAAATCGATAAATTTAAAGCTTAGAGGCTGTGCTAGACAGGCCCTAGAGTTAACAAACTCTAGCAGCCAATAGTTTGCTCAACACCTAGGTCTTGGTTCGAACATGCTCTCTCTAATAGGTAGCTGCAATACAGGACCACAACTCGGAGGCGACTGCTTACCCGTTTTCGGATTGACAAACGCCCAGCGAATGGACTTTGGACGCTCATCAACAATCGCTTGTGGATTTAGTGGTTTAAGATAGCGAATATAGAGCTCAAGCGCACCTTGGCTGCCCGTTAATCCCGTTGGCTTGTTATCATCGCGACCAATCCAAGCAACAGTGACCGTATTTTGGTCAAAACCTGCAAACCAGCTGTCTCTTAAATCATTACTCGTCCCCGTTTTCCCTGCAAGTTGAATTGAGGGGAAGTGAAGATTGAGGCGTTTTGCCGTGCCTTTTTTAGTTACACGCTTCATACCGTATTTCGTCATGTATACCGCATCGCTGTCTAGCGTTTGGCTTTTTTGTACTGGATGTTCGTATACCAGCTTACCCAGTGAATCGGTGATAGCCATGACGCTGGTCAACTCGCTCTGCTTACCATCTGCAGCAAGTGTGGTGTACGCCTCTGCAATATCAAAACTGGATAGCTCTAACGCGCCCAATAATAAAGAAGGATAAAGTGGAATCGACTTAGAGACACCAAGGTCATTCAAAGTTTGTGCGACTCGGTTAACCCCCACATCCAAACCAAGGTTTACTGCTGGAATATTGATGCTATTGCTGAACGCTTCAAACATTGGCACTTGGCCTCTGAATTTATGATCAAAGTTCTCTGGAGACCAAACCTTACCTGAACCGTCTGTCACTTCAAGGGGACTGTCATCAAGCAGCATGCCCAAATGGTAGTTTGGATTCGACAAAGCACTCAAATAAATAGCGGGCTTGACCAGTGAACCTATATTACGCTCGGTGTCTAATACCCGATTAAAACCTGAAAACTTCAACTGACGACCAGCAACTAACGCCGATACCCCCGCTTTTTCAACATTAACTGACAGCATCGCGGTTTCTAGATCTTCCGTTTTAAAGCGGCGCTCTAAGTAAGGTAAGCCCTTTTTAACGGCATCTTCCATCGCCGTTTGTTTTTGTAAATCGAGATAGGTGAAAATCCGAATCCCAGAGTCGACAATGTCATCATCAGGCACGAGTTTCTTTAACTCGCGATTCACCAACTCCAAATATCCAGGATAAGACTGCATACGGCTCGCTTTTAAAGGCTGTACATCAATCGGCCTTGCCAGCGCTGCGCGATACTCAGGCGTTGTGATAAGGCCATTTTCCACCATTAACCTCAGGACTAAATCACGCCTTTCCATTACCCGCTCAGGGTAGCGCCTTGGGTTATAAAAAGACGGCCCTTTAACCATCGCGACTAACATCGCGACTTGGTCAAACTCAAGCTCGTCCACTGGCTTACCAAAATAAAAATCGGCCGCAAGCCCCATACCATGAACGCCTTGATTATAGGCTTGTCCCAAAAACACTTCGTTTAAATAGGCTTCAAGGATTTCATCTTTGCTGTAACGGAAATCTAAAATCAATGCGATGAATGCTTCATTCACCTTGCGGACTAAGGTGCGATCTCTGGTGAGATAAAAGTTCTTTGCGAGCTGTTGCGTGAGCGTACTGCCACCTTGCACTGTTCGCCCAGCTTTGATGTTGGCATACAATGCACGCAAAATAGACAGCGCAGAAACCCCATGATGTTGGTAAAAGTCTCTATCTTCTACCACCAGCAGTGTTTCTTTTAAAATATTAGGGAATTTATCGAACGGAACAAACTCTCTGTCTTGACGCGATTCATTGCCGATCCGAGCAATTTGCACTGGTTCTAGGCGAGCCCCAGCTAAGCGCCGACCTTGATTATCGACAATATTGGCAAGCTTCTTACCAGCAAAATTAAGCGTAAAAATACGCGCCACTTCTGGGCCATCGTAGAATTCGAACGCGCGGCGATGAATGGTGATTGTGCGACCTTGAACGGTATATTGACCGGTACGGCTGATACGATTTACACGAGAATAGTTAAGCCGCTTCAGCTCCCACAGCACTTCATCCTCATTAAGGAACTGATCAGGAAAAAACTGCATCGATCTGGCATAAACTTGAACGGGAAGTTCCCACTTATTGCCCTCAAACTGCCGGCTTATTTTCGCGTCTAAGTAGATGATATAGATTGCAACAAGGAATATCGCCGCAATAGTCCCCTTCCAAAAGAAAGACCACAACGTGCTCAGGACACGGCTTTTAACTCTTTGCATCTTAGAACCGTTTTGCTGGGTATTGTTTTTACGCGAAGTGTTCGCTTTGACGTTTGATTTGTTGGTAGGTGTTCGTTTCTTTTTATCCGTCATGACCCAAGTAAAACTAAAAAATGAATCGCAAGATGGTAGGGTAACCTAAATTAACAACTGCTGAAAGTAGAATAATATTTATAAAGAAAAGTGAGCCCTACTGGACTCACTTTGTTTAGACAACGAGAACTTTACAATATTGACCGAGAGCCAAATTGGTATTACTGTCCGCGAACTGTCACGAACTCGGGATAGGCATCTACGCCACAATCATGTTGATCCATACCGCTTAGCTCTTCTTCTTCGCCAACGCGGATCCCCATGCTCGCTTTCAATACACTCCAGACAATATAAGAAGCAATGAAAACAAAACCTAAAATAGTGATAAGTCCCACAGCCTGACCTTGGAAAGTAGCGTCTGAGTTTGAAAATGGTACCATCATCACACCCAGCGCACCGCATATACCGTGAACAGAGATAGCACCGACAGGATCATCAATTTTTGCTTTATCTAGCGCAACGATGCTAAACACCACCAATGCACCACCTATGGCACCGAGGATAAGCGCTAATACAGGTGTTGGAGAGGCAGGCTCAGCGGTAATGGTCACCAGACCTGCTAGTGCACCATTAAGCACCATAGTTAAATCCGCCTTGCCCCACATTAATTTACACACCAACAGTGCAGCAACCGCACCTGCAGCCGCCGCCGCATTGGTATTTAGCATGATTTGACTAACCGCGATGGCATTTTCTTTGTCGGCAAGGAACAGTTGAGAGCCACCGTTAAAGCCAAACCACCCCATCCACAAAATAAAGGTGCCTAGTGTAGCCAGTGGCATGTTGGAACCAGGAATTGGATAGATCTCACCATTTTTACCATATTTGCCTTTGCGCGCACCAAGTAACAAGACACCCGCTAGTGCCGCAGCAGCACCGGCACCATGCACAATGGCAGAGCCGGCAAAGTCAACAAAGCCAAGCTCAGATAAGAAACCACCGCCCCACGTCCAATAGCCTTCTAACGGGTAGATAAAACCAGTTAACACCACACAAAATGCTAAAAACGCCCATAATTTCATACGCTCAGCAACAGCGCCCGAGACAATTGACATAGCCGTTGCAACAAATACAACTTGGAAGAAAAAGTCGGATTGCAGTGCATGGTCGGCATCCTTAGCAGCACTGCCAATGAGCGCACCAAGACTTGGTAAAACCCCACCTTCGGCATTATCGACATACATGATGTTGTAACCAATAAGCAGATACATAGTACAAGCAATAGCGTACAGTGCGACGTTCTTGGTAAGGATTTCAGTGGTATTTTTTGAGCGTACTAATCCCGCTTCAAGCATAGCGAATCCAGCAGCCATCCACATAACTAAGACGCCAGAGATCAGAAAGTAAAAAGTGTTTAATGAAAATTTTAGTTCTATTATTGTATTTTCCATTGCTTGGCTCCCCTTAAATGGCTTCTTCATCAAGTTCGCCGGTACGGATCCGAACAACTTGGTCTAAGTCGTAAACAAAGATTTTTCCGTCACCAATTTTTCCAGTGAACGCAGCCTTTGTAACCGTTTCCACAACGCGCTCGGCGTTTTCGCTTAACGTCGCAATTTCTATTTTTATTTTTGGAATGAAATCGACTTGATATTCTGCACCGCGATATAGTTCGGTATGTCCGCGCTGACGTCCGAATCCTTTGACGTCAACAACCGTCATGCCTTCAATCCCCAGATCGGCTAACGCTTCACGTACCTCATCAAGTTTAAATGGCTTTATTATTGCACTTATCATTTTCATGCTGAGTCCCCTTAGGACAATTGATCCTGTTGTATGCAGTAATCCAACCTTTGTGCCAAATTTTTTATTCCTTAATTAACAATGAATTAAAGTTGAAGATGGAATTTTACGCATAAAAAATGCACCATCTAGGTGCATTGATATTAAGTCTGAACTGAGTTGGTGCATAAACACCCAAATAACGAAAAGCTAATGCGCGATAACGCAATTGCGTTGTTTGTCCTTCGCTTTGTAGAGCGCTTTATCAGCCTTGCGCATTACTTCGCTTAGACTCTTTGATTGGCAAGCCGCGAGGCCAATACTGATGGTGCAATAATGCTTACCCTCAGGAATTTTGAATGCTTGCTGCGCAAGGCGCTCTCTAAAGTCTTCTAGCATGTGCTTTGCCATCTTCATATCTGAGCTTGGAATAAGCAAAGCAAACTCTTCCCCACCAATACGTGCCACAATGTAGTGACCAAATGCACTACGCAGTAAATCAGCAACTTGTTTAAGTACATCATCACCGCTTTCATGACCATATTGATCATTAATAGATTTAAAATGATCGAGGTCTAACAATGCCAATATATGCTGACTCGGTTTGTTCTTGATTAAACGCTCTGCTTGCTGACAGAAATAACGGCGATTATAAAGTCCTGTTAAATAGTCTCGATGGGCATATTCTTTGATTTCTGCAATCAAATTGAGCTGCTCCATCGTCTGCATGATGCGGCAATGAAACTCTTCACTCATAAAAGGTTTTGCCAAAAAGTCATTGGCGCCATATTTGATAAACTTTGCTGACAAACCATGACTTCCCGCGCCAGACAGACCAATAATCGCCAACTCATCTCGTCCGCGACTATTACGAACGGATTTCACCAACTCAAAGCCATCCATCGTCGGCATCGCAAAGTCTGTCAGCAGTAGCTTAATTTCATGGTCAGATAGCAACATCTCCAGTGCCTGTTCGCCATCTTGCGCCTCAAGCACTGTAAATAATTGCTTTTCAAGCATTTGCTTCATTACCGCTCGACTGATCACAGAATCATCGGCGATCAGCGCCTTGCAACCTTGGTTTCTCAACAGTCTAGATGCTAACTTGACCGCGTATAGGTATGAATCACGGTTATCTTTAATCACATAATCCACCACGCCCATTTCAAGCATTTGCTGGCGACTATATTCATCTATTTTTGAGGTCAGCACCACGGTAGGAATTTTGTGGCTGAGCGTGAGCTGCACGACCTCTGCGTCCATCGCATCGGGCAGCGTTAAATCTACCAGCGCCAATGTATATTGGTGCTGTGCTAAGAAGTCCTTACTTTCCTTGAGGGACCAAGCAAAATCGATTTCGACATCTAGATGCTGAGCAGCAAGGTGTCGCAATACCTGTTGTACGACTTTACTGTCTTCAACAATTAAAATTCTTTGCATGGATTGAGATCTCTTAAGTACAACGAGAAGCGCAGTGAAACAAGAATTTAACGGGGCTAAATACTTTATTACTACATAATAAAGTACTAAATATACGCGAATCTTGCACTAAAAAAAACCAAATCGGCTCAAATTCGTTACTTTTCGATAAACGAGGTTACAACAGCCTACTTTCAAACCTGCCGTTTTTTTTGTTGAGTTTGTCTCAATGGCTTTGAATTTCAGATGAAATACTTCTTTAATGCAGACATACCTACTGTAATACCGAGGAAGCAATGAAAAAATTACTACCACTATTGCTCGTGAGTTGTGCCCTACTCTCAGCGCCAAGCATAGCTGAAGAGCACAACCGCGCAATTGAGATAGATCATAAAATAACAACTGAGCATAGAGCCGAAATAAAAGGTGAACGTATTAACTACACCGCGACAACAGGCACACAGCCGGTGTGGAATGAAAACGGCGACGCAGTTGCAACGTTGCATTACACCTACTACAAGCGCACAAAAATCAAAGATATGAGCAAACGTCCGCTGCTGATCTCATTTAACGGCGGTCCAGGCTCTGCTTCCGTGTGGATGCACATTGCCTATACTGGCCCAAGAGTATTAAAAATTGATGACGAAGGATATCCACTGCAACCTTACGGCTTGAAAGATAACCCATATTCAGTGCTAGATGTTGCCGATATTGTTTATGTAAACCCAGTAAACACAGGTTATTCTCGCGTACTCAAAAATGCTGAAGGTAAATATCCTAGTAAAGCCGAACAAACAAAGATGTTTTTTGGCGTCAACGCGGACGTGAAGTACTTAGCCGAATGGCTCAATACATTTATTCATCGCAATGAGCGTATGCTTTCCCCTAAGTACCTGATTGGTGAGAGCTACGGCACGACTCGAGTGTCAGGTCTTGCGCACGCGATGCAAAACAATCAGTGGCTTTATCTCAATGGCGTGGTGTTGGTATCTCCTACGGAAATCGGCATTAAACGAGAAGGTCCGGTTGAAGTGGCAAACCGTTTACCGTATTACGCTGCCGCCGCTTGGTACCACAAAGCGCTGTCTTCTGAATTGCAAAATAAAGATTTACTCGAAGTACTTGCAGAGGTTGAACAATATACGGTTGATCAGTATCTTCCCGCACTCGCCAAAGGCGCATTTATCGGCGCCCAAGAAAAGCAAAGTGTGACACAGGCCGTTGCTAAATATAGTGGCTTAAGCGAGGGCTTTGTGGCTCAAAACAACCTAGATATTCCTACTGCGGCATTTTGGAAAGAACTGTTGCGTGACCGTGGCTATACGCTAGGTCGATTAGACTCACGCTATCTTGGTATTGATAAAAGAGACGCTGGTTCTCGCCCTGATTATTGGCCTGAACTGACCTCTTGGTTGCACTCATTTACGCCTGCGATTAATCATTACTTCGCAACGGAGCTCAACTATAAAACCGATGTAAAATATAATATGTTTGGTTCAGTTCACCCTTGGGATAACAGCGATAATAATGTCGGTGAGCAATTACGATTAGCAATGGCACAAAACCCTTACCTAAACGTGATGATCCAATCTGGGTACTACGATGGCGCAACGAATTACTTTGATGCCAAGTACAATATGTGGCAGCTCGATCCGAGCGGAAAAATGCGTGATCGCTTAAGCTTTAAAGGTTACCGCTCCGGGCACATGATGTACCTGCGTCATGAAGATTTACAAAAGTCGAACGAAGATCTCCGCGAGTTTATCTTAAAAACAACCCCCAAAGCGGATCAGTCAGCGCTTTACTAAATTCCCAACCCATTGTGGCCGCGCAAGCGGTCACTTATCTTAATGCTCACCAGATTGTAAAAATTTCCTTTTATCCTTCTACAGTTACCTATAATCTAGATATACTCAATACTATCTCTCTACAACTTAGGCACGCACCATGAACGAGCAGTTTAAAGTCGTCTTCGTTGGCATGGCCGACGGTAAGGATCAACAAAGCGCCGCTATCGCAATTGCAGACAGGTTGAAAACCTCACCTTCAAAGATCCAGCAATTTTACGCTGGCAAAAACTTGTTTGCTCCTGCGGATAAAGCCAAAGCGCTAAAACAGGTAAAATTACTTGCAAGCGCGGGGATCAATGCCAAGCTGCAAAGCCAAACAGCCGCTACTCCGACCAACGCAGATCAAGAGCGCGTATTTGAAGCGCTGGATTACATCACAAGCAGTCTAATACGTATCGAAGAGCGATTAGAGGAGCTCGAGCAACGCGTAGCACCAACTCCCCATACTAAAATAGAAGATACAACAGACGAAGAATGGGAGACGAAGGAGCTATTTGATGAACTGGACTTTGAACCTAGCCCTCCGGCTAAATCTAAGACTTGGCTATATTATCTGCTCGCTGTATTAATTATTTTATTTATTCTGCTTGGTGTAAGTTTGTTTTTCCCTGAGTGGCTCGCGTTAGAATGAATAAAACTAATAACAACATAAATAAATCTCAAGTTACTCGTGCTAATTTGAGAAAAACGATTAGAAATGCAAGAAACTCGCTATCAGCAGAGCAACAGAAGACAGCCGCGGCACATCTCAACATTAATTTTTTTCAACAAATAAACCTCCCAGAAAATGCCAATGTAGGGGTCTATATTCAAAACGATGGCGAACTAGATACATCCCTTTTAATTCAATCGCTTTGGGACAAAAAACACCAGGTTTTCTTACCCGTAATCCACCCCTTCAATCCTGCAAATTTACTCTTCCAGAAGTATGAAAAAAACTCACCCATGAAGGCAAATCGCTATGCTATCTTGGAACCTAAGTTAGATTGTTCAGCTGTGGCACCGCTTGCATCATTGGATTTACTGTTGATGCCTCTGGTTGCTTTTGATGAGCAAGGTAATCGCCTCGGTATGGGCGGTGGGTACTACGATAGAACATTAGCGTTACACTACGCTGAGCAGCGAGCTAAACCAGCACTTGTTGGCCTTGCTCATGATTGCCAGCAAGTTCCAAGCTTACCAACAGCAGCTTGGGATGTACCGCTCCCAACTATCCTCACTCCAACCCAACTATACACTTGGCCAAAAAATAATTGAGCAGGCAAACAGTTAAGCGCATTTTGAGGCGCTTTTGACCATGACGCTGACACTTTGATTGAGTTATACTCCATACAACTTCAATGACAACTAAGTGTAGCGTTATGACTCAAGATGAAATGAAAAAAGCCGCAGCATGGGCAGCTTTGAACTATGTAGAAGAAAACACCATTGTTGGGGTTGGTACAGGCTCAACGGTAAACCACTTTATTGATGCGCTTGGCAGTATCAAGGATCAAATCAAAGGGGCAGTATCAAGCTCTGAAGCTTCAACAGAGAAGCTAAAAGCACTTGGTATTGAAGTTTTCGAGTTAAACGATGTGTCAGAGCTTGCGGTATATGTTGATGGTGCAGATGAAATCAACAGCACCAACGAAATGATAAAAGGCGGTGGCGCAGCACTGACGCGCGAGAAAATCGTTGCAGCCGTCGCCAAGAAATTTGTTTGTATTGTTGATAATACTAAGCATGTTGAGACTCTAGGTGCATTTCCACTACCTGTTGAAGTGATCCCAATGGCGCGTAGCTACGTGGCTAGAGAGTTACTAAAACTAGGTGGCGATCCGGTATACCGCCAAGGCGTCATCACTGATAACGGCAATGTCATTCTTGATGTGCATGGCCTAAAAATTAGCGCAGCTAAAGCGCTTGAAGAAAAAATTAACCAGATTGTTGGCGTCGTGACTAATGGCTTATTTGCCGCGCGTGGCGCTGACGTTGTAATAACAGGCACTCCAGAAGGGCCTAAAATCAACTAGTGAGATTACAGATGAGCAAGGTTTCGTTATCAAAGGATAAAATTCGAATTTTGTTGTTAGAAGGCGTACATCAAAGCGCCGTTGAGACGTTAAAGCGCAACGGTTATAGCAACATAGACTACGTTAAAACATCCTTACCGGAGCCTGAGCTGATCGAGCGGCTCAAGGACGCTCACTTTGTCGGGATCCGCTCGCGTACTCACCTTACAGAAGCAGTATTAGAACAGGCTGAAAAGCTGGTCGCTATTGGCTGTTTCTGCATCGGCACCAACCAAGTGGATTTGGATGCCGCTAAAAAACGCGGTATCGCCGTATTCAACGCGCCATTTTCTAACACCCGCTCTGTGGCTGAACTCGTACTAGGTGAAATTCTCTTGTTACTGCGCCGTGTTCCTGAGCGTAACGCAAAGGCGCATCGCGGTGAGTGGGATAAATCTGCCGACGGTTCATACGAAGCCCGTGGTAAAACGCTGGGTATTATTGGTTATGGTCACATTGGCACCCAGCTTGGCATTATGGCTGAGAATATCGGTATGAACGTCGAGTTTTATGACATCGAAGATAAGCTCACGCTCGGCAACGCAACGCAGTTACACACGCTTACGCAATTGCTACAAAGAGCGGACGTGGTCAGTTTGCATGTGCCAGAGACATCACAGACCAAAAACCTTATCGGCATGGCTGAAATTGAAGTGATGAAGCAAGGCGCAATTCTAATTAACGCATCACGCGGAACGGTTGTTGATATCGACGCCTTAGCTGAAGCATTAGCGGCTAAGAAACTTTCCGGCGCTGCTATCGATGTATTCCCCGTTGAGCCAAAATCTAATCATGAAGAATTTGTCTCACCACTACGCGAGTTTGACAATGTACTGCTAACCCCACACGTTGGTGGCTCTACGCAAGAAGCACAAGAAAACATCGGTGTGGAAGTCGCGGGCAAGTTGGCGAAGTATTCAGATAATGGTTCAACAGTCACAGCAGTTAACTTCCCGGAAGTTTCTCTACCTGAATTATCAAACCGAAGTCGTTTATTACACGTACACGTAAACCGCCCAGGCGTACTAACGCAAATCAACCAAGCGTTCGCTCAGCACGGTATCAATATTGCGGCGCAATACCTACAAACGGATGAATCTATTGGTTACGTAGTTATCGACGTCGATAGCGACCACTCTGAAGTGGCGTTGAAAGAGTTAAGTGCGGTTGAAGGAACTATCAGAGCACGTATTCTTCACTAAGAAGAATCATTTGAGGTCTTATACCTCAGGCATAAAAAACCAGTCACTGTGAAGCGACTGGTTTTTTGTATCAATCCGGCTTACGCCATGAAATCAACACCTTCTTTGATGTCTTTTTCAAGTGTCGCTAGCATGTCGTCTTTTGCTTTTTGCTCAAACGCGCTTAGCTCACCGTAAGGAAGTAACTTCTCTACACCATTTTGACCAAGGATAACTGGCTGTGCAAAGAATGTTGCATCGCCTGTGTTACCTTCAACGTATGCGTACTCAAGTACTTCTTCACCTTGTAGACCTTTCACTAGTGAGAAGCAGAAACGTGCTGCTGCTGCACCCATTGAAAGTGTAGCTGAACCGCCACCCGCTTTAGCTTCAACCACTTCAGTACCCGCGTTTTGGATACGAGTCGTTAGTGCAGCAACTTCTTCGTCAGTGAACTCAACACCTTCAACTTGAGAAAGCAGAGGTAGAATTGTAGTACCTGAGTGACCACCAATTACTGGGATCTTAACTTCAGCAACATCTAGGCCTTTAAGCTCTGCGATGAAGGTTTCAGCGCGGATAACGTCAAGCGTTGTTACACCGAATACGCGAGCTGGATCATAAGTACCTGCTTTTTTGAACACTTCGGCAACGATTGGTACCGTGCCATTTACTGGGTTTGTGATGATACCAACAAGTGCTTTAGGGCAGCTTCTAACGATACCTTCAGCAAGTGTCTTGATGATACCTGCGTTAACGTTGAATAGGTCAGCGCGGTCCATACCAGGCTTACGAGGCATACCAGCAGGGATAAGCACTACGTCAGCACCAGCAAGAGCTGGGTCTAGGTCGTCTTTACCATAACCCGCTACTTTTACCGCAGTTGGGATGTGAGATAAGTCAACTGCAACACCAGGTACAACAGGTGCAACGTCATAAAGCGCTAACTCAGAGCCAGCTGGAAGACCATTTTTAAGCAATAAAGATAGAGCTTGACCGATACCGCCAGCGGCACCTAATACAGCAACTTTCATTTGGATTCTCCATAATTTGAAGGTGAAATTGAGTGTGCAGTAAAGATAATGAAAAGCGCTGTTAAACACAAATTAATCACGGTTATTTTCGAGATTTTTTGACTAATGTCTTAAATAAAAGTGTAAAGATCGCGACACTTTGTACACTTATGCTTTACGACTGCCATTTTGATCGCGCAAATTTGGGAATCTCGGCGGTTTTGTGTAGAATTTAAAGATTAGCCGTAAAAGAAGACAGACTATGCAGCCGCAAGAAAAACAAGAAGCACTGATCAAAGCATTTAAAGCCATTTTAAAAGAAGAAAACTTTGGCTCTCAAGGTGAAATTGTTGATGCTCTAAAACAACAAGGGTTTGACAACGTCAGTCAGAGCAAAGTGTCGCGCATGCTGAGCAAGTTTGGTGCTGTGCGTACACGTAATGCTAAGCAAGAAATGGTTTACTGCTTACCCGCTGAAATGAGCGTTCCAACAGCAAAAAGCCCTTTGCGTCAGTTAGTCGTTGATATTATGCACAACGAAATGATGATTATTATTCGAACCAGTCCTGGTGCTGCACAATTAATTGCGAGGCTACTTGACTCATTAGGCACCGCAGACGGCGTATTAGGTACCATTGCTGGCGATGACACGATTTTTATTGCGCCTGCCAAAGTATCTGAAATCGACGTTACTTTAGATAAAGTAAAAACCCTGTTCGATAACGTTTAGTCTATTATTTTATTAGTGCTAACTCACAAGTTAGCACTTACTTAGCACTTACCTTGATACTTTCCCCCAACAAGCACGCTTTCCACTATCACGATAAACAGAATAAATTGCTTATCTTTACAGCAAAAAAACGTTTGACATAATATGTCTAATTGTGGCAACTTTAGAAACACATGTGAGGCTTTCTCACTACGCATGGATGGTTTTTAAGCTGATTGACTAGCTTCTCGGATTTGTTTCCTACAGTGTCTCCGTCTTACCGGACACGAACGCTATTCGCTTCACTCAATCATCTCACATTCTATGATGCGGAACTCACCGCTTGATAAACACAAAGACACCTTATGGCGCTGAGTGGACAATTCACTTACTTAACCGCTTAAAAGGAAATACAAGGAACTAAGGAACAGCAATGGAATTTTTAAATACTGCATTTACGTTTCCCACTGTTATTTTTTCAACACTATTACTCATAGTGTTGTTGTTCTGGTTAATTGCTTTACTCGGTTTTACTGATATCGATATCTTAGAAGGCGATATTGATATTGAAGCCGAAGGCGCAAGCTCTGGTTCTTTTTGGGAGGTCGCTTTTGGTGGCGTCCCAGTGAGTATTTCACTGAGTTTAATCATCGCGCTGGGTTGGATTATCAGTATTTATGTGCAACAGTTTTTTGCTTATCTATTGGGCAATGGCATTTTTTACTACCTGATGGGCACGGTATTTATGCTTGCCAGCCTCATTGTTGCATTACCACTAACCGCTGTAATTGTAAGGCCATTACGACGCTTTTTCGAAAGCCAAGAAACCACTTCTAAGCAAGCGCTGGTTGGGCTCGAATGCGTTATTGCAACATCAAAAGTTAGCAACACTTTCGGTCAAGCCAGAGTATATATTCAAGGAACGGAGCAACTCATCGAAGTGCGCTCGGATGAAGATAACACTTTCACACTAGGAGACTGTGCCTTACTTATCGAACATGACACCCTTACACATAGCTACACGATTGTGGCTAAACCTTGGTAATAGTACGGAAAATAACGGAATTTAGGAACGAGTTGGCATAGCTAATACCAACTCAAACAACATAGCGCAACGCAGGAAAAAACATGGAATTTCTAAACAACCTCGGACCGGTGCTCGCAATCGTGGGCATATCCATCGTCATTATTTTTGCCATTCTACTTCTGATTGGAAAGTTCTACCGCAAGGTTGAACAAGGTCAGGCATTGATCATCAACAAGATGAAAAACGAGCCGGATGTCACGACAACGGGCGGCATTGTGCTACCTGTGATCCATAAAATGGAAGTCATGGATATTTCAACTAACCGCATGGTACTAGAGCGTCGTGAAAACAGCGGCCTGATCTGTAAAGATAATATCCGTGCTGACATCGCCATTACTTTTTACATTCGCGTAAACGAAAACAAAGAAGATATCCTACGCGTTGCGAAACAAGTTGGCTGTGCCCGCGCATCTGCACCAGAAACCTTACAAGCATTATTTGAGGCAAAATTCTCCGAAGCCTTGAAAACCGTTGGTAAGCGCATGAATTTTGAGGAGCTATTTACACATCGTAATGAGTTCCGAGATTCTATTAAAGAAGTGATTGGACAAGATTTATCTGGCTATACGTTAGAAGATGTAGCAATTGATTATCTTGAACAAACCTCGATCGACAAGTTAGATCCAAATAACATTCTTGACGCTGAAGGTATTCGCCGTATTACCGAAAAAACCTCACGCCAAAACGTAGAAACTAACCAGCTTAAATGTGATGAAAAAGCGCAAATCGACAACCAAAACCAAGCTGCCTTTGAAAAAGCCGCAGAAGTCGAGCGCCAACGTGAAGATGCCAGCGCGAGACAACGCCGTGAAATCGAGTCGGTGCGCGCTCGCGAAGCCGCTGAAGCTGAACGTGTTAAGCATGAAGAGCGCTTAAAGGCCGAAGAAGCACGCCTCAAAGCGGACGAAGCAATTGCAATTGCAGAACACAACAAACAACGCGAAATCGATGTTGCAGAGCAAAATCGCCTTCGCTTACTCGGCATAGAAGAAGAAAAAGTCACGCGTTCTCGCCAGATTGAAATTATCGAACGTGAGCGTGAAACCGAAATACTACGTATTCAAAAGGCCAAAGCGCTAGAAGTTGAACGTAAAGAGATTGCCGATGTTCAGCGTGAACGGGTTGCCGTTGAGAAAACCGTTGCCGAGGAACAAGAGCGCATCAAAGACGTGCAATGTATTGCTGAAGCCGAGCGTGAGAAGCAAGCGAAAATTATTCTTGCTCAAGCAGAGGCCGAAGAAGCGTTGGTTAAAGATATTGAAGCGGCTAAAGCTAAAGAGCAAGCTGCCGAATTTAAAGCCCGTGAAATGGAAAAAATGGCTGCGGCGGAGCTGCGTATTGCGAACCAAACCGCTGAGTCGAAGAAAATTCTTGCCGAAGCTGCTCAGGTTGAAGCGGCAGCGCCTGGTCTTGCAGAAGCCGATATCATTAAGGCTAAAGCCGCTGCAAGTGCGATACAGGGTGAAACAGACGCCAAAGTGCTACAGCAAAAACTAGAAGCCGAA
Organism: Pseudoalteromonas sp. GCY; assembly: GCF_016695175.1. Lineage (NCBI taxonomy): Bacteria > Pseudomonadati > Pseudomonadota > Gammaproteobacteria > Alteromonadales > Pseudoalteromonadaceae > Pseudoalteromonas > Pseudoalteromonas sp. GCY. The sequence goes on from NZ_CP068023.1 coordinate 3,193,208, forward strand.
GCACAAGGTAAACGTGATATTGGCCGCGCCGAAGCCGAAGTACAAGCAGCAATGGCAGAGGCAACCAAGAAGCAAAGTGAAGCCGAAGCGCAAGGCAAACGTGAAATTGGTTTGGCAGAAGCTGAGGTTCAATCAGCAATGGCTGAGGCAATTGAAAAACAAGGAGAAGCAGAAGCTATCAACCTTGAACGTAAGATGTCAGCAGAAGCCAAAGGTCTTACAGAGAAGCTGGAAGCACTTAATAAGATGGATAAAGACGCCCGTGAATACGAAAGCTTCACGCTACAGTTAAACCAACAGAAAGAGCTGACGCTTGCGAGTATCGAGGCGAACAAACAAGTTTCTGCAAGTCAGGCTGAAGTATTAGGTAAAGCATTGAGCGGTGCTGATATCAACTTTATGGGCGGCGACGGCCAGTTCTTTAACCAGTTTATGAATGCCATCACAGTAGGCAAGTCAATTGACGGCTTAGTAGGCGAAAGTAAGACGGTACAAACCGTATTTAAAGATCACCTAAACGGTGAACGTAATTTGATGGACGACCTAAAAGGGGTATTGGCTGGTGCCAATGCGTCGTCGGAAACGCTAAAAAACATCAACATGAGTAAGTTCTTCCAACAGCTAAGCAATAGCTCAGATGCGGACAAACAGCAGCTACTCAGGTTACTTGGCGGCTCGTTAAATGGCAGTAAACAAAGCGAACCACTAGAGTAATTAACCCTGAGGAGTCAATCTGCTTGACTCCTCTCCCCCATTTGCGACAGCGCACATAGGAAAGCAAAGAATGACGGAAGCAACGCAACAAGCGCCAGAGCGAACGCTCGAACAAGACTCTTATCAACTTATTAAACGCCGGCTTAGTAACTTTGGCGGTGAACTGAAAAGTCAGATAGATAAACTCAACCAACAGCGTGTTGACACATTTGGCAGCACCGAGCTTAAAGTGAAAGGTCGAGCAAGAGTTCGTACTGAGCATAACTGCGTACCGCGCGACATTGTACTGATCGGCGACAAGCTTATCTTTGCTTATAATGTGTTTATGGGGCTTAAACAAAATACCCAAGTCAGCGATGTATTCACCGTACAAAAGCTACACCTGCAAGAAGACCATTACGAAATAGAACCTTACCCGCAAGAAACTAAATTCCTCACTGACCAACGTTTCTTACGCGACTTTGACGAACTATACACGTATTACAAAGACACCCGTCTACAACACCTATTTGTTAAATCAAACAAGCTCTTTGCGCTATTTCAGATTGGCGAAAAGCTCTCTGATGTCCGCGTGTTTCGCTGGCAAATCGCCAAAGACGAAACCTTAGATTATATTGATAATCGAGGAGAGCGCGACCTAGGCGAAGTGGAAAACTTTGACTTTGAATGGCAAAAAACCGATCGCGCCGATCACGTCGAAGGCCGTCACCCACATATTAATGTGAACGACAAAGTGTTTATTGAAGTATCGAGTGGCAAACTCACCGTAAAAATAGAAAACAATACCCAAAGCGGTGAAGGTATTTATCAAGAAGCCGTTGATGACGCCAGTCAATCACTCGCAGATTGCGATTTGCGTTTTGCCGAAGTTGGCGAAATGGTGTTGTTAAAGTTACTTCCCTACCGTGAAAAACAGTGGCGTTATTTTATTTATAATTGCCGCACCCAGCAGGTATTACGCCAAGATGCGCTGGGTGGTGCCTGTGTTCAATTACCTGAGAACCAAGGGATTATTTTTCCTGGTGGCTATTATTTACAATCTGGGCAAACACGCTATTTTGACGACCAACTGGACGATTTAATTTTCCATCGCCAGATCAAATCACCCAATGGTGAAGATGTACTGTATATCTTCTACGAACCAAACGAGGGTCGTTACGCACTTTTCTCTTACAATATTATTGAAAAAAACCTGCAAAATCCCATTTATTGTCATGGCTATGGTATTTATGACGATGGCTTAGCGCTAACCTTTAAAGCAGAGCCAGAGCCTGAGCGCGTACATCCTATTCAAATCTGGCAAAGCCCATTTTGTGGCAGCGAGTTTGCCGCACAAGCCCCTCGCGCAACCGGCTTATTTGGCCGGATCGGCAACCCGGATTTAGTACGCGCGATTTCTGATTTATACAGTGTGTTCCAAGCCATTAACGAACAAAGCCCCACAGTCTTTCATTATGAAGATTTAATTGCCCTCACCCGCAGTATTTTAGACCGCTATCATTGGCTTGCTGAAGCGGACTTTGCAGATATCACAGCAAAACTACATGAAATTTTTGAAACCTCGGAGCAGGTACTAGACGAATTTGAAAAGGTAAGCCAAATTGAGGCCGACGCTCGGCGCGCAGAAACCGAAATAGAGCAAGCCATGCAAGATGTGCTTCGCGAGGTGAGACCAGATAGCTTTAAAACAGCGGAGCAGTTTGTCCAGAGCTTAGAATCTCTCAAACGCTTAAAAGGCAAAGTGATCAGCCTTGAAGAAGTGAAGTATATCAATCTTGACGCGCTATCTGCCATGCAGCAGCAGATTGATGAGCAAACCCTGAGCTTAAGCCATAAAACCGCGGAGTTTTTGCAGCAAGATAGTGCTTTGGCGCCCTACTACGAGCAGCTAGACTCCTTAGAGCAAGCCAGAGCACAAACAGAGAGTGTCACCGAGCTTAACGGCTTTTTGGCGACCTTGGAAACCTTGAGCGCTGAACTTGATCTGCTCAACCATACCATGCTTGATCTCGACATTGACGATAGCCGCATTCGCACTAAAATTTTGGAAGATGTCAGCGCCATTTATGGTCAAGTAAACCGCGCCAAAGCAGCGTTAGAAATTCAGAAAAAGAGCGTGGGCAGTGTTGAAGCAAAAGCCGAATTCGCGGCTCGTTTTAAGCTTTTCAGCCAAAGTATTACCAGCGGTCTAAGCGCTGCCAAAACCCCAGAGCAATGTGACGACCAGCTATCTCGCTTACTTATCCAATTAGAAGAGCTCGAGTCTCAATTTAGTCAGTATGATGAGTTTTTAACGGAGATCTTGTCTAAACGTGATGACGTTTATGAAAGCTTTGAGGCGCACAAACAGCAGCTCATTGACGAAAGACAGCGCCGCGCGCTGAGTCTAGCAAACGCTGCCGAGCGTATTTTACAGGGGGTGACACGACGCTCGCAAAGTTTTAAAACCTTAGATGACATCAATAGCTACTTTGCCTCCGACCCTATGATTGGCAAGCTTCGCGATTTAACGCAAGAGCTAAAGCGCCTAAGCGATGAAGTGAAGGCGGATGATATTCAAGCCAAACTCAAGGCCTGCAAAGATCAAGCGATCCGCGCTTTGCGAGACAAGCAAGATATTTATATTGATGGTGGCAATACCGTTAAAGTCGGCAAACATGCGTTTAGTTTCAATAAACAAATCCTTGATTTAACTTTGCTGCCTCGTGGTGAACAGCTGATGTTACACCTCACTGGCACTGAGTATTTTGATACTATTCCTGACGATAAGATCAATCAACAGCTCAATGATGCAAGCACGTACTGGGAGCAAAACCTGATCTCAGAAAACCGTCACTTGTATCGAGGCGAGTACCTTGCAGCTCAAGTATTAGCGGCTGCGGAGCAAGATGGCAACGACTTTAGTCAAGCGGATCTAGAACTTGCAGTTGATGAGGGAAGTTTACTGCCTATCGTACAAAAATTTGCAGAACCCCGATATCAAGAAGGCTATGAGAAAGGTATTCATGATCAAGATGCCAGCCTGATCTTAGCTAATTTACTAAAACAAAAACGACAGCTTGAGTTACTCGTCTACCCTGCCAGCTGTCGAATTGCGGCACAGCTATTTTATACTCATCAAAGCAAGGCTGAGCTAGCTGAATTGGCGTTTCAGGCTATACAAGCAGAGCTGATGGCAACGAAGTTAGATGACCATAGCTTTAGCCAACAGCTAAGCAAAGAATTAAGTGAAAAGATCACAGCATTTTGTCAGCAAAACTTATCGAGCTATTTAACCGAGCTACACCGCTTTTCAGGCGAGTTAAGCGCAACTTACTTAATTAAAGCCCTTGCCAAGCAAGTTAAGCCGAGACAATTTGACTTGGCTTCACCTGCAAAACACATCAGCGAGCAGTTTATCTCGATGGCAAAGGCCAAAGGCGTTTGGCAACAACTTGAGGACTCATTAACGCATTTGACCAAACTTGAGGACAAATGCCGCCTGTTAAGCAGCTGGCTGCGCGCCTATGGCAGTAAGCAAAATGAAAGTGCTGAGACCTTGCTTGAGGCCGCTAACTGCATTTTGCTTTCCACCCAGTTAGATATCACCTACCAAGTCAAAGAAGCCGAAATAAAAACCGACATTTCAGGCTTAATGGGCCAACATCCACGTATCGAGAACCAAGTGCTACACCTAGATTACGCAGATTTTTTTGCCCGTAGTAACGAGTATCTCACGGTTCATGTTCCGGCCTACAAACAGTACCAACAGTTAAAAGCACAAGTGCTTGAGGCACAAAAGCAGCGTTTGCAATTGGATGAGTTTAAACCCAGACCGCTAAGCTCATTTGTACGTAATCAGCTGATTGACAAAGTCTACTTCCCTATTATTGGCGATAACTTAGCAAAACAAATAGGGGCTGCAGGAAACAATAAGCGCACCGACTTAATGGGCATGTTGCTGCTTATCTCCCCTCCGGGCTATGGTAAAACCACGTTAATAGAGTATGTGGCTAACCGCTTAGGACTCACCTTTGTTAAGGTCAATTGTCCATCCATAGGTCACGACCAAGTCTCTTTGGATCCTGCTCAAGCTATCAATGCGACCGCCGCAAAAGAAATTGAAAAGATCAACCAAAGCTTTGAGATGGGAAATAATGTGATGCTGTACCTTGACGATATTCAGCATACCAACCCCGAGTTTTTACAAAAGTTCATCTCTTTGTGCGACGGTTCAAGACGCATAGACGGGGTGTGGAATGGCCGTAGTAAAACCTATGATCTGAGAGGCAAAAAGTTTGCCGTTGTGATGGCAGGAAACCCATACACCGAATCCGGTGAATCTTTTAAGATCCCAGATATGCTTGCCAACCGCGCCGATATTTATAATCTCGGTGACACCCTTAGTGGCTGCGAGCAAGAATTTGCCATGAGCTTTATTGAAAATACGCTCACTTCCAATGCAGTGCTTGCGCCACTTGCCAATCGTGGTATGGAAGACTTGTACAAGCTAGTACGCATTGCCGACGGAGAAGACATCTCCATCAATGAATTGGAATTTAATTACTCTCAAGCGCAAGTGAATGAAATTGTCAGCGTACTGAAAAAGCTGCTCACCATTCGCAACACCGTGCTCAAAGTAAATACCCAATATATTGCCTCTGCAGCGCAAGATGATAACTATCGAACCGAGCCACCGTTTAAGCTACAAGGCAGTTACCGTAACATGAATAAGATGGCTGAAAAGGTGGTTGCTGCCATGAATGACAGTGAACTTGAAAACCTAATTCAAGATCACTATCGCGGTGAAGCACAAACGCTTAGCAAAGGCAGCGAAGAAAACTTACTTAAACTGGCTGAATTACGCGGTACCTTGACGGATGAAGAAGCAACACGCTGGCATGAAATCAAAGCCGAATATGCCCGTCTGCACCGCAATAGTGACGAAGGAAGCCCTGCGCAGCTAGCCGTTGAACAGCTGAGCTTTGTCAATAAATCCCTTTCGCAAATCGCCGCTAAACTCGATAAAGAGCAGCTTAGCTTTGATTACAGTGCGCTGTTGCAACAATTAGCTCAGGTGCTTAACGAGCAAGAGTTTGCCACGCAGTTAACTGAGCTACGTGAGGCCTTAACGCAGCAACCTTACGCTACACCGCTAAAGCAATTGATAGGTTCACAGCAACAAGTCGCAGAGGAAATTGCTGGACTACAAAACGCTATCAAACACACTGCGAACAACGAGCAGCTACTCGCTAACCTTAGCAAACTCAATGACTTGCTTAGCACCCAAGCCCAAATACAACAAGCATTGGGTCAACAAGGTCAGCAGCAAAATACACTTTTTGAAAACCTGTCTGAGCGCTTAGAGGCGGCGGCACAACCGCAGATCCAAGTCGACAATCATGTTGATGACAGCAGTGCTAAAGCACTTGAAGCCGTCACGACATTGTTGACAAATACCCTAGCAAACTCAAGCGCTGAGCAAGTCCAGCAGCAACAACTAAAAGACATTTTACAAAAGCTTGAGGAGATTCAATCAAGACCTGTAGTTAGTAACGGTTCACCAGCGAAAAACCCGTATATGTTGTAACGGCAAAAAAACGCTTGCGAAACAAGTCAAAGCCCATGGATGGGCTTTGGAGATGTAAAGTTAAAAAACTTGAACTCGGGATAACAACTTGTTCTCTAGCAGCTGTTATCCCTTACTACTACGTTAAATTTGCTTGCAATAGGCCAGCTATTGACGCACAAATTTGCCTTGTATTAAGAAATAACTTCTGGCTAGAGTGATAATACGCTTTTGAACTTAGGTATTTTAGTAGCTTAACTAACTTCTTACCCCGAGTTCAGGTTAAAAAGTAATTTACTCCGGCATTTTTGCCATCACCGCCAAAAACTCTAGTGAGGGTGCAAAAAACGCGGAACCCATATCGGCACTGGAATAATCTAATATGGGGTCGTATTCATCCCCTTCACCCAATCGGCTTCTTAGTACCTGCTCAAAAGCATCGCCCTTGGCGCTGCAACTTAGCGACAAGCTTCCTTGTTCAAATACATCACCAAACGGCATGCTTTGATTAAGCAGTAGCGCATTACCATTTGCGTCTTTCAATTCGGTTAATATCGCATGATTACAGGGTTCGCAATCTTCAATTAGGTCATTGTCTAGACGTGTACGCCCCATCAATTGCTCTTGCTCAGCGAGCGGCAACTCCTGCCAGCGCAGTAAATCAAACTTCACCCGCTGTACGTGAATATAACTACCAAGGTGGTCGGCTGCATTCGGGTTGTGCACAAGTGCAACTTCTCGCTTATTGCGCCCTCTAGGTGTGTCTGCGCCATAAATAAAGCCATTAAAATCACGACCATCTAAGAAACGGAAGGCGCGCACATGTGCCACCATTTCGACTAGGCCATTTAGCATATGCAGCACACTTTGAGCAAAGATATGATTAACGTCTTCTCGGTCGGAGCGGATCACATAAAGCAAGTCAAAAGGCTGGGTATGCACGGTGTGCTCAGCTTCAACAATATGTGGAAAGCTTTTTAATTCTTTAGGAATAAACTCAGGATAAATGTGCGGCCAGTATTGCGCACCAATCGCGACAAAGCTCGACAGCATAGATTCAGAGAATCTGTCTTCCAACTCCTCTTGCAAGCGTCCACAATTGGCGAGCGCCGCTCTTAGCGCCTCGTCTTGCCCTTCAAGCACATTGAAGAACAAGTGTAAGCCGTGCAAATTGGCTTCAGCACACACACCTGATTGGGCAAGCGCCATGCTCTACTCCCTGCTTTTATTCATTTGCTATTAAGAAAAGAAATTTACAGCATGTGCCTTAATTTTTAAAGAGATTGGTTGATTTAAGTCGAGTGGTTCATGAGCCGGATGCGGTATTTCAAGCTCTTGTCCCTCTAATGCAACTCGGTAAATGTACTCTGTTCCCATAAAGCGCTGATTGAGTATTTTAACGCTGCCAAGCTCGGCGTTTTCTAACGTAATGTGCTGTGGCCTCACATACATTTCGCCCTTCGCGTCGATATTACCGAGCTCAACGAGAGACTTTACGGCACCAAATTGGGTTTCTACCGAAGCGCCATTCACTCGCTGTGCAGGAATATAAATTCCCTGACCCAAAAACTCGGCAACCATTTTGCTCTTCGGTCGTTGGAACAACGTTTTCGGCTCGCCCACTTGTGCGATTTTCCCTTTATCCATAATTGCCAACCGATCGGCAAAAGCAAAGGCTTCTTCTTTCGAGTGACTAACAAAAATCGCGGAAACTTGCTGATCTTTGATTATACGGCGAATATCGTTAATTAACTGAAACCGCACTTGGGCATCTATATTTGAAAACGGCTCATCAAGCAGCAACAGATTTGGCTTGTACGCCAGTGCTCGCGCAATTGCGACGCGTTGTTGCTGGCCACCTGAAAGCTCGTGTGGAAAGCGGTCGCTATAGTCTTGCAACTGCACCAAATGGAGCATTTCAGCCACTCGGTCTTGACGTTCACGCTTGCTTTTTGAGGTTAAACCAAACGCGACATTTTGCGCCACAGTGAGGTGTGGGAATAACGCATAGTCTTGAAACATCATGCCTATATTGCGTTTTTGTGGAGGTACGAAAGTGCCGTTACCATTCATGGCTTTGCCTAAAATACTCACCGAGCCTTGAAATGGTTCAATCAAGCCCGCTATCGCCTTCAGCGTGGTAGTTTTACCGCAGCCACTGGCACCAAGCAAACAAACAATCTCGTTTTGTTCTACAGTCAGATTTAGGCTATCCACAACGGCTTCACCGTCATAGCGATAAGAGAGATTTTCAAGCACTAAACTATGCATTAACTTCGCTGCTCCATAGAACGGTTTACAACATAAAGCGGAATTAAACCAACCAACACAATAAATAACGCAGAGACAGAAGCCAGCTCCAGCTGCTCATCACTCACATATTGGAAAACGTGTGTTGCCAGTGTTTCATAATTAAAGGGTCGTAATAACAATGCCGCTGGAAGTTCTTTCATACACTCAATAAAAACCAACAGTGCTGCGGTTAAAATACCGCGACGCAGCAATGGCAGATGTATTGATAACATGGTTTTGAAACGATTGCGACCCAACGAAAAACTTGCCATATCTAGACTTGGGCTGATCCGCTGATAACTCGATTCGACCGCGCCTTGCGCAATCGCATAAAATCGTACAACGTAAGCGAAAACCAGTGCAAAAATCGTCCCGCTAAACAGCAAGCCAGGCTCAAATGAAGTACCTTCAAGCCAAGTATTTAGCTTGTCGTCTAATAAAGTGAGTGGAATAAGTACTGCAATTGCCAGCACAGTGCCCGGTAGCGCATATCCGGTACTTGCAAGCTTGCCCGGTAGCGTGACGCGTTTACCACTACTAACTCGCTGGTTAAACACCACCAGCATGCTCATGATAATTAATACCACACTCACCCAAAACGCTATTTTTAAACTTTGCCACGCATACAAGAAAAAGTCGTCATTCCAAGCTTGTTCAAAATAGTCGATGGCGTAATCTGCAAGCACCCATGTAGGCACGATAAAAGCAGCAATTAGAATAAGCCAACAAAAAGCGCTAGCGAGCCAAGCCTGCGCGCCTTTAAGATGATAAAGCGTGGTACTGTTAACGCTCGATTGACGCTCGTGCACTACCTGAGTTGGGCGGCTCACTCGCTCCAGTGTCAGGGCTAAAAATAAAAACAGTAGCATAATGCCTGAAATTTTAGCCGCAGCAGTAAGTGAATAATAACCCAACCAAGTATCGTAAACGGCGGTGGTTAGTGTGCTCACAGCGAAGTAATGTACGGTTGCAAAATCTGCCATGCTTTCCATGGCGATCAGTGCCAGCCCCGCCACAATCGCGCCTCGCGACAAAGGTAAACTTACCTTAAAGAAGCTCTGTGAAGGCGACTTGCCCATCAATTGGCTGGCTTGCACCAGCTTAAACGACTGCTCTCTTAGCGCCGTTCTAAAAATCAAAAACAAATAAGGATAAAGCACCAGTGCAATCATCACGATAGCACCTGACAAAGTGCGAATATCAAAGAACCAATAATCGTCTGGAGATTGCCAACCAAACCACTTTCGCAGCGCTATTTGTACAGGCCCAGCATAATCCAGCAAATCGGTATACACGTAAGCAATCAAATAGGTTGGCATCGCAAGGGGTAGCATCAACGACCATTCGAAAAAACGCCGTCCAGGAAATTCACAATACGCGGTTAGCCAGCCAAGTGGTAGCGCGATTAAAGCGCAAAGGATACATACACCCACAATCAGCAAAATCGTATTGCGGACATAATCCCACAGAACGGTGTCCCAAAGGTGAGCAAAGACTTCAGAGTCAGGTTGTAGCGACTCAAAGATTAAAAACATCAGCGGGACTGATAGGCTAAGCCCTATCAGCCACGCAAAACTCTGCCATTTAGACAGTGAAAATGATAATTGCATTAAAGGTCAAATTTTACCTCATCGATTAGCTTAAGCGCTAACGGACGGTATTTACTGATCTCTGACAATGGTAGGCTGTCTTCCTTAAACTCACCCCAAGATGCCACAAGTTTCGATAACTCGACGCCAGGTTTAACCGGGTATTCCATATTCATCGACGCATACATATTTTGCGCCTTATTGTCGGTCATAAACTCAATGAGTTTCAAGGCATTTTCTGTATTTTTAGCGTGCTTGGTCAAGACAACACCAGAAACGTTGATATGTGAACCACGATCTTGTTGATTTGGGAAGTTGATATATACCGCTTCAGCCCAGGCTTTTTGTTTCTCATCTTCCATCATCTTACCGAAGTAATAGCTGTTTCCTATGGCCAAATCACACAGTCCTTCTTTTACTGCTTTGACTTGTGCACGGTCGTTACCTTGAGGCTTACGAGCTAAGTTTTTCTTCACGCCTTCAAGCCATTCTTTGGTTTTTGCTTCACCATGATGGGCAATCATAGACGCCACTAAACCAAGGTTATAGGGATGTTTACCTGAGCGCGTACAAATTTTACCGCGGTATTGTTCATCCGCTAGCGCTTCATAAGTAAGCGCATCTAACTTGCCTACACGGTCTTTTGCAGAATATACATTGCGCACACGCTTAGTAAGCGCAACCCACTGGCCTTCAGGATCTCTGAAATTCGCTGGGATATTCTTGGTGACGGTTTCGCTGTTAATTGCTTGTGTTAGGTTTTCGTCTTCAAGTTGAATTAGCGCACTGAAGTTTGAAGTGAGTACAAGATCGGCACGGCTATGCTTGCCTTCACGCTTAACACGCTCGATTAAGCCTTTTTTTGCAAAAACCACATTGGTCTTGATACCGGTTTGCTTGGTGAAGTCATCCAAAATAGGTTGGATCAGAAAAGGTTGTCTAAACGAGTAGATATTAACTTCCTCTGCAGCCATTGCTGGTAGGCAAGTAAGCGTTGCCAGTATAGTAACAAGTGCTTTTTTCATAAAGACTCCATTAGGTAAACAATAATTATTATCAACTAATTCTACCTGTAATTGTGCCGTTTTACACCCTGAATATTTGAAACTACGCTCAAGATAAAATTAGCGTTGTAGAAAACGGGAGAATTACCTGTGAGATATATCTCACTTAGCTACCAGAAATTGAGTAAAGACGTGCTGAAATAACACTCAAAATTAAAGTAAGAAATTGAAAAATAAAAAGTTATTTATTATTACTAGAAAAAGATGCGAAAAAGATTGAATTTCACTGCTCCCGATTTTTTTTAGTCTGCTTATACTTAACAACATCTCAGGAAGAGAGATAAAGGATACAGAGGAAACGCTCAGGGCAGGACTTGCTAATGGACAAGCACCCACTTAAAGGAATATAGGGAAAAGAGAGCGAGATTGTATGTCACATGGTGTGATTATGTTAAAGGACAGGGATTAAAGGTTCATGATGAGCCTAAGGATTGCTTCAGGGGAGGGGCTAAACGTTGAGGGATAACGTTACTGCATTGGATATGCAGGTGGTTAAGGATGAGGAAGGAAGGTACATCGGATGTACTGGTAAAATGTGGCTTAGGAGATGCCAATTGTTGCAATTAACAGCGCAACACCTAGCTTGAAGCAACACGTTCAGGCTACCAAGTGCCAAGGTAAAACAAGGTGATGATTGGCACTGCTATTTTGGAAAGTAGCAAACAAGGACAATTAGAACAAGGGGTTGTTCTTAGCAAGTGGATGGCAATGGATAAGACAGCGGACGTGTAAAAGGAAGATGGACACAGGGCAAGATGCCTTTATTCGCAAAACGAGAACACCAAGCGATGCCATGGAAGAGGAAAGATTCAGGACGTTGAACTACTCAACTTTGCAGGATGCATTTAGAAGATTCCGTAAGCGCGACTCAGCAATGGGTCGCGCGCTTCTTATTTTGTTCCTATCTATCGTGTGATATTACGCTTGTGTTGTCGAGATGTTTGTGTTGTCGAGATAAATCTCGACCTACCGTCATCTTGCTCACCCTACAGCGTAAACAATGCGGCTTTTTGTCGAGATAAATCTCGACCTACAGTTTGCTGCGCTTACCTTTTAAGTAGGCATCTCTGAAATCGATAAAATGCGCGGTTAATTTATCTGCCGCATCCTGCTCGCCGCATTCGGCAAACAATACACACGCAACTTCTGCCGTACCGAGCTGATGTTCATGCGGCGCTACTCGAAGCTTGTAATCCGAGAGCTTTTCAGGGGCGATGGATAACACGGGTAAATTATCGAGATAGGGACTCTTTCTGAACATTTTCTTAGCTTCACGCCATGTGCCATCCAAAAAGATAAATAGTGGTGTTTTATTTTCAGTGCGAGTCACCTTAGTAATTACCCGTTCAGGCTCCACGCCTTGCTCTGGGAAAACGACTATTGGTGTATATTGCTTGTCCGAAAGAAGCGCTAATAACGCAGCGTCAGGCTCAGTTCTGTCCCAACGAAAGGCATGATTATCTGGGATCACATCGGCAATTAAGCGTCCGGTGTTAGAGGGCTTAAAGCTTTCATTATGATACATAAGCAAACACACTGCACAGTCTGCTTTGGCCACTTCGACTTTATCGCAAATACATAGAGTCGTGGCTAATAAGCAGCATTCACAACGCGCAAGCTTTGATCCCCTTGCCTTGTATTCGCGTTGAGCCGCAGCGATTTGACGCTGTCTAAGCGCTAGTACTGAATTATTCACTCTGTTCCCCATCTAAAAATGCCGGCGTATTTTAGTAAAGCGCTCGGCTGGCGTCTACGCAAACTTATGCAACATCTTTACTCATGACATAAGCTTTTGTACTCTAAAGTTTTATTGGGTTTCATTAGGAGTAAAAAATGCAAGTAAAGGACTCTGCAAGACTGAGTTACCGCCTACTCACCCCACAAGATGCACAGCTGCTCGCCGATCTTGATAGCGACCCTGAAGTAATGAAATACATCACAGGCGGTCAGACTAACTCACTTGAAGAAGTAAAAGCCGTATATATTCCACGTTTAACCGAGTTTACCGATGAGATCAAAGGTTGGGGGCTTTGGGGCTGTTTCGAGCAGCCAAACAAGGCATTTATTGGTTGGATTTTGGTTCGCCCTGCTAACTTCTTTTCAGAACAAAGAAACGATCAGGATTTAGAACTCGGTTGGCGTTTTAAACAAGCCTCTTGGGGCAAAGGGTTTGCAACAGAGGCCGCACAACATCTTCTTCCAGACCTAATAGCAGCAAATCCTACTTTGACGCACTTGAGCGCTATCGCTGAAGAAGAGAACCTTGGCTCCATCAATATTATGAAAAAACTTGGGATGAGTTATGTGAAAAAAGGGCTCCACAAAGATATTTTAGGAGATATGGAAGTCGTTTATTATCATAAAGTTATTAATTAACCGAACAAAAGCGCAACCACTTAACACCACGGTTGCGCATGCTCACTACTATTAAATACCTTTGCGACGCAGTGGTTCTGCATACATACTCAGCACCAATTGCTTCAGCTCTTCCGGTACAGACTCAAGCGTTGAGATAAAATCCTCTTTATCTTCTGGACTAACTTGCGCATCATCGCCTGCAGCTAGGTGATTGGTTGAATGCAGATAGTATAAATCTAAAATCTGTTTATCAATGACATTCGCCAGCTCATCTGGGTTTTCAACATCCGCAGTGATAGGGTCGCCAAATGCGATATGCACATGGCCTTTATCTGAGCTAAAACCTTCGACAATGCTAGCAATGTCTTCTCCTTGCGCTTTCACATATTGGCCAAACTGCTTTTTATGGTATAGCTCTTTAGCCTTAGCAACCGCGCACGGTTCATATTGATAGGAGATAGCAACGGGCACAATCCTTAGCTGCTTTACATAATCTGAAAAATCTAGCTTCTGTTTGCGACCATTGAGCTGAAGCATCTTTAACAGTGCCGGATCGGTTTGATCCACTCCATCCTTTGCACGCCCCTCTTTTTGCGCAATCCAAATGGAGTTACCTTCACTCAATGAGTCAAAAATATAGGCAGAAAGTTGGGTTAATGCTTTTAGCATTTCTTTCGGCGCCTTTGCCGAACGTTTTACAATAAAACTCTTATTAAGGCGCATAAGCTCAGTGATATAAGGTACTTGCAGTAAGTTATCACCAATAGCGATACGCACCGTGCGCATATCCTGCTGATGTAAGCCCCAGTTAACAAGCGCGGGGTCTAATACGATATCGCGGTGATTTGAAATAAATAAATACGAGGTATTCGAGTCTAATGTTTCAAGGCCAGAATAAGTCACCTTAGACGTCGTTTTATTGATTAAAATTTGTAAATAGTACGCCACTTCATCTTGTACTTGTTCAATCGTACAAAAACCGCCCCACTTCTTTTTTAGTTTCATTCTTACGAGTGGGCGTGCAATCACAGGCCAAGCATTCAACCAAGCTGGCAGGTTATATTTGGCGATCACATCAATGAATTGATCATCACCTAGTAGACGTGCCAATGCTGGCACTACTTCATCATCATTATACGGTCTAATGTCAGCGTATTTATCCACTCTACTTCTCAAATTGTCGGATTAACGAATACTGGAACGCATTCTATCGTGTCAAATAAACAGACGCTAAGCATTTCATGTCTGACCACCAAGGCGATATACCAAGTTGGAACATTAAATGCTTAAGCGTCATGCAATTGTAATACGGTAAAAAGTACCACAATTGTTTATCTTCTAACAACTTTACCTAATTTGAGTATAGCTAATCTTAGTAAGAGTGCTGCTAATAATGCGCCCATCGATACGGTTAACCAATGTGGTAGCACTTCGTGTTCCTCACCTATCATCGGCGTTACCACAAAACCGTAAGTATTGACTAAATAATCAGTTAAATAGCCAAAGATAAGTGCAACCCCGATAACACCGCCCAAGTAGGCAAACACGGCACGACGCCCTAATTCTTTACCAACCACCCCGATTGTGGCGATGTTAGTTGCAGGACCTGCGAGCATAAATACCAATACCGCACCGGGTGACACACCTGCCATTAATAAACCCGCAGCAATTGGAGTTGAAGCGGTTGCACAAATATACATTGGGATACTGATAAGAATAACCACTAGCATGGCGATAATACCGTCGCCCCACTGAGACAAGAAAGACTCAGGCACAAAGGTTTGTACTAACGCAGCAAAGAATAAACCAATAAGTAGCCAAACCGCGGTGTCGGACAGTAATTGATTACAGCTGAACTTAACAGCTTCTACAATTTTGCCAAAAACCCCTTGGTTTTCAGGTACGGGGGCTGGCTCACAACAGCTTGTCGTGACTGATGAAGCATCGCAACAACTGGTTACGACAGGCTCAGTAGTATCACAACAAGACATATTCGCCCCTGCCATTGCTAATTGCGGGCCAGCAGGCGCACAGCAGCTTGAGCTTACTTTTGCGGTTTCCACTTTAGTGCTGGCGCAACAGCTATCATGGCTGTGATGCTTTTCAGCAGGCTTTGGCTCTGGGTGATGATTAGCGTCACAACAACCGCTAGTCGCGCTTGGTTCCTCTGAGGTATTAAGGTGCTTTAGTGGCACAGGCTTATCGTCTTTCTCACTGCCAACGAGCAACCCAGCCGCAATTGCACTAACCACAGCCGCAATTGGCCTAATTATCGCCATAAAAGGACCAAGTAGCACATAAGAAACTGAGATAGAATCCACTCCAGTTTCAGGCGTTGAGACTAAAAATGCGGTTGTCGCACTTTTCGAGCCCCCTGCTCTTCTCAGTCCCACCGCAGCAGGAATAACGCCGCAAGAGCAAAGCGGCATAGGTGCCCCAATCAGCGCTGCCTTTATCGTCGTCCAAAACCCTTCTTTCCCTAAATGCTTTTGCAACAAATCTTTTGGAATAAATACATTAAGTAACCCGGCCAATATTAGGCCAAGCAGTAACCACGGGGCAGATACTAAAAATAGCTGCCAAAAATTTACTATCAGTTCATTCATCGATAGCCTCCAAGGCCGTTAAAATCGAGCAGCTCACTGCCGCTTCCTTACCGCCGCAGCATTGCTCTGCTAGCGTCGATAACGATTGTTCAAATTTTTGTAACTCAGCGATCCGCGCTCTCACTAAATCCCGTTTAGTAATAGTCAGCGTTTTCACTTCTTCGCAACTATGCTGATGCTTTTCAAACTTTATCTTCAGCAAGTCTTGCACTTCTTTGAGGCTAAACCCCACTTCCTTCGCGCGAAGAATAAAGCGCATTTGCTTTTCACTTTGCTCATCAAACAACCGATACCCGCCCTCGCTCCTTGTGCAAGGGTGTAGGAGATCGTTTGCTTCATAATACCTTAACGTGTCAGTTGATACGTTAAGCCGCTTTGCCAGCTCACCAATCTTTACCACTTTACACTCCCAAGTCCTGAAGATTATCCTAGTCGACATCACAAGTATAAACCTTGGAGTTAACTCCAAAGTCAAGAAAAGGATAAAAATAATGCAAATCGTGGTATTAGACGCTAAAACTCTCGCAGGAACCGATCTTTCCCCCATTGCCGAACTAGGCACATTAACGTCTTACGACACCACATCCAGAGATGACATCATCACGCGCTGTAAAGATGCAACAGTCATCATCACCAATAAAGTACAGTTAACTGAAGAAGCAATCGCGGCGTTACCGCAATTACAACTAATTTGTGTTGCAGCCACAGGCGTCAACAACATCGACTTAGCAGCCGCAAAAGCCCATCAAATTGCGGTCGCAAATGTGGCTGGTTATTCAACCCCTTCTGTAGTGCAGCACACCTTTACTATGCTTGGTAACTTAATGACAAATATTCATCGTTATCAGCAAGACTGCCATGCAGGGCTTTGGCAGCAAAGTGACATGTTTTGTCGTTTGGACTACAGCATCAACGAAATTGCAGGCAAAAACTTTGTGATAGTAGGCCATGGAACATTAGGAGAAGCCGTTGCAAAAGTCGCACAAGCATTTGGGGCTCAGGTAATTGTTGCCGAACGTAGAGGCGTAAATGAGGTTAGAGCAGGACGAATGGCTTTTGAAGAAGCACTGCGTATTGCAGATATTGTATCGATTCACTGCCCGCTTACCGCTGAAACAGAAAACCTGATTGCGAGTGCTGAATTCGCCCTACTTCCAAATCATGCTTATCTTATTAACACCGCAAGAGGCGGAATAGTCAATGAGCAAGCGTTGGTGGATGCACTAACTAACAAGCAAATAGCTGGTGCTGCTGTGGATGTCCTCACTCAAGAGCCGGCACAAGCAAGCAATCCACTCGTTCAATACCAAGGTGAGAACTTGCTTTTGACGCCGCATACGGCATGGGCGAGTAAAGAAGCCATCGAACGTTTAGTCAGCGAAATTGCCATTAATATTGAAAATTTTGTGGCAGGTACAACAAGAAACCGAGTGGTCTAGATTATTGTTTTAGTGAGTGATATAGCTAAATGTTAGTAAAAATCATCAAATACAAACTGTTCAAAAATCAACAACAGACTGATATTTATGAACTTTATTAGTTGGCAAAAAGTTTGCAACTCTTGTGATGATTCAAGCAAAAAATAAATGGCTGTTTGCATTATTTGCTCAGCAACAAAATTAAAAAGGAAAACAACAATGAAAAAATTAATGTTAGTGGCTGCGCTTAGCTCTACTCTATTATCAGGCTGTATCGTTGCCGTATCCGACGGTGAAGTAGAGCACGGTTGGGCTTCTGAATACAACTCGTCTAACTGGGAACATAAACAGCGTAAAAATCGTGAAAAGATTGCCAACCTTGAAATGGGCGCGTCTTACTCATCAGTAAAAGACATGTTTACAACCCCTGATTTTAGCGAGTTGGTGTCAAAAGACGGCGACAACTATCAAGTGCTGTACTATGCAACCAACAGTAAACACTCAGACGGCAAAGTAACAAAAGATGAGTGCACGCCATTGGTATTCAAAAACAACCAACTTGTTGGCTTTGGCGACAACGCCCTAAAGCAAATTCAGTAAGACTTTATCGCACCAAGGATGGTGAATAATGCGGATATGCATTCGCTCCTGCATATGGCTTTAGATATTTATAGCGCTTTAATAAATACCGTGCTTTGCTGTTTTTGTGCAGCGGCAAGGGCACTATCTGCCATTTTTATCAGCTCACTAAGCTCACTACTACAGTGATTTTCAATATGAACTGCACCAATGCTAACGCTCACATGAGCACATATGGGTGAGGCAATATGGGGGATTTTTAACGCATTAACCGAGTCATGCAACGCTTCTGCTATCTCATTAATTACATCAATATTATGCTGAGTTAGCACCAACGCAAAACGAGTACCATCAAAACGGCCAACAAATAAAGAACGTCGGGTTGCGCCTTCTTCTAGCGCTTTGGCGACCTTAAATAAACAATCATCACCGTGCATGTAGCCATAATGCTCATTAAACGTTTTAAAATAGTCCACCTCAACCAGCATAACGGTAAACGCACTGCCATCAGCTTTTGCGCTTTCTAATGCCGATTTCATAGCTTCATCTAGATATCTACGATTGGGCAACTCCGTTAAACCATCGATAGAGGCTAGCTTTTCTAGCAGGTCATTTTTCTTTTTTATTGCTAAATGGTTTTTGATTCTGGCTTTTACAATCAAAGGGTTAAAAGGTTTAGTAATATAATCCACGGCCCCTAACTCCAAACCTCTTGCTTCATCTTTAAAGCTCACACTACCGGAGATCACGACAACGGGAATACCGTAAGTGCTCGCATCCTTTTTTAGGCACTCTAAAACAGAAAATCCAGCGCCGTCAGCCATTAACACATCTAAAATAATAAGGTCTGGTTTGCTTGCTTTTAGTTCATCAATACATAACTTAGTGTCAGTGCTATGGGATAACCGATAGCCGTCACCTAATGTATTACTTAGGACCATCTTATTTATTGGGTCATCATCAATAATAAAAATGTGCTCAGCTTGCTGCATCTTATGACGCTACCTTTTTAGCTCGATAAAGCACACCACCTGTGAAAGTGCATTTGTTAACACATCCAAGTCAGTGCGATTTGTTATTGTTGTGATCGTTTTGCTTTGCGTTTCAAGGTCTTTTGCAACTTTCGCTAGTCGCTTAAAGCCCAAACCTGCTGCAGCGCCCTTAATTCCATGTGCTAATTCAAATAATGCTGAACCTTGCTCTATTTCAGCAACCTGTTCTAGGTAATCATGGCAAAGTTTAGCAAATTTATCTAACATTGTTTGCAAAAACGTTTCATTTTGCATCATTTGCGATAAAGCAAACTCATAATCAAAAAAAGCTTCTTCTGTTTTATCTGACTGGAAAATATTACTTGCCAATGCCTTGCACGCCTGTGTGCTATTAATTGGTTTTACCAAATAATCATTCATGCCAACGGCTGTGGCTTTCGCCCGCTCTTCTTTACTTGCATTGGCGGTCAAGGCAATAACGGGTAGCTCAGTTTCAGACCACAC
Source organism: Pseudoalteromonas sp. GCY (assembly GCF_016695175.1). Lineage (NCBI taxonomy): Bacteria > Pseudomonadati > Pseudomonadota > Gammaproteobacteria > Alteromonadales > Pseudoalteromonadaceae > Pseudoalteromonas > Pseudoalteromonas sp. GCY. The sequence goes on from NZ_CP068023.1 coordinate 3,212,872, forward strand.
GGCTCTGATCTGCTTGGTCGCTTGATAGCCATCAATGTTTGGCATATGGATATCCATCAGGATGATGTCGGGTTGCAGTGAGCGGCAAACTTCCTCAATATGTTCAGCGCTTTGTAGCCCTATTGTAGAAATACCATTCTGCTTCAACATATTTTCAGTAATATCTAAATTTAAGTTGTTATCGTCGACCACCAAACAAAGCGCACCGGCAACCTGCATACACACGTTGTCGACGGTTTGCGTCATATGGGCAAATTCAGCAAGCCAAGTATAAGCTGATTGGTAAAACACACTTTGATTAAGCGCAATATGGTTACTTTGCTCAGGAAATTCCCCTTCACAATGTAGTAGTAATGCAGTATTTTCAGGTAGCGAATAAGCGGGGTCAAGCGCTGCTTCTGGTGGAATTACAATAATAGACTTGTCGAGCATCGCATGCATCGCGTGCAATCGCTCAACAGATAAAGGTTCTGCGAGACCTGCAAAATAGCTTGGTAAGCTATGCGCTTCGGTGGTGAGACAATAAACTTCTTTGTGACTATCCACAACTGGGCAAGCGCCTTTATCTAGCACCAATTCGAAGAAAAAGCAGCTTCCTTCGTTCGGGGTTGAGTTAACCGCAATATCGCCACCTAAGAGTGCAACTTCTTGCTTCACAATCGCAAGCCCCAAACCAATGCCCTCGTGACGACGTGTGAAGCTTTCATCACCTTGGGTAAATGCATCAAAAAGGTGTTCAATCTCTTGCGCTTTGATCCCAACTCCAGTGTCCCAAACAGCAAACTTTATGGTTTGTTTTGCAGCTCTATCATTAACTAACGTTACCTTCAAACCAACCTTACCATGATTGGTATACTTTACGGCGTTACCAAGCAGGTTTACTAAGATTTGCTTTACCTTATCTTCATCACTGTAAAGGTAAGGCCAAACTTGAGGGCCGACCTGTAACTCAAATTCCAAACCTTTTTGTATACATAAAGGCTTAATCAGTGATTCTATCGTGGTAAATACATGGCAGGTTTGAAATGTCTCGTATTGAATTGTGCCTTGATGACTTTCTACTTTGGCAAACTCTAAAATACTGTTGAGCATGGTAAGCAGCTCATTTGCAGCCCCAGAAAGCTGCTGTAATTTTTTATTCTGAACTCGAGTCAGCGCCTCACTTTTGATCATATCCGCCAGACCTAATATGGCATTAATTGGCGTTCTAATTTCATGGCTGATATTCGCGATAAAGCGGCTTTTTGCAAGCGTTGCGCGCTCAGCATCTTGCTTCGCTAACAGCAGACCAGTGATATTTTGAATATGGATCACGTAATACTTAGGGCGCTTATTTTTATCCCAAACTAAAGAAATACTCAATTGTAACCAGCGGTGCTTACCCGACTGTGAAATCATGTGTTCAACGACTTTCTTTTGCTCCTTTAATAGCCCAGCCAAGACAGGCTTTAGCTCTTGCCAGTTTTGTTCATCAAACAGGCGTTCCAGCTGCTTTTCTCCCGTATTCTTATCAAGTGACAAGTAACGTTTGGCAGCCTTGTTCATCTCCAAAATTTTACCGCTAATCGCAGCTAAAATAACGCCATTAGGTGCAAACTCAGTCGCTGCCCTAAAGTTTTCTTCAGAGTCTCTTAGGGCATTATATGCCTCTTGTGCAGCGGTAATATCTCTCGCAACCCCCAAACAACCGATGAGCTTTCCAGTTTCCGATTTCAATGGCGTGATAGTCAAAAAGTAGGTATTCGCCCCAAGGACAAAGTTAGTTGCCACTTGTTCTTGCGAGCGCTCCATCGCCGCTTCTTGCTCAAGTAATATGGTTAATCCAGATGTCACTTCAGGTTGTGTTTTCGCAACCAAATCCGACTTATCAACCCCCATAAACTCTTCAAACGCGCGATTACAGCCTATGAATGAACCGTCTATATTTTTGAAATAGATAATATCGGGTACAGAGTCAAGCACTGCATTAAGTAAAGCCGCTTGACGCTCTTTTGCCTCAAAGCTTTGCTTTAATGCCTGTTGTTTTCGCTTAATTTCGTCATCGAGTTCTTGATTATGTTGCTTAAGGGCATGCATTAAGCGCGATTTTTGCTCCACCACCTGCTTGATTTGTATAAACCAAGGTTGCCATTCTGAGGGAATGGGATAGTTTAAAGTGGCTTGTGGTGTATGCTCTTGCAAAGATAGATAATTCACAAAATGCTTTAAAGGTCGGACAAATATTTGTCCGCTTAACCACACAATAGTCACAAAGGTAAAAAGAATAAAAAACAGTAATAGTGCAAGTTCGAGCAAGATCTCCCGCTGTAGCGGAGCGGCAAACTGCTCATAGCTTTCATGATAGTTTAAACTGATAGGCTCTTTGGCGGGTTTTGCAATAAAGTGCAGTCCATACTGCCAAGGTGCTGATGAATTTACAAGCCCATCGTGGTCGTGATCATAGCGTTCCCCCGCGATAATCTCATCACTTTGGTTTTTAAATTCCATCGTACCCTCTAAGGAGCCGATGTTTAACAACCACCTATCAATAATATCGCTATCATAGATCATCAATACATGAGCGTTATCCACCGTTGATAGTTTCTTACCGAGCGCGAACATTTGTCTATCGAAAAACTTCACGGGTGGACCAACGACTATATTGCCCAAGCTAAAGTCGGGTTCGAACTTACCTTGAACTAGCCGCGTGATGAAGTGGCTGCTTGAGGCTTCTCGACGCTTTACATACGCAAAGCCGTCATCTTCTATGTATGCGACCGCATACAATCCACCTTGCAACGCGAGCGCGGCATCAAAAGCGGTATTAAGCGACAATACGGTTTGCCATCGTTTAGTGGCAAAAAGCGCTTCACTGACTTGCCCACGACCAACAATCTCTCCACCATTGTTTGGTAACGCATGATAATAATGTTCAGGGTGTTGCTCTATATCTTCTAACCACTCTGGTGGCTTTTGAAAAGAAATGGGCTGCGCTAGGTTAACGGCGATACTATCAAGAACAACATGTGCAGCATAAAACTCTTGTTTCAGCTGCTGAGAAACATATTCATACTGACCAAAACGTACTTTGTACTGGCGTTCGAGTTTAATTTGATAGAGATGGTAAGCTAAGACGAGGACAAGTAGGATGGGTATTATTACCGCCACTAAAATTCCCTTTCGGTAACTTTTTAGTGGTAAAAATTCTTTTGTCGCATCCATTTACTGGCTCGTTCCCGTTTGCACACAGTGTTAGCAAAAGAGTAACGAGCCAGTCGGCTCAAGGCAAGTTATAAATTTTCTTCAGCAAAACTTGCCAAGCGGCTTCGTACTACACCGTTTAAGTTAATGGTAGCGCTACCTTCAAAGTCTTTAAAGCGCTCGACAATATAGGTTAACCCTGATGTCACTGGGGTGAGATAATTACTATCAATCTGGGCGAGGTTTCCCGTACAAATTAATTTGGTTCCCTCACCGCAGCGAGTGATGATGGTTTTTAACTGTGATGCCGTTAAGTTTTGGCTCTCATCTAAAATAACGACCGCATTTTGAATACTTCGGCCACGCATAAAGTTTACCGATTTGAACTGAATGTTCGCCTTTTCCATAATATAGTTACGGCTAGTCACGGGGCTTTCATCGTGTTTGTGGAGCACTTCTAAGGTATCTGTGATTGCCGCAAGCCAAGGGGCCATTTTCTCTTCTTCCGTGCCAGGTAAAAAGCCGATGCTCTCTGCAATTTCAGGCGTATTTCGCGTCACAATTACCTTATCGTAAATCCCTTTTTCGATGATCATTTCAAGCGCACTGGCAAGCGCCAATAAGGTTTTTCCGCACCCCGCAGGCCCGGTTAGTATCACCAGTTCAATGTCAGTATCTAATAATGCATCCAGCGCCATACCTTGGTTGATATTTTTCGGTTTCACTCCCCATGCTTGACGGTGCATCAAACGTTCAACGCCTAAGTCTTTTAATCGAATGTGCTCAGAGTCGTAACCCACAACCCGAGCTGCGAAGTGATTAGTATCGTCTATCAGATACTCATTACAGAACACATCTGGTACGAGTGATTTTGGCACATCATGAACCGTGTATCGCCCTTCCTGCTGCGTTTGACACTCACCAACATTTTGCCAAAAATCGCCTTCAACCTTTTTAAAGCCACTGGTTAACAGCGCAATGTCGTCAATCAGTTGATCGGTACGATAGTCTTCAACATACTTGAGTCCAGCGCCTTTCGCTTTTAGTCGCATGTTGATGTCTTTGGTAACCAGCACCACTTTTTTGTCGCTGTACTGAGTTTGCAAATGTACCGCACAATTAATAATGCGGTGGTCATTTTCGTTGCCGGGTAACCCGGAGATGGAATCAGGAAACAGGTGATCGTTTACAATAATTAATTTACCTGAACTGGGCGTTCGGTGACTTTCAATTCTCAATGTTGGTAGCGCTACCCCCTCTAACATTTGCTCTGGTGTTGCATCGCGAAGCACATCATCTAACCCACGAATGGCAACTCTTGCGTCTCGGCTTACATCACTCTTTCGATCTTTAATGTGATCGAGTTCTTCAAGGACAGTCATGGGAATAACAACATCGTGTTCTTGGAAGGAAAGGTAAGCGAGCGGTTCATGGAGAAGTACGTTGGTGTCGAGCACGTACACTTTATGGTCTTTGTCTTGTTTTACCATAGCGCATTCCTGTTGTTTACAGATTATTATGCTATACCCAATACACAACGTAGTGACCGATTATGTTTTGGGTATAGTTCAAGTTTAGTCTATTTGTCACAAAAGTCGCTTTTATGACAGTAGAAAATCCAACTTGCATATTGATAAAAAACAACTAGTTGGCGATTGCCATGCCAACTAAATAGAAAAAGCGCCAGCACTTGATAAATAAAGGCTTGAGTCACTGTTGTGTATTGAACAAACCGACATGAATAGGTAACATAGCCGCCTTTTTTCTGCATAGACGAGATAACCATGAATTTTTCCTTAGGTCAGCGCTGGATCAGTGATACGGAATCAGATTTGGGATTGGGTACAATAGTGGCACTTGAGGGGCGTCAAGTGACTATTTTATTTCCCGCTAGCGGAGAAAACCGTGTTTACTCAGTACAGGAAGCGCCTGTAACTCGAGTTGTATTCAACCCAGGCGATGTGATCCGCCATGTTGAAGAGTGGGAACTACGTGTTGACAGCGTGGAAGAGCAAAATGGACTATTTTGCTATCATGGTACTCGAGTTGATAATGAAGAAGAGACTTCATTCAAAGAGACCTTTCTTGATCACTTCCTCAAGTTCAATAAACCTCAAGATCGTCTATTTGCAGGCCAAATCGACCGTTTTGATCGCTACACACTGCGCTATCAAACTTGGCAACACCAGTTTGATAAAGAACAATCTCACCTTAAAGGGTTGATAGGTCAACGCGCTAGCCTTATTCCACACCAGCTGTATATCGCCGATGAAGTCGGTAAGCGCTTTGCACCTCGCGTACTTCTGTCTGATGAAGTGGGCCTAGGTAAAACCATTGAAGCGGGCATGATTTTACACCAGCAAATTCTCTCTGGTCGTGCCAACCGTGTGTTGATCGTGGTTCCAGAGAACTTACAACACCAATGGCTTGTAGAGATGCTACGCCGCTTTAACCTACATTTTTCGATCTTTGACGAAGAGCGTTGTAGCGAAGCTTATGCAGATGCACCGAATGTATTCGAAACAGAACAACTAGTACTGGTTAGCCTAGAGTTTATTACCAAAAAGCGCCGCTGGTTTGAACAAGCCACACTCGCTGATTGGGATCTACTGATTGTCGATGAAGCACACCACCTGACGGTCACTAAGGAAAAGCCAAGCACTGAATATCAACGTATTGCTGAGCTTTCTCAAGATATTCCTGGACTTATCTTGTTGACTGCAACACCTGACCAATTGGGTCACCGCAGTCACTTTGCGCGTTTACAGCTACTCGATCCAGACCGCTTCTACGACTACGACGTGTTTGTTGAAGAAGAAAGTCATTATAAAGAAGTCGCAGAAGCAGCGAACAACCTACTACAAGACAAAAAGTTAGACGCAAAAGAAGAGCAAACACTTTGTACACTGCTAAAAGAAACCGATATTTCTGAGCTACTTGCTAAGGCACAAAGTGGCGATAGCGACGCCAAAGCTGAAATCTTGTCCATGTTACTAGACCGTCATGGTACTGGCCGTATTCTATTTAGAAATAGCCGCAGTGGCATTGATGGCTACCCAAGTCGTTTGTTACATCAATACCCAGTACCTTTACCAAAGCAATACAAAACAGCAATGGCGGTAATGGGTAACATTGGTGGTATTCAAAGTCCTGAATTTAACGCGATGCGTGCTTTGTTCCCAGAAAAAATCTTCCAAGAGTTTGAAGGTGAAGGAAGCAGCTGGGCGCAGTTTGACCCGCGCGTTGAGTGGTTGATTGCTAAATTAAAAGAGTTAAAGCACGAAAAAGTACTGCTTATTTGTGCCAAAGCGGAAACCGCAATTAGCCTTGAACAAGTGTTACGTGAGCGCGAAGCAATTAAAGCGGCAGTGTTCCACGAAGGCATGTCTATCATTGAGCGCGACCGCGCGGCAGCGTTTTTTGCTGATGAATATGATAGCGCGCAAGTATTGCTCTGCTCTGAAATTGGCTCTGAAGGTCGTAACTTCCAGTTCTCACATCATTTGGTGCTATTTGACCTACCACTTAACCCTGACTTACTTGAGCAACGTATTGGTCGTCTTGACCGTATTGGCCAAAAGCACGACATCAATATTCACGTGCCTTACTTTGAAAGTACTGCACAGGAAGTATTACTACGTTGGTATCACGAGGGCTTAGATGCGTTCGAAACCACTAGCACCACAGGGCAAATGCTGTATAAGTCTTTCTCTGATGATTTGTTAGCGCTGATCGCTGAACACAACTGTGACGAAGACGAATTAGATCCTCTATTGGAGCAAGCCGCAAAAGAAAACGCACAGCTGCGCACAAAGATGGAGCAAGGTCGAGACCGCCTACTTGAGCTTCACTCAAGTGGCCAAGGTAAAACAGATAATATCGTTGCTGAACTTGAAGCACTTGATAACGACGTAATTTTGCCTGCGTTTATGATTAATGTGTTTGATACTTTTGGTGTTAACCAAGAAGACAAAGGCGAGAATACGATTATTCTCAAACCTACCGAGCACATGCTTAACCCTTCTTTCCCTTGTTTGAAAGACGATGGCATCACAGTGACTTTTGACCGTAACACCTCACTGTCACAAGAAGACGCGCATTTCATCAGCTGGGATCACCCCATGGTCAGCGGCGTAATGGATATGATCTGTAACGATGACTTTGGTTGTGCATCAGTGGCACTGCTTAAAAATAACAAGTTACCTGTCGGTACTTTCTTTGTTGAAATGATCTTCGTTGCAGAAGCTTCTGCGCCTAAGTCTCTTCAAGTGGGCCGCTTTTTACCGCCAACTCCAATTCGCGTCCTAATGGATAAAGGTGGCAATGACTTAGCGCAAAACGTGGCGTTTGATGCATTCAATCAACAGCTTTCTGCCGTTGGCAGACAAACCGGCAGTAAGCTAGTTAATGCGCTACAAAGCGCTATTCACCCACTTATTACTCAAGCTGGCGATATTGCACAAACTCAACTTGAAAGCATTCAAGCCAGCGCGATGGATAAAATGCAAAAGCAATTAGGTGATGAGCAAGGTCGTTTGCAAGCACTTAAGGCTATCAATCCGAACATCCGTGATGAAGAAGTTCAAGTATTTGATAAACAAAGAGCTGAGCTGAGCACACACATTGAAAAAGCGCAGCTTAAATTGGATGCGATTCGTTTAATTGTGGTTGCAAACCAGTAAATCTCCCACACCGAAAGAGAGCTGCGGCTCTCTTTCTCGCTACCGCTCACTTAGCAACTCATATATAATACGCGGCTTCGTTCTGTTCATGCTGAGGCAGCTGGTGTTACTAAATTACGCTCCCCCCCTTTCTCCCTATCTTGATATTTTGTACCAAGATGAAGATATGTTGGTGATCAACAAACCAAGCGGGTTACTCACCGTACCTGGTAAAGATCCAAAGCATTGGGACAGCGCTATCGCCAGAGTGAATTTTGTCTACCCTACGGCAAGAATTGTGCATCGCCTTGATATGGCAACATCCGGCGTACTGTGCCTTGCTATGAATAAAGCAGCGCATCGCCATCTGAGCATTCAATTTCAAGACCGGTTAACCCACAAACACTACATCGCCCGAGTTCATGGCAAATTACAACAGCAAACGGGTTCTGTTGATTTACCGCTGGTGTGTGATTGGCCTAACCGCCCTAAGCAAATGGTTTGTCATGAGAGCGGGAAACCTTCATTAACGCATTTTGAAGTCATGGAATATGAAGCACAAGCAACACGCGTCAAGCTAACTCCCATCACAGGACGCTCTCATCAACTCAGAGTACATATGCTTTCGCTTGGACACGTTATCCTAGGTGATAGACTATACGCTACGGGAGAGGCGTTAACGGCGGCTTCACGTCTACAGTTGCATGCAGAGATGCTGCAAATTTCACATCCAACAACCGCTGAGATGATGACCTTTACTGCAGCAGTTCCTTTCTAAGTAACCTGATTACTCTGTTAGTTAGAAACGGTTTAGAAACTGTGGTCTTCGAAAAATTAAGCAAATTTAGCGTTGCCAGCTAACGCTCAGATTAACGTTTGCTTAGTCACTAAACAAAGCGAGTAAAAAGCACGCGGTTAACACATAAATTGCATTACTATGGTTTCGTGATCGGCAGATGTTTTATATACTGTAATTGTTCCCTAGCTCGTAGGACAGCTGATTAAGTCCCTGAGCCGATAAATTTCTTTCAGGATAGCAGTTTGTTTACTATTGAGCATGCTCGGCATGTACCGAGAAGCCTACGGTAGGCTGTTGCTCTCCGCCTTGAACCTCAGGGTTCAAGGGCTGACATCGGCATCCGCGAAGCCGGGGAACAATCTTTCCCACTCTACACTTGTCATTGCTTCAGAGCTAACTCGCTTTTACACATACTCAATAAACCACATCTCCAACTCCATACTATAAAAGCGGCCACTTAGTTAACGCCGCAAGGCAAAAGAAATCGCGAGATAAACGCTAGAAAAGAGTCGCGAGATAAACTCTAGAAAAGAGTCGCGAGATAAACTCTAGAAAAGAGTCGCGAGATAAACTCTAGAAAAGAGTCGCGAGATAAACTCTAGAAAAGAGTCGCGAGATAAACTCGCTGCTACGAAGGATTATTGCAAGCTACGCTCATATCTCAGTGTTCTTGCTTATTACTAGTTAGTACCAACTCACTACAAGACATCTTTATATGGAAGGAAAAACCATCAAAAACTTTCATTTTTATTGATAACCTTTTGTTCTATTCCATAGTCAAAGAATATTTTAGACCAATCAACAAAACCTCTATAGTAGCGCGTTATTTTCATATATTTCGAAAGGTATTCTGATGTCTTTTGCTGTTATCGCCGCGTTGGCGGTTTTTATTGCCATACTTTTCGGTCTTTACCGCTTTCAACAGCGCTCCGAAACCCTGTCACGAACAGTATTATTAGGCTTAGTTGCGGGTAGCCTATTTGGACTCGCCCTACAATTTGTTTTCTCAGGTGACTTAATCACCAAACAGACTGTACTAGATTGGGTTGCGATTGTTGGTAGCGGCTATGTCAATCTTCTCAAAATGGTCATCATGCCATTGGTCTTAGTTTCTATGATTGCCGCGGTCGTAAAATTAGATAATCAAGGCTCTCTTGGAAAAATCTCGTTTGTCACCATCGCAATTTTAGTTTTTACCACGGCCATTGCGGCGCTCATTGGTATTTTTATCACTCAAGCATTTGGTTTAAGCGCTGAAGGTTTAGTCGAAGGTGCACGCGAAACTGCCAGAATAGCGGTACTTGAAGAACGCGCAACAGCCGTTGCCGATTTAACCATTCCACAAATGCTGCTTAGCTTTGTACCAACCAATCCGTTTGCTGACTTAACTGGCGAGCGTTCTACCTCGATTATCGCCGTGGTGATTTTTGGTGTATTAACTGGTATTGCTGCTCGCAGAGCCATCTTGGAAGAGTCAGACTTAAGTAGCCCAATAAAAAATGCAGTTGAAGGCACACAGGCAGTTGTGCTGAGATTAGTACGTATGATCATCGCCCTCACGCCCTATGGTGTAGCTGGCTTGATGGCCAAAGTGATCGCCACATCTAGCATGGCTGACATTATTAGCTTACTCGGTTTTATTATTGCCTCTTACGTTGCCATTTTACTGATGTTTTTGGTGCATGGTTTGTTAGTTACTTTGGTTGGTGAAAACCCAAAGCATTTCTTCCAAAAAATTTGGCCTGTTTTAACTTTTGCTTTCACCTCACGAAGCTCTGCAGCAACCATCCCATTGAACGTTGAAGCGCAGATCCACAAGCTTAATGTTCCCCCTGCGATTGCAAACCTTTCTGCATCGTTTGGTGCGACAATCGGACAAAATGGCTGCGCTGGCATTTATCCTGCAATGCTTGCTGTAATGGTTGCGCCAACGGTAGGAATTGACCCGTTCGCACTCGACTTTATTGTCTCTTTAGTGGCTATGGTTGCAATTAGCTCGTTTGGTATTGCGGGTGTTGGAGGCGGTGCCACTTTCGCGGCGCTGGTGGTATTACCTGCGATGGGACTACCAGTGACAATTGCTGCGCTGCTTATTTCTATTGAGCCATTAATTGATATGGCAAGAACGGCACTCAATGTATCGGGCTCAATGACCGCAGGTACAGTGACAAGTCGCTTGTTAAAGCAAAAGCACAATAACGAAGCGATATAGTGCTATGACAGCTTAAGGGCCAGTTAGTTATTCTGGCCCTTCACTTTTAATCAATCACGAGCTTTGCAGTGCCAAGCCAAAAAGACAGCAAGGACTTCATTGAATCCACCAGCTCATGATATTGGGAAGGTTTGGTCATATAAGAATTCGCCCCAAGCAAGTAACACTGCTTTATATCTAGCTCAGAGTCCGATGTACTGAACATAATAACCGGAATATGCTTAAGGTTTGCAGCCCCACGCATCTCAGCTAATACATCTTTACCGCTTTTTCGTGGCATATTTAAATCAAGAATAATAAGGCTAGGTAATAGCTCGGTGCTATTGAGTTTTTCAATCAACTCAACGCCATCACTTACAAATTGTAACTTAGCCTCCATCACGCCGTTGTCTTCAAATGCATCACGGATTAATTCTTGGTCGTCGAAATCATCATCTGCAACTAAGATATAGTTCACAGAGTGAAGCTGTTTAATTAAATCATGATGATGGACCATACACACTCTCCTTAAACTCGCATTAAACCTCGAGTTTGTATGCTGATATCAGAACCGCATCAATGGCTCTACAGCTAAGTTAACTCTCTTGCGCTGAAATTGGCAAACTAAAATAGAAAGTAGAGCCTTGCCCCACTTCCGTTTCGACCCATATGCGACCATGATGTCTTTCGACGATTTTTTTACAAATAGCAAGCCCAAGCCCAGTACCGGCATATGCGCTACGACCATGTAATCTTTCAAAAAGATTGAAGATTTGCTCACTAAATTCGGGATCAAAACCAATCCCGTTATCCTTAACGGCAACAATCAGTTCATTTGCTTTACGTTCGCTGCTAATCGAGACTCGTGGTGCTCTTTCTGGCGCACTAAATTTAATCCCATTATTGATTAAGTTTAGCAGCACGCGTTGCAACTGTCTGCGGTCTCCAAATACATCACCAAGCCCTGTGGTATCCACTTGTGCATTTGATTCTTTAATCACTAACTCAAGATCCTGTAAGGTTTCAGCTAACGCATTATCGCCATCAAATGATCTAAATGACTCACCTTTACGATCAATCCGTGAAAAGCTTAATAATCCTTTTATCAACTTTTGCATTCGCTCAGCAGAATCCATCATGCGCTTAAGATAAGAGGCATGTCTATCATTTAGCCCCTCTGCAGAACACTGGATCCGATCGCCGAACATTTGAATTTTTCTGAGCGGTTCTTGCAGATCATGGGACGCTAAAAATGCAAAACGCTCCAGCTCTTGATTCGACTCATGTGCTTTTCCAAGTGCTATCGTCAGTAATTGCTCAGCAGTACGGCGCGAAGTGATCTCATTTTCCAACGCTTCGGTACGCTTGGTAACTTTTTGCTCTAGAATTGCATTAAGCTTTTTATATCGCTCAGATTTAGCCAGCACATAATTTACCAAGGTATTACGAAACTTCAATGCACAACTTACTTCGGCTTCCGTCCAAGGGTGAGATTTGCACTTCACATTCTCGACCCATAACTTAAACGAACTACGTGGCATTAAACGATGGCTACCATCATCCAAAAACTCAATGGATTTTTCAGGTTTCCCTCCCCAATTTTTGGTTTGAATAACTTCCTTTCTAAACCACATGATGAAGTGATTAGCATCCGCTGAAAGTGGCATCAATAGCACCCCACTCGCGGTTTTCGCAAAGGCTTTAAATGCTTCGTTAAGCTCACCTAAATTATGGCAATAAAAAATGGAGTCGTCCCCAAGTTGATGCTCTGCAAGCCAACGGTAAATACTCTCAATATCCGCCTTTGCGGGAGTTTGCCCGTAGCATTCCAAATCATTTTCAACGCGCCACGCGACACCTGTAGCTTTCATCATCTCTTGTAATGCCGCGGATTCGTAGCGCAGCCCATCAACAAAAAAGATTTCTTTTGCCATGCGCTCTGTTACTGAAGAGCTTAAGGCCAGTGCATTGGCTTCAGCCATTGCTTCTAAAGAGGAGGTTTTAAGAGAAATTAAGTAAGATAACATCACCCCCATATACTGGGCGACTTCACGGGTGTTAAATGGAACTATATGCTTTTCGTAGTGGTGGCAGGCAATCAATCCCCACAACTTGCCCGCGACAATAATACTAATGGACATAGTTGCCTGAACGCCCATATTGCGTAAATACTGACAATGAATAGGCGAAACACTACGTAAAATACAGGCACTTAAATCAATTGGCTTATCTTGCGGATAAAGCGGTGAATTTTCGCCATCAACATCAGCAAGCAAGCGGATCGGATTCCTTAGATACAGCGCTCTTGCTTGTTTTGGAATATCAGACTCAGGAAAATGTTGATGTAGAAAGGAGTTAAGTCCACCTCGTTTAGCTTCTGCAACCACCTCACCATTATACTCATGGTCAAATTTATACAGCATCACCCTGTCAAACCGCGTTAACTCTCTAATTTCCTCCACGGCCATCTCGTACGAAGCCTGTAACGACTGAGAATCCACCATACTAGACAACGAATGCTTCATAAGGTGTTGCATTGAATGATTGATTTCAACGCCATGCGCCGTGTTTTGCTCAAGTTCTAAAATGAGCCCAGCTTCGTTTTGACTTGCTACTACGGAGAATTCAATGCATTTTGAGTCCTTGGTTTTTATGCTGGCTGTCATCGGATTCAAACGATGGATATCAGAGGAGTTACAGTTGCTGGCAAGCAGCTCAGAAAATGGAGACGCAAAAATCGTTTCAGCATAAGTATTGACCAAAGCACTAGGCTCAAGTCCTACAAGTGCGGCAAAGTTTTCGCTAAAATAGCGTAGTGTTAATGTGTTGGTGTCGAATAGCAATAAATAGCCATGCGGCTGAATTGAACCTGGAATATGAATTGGCTCTTTATGACAGTTGTCTAATGTTGCTTCGAACTTCTCCACCTTTTGTACACCTTTTTCCTTAATTTACCTCGCAATCTCATCCTATCACGGGTCCCCACCTAGTATGCAAGCAACAGAGTAAGTAAGCACTCGGTTCACAAAGCAATTAAATGCGATTAGACTTATGCAATTAGGAAGTAGAAAGTAAGTGAATGATGACAACCACAGTAAAGTGTCCAACCTGCCAACAGGCTGTTGAATGGTCTGATAAAAGCCCATTTCGCCCGTTTTGCTCAAAACGCTGTCAATTAATTGATTTAGGTGATTGGTCTGACGAATCAAATACGATTTCAACACCGATGAAAAGCGGTGAGCTCACGCCTCAAGATGCGGAAAGTTTGATTGAAGATATAGAAGCGATGCTGGCAAAAAACGACAACAGCTTTTTTAAAGAATAAACCTGTGGGCCGATTTCCTCGGCCTTTCCCTCTCATTAGCAACTTGTTTGGCAAGACAAGCAATTCAAACTCGGCGGATTGTACTAGCGCTCTATTTCCGTTTGATCTTGTTCCGTCTTTTGCCCTGTGTTTCTCACCTCATTTTGATAGGTTTTAGCTATATGCCCCGCACCTTCTAAAATATCACTTAATTGGATCCGGCAAATTTCCGACAATTTAATTAAGGTACCTAAGCGAAATGAGCTTGTTCCGTTAAGATAGTCGTCTAGTGTGGTGAGACCTATTCCGAGCTTTTGGCTAATGGTTTTTTTAGTATAGCCTTTACGCTTTTTGAGTTCTTTTAGCAGTTCTCGGATCCTAAGTGTCACCTCGTATTCTTCAGGTGTCTGCATGTCTCCCTCAGTGATACCTAGTAACAAACAGCCAACAACAAAGAATACCCTTAGTTACTCTGAAGAAAACAAAAGTTATTGGAAAGTTTGTGCGCGTAAATTAAGAATTTTTCAATTCGACACTATTTCAAAAAGAGTTGTCCGCAGACTTGCTAGATGTACTCTTAATCGAAAAATACCACAACGCAAACATGTTATCAACATGTAACTTAAAGCAGTACAAACAGTTGTAATATTTTGTACATTGATTCCAAGGAGTCGGTTCTTTACATCAATCTGGAGTACAAGCTCTCATTTTACAGGAAGGTGACAGTGACTGAAAAATGATAAAGCCCTTACCGTGGAGGTTAGGGCTAAGTTGGAAAGACTTAATCTGCTTTTTTATGGCCTTTGTGACTACGACGTGATTTAAGTGCTTGAAGCTTATCGCGCTGCTCTTCACTCAATACATGGAATACCTTGTGGCGAGTTTCCATTGAAAGTAGCGCCCACGCTTGCTTTTTATCTTGGCCTTTTTCCAGTAAAAGTTGCGCTTGAACCTTATCAAAGGTTGGGGCTGCCATAAGTGCTTTCATTTCTTCACGATAAGCTGAATGTGCTTCTTTTCCGCTTTCTTTTAGCGCTTTTTTGGCAGTTTTGTAATCCGCATAAATTGTCTTTAGTTGGCCTTGCTGCGCTTCTGTCAACTCTAATAACTTCTGGCCTTTATCTGATAGTAGCAACCTTGCTGAATGCTCAAGCTGCCCGCTCATCGGGCCCGCGTTTGCAGTGAAGCTGAAAGTCGATACGCCAAGTGCTGTAACTAATGCTAAAGTAGATAGTAATTTCATGGTATTGGCTCCTTGTTCGCCATTGCTTTGTCACTTCCAAATTTAGCAAGCACAAAGAAAAGGAACGTCAGACAGAGGTAAAGTTTTGTCAGTGCTTTGCAAAAAAAAGCAAAGGCAATTTACATAAGGCGTTGAAGTAAGGTGTAATATGCTAGAGCCGAACTATTCAGGCCGACGCCAATCAACAATGCTGGACTAAGTATGACAATGAAACATTCCATTTTACTTATTGATGACGACCAAGAACTTTGCAGCCTGTTAAAAGAATACTTTACTGCAGAAGGCTTTGAAGTGGCGATGGCCCACACAGGAACTGAAGGTTTACAGCTGGCATTAAAGCAAAATTTCGATCTGATATTATTAGACGTAATGCTTCCTGAAATGGATGGTTTTGAAGTACTAAAAGCGTTACGTGTCCAGAAGATGACACCCGTTATTATGTTAACGGCAAAAGGCGATGACTTTGACCGCATCTTTGGTTTGGAGCTAGGTGCTGACGATTATATTCCAAAACCGTTTAACCACCGCGAGCTACTCGCGCGCGTTAAAGCCATTACGCGTCGCGTCGATCATTATAAGCAACACAGCCCGGATGATACCTTTACTATCCACCAGCTGCGTTTAGATGTAGCTTCGAGAAGCGCTACTGTTAATGGCGAAGTGCTGTCACTGACGGGCACCGAATACGAGGTGCTACTCTTGCTGGTCAGAACCGCAGGAGAAGTGGTCGACAAGCAGACTATTTCGCGACAAGTACTAGGCCGGCCACTAGTGCCTTATGATCGCTCTATTGATATGCATGTCTCTAACGTTCGCAAGAAAATTGCCGCCTTAAGTGAGCACACTTATATCAAAACGATCCGCGGCGCTGGCTATATTTTTCTAAAGGCGTAATGAATGAAGCGGTACTTACTTGTTAAGGTTTTTGCCTGGTTTTGGCTCACTATCATTGCCACTATGTTGCTGCTGCTCGGGATCAGCATGCTACAACCTGATGTTGTAGAGACTCACCGCATCTCAAAACCCATGCTGCAAAATCTAAAACAATTAGAAAAAGCGTTAATACGCGCAAGCGAGCGTCCTAATTTTGAGCTGAATAAGGTCGCCAAACTGCGTAAAAGAAAGGCGCGAAATATCTATTTGAGCCATCGCGATGCCGAAAAAAGCGTTGCCGCCGATCCCAATATAAAGACGCTGAATTTAGATTTACTCAGTTTTACCGAAGATGCCAAGCCGGCCGCTATTTTTACTCCTGAGTACAAGGCTTTTGGCCCCCTAGAGCTTACACTTCAAGGTGAAAGCTATCGTCTATATTTAATTTTTGAAAACCATACTCCAAGTGCGCTCATCAAATTAAGAACTCTACCGCTTTGGGTAAAAATCGCGGTCGTGCTGGGCGCAAGCTTGTTACTGTGTTTTTGGTTTACTCGAGATCTATTGTCGCCAATTAAAGAGCTACAAAAAGCCGCAGCAAAACTTTCTCGTGGAGAATTGTCGAGCAGAGCCGATATAAATACCAAGCGCCAAGACGAGCTCGGTCAACTGGGTCATGATTTTAACTTGATGGCTGATAAATTAGAGTCTCTGGTTAACAACCAAAAACGCTTGCTTGCTGATATATCCCATGAACTACGCTCACCGCTCACCCGCTTGCAAATGGCCACAGGCCTCGCTGCTGGCCATGCCACAGCGCAAAGCCAAAGTTATATCGAGCGTATTGAGCGTGAAGCTCAGTTAGTTGAAAATATGCTCAGCGATATTTTGCATTTATCTAAGCTCGAAGCGGATCAAGTGCCAATCGATAAGCAAATAATTAAGCTCAATGAACTGCTCGACCCGATATTGGAAGATGCATTGTTTGAAGCACAACAATTAGGGAAGAACCTTGTCGTCACAGCACTACCCGAGGCAACACTTTATGGCGACCCAATGCTACTTAACCGCGCATTCGAAAACATTATTCGTAACGCGATTAAGTATGCGACTAACCGTATTAATGTCGATATTGAGAGCGATAGTAATCAGTTGCTATGCACTATCAGTGATGATGGTAAAGGCGTAAGTGAAGATATGCTCGACAAGCTTTGTATTCCATTTTTCAGAGTGTCCAGCGCACGTACGCCAACCAAAAATCAAATGGGCGGGTTTGGGCTGGGTCTTGCCATTGCGCAGCACGCGTTAAAAGTACATGACGCCCATATCGAATTTAATAATAATGTAGGTTTGCAAGTCAGCATTCGAATTCCATTACACAGGTAGCCATGTTTTATAGCCAGAGTCAGCAACTTGAATCACATCTTTCTGAAATTGATAAGCACTGGCAAGGCTGCCAAAAAGGCTTTTTTGATACCCCTCATGGTAGACTATTTTACGCCTACCACATTCCAGAAAAGGCAACGTTCAGCCTTATATTGGTTAATGGCCGTATTGAATCTGCTCATAAATACAGAGAATTGCTGTGGGAGTTTGCGCAAAACAACATAGCGGTATTTACCTATGACCATCCAGGACAAGGCTACTCGCCGCGATTACTTAAAGACCAGCAAATCGGCTATGTTAGACGCTTTGAAGATTATGCAGCAACACTGCACTGCTTTATGGATCAAATCGTTGCCAAGCAAAATACCTTGCCACTTTTTATATTGGCGCATTCAATGGGTGGCGCCATTACCTGCGACTATTTATCGCTATTTCGGCCTCACAACATAGAGGGAGTCTATTTATCAGCCCCGATGCTTGGGATCAATACGACTCCCTACCCGGCTTGGTTTGCCGAGGGACTGGCAGGCGCAGCTTGTTTATTGGGGCTAGGTAAGCATTATGCATTGGGACAGGTGCACTACCACAACAAACCTTTTCAAGATAATGACCTTACAGATTGCCCAATCAGATATGCGCTATTTAGAGGTTTGTACGATCAATTTCCCGAGCTGCAACTCGGAGGTGTCAGTTTTGCTTGGTTATACACGGCACTACATAAATGCCGCTCGTTTAAAGATATTAAGCTAGATCTCCCAATCCGCATCGCGACAGCCAGTGAAGACAGCATTGTTGATAATCAGGCGCAAAGTCAATTTGCCGCGCACAGAGACAATGTGACAGTTACAGAGTTTATCGGGAAGCATGAACTGCTTTGCGAGCAAGATAACACCCGCAAAGCCGTGTTAGATGACTTTTATGCGTTTACAGCCGAGCTGCTTAGTGCTAAAGAAACTGGGTCTTGATGGATAAGCACGTCCATCTCACAATCAAACTCTTCTTTAATGCTAGCAACTACCTCATCCGCAACCTGATGCGCACGCATCAGCGGCATATCATCGTCAAGCTCTAGATGCAGCTGAATAAATTTGATTTTGCCACCTTGTCTGGTACGCAAATCATGTACTCCGTAAACGTCCTCATGGCTCGACGCGATAAGTATGATCTGTGCTTTTTCTTCGTCTGGCAGCTCTTTATCCATCAAGTGCGCAGCACTTTCCTTGGCAATATCCCAACTGTTATAAAGTAAATACATCGCCACCAAAATACCAAAAATTGGATCGGCGTAACCTACGCCGTAAAAGTTAAGCAATACAGCTAGGAGCACAGCAAGGTTTAATAAAATATCGCCCTTATAATGTAACGAGTCGGCCTTAATGGCGATGGACTGCGTGCGTTTAACGACTTGATACTGCACCGCAACCACCAACAAAGTACAAACTATCGCAAATAAACTCACCCACACACCAAACAACGAATGTGGAATTTGAGTTGGATTGATAATGCGCTCTACACCATGAAAAGCCAATAAACTCGCTGAGCCCGCGATAAAGGCCGCTTGCCCAAGCCCAGCTAATGCTTCTGCTTTTCCATGACCAAATCGATGATCATCGTCCGCAGGACGCAGTGCGTAGCTCAGTACAAAAAAATTCATTAAAGAGGCGCTAATATCAAGCAGTGAATCAGTTAAAGAGCCGAGCATAGCGGCACTACCTGAAGACAGCCAAGCCCAACACTTAGCTGCGATCATCAATCCCACCATTATGATGGTAAAGACACTCGAAAACCTAACCCAAAACTCATAGCTGCGATCCACTGGCACCTCATTTTTTCATGTTATTTAATCTGAAGTTTGGCTGACTAACCTGAGGTTAACTGAAAACCTAAACCTCTAATTAGTCGTCAAACCACTCGCAAAATGCCACGGCATCGCGATGCTGTTATATTACAGGGTAATGCTTTGAAATGAAAAACAGATTACGGTTGTATAGTTTTTCACAACAGTCGTACTTTAAAAACAGGGTAATACCGTTCACTCTATCAAGCGCAGCACATATAAATGTCGACAAGTATCAGCTATACTGCCGGACAAAATTTAATTGAGGCCTATCATGTTAGATATCGTTTTATACCAACCCGAGATCCCGCCTAATACAGGCAATATTATTCGTTTGTGTGCCAATACAGGGTATTCATTACATCTAATAGAGCCGCTAGGATTTGAATGGGATGATAAACGGGTAAGACGTGCTGGCCTTGATTATCATGAATTTAGCGAAGTAGAGCGCCACCCAAACTTTGAAGCATACTTAGCAAAACGAAACCCAAAGCGAGTATTTGCTTGCACGACAAAAGGTACCAAGTACCATCATGAAGTAGCCTATGAAGCTGGTGACTGTCTACTGTTTGGCCCGGAAACTCGTGGCTTGCCAGAAGACATTATTTTTTCACTGCCTGAGCCGCAACGAGTCCGTATTCCTATGCGTCCCGATAGCCGCAGTATGAACCTATCTAATGCTGTTTCCGTTTTTGTTTATGAGTCTTGGCGACAACTTGGATTTGCTGGCGCAAAGTAAAAATAGCTCCTATCCTCTGCTGCATAGGAGCAAATTTGAGGCACAAAAAAGGCGCCTTACGACGCCTTGCTAACTTTAATTTACATTAACTATAGGGATTCTTTTAAATTTCTGCGTGGTGTAAAATCGTACCAACAATATCACTGAATTTATTTGCCGGTTTCATTGAGTTTACTGCACGTCCACAGGCTTTCATCATATCGATTAGGTCAAAATAACCGACTGGATGCTGAGTCATTTCGTCAATAACAAGTAAAAACTCAAAGCCACCTTCTTCCATTGTTTTTAGCACATTGCCAACCACAGTTTGGCTAGTTTGTTTTAAGGTGATTTGACGAAGATCTGATAGTGGGATCATGACATCATTGACGTTTAAATCACGTCTTGTACAACCACGTCTTTCTGCAATGCTCAACACGTAGCGACTGCCAATTTTTGCATTAGAGATCATACCAACAAGCTTTTCTTTGCTATCAACGACAAAGCTTGCTCTGCGGTGCGTTTTGTCCAGCACTAACGTAGCTTCATCTATGCTACTGTTTTCATCAATATGCTGCATTGGTGCCAAATGTAGATTGTGCATTAGGCAATGTGCTGGCGCTTGCTCTAGGTTGTCAGTGTTACAAGCTGGGAAGTTATTTTCAGCAAGTTCATAATTTGCAACAGGTTGAGTTTTCAATACTGTGTAAGTGTTCATAGATCACCTCTATCTTTAAAATTAATTAAGCACGGAAAAGGACTAAATTAATTCGCGACAGGTGGTGCTCGAATAGACTCGCATACTGAGTTTGAATAAGAATAGTTTGGTTGCGATTGCGCTATGACAAAGCTACTAGCAACCACGAAACGATGAGTTGTTGATACAACGCAATCATCTAAGTCAGGGCTGAAGTTCGAATTGTCTAGGTCGACAACGATAGGCGCGATTGAAAGCGTGGTATCACATTTAGCAGCATCTGCCGTTGACACTGTCAACAGACTCAACATACAAAATGTAATCATCCAACGAACTAACCGCATAGTATTCTCACTTCTACTGCCTTACTTTGAGTGTATGGGCAGTTTCTTGCGTTTACAAGTATTATTTCTAATCTATTTACTAAGCTTCTAAATATACTAAGGTTAATTTTTACACACACTCAGGCACTATGTGTGGGCTGAGATGAATTGTTACTAATCTCCTGTTTGTAGCGCGTCGTTTAGCGTTATACTAATGCCAACATTTTTGGTATGTGCCTTAAATCAAAAGAATGAAATCATAACAATTTTCTTAATTAAGTGATCTATTTTGAGGCGAGAAAATCTTGTCGATAACCAGGCGAAATTTTTGCTATTTAGTTGTTCTAAATAAGAAATTTTTAACGCAGTTAGCGTCAGATTTACTCCTTCAAATTGAGCAAGTATTAAGACTAATTGGTATTACAACACGAGGTGTACAGTGCAACTATCACGCGGTATCGAGTACTTTATTGCCGGCTTTTCTTTGATCACCCAAAAAGGGTTAAAACGTTTTGTATTTATTCCTCTAACAATCAATGTATTGTTATTTGGTGCGTCGCTCTTTTTTCTTTATGACTGGCTGACTCAAGGGTTTAATTATCTCAACGGATTATTACCAGACTGGCTCAGTTGGCTTGAATGGCTAATGTGGCCAATTGCTATCTTAGTGATACTTTTTAGTTATAGTATGATTTTCACGGTGATAACCAACTTTATTGCTGCGCCTTTCAATGGCTTACTCTCCGAAAAAGTCGAACTTTACCTGACCAACCAACAAATCAATGATGATAAGCTAATTGATACCGTAAAAGATGTGCCACGAATGTTGGGTCGAGAATGGACAAAACTCTGCTACTACCTTCCACGTGCACTTGGTTTTTTCATCTTACTTTGGATACTGCCTATCGTTGGGCAAATTTTATGGATTATGTTTACGTGTTGGATGTACAGCGTGCAATACAATGATTATCCATTTGATAACCATAAAATTCATTTCAAGCAAATGAAAGACGATTTGAAGAGTAAACAAGGGCTGTCGTATGGCTTTGGCTTTGCGGTGTTCGTGCTGACCTCTATCCCATTTGTTAACCTCATTGTGATGCCCGTAGCCGTTTGTGGCGCCACTAAATTGTGGGTAGAGAACTATCGTCAGCAATATCGGTAAAACGCTCGTATGACTGACATCTAGCTGTCAAAAACTCATGCTTTACTTACTTTTTTGCAAGTATTCAGCGGAGTCGCTATGCGCCTAACATTAAGCCTTATCTGGTTAACGGTATTTTTAACGGGGTGCCAGGCAACAAAACCGTTTGATGTCGGTACACGGCCTCAATTTTTAGTCTCGCAACTTCCAGATGGTGAGCTTAAAGAAAAGCTTGCAAGCTGTTTAGATAAACCAATCAAGCGCTCACGTTTTTCCATAGGACATCGCGGTGCGCCACTTTTCTATCCGGAGCACACCAAAGAATCATACACTGCCGCCGCGAAAATGGGAGCTGGCACGCTCGAATGCGATGTTACTTTCACGAAAGACAAAGCCTTAGTTTGTCGTCATGCACAATGCGACTTACACGCAACGACAGATATCTTACTAAAACCTCAGCTTGCGGCTAAATGTAAAAAGCCTTTCACACCAGCCAATCCAGACGCCAATGAGCCTGCTTCAGCAGAGTGTTGTACCTCAGATCTCACATTAGCGGAGTTTAAACAGCTAACCGGTAAAATGGATGGCGTAAATAATAAAGCCACAACTGCCGCCGAGTACGTAAAAGGCACACCGAATTGGCGTACAGATCTTTATGCTAGTACAGGTACATTAATGACCCACAGCGAAAGCATTGCTTTATTTAAGCAACTTGGTGTAAATATGACTCCTGAGTTAAAAGCACCAGAAGTGCCAATGCCCTTTAATGGTTTAAGCCAAAACCAGCTCGCGCAAAAAATGCTGGATGAATATTCTGAGCACGATGTCCCCCCATCTCAAGTTTTCCCACAATCCTTTGCTTACCAAGATATTCAGTACTGGATAAAACATGCGCCAGAGTTTGCAAACCATGCCGTATTTCTTGATGGTAGAGAAACCAGCGAACATTTTGATATTAACAAACCAAGTACTTGGCAACCATCAATGGAAGACTTAGTCAAAAATAAGGTAAAAATTATCGCCCCACCAATTTGGATGCTAATTAGCGAAGATAAAAACGGCGATATCATTCCGTCACAATACGCCCTTGCCGCTAAACACGCAGGATTAAAGATAGTTGCTTGGTCTTTAGAGCGCTCAGGCCCTTTAGCGAACGGCGGCGGTTGGTATTATCAATCTGTAAAAAACGCAGTTAAGCATGATGGCGATATACTTAGGGTGTTGGACATATTGACAAAACAAGTTGGCGTAGTTGCAATATTTAGTGACTGGCCCGCGACTACCAGCTTTTACGCCAGCTGCATGGGAATTGAGTGATAGGTTAATAAGAGTTGTAGCTAGTGTGGGTAAAACCCGCACTAAGTTATGATTTGCAAATGCCAGAAAGCAAAAAGCCTCGCGATTGCGAGGCTTTTTTAAAGTATGGTGCCCAGAGGCGGAATCGAACCACCGACACGAGGATTTTCAATCCTCTGCTCTACCGACTGAGCTATCTGGGCAAATCTTTTCAAATATCTAAATCCTCAAAAGGATTTTCAATACAATTTCAAATAGCTCTACTGAATAGAGCTATTTAGAAAACACAGGCTTTCGCCTAAATAAAGTGGTGCCGACTATCCGAGTCGAACGGATGACCTACTGATTACAAGTCAGTTGCTCTACCAACTGAGCTAAGTCGGCACACTAAATTAGTGGTGCCCAGAGGCGGAATCGAACCACCGACACGAGGATTTTCAATCCTCTGCTCTACCGACTGAGCTATCTGGGCAAATCTTTTTTAGTATCTGAATCCTCAAAGGGATCTTCAATACAACTCCAAGCAGCTCTACTAATTGAACTATCTGGAAATCTTTTTGTTATCTAAAAAACCCAATCAACTGAGATATCTAGAAAACACAGGCTGACGCCTAAATTAAATGGTGCCGACTATCCGAGTCGAACGGATGACCTACTGATTACAAGTCAGTTGCTCTACCAACTGAGCTAAGTCGGCACACTAATTCGTGTACCATGCAGTTTCTGCATGCACCACATTGCTAATGCAATGATTTTAATCTGGTGCCCAGAGGCGGAATCGAACCACCGACACGAGGATTTTCAATCCTCTGCTCTACCGACTGAGCTATCTGGGCGTGCGGCGTATTAAACGGGTTTTGCGGTTCTAAGTCAACCCTTTTTTTAAATACATTTATCGTTTGCACAGTTTTCAGACAAAGCGGTTAAAATACCGCTTTTTCGATGAAAAAACACCCGACTAGCCATGTTTTACTGTATTTATCGACTTATATCTATAAATAACGCAAACTGCTCTAGGCCTATAACAAAGAAAAAGGCGTCACTTAAGAGGAATATGTGCTTAAAGGAATAAAATAGAATGGAAATACATATTCTATCTCATTCCTATAGCGAAGCTCGGCAGCAAGGTTTATCAATCCTGTTTAGAGATTGTCTTTATGTTGAGCTTCAAATCTTTGTTGCATGACCTGTATCGCTTTTTCTACCGCTTGCTTGGCATTACTCGTATCGCCGTTTGTTACCGCTAATATCGCTATGTTCTTTTCTGGCAACACTAAGTTGTCTAAATAGAAGGTCCCAGTAAAGCCATTGTGATGAAAGCTATTGTTGTTTGGAGTAAGGATCCAGCCTAAGCCATATTCTGGGCTAACCGGTGTGAGCAGTCGCGTATATGAATTAGCACCAATCAAATTATCACCACCTCTGGCACCCGCGAGATAAGCACGTAAATAGTATGACAGATCGGTCAAGGTCGTACTGACTAACCCAGCAGGTCCAACAACGTTTGGTAGATCTACCCTGTCGGCCGGTGTTATTGGATGCCATTGCCCTTCTCGCATCTGATGACCACTCGGCTGTCCTTCTGGATCTCCATAGCTAGCAGGCCCAAATCCAATATTTTCCATTCCAAGAGGAATGAATACTTCTTGCTTCACTAACGCTTCCCATGATTGCCCCGTCACACGCTCCAACATATGGCCTGCAACAACATAACCTGCATTGCTGTATAGATAGGTTCCGTGAGTCACTTCTGGTTGCGTCGTTAACACCTCTTGAGTCCAGGCATATCTTTGCTCGACCATGCCACGTTGATCTAAATGCCACTTACCTGAATACATGGAGTCAAGATCACGCTTAAAGCCTGAAGTCATCGAAAGCAGTGCCGTTAATGTAACAGACTCAAATTCAGGGTTGATTTTTCCGATTAACTCAGGGAAAACATCACTCACCCGACTGTCAAATCGAATTAACCCCTGCTCAACCAAACGAGCAGCGACGGTTGCTGTCATGGACTTACTGAACGAACCAATCGACCACTTATCAAGTTTGGTGACCAGAGCTTGGCCTGTGCTCACTCGCACACCAGCTACATCAAGCTCAATCAATTCATCCCCATAAACGATAAATCCGCCAAGTGCGGGCATCGCAAACTCAGCTCGGATTGCTTCCAGTTGTTCGTTGAGTAGCCCGTCTCCCACCTTGCCATAGCGCGGCGGAGTGACGGTTATGTCTTCGTTAGCGCTCTTTTCAATAACAATAGAATTGTCACTGTTATTACAGCCAGTTAGTAAGGCGCAGCCCAGCAGTGTAATAAGCCAACCAAACGCCAACCGACTTTGACGTAGAAACATGAGATATCCTTATAAGTATTAGGTTGAACGAATACTACTTTATAAAAACGTTACGTAAAATTTAATTTTTATTAAATTTAAATGCTTTACACATCGCAGACGTAGTTAAAATTATCGAGATAACAATCTGATTATTTTAAGATTTAAAACAATCAGGTGATCTCAGTGTATTGCCACTATTGAATGAAAAACGAGAGGTAAAAACTTGCCGAAGGTGATAGGATTGCTACAACTAATAAGTATAAATAATTCTTTCGGGATTAAGCATGCCAAATAGCGCGAATACCAATGCAAATGGACGGATACTTTTTTTATTTATCGCAATACTGACTGTTGGACTATGTAGCGCCGCAGGTGCTTATCTACTGCCGAAGCAAGCTGACGTCCCTACCGCACCAACCGTGAACCTACAACAACAAGCAACAACAGTTGCAACTCCCCTTGCCAAGGTGGTCACACAACACGGTTTTGACAGTGCCAAACAGATTGTATCCGCATTATTAGCATCTAACGAACATTTGGGCGCCTATTTGTACGTCAATACGGGGATGGGGCAACCAAATCTGATATTTCAACAAAGTGCAGGTGAGCAAATCATTGCATTGAATCGTGAAGAGTCTTATAACAAAGACACAATGCAGGTTTACCACATGCCACTACTTCTAGATGAGCAAAACATTGGTGAGCTCATTTTGACTTATACACCACCCGTTGCAACTACGTCATCAGGCGATCCATTCATTGCCTATATACTGCTCGCTGCCGCTATTATTAGCGCCTTGATGATTGTTGTGACTGCTGCACGTCGGCTTTCAGGCGCATCAAGTAACGATACTGAAGAACTCATCTCAGAAATCAATCATCTAACGATGGATAAAAACTACAAGTCGACGGTGGGTACCTATTATAGTGGCGGTCTAGCTGAGGTTGCTGAAGCGATCAATGCGCTGTTAAAGCAAGTACAATCATCCATAGAATCCGATCAAGCAACGCAAAACGAATTAAAACAGCTTCAAGAAAGTCTCGAAACCGAAGTTCAAGCACGCACGCTGGCGCTAGAAAAAGCGATTTTAAATGCGGAGCGTGCGAGTGATGCAAAAACCACTTTCTTAGCCACCATGAGCCATGAGATCCGCACACCAATGAACGGCGTCATTGGTACCATTGATTTACTGCGCCAAACCGATCTTGACGGTGCTCAACACCGCCTCACCACGATTATTCGCGATTCGGCATTCTCTTTACTTGGTATACTCGATGATATTCTCGACTTTTCTAAAATTGAGGCGGGTAAATTACGTATAGACAATAGTGCTTTCTCAGTAGCAGAAACCACAGAGGAAGTCGCACGTGTGCTTTCGTCAGTAGCGAAAAAGCGTAAGTTAGACTTACAACTGTTTATTGCACCTGACATTCCAACGAATTTAGTCGGTGACACCGTTCGCGTTAGGCAAGTACTTTATAACCTGTGCAGTAATGCCATAAAATTTACGACTACCGACGACTCAATCCAAGGTTATGTAAAAATCTCCGTTGAAGTTGCACAAAACACCTCGGAGCATTACACCCTACGCTTTACCGTCACTGACAATGGTAAAGGCATGACAAAAGCCCAGCTTAGAGAGATTTTTAATCCATTCATTCAAGCTGAGGGCTCTATTACCCGAGAGTTTGGCGGCACAGGGCTTGGCCTTTCTATTTGTAAAAGTCTAATCGAACTCATGCTAGGTAGCATTCATGTCAATTCGGATATTGGTATGGGAAGCGAGTTTGTTGTAGAGCTGCCATTTAGTGTGGATGGCAAAGTCAATTACGCAAATAAGCAAATGTTAAACGGTCGCACTGTTGCTCTACTTACCCCGAATAATGAGAGACGCACTATTTTAAATCGCTACCTTTCATTTATGGGCGCGAGCGTGATTGCTATCGATGAAAGCGAAATAACCGAAAACCAACACGAGGACAAATTGATTTGGGTGTTAGACGGTTTAGACGGCATGGATAAAGTCAATGAAGAGCTAAGAACGGTAGTTTATTCGCTTGAGAAAAATGAACAGCAGGTTGTTGTCCTAAGTAAAATGGACGAAGCCGCGCTTAATCACAAAAATATTTTCTACCTCAATGCCTCTCCATTATGTAAGTCTAGCTTTATGACGGCTATCTTGGTTGCCGCCGGTTTGCATAAACCAAAGGAGATTAAACCTTCACGTACTATCAACGATTTTTTAAGTGTTGATGAAGCAAGAGCAACCAACAAACTTGTATTGTTAGTTGAAGATAACGTATTAAATCAGCAAGTACTGACCGACCAATTACACTTGTTGGGTTACGGCGTCGAGGTCGCGGAAAATGGTGAGGAAGGTCTAGAACTTTGGAAAAAAGAACACTTCTCAATCGTACTGACTGATTTGCATATGCCCAAAATGTCAGGTTACGACATGGTCAAACATATTAGAGACTATGTAGAAACCTCAACCGATACCATTGAGCAACCATACATTATTGCTGTTACAGCCAATGCACTAAAAGGCGAAAGAGAACGCTGTGAGGCTGGTGGTATGAACGACTATATCACCAAACCGGTAGAGTTAAATGTACTAGAAGCGACACTTAATAAATGTATTGAAAGCTTGCCCAAAATACAACAGCCACGACAAAGTGCTGAGCCGTCAGCTGCCGCGCCGGTAGTCGTTAGCCAAGTACAAGCAGGATCAGAGCAAGAGGCTGAGGTAGAGCCTGAAGTTATTGAGACAGAGGCTAGCAAGCCTGCACCAGCTATCAATATGGACATGCTAAATAAGTATGTAAACCATGATGAGGCGAAACGAAATCGCTTTTTCAGAATGTATTTAGAACAAAGTAGTCAATTAACACGAGATGTAAACGGCGCGGTGATCACGATGAGCCAAGAAGAAATCATTGAAGCTTGTCATCAACTTAAGTCCATCTCTAAAACTATCGGTGCCGAAAAAGTAGCAGAAACAGCCATAGAGTTTGAGACTTTATGTAAGGAAGGCACGCTTACCACCGATCAACTTATTCAAATGCGTGATAAATTGGAGCGGGACTTTTTAGCCGCGACAGAGTTTATCCAACAATATTTGAGTCGAGAAGCTTAATACTGTGGGGGTACTGCCCCCACAAATCTTATCACTAATTGGTTGGAGGCGTTTTTCTCGACTAGGTAAAGATAAATGGATCGCAGGGTCAACCTACTCCTACACCTGCAAGCAAACGATAAAGATATATGCCTGGAAGGTGATACTGTTCATTTAGATATAACCACCACCTAAAAGAATGATCCTCTCCTGAATCACTGACCGCATTTTATTCGCTTTCTGACTCCAAACACTTCCCCTATTAATTCTCACTGAGTATACTGACGCACTTTTTTAAATTAGTTAGTCGTTACATACAACAAACGCTAATTGAAATAGGTACTGGTCACCCGTTCAAAAAAAGTACAGGCATGCCTGAGTTCATACAAGCAAATATCTGATTAAGATTTTTACTCGGTGACTCGATGAGCAATGCCAATCTGCATTGAAAAGTGTTCTATTTACCGCACGTCGTTTCAAACGTTGCACGCTAAGTACATGGCTCATTATTCAGTGTTGATTGAAAAACATTAGGTGCATTAACGCATCCTTTATAAAAATGACCAGATACAACACATTGATTAGATTAGGAAGTACATATGAATTCAGTTCCGAAGGCCGGAGAATTTCTGGGTCACCCTAAAGGCCTCTTCTTATTATTTGGTACCGAAATGTGGGAGCGCTTTGGCTACTACGGTATGCGTGCCATCTTAGTTCTTTATCTTGTAGCACAAGTTCAAAATGGTGGTTTCGGTTGGAGTAATGCCGACGCACTAAGCCTTTACGGCACATTTACGATGGCCGTTTATCTCACCCCACTATTTGGTGGTTGGCTTGCAGATAATGTATTAGGTCAGCGCAAAGCCATCATTATTGGTGGTATTTTAATGGCTGCAGGCCATTTTATTATGGGTATTCCTCACAGCGTTGTGGCAGGACAAGAAGTTAACGTCTTCTACCTTGGCTTAGCACTGCTTTGTTTAGGTAATGGCTTATTCAAGCCTAACATCTCAACGATGGTAGGAGATCTATATCAAGAAGGTGACAAGCGCCGTGACGGTGCATTTACTATCTTCTATATGGGTATCAACTTAGGTGGTGCATTAGGTCCACTTGTTGCGGGTTATGTAGCAGCAGTAGTTAACTGGCAGGCAGGCTTTATCGCGGCGGGTGTTGGTATGATCATTTCCGTGGTTATGCAGCTTATCTTAAGCCAGAAATACCTTGGCGATATCGGTAAAGTACCTTCAGCTAAACTTTCCCAACAGATGTCTGACTCACAGACTAAAGAACCGCTTACGAAGAAAGAAAAAGATCGTATCCGTGTAATTTTCACCATGAGTGTTTTCTCGATTATCTTCTGGATGGGTTTCGAGCAGGCTGGTGGTCTGATGAACCTATTCGCAAACGACTATACCAACCGCATGTTTATGGGCTTTGAGATCCCGGCTTCTTGGTTCCAGTCGCTTAACTCTATCTTCATCATTGTATTTGCGCCATTAGTAGCGATGATCTGGTTAAAGCTAGATAACAAAGAACCAAACTCTCCGGTGAAGTTTGCAATTGGTCTGGTGTTCTTAGCTCTTGGTTTCTTAACCATGATGCTTGCACTTGCGACAGAAGGTGGTGAAGCCGGTGGCACACTTCAGATCAGCATGATTTGGTTGGTGTTGTTCTACATGTTCCACACACTTGGTGAACTATGTTTATCACCAATCGGTCTTTCTATGGTAAGTAAACTGGCACCGCTACGCTTGGCATCACTGCTAATGGGTATTTGGTTCCTATGTACGGCTGTTGCAAACAAGCTTGCTGGTCTTGTTGGCTCTTTCATCGGTGAAGGCCAAGAAGCAATGGAAAACGCGATGAGCATCTTTATTGGTTTAGGCGGCGTAGCCTTACTGTCTGCTGTGTTAATGTATCTATTAAGCAACAAACTTGTAGATTGGATGCATGGCGCTGAGGGCAAGCACCAACCGCATACGCAAGAGCATTACCTTGCGGAAGAGCTAGAAGTATCCGCTGAGAAGCAATAATATTTGCTGTAAACCACGCTAATTTAGCGTGGTTTACCTCTCCCGCAACAGCCTCACGTAAAGATTTAAATACACTTAGCGTCATTTTTCCTCTCAATTTAGCCGTGTGATAAAAATCCTATCTCTCATACAACCCATCAACTAAAAACATAAAAGCCAAATAAAATCATAGCAGTACATAAATAAACTTACAAAATATCACGCAAAGCTCCTTGCTGTTTTTAGTCAAAATTTAAGCAAAAATAATTATCGTCACGCCTGTGTCAATTTTGTGTCTTTTACATGGCAATTGTGCAACTAAATTTACAAAGTCTCCTACTGCTATTTACTGCCTCTAACTTCCCCTTTGCAGTAATTTGATTAATCATCCAGTCATAAATACTAACAAGTCACCCAGTGCTTAATACGGGAGTAAAACAATGAGTGAAGTAAATAATCCACTAGGCCTAGTCGGCATCGAGTTTACAGAATATGCAACACCAGACGCTGATTACATGGATAAGGTATTCACTGACTTTGGATTCTCAAAACTAAAGAAATTTAAAGACAAAGATATCGTTTACTACAACCAGCACGATATTCACTTCCTGTTGAATAACGAGCGTGAAGGCTTCTCAGCACAGTTTGCGAAAAGCCACGGCCCGGCAATTTGTTCTATGGGCTGGCGTGTAGAAAATGCGCAAAAGGCGTTTGATACTGCGGTTGAGCGTGGTGCAAAACCTGCGACTGATTCAACACACAAAGACTTACCATACCCAGCGATTTACGGTATTGGCGATAGCCTTATCTATTTCATCGAAAACTTTGGTGATAAAGGGTCAATCTACGAGCAAGACTTCGTTGACCTAGAAGAGCAAAAGGTTGTTGAAGACAAAGGCTTTAAGCGCATCGATCACCTAACAAACAATGTTTACAAAGGGACGATGGAAACTTGGGCTAACTTCTATAAAAACGTATTTGGCTTTACTGAAGTTCGTTACTTTGACATCAAAGGTCAAAAAACGGCGCTGCTTTCTTATGCACTTAAGTCACCATGTGGCACCTTCTCGATCCCAATCAACGAAGGCAAAGACGACAACAATAACCAGATCGATGAGTACTTAGATGAGTACAATGGTCCAGGTGTACAGCATTTAGCATTTTTGACTGACGACTTGGTTGGCTCACTAGATAAACTAGACAAGAGCACCATTGCCACCTTAGATATCGTAGATCACTACTACGACACTATCTTTGACCGTGTGCCATGGGTTAAAGAAGATAAAGAAAAGATCAAGCAGCACCAAATCCTAGTAGATAGCCAAAGCGAAGACTGCTACCTACTACAAATCTTTACTAAAAACCTGTTTGGCCCAATCTTCATCGAAATGATCCAACGTGTTGACGATGGCGGCTTTGGTGAAGGTAACTTCCAAGCGTTATTCGAGTCGATTGAACGCGACCAAGAGCGCCGTGGTGTAATCTAAACACACATATCAAATTAATAAAAAAGCAGCTAGCGATAGCTGCTTTTTGTGGTTTATCAAATTGCTATTACGACTTGAGTTTTTCACTTTTGACCATAACTCAAGTTGAAAGCCAAAATTAAAGGAAAGGCAATGTCTCAAATTAATGAAACACACGACATCCAATTAACAAGTTGGGTAGCTAGTGCGAATGCGGCTGGAACTGATTTCCCTATTCAAAACTTACCTTTTGCAGTATTTCGTCGTAAGAACAGTAATGAAGAGTTTCGCGGCGGTGTTGCGATTGGCGATCAAGTACTAGACCTTGGCGCAGTTGTTAACGCTAACCTATTTTCAGGCGACGCCGCAGAGGCAGCCGAAGCTGCAAATGCCCCAGCATTAAATGAATTTATGGGTATGGGCCAACAGTACTGGTCAGCACTTCGACTAGCCCTGTCTCGCGCATTACGTGAAGGTTCTGAGCTGCAATCAAGCCTTGAAGGCGCATTGGTCGCACAGGATGACGTAGAATACGCTCTACCTTGCCACATTGGTGATTACACTGATTTTTATACCTCAATCTACCATGCAACAGCGGTAGGTAGCCTGTTCCGTCCTGATAACCCTCTGCTGCCAAACTACAAGTGGGTCCCAATCGGTTATCATGGCCGTGCATCGTCTATTGGTGTATCTGGTCAAACTTTCCCTCGCCCTAAAGGCCAGACCAAAGCACCCGATGCAGATACGCCGTCATTCGGCCCTTGTAAGCGTCTAGACTACGAGCTAGAGCTGGGTATTTACCTAGGTAAAGGTAATGAACTTGGCGACTCTATCGCAATTAAAGACGCTGAAGATCACGTTTTTGGTTTTTGTTTATTCAATGACTGGTCTGCACGTGACTTGCAAGCCTGGGAATATCAACCATTAGGTCCATTCCTTGCGAAAAACTTTGCTTCAACGGTTTCTCCTTGGGTTGTAACCACAGAAGCACTTGCACCATACCGTACTCAATGGCACCGTGATGAAAACGATCCACAGCCACTTGAATACTTAGAATCAACGCAAAACCGCGAGTCTGGTGCTATTGATATTCGCATGGATGTCTTACTAGAGACTGAAAAAATGCGTAGCGAAGGCGCTAAACCAAGCAAACTGTCTGAATCCAGCTTCAAACATAGCTATTGGACGGTTGCGCAAATGGTTACACACCACACTGTGAATGGCTGTAACTTCCTACCGGGCGATATGCTCGGCTCAGGCACGCAATCAGGCCCTGCGCATGTAGAAGCGGGTTCATTACTCGAACTATCACGCGGTGGTAAAGAAACTATCACGCTTGAGAACGGCGAAGAGCGTAAGTTCCTAGAAGATGGCGATAAAGTAATTATGCGTGGTTGGTGTGAAGCCCAAGGCTATAACCGTATTGGTTTTGGTTCTGTTGAAGGCACTGTACTTCCAGCAAAATAATCGCAATTATTCGTGAGTTAATCGCAATTTTATTTACTTTCAAATCAAAGGCATGATGATTTCATGCCTTTTTTTAGTTCTAAAAACTGGAAATTTGACTAAAAATTGTTAGAGTGTAGCGCTGATTTAAATCTGAGGTTGAATGTTGCAAGTACTCAAGCGCCTATATCTAAAGCTGTTTAAGCCGACTCAATTAATTGTTCGTCAAGACGCAACTGTCAAGATGTTGAAATTACCATCTTGGGTTCAAGCTTGCTCGATTTTGATTCTGCTCGCTGTCGCTATTTGGATAGCCAATGCCTCACTCAAATTACAAGAAAACGGTGACAAGCTTACTAAAGAACAACAAAACTTAGCGCAGCTGCAAGCCAAGTGGCAAATAGAAAAATCACAGCTTCAAGCGCAATTAGCGCAGCAAAAAGGCATGCTTGACCAACTGTCACAACAGCACAGTGTGCTTGAGTCATTGCTTGACTCGACCCAAACGACTAACGACAACGTAGTAGAAGGCGAGCTAGAAGAAACACCGACAGACCTCGATAGCTCACAACCAAGCACCACAGTCGAATTTGCTCCACAAGCCAGTCTCCTACTCATCCAACAACGACAGCTCAGCGAACAACTTGGGCAATCGTTCAGCGCTGAAATTGCAGCGATGCAAGAATCCATCGACAGTGCGGGATTACAATTATCATCTGACTTCTCAGAAGCACAAGGTGGTCCCTACTTCCAAGCCGACTTAGAATTGGTAGAAGCCAGCTTTATTAATGCCATTGACCAATACGCTGTTTATGCGCAGTTAGCGACAATGATCGGCCAACTGCCAGACACATTGCCTGTCGCTCAGGAAAAATATTATGTCTCTAGTGCTTTTGGTTTTCGTAAAGACCCAATCACTGGCCGCCGTGCCTATCATAAAGGTATCGATCTCGCAGGTTGGCACAAGACACAGATCGTAGCTCCAGCTTCTGGCACCGTTAAACGAGCGGGGAAAAATGGCGGCTATGGCAACTTTATCGAAATTGAGCACGCCAATGATATCACCACACGCTATGGTCATCTTCACACCATAAAGGTAAAAAAAGGCCAGCAAATCAATAAAGGTGATGTAATTGCATTAATGGGTAGCACAGGAAGAAGTACAGCGACACACTTGCACTATGAAGTGATTCAAGGTAAAAAACACCTAAACCCAATTAAAATCGCTCGCGCATTCAATAAGTAACATCTAATTGCAATTGCGCTGCGGTAGCGAGGAATTCGTGTTTAACTCTTTTAAAAACCAACGAAACGACGTCCCGGCTATTATTGCTCAAAGCACTAAAGTCACGGGCGATATTGTCTGTGAAGGTGAGCTGCAATTAGATGGTACCGTCCATGGTAACCTCGACATCGAAAAACTAATCATCGGCAATAAGGGTTTAGTGCAAGGTAATATCCAAGCCAATGAACTGACGATATTAGGTAAGGTAGAAGGTGATATTCAGGCCAAGCAAGTCACACTGCTTCCTAGCGCTCAAGTATTTGGCAACATCGAACACGAAACCCTAACGATTGAAGCTGGTGCGCATGTCGATGGTAAACTGACGCACCGTAACGAGCGAGCCAATAACGTCACGGCAATTGACTCTGCTGACGATCAAACTGTAAACAATTAAGATCTTTTCGCGCTGATATACATGTTAATGTCGGCGTGAAACACTTTCTCTCCCGCAGTATTAAAAACTTCCACCGGTACAACTAGCTCTTCTTTATCTTGCCATGTTCGCGGGTATTCTATTTGCGCCACGGCATGCAGATCGGTCTCGGCTTTAGCTAAATATTGCACTGACATCCCCTTTGGGATCCAGCGATGGGTTTTATGGTCGATGGTTGCGTCTGTCATGACTCCTGCACACAACTCCGCAAGATTACATTGTGCAATAGCGTGAACCGTACCTATGTGGTTATGAATGGCTTTACGGTTACGAATTGTGGCCCTACAAACGCCGGGCTTCAATTGTGTGATTTTAGGCTTAATGGTGCCAAAGTAAGGAGCCTTACGACATACCGCCTTACTGAACATCCATTTACCAAATGGCAACCAACTCATCCTTTTATAAATTTTTAAAAGTGGTGCAGACATAAGATTTTTCTAAAATGATTTTGCTTAAAATTAACACATCTGACCAGTTAATCAACCGTCTACAATTATCAGCGAATAAAATATCTTAAAAATTTGCTAAATCGGCGCTTTGTCCTGTCTTTTCTCATTCTCCACAATACAATAACGGCCAAAAGGAGACGCCATGACCCAATCAAATTCAAAAGCACTGATTTTTATTCTCGCTTTACTTGTTATCTTTTGCCCTTTAGGTATCGATCTCTATCTACCTGCGTTTGTGGACATGCAGTCCAGCCTTCAAGTATCAGAAAGCCAAATTCAGCAAACAGTGAGTATTTATATGTTAGCTGTGGGTCTTGGACAATTGATAGCAGGTCCGCTTGCGGATAAATATGGCCGTAAGCCAGTCGCACTTGTTGGAATCGTTTTGTTTGCACTTGGCGCCGTGATGGCAAGCACAGTCTCCACTTGGCCGCTCATGATGGTAGCTCGAGTGCTACAAGGCCTGGGCGCTTGCGCCACTTTCGTCAGCGCTTTTGCTATTGTTCGTGATAGCTTTGGACACAAAGGCAGTGGCCAAATGATCACTTACCTCAATGGTATTGTATGTTTTATCCCGGCGTTAGCGCCTATTTTAGGTGCATGGCTAACCGTCGAATTTGGTTGGCAGAGTAATTTTAGCTTTTTGTTTGGCTTTGCCATTGTTGGCCTCATCTTGGTTTCTCTTATATATAAAGAGACTCGCCCCGAAGATACGCATTACAGCGGTCATATCCTAGATTTGAGACGTTTTAAGCCGATGCTCAGTAGTACGACTTTCATTTACAATGCCGCCCTAGCGATGCTTGGTATGGCTGCAATGCTCGTATTTGTGATTTCGGCTCCGGGGTGGATCATGGCAAAAATGGGCGGCAGTGTTTCCGACTTCACGTTTTGGTTTACTGGCAATGCGGCGCTGAGTATTGTCGCAAGTTTTATTGCCCCCCACTTCATCAAGCGCAATAGCCAGAAGTCGCTTACCTTTGGCCTCGCCGTTTTTAGCTTTAGCGGCCTGTTGTTACTGGCTTTGCCACAAACTGAAATAGCGCATTTTGTACTGCCTATGTATATGGCATCAGTCGGCTTTGCGTTTACGATTGGAGCAGCGGCAGGTAAAGCGTTATCTGGGTTTGCTAAACAAGCTGGAACGGCTTCAGCGTTGATTGGGGTACTACAGATGAGTGGCGCAGGGGTGCTTGCAACCATGACGCAACCACTGGCATTGGATGCCCCTATTCAACTCGCGTTGCACTTACTACTCGCACTACCTTTCCTGCTATTGCTGGCTACGAAGCATCGTCACCAGCTTCACAGTGCAGCTTAATTGTAATTGATATAATAGCAATTATCAGTACAGTTCCTTTATTAATAACTACGATGTATGGTTAGACGTCCTGTCATAACCATACATTATATCAAAGTAATTAAATATTCTTATTAATTCCACAAATCTGCATAATTTACTCTTTACGAGTTCTTGTTATTGGTTATATGCTAACCACCGTTAAGAAGTTGTTAGTTTTTATTAACAACAATATTCACGCAATGTAACTGAGAAAATAACAATGAAATTAAACAAGTTAACTGGGGCACTACTCATCGCTGGCGCTTGCGCTATGTCACAAGCACAGGCATCTGACGATCGATACATCATTCAGGTCGATAATTCGAAAAAAGGCGTCGTAAAAGCACTTGCTAAAAAGCTTGGCGCTGAGCTGCACGTTGATGGCGATGGCTTCTTCGCTGCAACTTTTACTGGCAAAGATCTTAGTCAAGTAAAGGGCTTATTAAACAACCCACACATCAAACTCGTTGAAGCAGACCAAAAGCGTTACCCAATGGGGATTTATAACGACGACGCAGGCAACCCAATGCAGCAACAGATTACGCCTTATGCGGTGTACCAATCACAAGCTGATCAACTTACTTTCGATGCGAATGCAGGCATGAAAGTATGTGTGATTGACTCAGGTCTTGACCAATCAAACCCCGATTTCATTTGGGGTAATATCACTGGTGACAATGACAGCGGCACAGGTAATTGGTATGAAAATGGTGGCCCACACGGCACACACGTAGCCGGTACTATCGGTGCTGCTGACAATAATATTGGTGTTATCGGCATGGCACCTGGCGTGCCAATGCACATTATTAAAGTATTTAACGCAGAAGGTTGGGGCTACTCTTCTGACCTTGCTCACGCAGCAAACTTATGCTCACAAGCAGGTGCAAACATCATCAATATGAGTTTGGGTGGTGGTGGCTCAAACAATACAGAATCAAACGCATTTGAAAACTTCCGTAATGCTGGTGGCTTAGTGGTTGCGGCAGCTGGTAACGATGGCAACAATGTTCGTTCATATCCTGCAGGCTATCCTTCAGTAATGATGATCGGTGCAAACGATGCAGATAATCAAATTGCAGACTTTTCTCAGTACCCAAGCTGTACTTCTGGCCGTGGAAAGCGCGCGACTAACGACGAGCATATTTGTGTAGAGGTAACTGCAGGCGGTGTTGATACACTTTCAACTTACCCAGCAGACATGGCGACTTCTTCAAGCATGACCGCTGACGGTGCGGCGTTTGCAAGTTCAGCAATGGAAAACAGTGGTAACGCTTCAGGCTCGCTTTACTTTATGGGCACCGCTGAAGCAACTGATGGTGCTGCAAACGGTAAGGTGTGCCTAATTGACCGTGGTAATATTTCATTCCACGATAAAGTAGCAAACTGTGAAGCATCTGGTGGTATCGGTGCGATTATCGTAAATAATGAAGCTGGCATGCTATACGGCACTTTAGGTGATACTAACAGCACATCAATCCCAGCGGTTGGCGCTGCATTTGAAGATCGCACTGCGTTGATGGCAGCTACAAACGCGAACATCAGCATTGGTACGAGTGATTATGGCTTAATGAGCGGCACGTCAATGGCAACTCCTGCTGTTGCAGGTCTTGCAGCACTGGTATGGTCTAACCACCCAGAGTGTACTGGTGAAGAAATCCGTAGTGCATTAAAAGCAACCGCAGCAGATGCTGGCGCTGCAGGTAAAGACGTGTACTTTGGTTACGGTATCGTTAAAGCAGCAGATGCGAGCGCTTACTTAACCGCTAATGGTTGTGCTGGCGGTGGTACAGGTTCAGGTGACGGTGATAACACAACAAGCGTTGAGCTTTCAGCTTCGGGTTATAAGCAAAAAGGTAACAGTTATGTTGACTTAAGCTGGAATGGTGCAAGCACGTCACAAGTCGATATTTATCGCAACGGTAGTAAAATTGTCACAACTAGCAATGATAATAGTCATACAGACATCATCAGTGTTAAAGGCGGCGGTACATACGGCTACCAAGTGTGCGAACAAGGTAGCACTGCGGCCTGTTCAGCAACACAAACTGTTGTGTTTTAACTCCCAACCAACCAATTCAAGAATGCCGGTCTTTTGATCGGCATTTTTTTATTCTACTACTCTCCCCCATCTTTTGTTGATAGCTTGTTCAGATCCCTCTTAAGATCTGGATAAAACGAGTAAGCCTTTGCCCATAGAGATTTGTTCATTTCCATTTCACTTCTACACTCTATAATGGATATGGACAGTCACAGAAGGAGTTCATGAAATGAGTACATCGGGTTATACCCCACCTAAAGTTTGGCAGTGGCCATGGCAAAGTGGCGATGGTAGTAAATTCGCAAATATCAACCGCCCTACTGCAGGCGCAAGATTCGAAAAGTCCCTACCGCAAGGCAAACACCCGTTACAACTCTACTCCCTCGCGACTCCAAACGGCGTGAAAGTGACTATCTTGCTAGAAGAGCTTTTAGCAGCCGGGGTAAAAGAAGCAGAATATGATGCCTTTTTAATTAATATCATGGAAGGTGAGCAATTTAGCTCAGGATTTGTTGCACTTAATCCAAATTCTAAGATCCCCGCGTTATTAGATACCAGCACCAATGAACCTACCAAAATCTTTGAATCTGGCTCAATTTTGCTTTATTTAGCTGAAAAGTTCCAAAAGTTCATTCCTCAAGACCCCACAAAACGCACGGAGTGCCTCAACTGGTTATTTTGGCAAATGGGGGCTGCGCCACTACTTGGTGGTGGGTTCGGTCACTTCTACGCCTACGCACCAGAACACTACGAATATCCAATCAACCGCTACACGATGGAAGTGAAGCGCCAACTGGACTTACTGAATCAACACCTAGCCACAAGAGAATATATTTGTGGCGATGAATACACTATCGCGGATATAGCAATCTGGCCGTGGTATGGCGTGCTAGCCCAAGGACACCTATATGATGCGGCAGAGTTTTTAGACGTCAATGGCTATGAACACGTGATCCGCTGGGCTGGACTCATCGCCTCAAGAGAAGCGGTCAAACGCGGAAAAATGGTAAATAAAACATGGGGAGAACCTCATGAGCAACTTCATGAAAGACACGACGCCAGCGACTTTGAAACCAGCACCCAAGACAAACTAGCGCCATAACCTTACCTTGGTTTAATTCTTGGTTTAACAAGGGTTAGCTTTATCTATCGGGTTTGATTAATCAGATTTAATCAAACCCGATTGACTGTGTATCAGAAAAGAATGGTGTTAGCACTTTGAACAGCATTTTCTTATTAGAGCGTCGAACACATCTGCATTAGTGTTTACCCAAAGATATGAAATCCACTTTGTAATCTTCCGACGATCGCGACTAAACCGCTTCCCATTATCACACCTATGAGAAGCGTTCCGAAAATAAGACATACATAGAGTAGTGTCCAAGCACTGGAAGATTTTGACCTCTCCTGCTCCTCTGAAGTATTGTAGGAACATCGGTAGATTCTACGCAGGCTTCTTTCCACCCCAAAAACAGTGCCACCGATCAAGCCAAAAAGCAGTGCGACCGCGAAAGTAATAACCCGATACTCTGCATTATCAAAACCATCCCATAAAAGAATAGCCCCGTTGATCCAAGCTAAACCAGTACAACCCCATGAGGCAAGTAGATAGATTATCAGCATGCGTGTCATTGATTACCTACTTTCGGCGAAACGGCTATTGAAAAAGTCTATCAGCGCTAATGATTGCGCTTCAGTTTTATATGCTTCAATATCGTAAAACTTAACCACGTTTTCGTCAGAAAAAAATAGCTAACAAAGCAAGGGGGTTATCTCTTGATAGCTTATTAAGAATTAACCGAGATGTTTCTAATTCTGGAAATTTCACTTAAATTCTCTTTGAATTAACGCCGCAATATGGGGCGTATAAATGCTTGGCTATAATCGCGAAGAATGAGCGCCAGCCAAGCTTTAGACGTCCCATCCATGATTGCCTTGTTAGCCACGGCGGGATCACACTTTGTAAAAAGGCTTTAACACCCGGTCTTTTTCTGATCTAATAACGCCCACATTATCACTATCTACTTGTTAATTATGTCGTTATTTAGCCACCTTGAACTTGTTGAAGATAAGCGTTCTTCTATCAATCAACATCATGATCTTGCTGATGTTTTGTTTCTTATCATCTCGGCGGTTTTATCTGGTTGTGAAGGCTGGAAAGATATCGAGGTGTTCGGGCACAGTAAACTGCCTTGGCTCAGGCAGTTCAGAGCATTTAAGCACGGTATTCCAACGCGACATAGCATTGCACGAATTCTTAAAACAGTGGAGACTGATTCGTTGGTTTTGGCCTTGTTCAGTTGGGTCAACGAACAGCGCTCTCAGTCTGGTAAGCCAATTATTGCGTTTGATGGCAAAACCCTGCGCGGTGCCAGTAAAAAGCGTGAGGATAACTTACACTTGGTGTCCGCTTTTGATTGTGAGTCTGGTTTAACTTTGTATCAGCGAACGGTAGAAAATAAGTCCAATGAGATACCGGCAGTTAGGGCCTTATTAGATGTGCTCGATATTTCAGATTCTATCGTCACACTAGACGCACTACATTGTCAGAAAGCGACACTTTCAGCATTGATTTCAAGAGGGGCTGACTATCTGGTTCAGGTCAAAGCAAATCAGAAAACACTCTATAAAGCAGTCACTTCATGTTTTGAAACAGCCTTTGAAGAAGAAAAGAATTTGCCTGAAGATGTACAAGTCAGCAATGGTCATGGACGTCAGGAAACACGCATCACTTATGTTCTGAAGGCCGACAATCTGCCTGAAGAGATAAGAGAAAAATGGCCTGGGCTTACTTCGCTGGTCGCGGTTGAAAGGCACAAAAAATCCGAGTCGATAACAAAAATAGACACGCACTTTTGTAACTCCACCCAATTTAGTACAGCTATTTCGTAGAATTTTATGCAGCCTCAAGATAACCAATTGGTGTCATATCGCCAAGTGAATCATGAGGTCGCTCATAATTATAAATATCTAACCACTCATCAGTGATTTCACGTACTTCTTGCAGTGACTCAAACAAGTATAAATCTAGCACTTCTTCACGGTAACTCCGATTAAACCTTTCCACAAAACCATTTTGGTAAGGACTGCCTGGCTCTA
Organism: Pseudoalteromonas sp. GCY; assembly: GCF_016695175.1. Taxonomy (NCBI): domain Bacteria; kingdom Pseudomonadati; phylum Pseudomonadota; class Gammaproteobacteria; order Alteromonadales; family Pseudoalteromonadaceae; genus Pseudoalteromonas; species Pseudoalteromonas sp. GCY. Next base: position 3,255,546 of record NZ_CP068023.1, read on the forward strand.
TAAATTCCAACTTGATGTCATTTTTCATTGCCCAATCTTCGAGTGCCGTTGAAGTAAATTCTGGACCATTATCCACTCTAATCTGCTTTGGTTTACCGCGCCAAGCAATAATTTGTTGTAGCGTTCTAATAACTCGTTCAGAAGTTAAGCTTGTATCGACCTCAATCGCCAGTGCTTGTCGGTTGAAATCATCCAGCACATTCAGTGTTCTAAAACGATGTCCATAGCTTAATGCGTCACTCATAAAGTCCATTGACCACGATTCATTATGTTGTGTCGGTGCACTTAATGGTTCAGGTGTTCTTGTTGGAACACGGCGCTTTCCCTTACGTCTCAAGTTTAGTTTTAGCATGTTATAAACGCGTTCAACACGCTTTTTATTCCACGGCTTACCTTTATTGCGAAGCCTTTTGAATAGCTTAGGCAACCCCCACCTAGGATGGCGCTCTACCAGCGCAAGTAATGCGTCGATAACTTCATCATCTGACGGTCGTTTATGTTTGTAATAAAAAACTGAGCGGCTTAACCCTGCCACTTCACAAGCAAATGCGACGCTGACGTTAAATTGAGCTCTTAAATGCTCTACCCAAGCTCTGCGCCTACTTGTTTTTACAGCTTTTTTGCGATGATATCCTCAAGCATCGAGTGCTTTAGGCTAAGCGTTGCAAACATATCTTTTAGCTTACGGTTTTCTTCTTCAAGCTCTTTAAGTCGCTTAACGTCTGAAGCTTCCATCCCGCCATATTTTGAGCGCCATTTATAAAACGTACTTTGGCCGATACCATGTTTGCGGCAGATTTCTGGCACAGGAATACCTGATTCAGCTTCCTTGATCATGCTGACAATTTGGGTTTCGGTGAACTTGCTTTTTCTCATCGTAAATTTTCCTATTTTAGTTAATGGAAAATTCTACTTATGAACTGTTTCATTTTTTGGGGGAGTTACACTTTTATGTCACTTCAGTTGAGCCTGATGCACAGATGTTACAAAAAGCTATCCGCCACCATTGGCACATCGAGAACCAGCAGCATTGGGTACTGGATGTCGTGTTTAAGGAAGATGCTTGCCAGATCAGTGAGCCGATTTCCGCGGAAAACATGGCGCTGTTCAGACGGGTCGTTCGCAATCTGGTAAAACAGCACACAGGCCGTAAAGATTCGATACGTGGTAAGTGTGTTCGGGCCAGCTTTGACGATGAATTCAGGGCAGAGCTTATCTTCGGTTAATGGTCGTTAACGAAGTATGCTCTCACCCTGCCTTGTTAGCTGTGTTGTAGCAAATCACCCGCTTTAGTTTGTTTACTTTCGATTATTTGCTGCATTTTATAGAGAAAATCTATTGCTGCATCACAAAATTGAGCAACGTCAAAAAAGAAATTCCAGTTATTCTTACCTTGGTTTCCACTTAAGGTAATTTGACCACCCCACCAAGTGAAATCTTTGTTGTAATTCCTATTGCCTTGATAATCTAAATGAACTTCATCAGCATGAATGATTTTATTGCAAAGAAATCTTAAATTTTTAGATTCCTTGTTAATTTTGTTCTCATAGATATCGATATCATTTTCTGGTTCGAATGGGCAAAACTCATCAAATGATCTGAGCTTGACTGCTAGTTCTATTAAAGATTCGGACACAGAAAGCTTCAAGGTTTTTGAATATGATTCTTTGTCGTAAATACTAATATTTGATTTATACATATACCTACGACATAAATCCTCACCGGCTATAGCTAGACTAGCAAGATTCATCAGTTGCACATTTAACCTTGATATTGAGATGTAATGAGACATCGATTCTCCGAGACAGCTAACGCCCACTTAAGCGGACAAAAATTGCTGGCTATACTGTGTAGCGAAGCGAAACAAAGCCAGCTGTCTTTGTTCCGACTTAAAGTGCTTGTTATATTTCGCCTGTTTCTTCAGCCATATACTTTTTCATTTCTTCTTCATGAAATTTTCTAACATCGTCTTCGCAGCGATGACAAGCAAAGTATTGAATAGTCTCAACATCTCCAGTAACGAAACTATCACAGTTTTCACAGTCTAGTGCAGTCCAGCCACGATCCTCACATTCAATACAAATCCACATTCCTTCCAGCTTAAGTACTGTTGGTTCTTCAAGCTGACAGTTATGGCAGTACGCTAATGGCTCGGCTCCATCGTCATAGCGAGCTTCAGGGTCTTGCTCTCGATATATTTCAGCATATTTCTCCAGCGCATACTCAGAAGTTAATTCAGTCTGGCACTCAGTACACTTATGATCTTTAACCATTAAGTACTTAACTTCTTTATTGCAGTTTGAGCATGGTATTGAAGTTTGGATTGACTTTAACTTTAGATCTTTCACATCACAGACTAGGCACTCGATATCTTCTCCACCCCAGCTATGTGATTTAAGTACTTTAGCCGACTCTAATCCACATGATGTACATTCGACGATACGATTTCCTTTTTTCTTTTCTATCTCAATTTTATCTTTAATTAAGTCAAATTTCGCCTTGAGGAACTCATGGTTTAATTTAACTTTTATATGTATTTTATCTATCGAATCTTGATAGCTTTCAAATATTTCTGACCAATTATTGGTAAGCAGTTCGTGTAAATGAAACCATGATGCCCAATGTTCAATAACCACTTCGGTTTCTTTACCTGCAAACCCAGTATGAGCAAAGTGTACGATCTGATTTCGATGCTCACCTAGGGCTTTAAAATTATCCATAGCCTCTTTTTTTATTTTGTCACCACAGATATTTTTCAAACGAGTGTGAGCTTGCTCTAGGTAAACTGAATGGAAGTCACCGCTTTCGAATTTTTGTTTATCTGCTGATTCAGGTTTTGAAATGATAAGTGACCAGTGCTCTTTCATTAATCTAGCTTTAAAAAACAGCTCTATTGCAGTGTACAAATCAATAAGAGAACTCTTGGGAGACGATGGTAGATTATTAACTGAAGAGTTAAGAAAAAGAATGCCATTATTGACTACAGCATCAAACCAGCCATCTACATCATTTTTGTTTTGTTTAATATAGTTTGCCACCGATGCATCCTTAAGAAATATAACATTTTAGTATTTATGCGACACGCAGTTTGTGTTGCATAATCGCTTGTTGGACTGAGCTGCTACCCGCTCGATGTTGTCAGAGTTGGTGTTATTTATGCTAAGGGAATTTGCTTTTTGGAGGCTCTCACTTTCCTAGCTAGTGTAATCAGCTTAGCTAGTGTTATGTAAGCTTTCCCTGCATCGCTCAGCGCTTATTATGTATTCATTACACCTAAATTTGTCTTAATAAGCAATTATATTTTTTACGCGTACAGAGGCTGTTAGCCTGAGCAATTAAGCAGGTTAACTACTTGATTTTACAAAGCAGCCATAATCAAACATACCCTCCTTGGCTAATATCAAAGCGCATCCATGCGCTTCTCGTTCATTCTTTTTAAACGACGAAAAAGAACGAACCAAGAAAACGTCGCCCTAGCATCACACTCAATCCTCAAACCCTAATCCGATATAGTGCAACCGTCTTGTAAGGCACGTCCTTGTGCCTGACAAGACTTGGCCGACATCCTGTCGGCACATTGCATATCGGCTTATGCTTTTCGGGTGTGATGAAGGGGGGAATAAGTTGCTTGTGAGATCTTCTACGATTTTTGCGATAAAGCTGTTTGCAAGGGTTACAAAAACTATCAGCGTAGCCTCCTAACTCACAGTCTGAATCGTTTTGTGGGAGGCGGTTCACCCGCCGAGAAGTTACGCTTTTCGGGCGTGGTATTGACTGTTGTTTCTGGTTTTATCTACTAAAGCAGCCGATTAGCTTACAAGCACCAAAAAAGCTCTCAGCACCGTTTTCCTCCCTCATCACACCCGAAAGTAAATTGCCAATGAGTCATTTTTCAACGCATGGATGCGTGAGAAGCGGTGACAGGGCCAAGGATGGCCCTTACACTGCGGTGACGTTCATATTGGCGATTTACTTGAGGAGTCAGTGTGATGTTGGGAGTGCCCTTTCTTTTGCGCAACGATTCTTTGGGCATCAAAGAAAAGTAAGTCGTAGCCCATGGATGGGCGTCGAAACCTGTCAGGAGGACAGGCTGACTTTACGATAAATTTCGAGCTACCAGCCGTTAGCAACATAAACCTCCATGTTTAATATCAAAGCGCATCCATGCGCTCCTCGTTCATTCTTTTTAAACGACGAAAAAGAACGAACCAAGAAAACGTCGCCCCAGCATCACACTCAATCCTCAAACCCTAAGCCGATATATAATACCAATTGCACTAAGTCTCCAATCAATTTGAAGGGTGAAATACCATATTAGCGTCGTTAAAAATTTCTCATTTAGAACAACTAAATAGCAAAATTTTTGCCTAGCTACTAAAGCTATTTCTCCGCTTCAAATTGCTCATTTACCTAATACAATTGGTATCGCAACCGTCTTGTAAGGCACGTCCGTGTGCCAGACAAGACTTGGCCGACATCCTGTCGGCACATTGCATATCAGCTTATGCTTTTCGGGTGTGATGGAGGGGAATCGCGCTGTCTGTTAGTTCCGGTTTTATCCAGTAAACCAGTAAACCAGTAAAGTAGCTGATTAGCTTACAAGCACCACAAAAACGATCGGTGTGAACTCCTAATTAACAGTCTAAATCGTTTTGTGGGAGGCGGTTCACCCGCCGAGAAGTTACGCTTTTCGGGCGTGGTATTGACCGTTGTTTCTGGTTTTATCTACTAAAGCAACTGATTAACTTGCAAGCACCAAACAACACTATCAGCACCGTTTTCCTCCCTCATCACACCCGAAAGTAAATTGCCAATGAGTCATTTTAACGCATGGATGCGTGAAAAGCGGTGACAGGGCCAAGGATGGCCCTTACACCGCGGTGACGTTCATATTGGCAATTTGCTTGAGGAGTCAGTGTGATGTTGGGAGTGCCCTTTCTTTTGCGCAACGATTCTTTGGGCATCAAAGAAAAGTAAGTCGTAGCCCATGGATGGGCGTCGAAACCAGTCAGGAGGACAGGCTGACTTCACGATAAATTTCGAGCTATCAGCCGTTAGCAACATAAACCTCCATGTTTAATATCAAAGCGCATCCATGCGCTTCTCGTTCATTCTTTTGAAACGACGCGATCGAGCGAACCAAGAAAACGTCGCCCCAGCATCACACTTAATCCTCAAACCCTAAGCCGATATATAATACCAATTGCACTAAGTCTCCAATCAATTTGAAGGGTGAAATACCATATTAGCGTCGTTAAAAATTTCTCATTTAGAACAACTAAATAGCAAAATTTTTGCCTAGCTACTAAAGCTATTTCTCCGCTTCAAATTGCTCATTTACCTAATACAATTGGTATCGCAACCGCCTTGTAAGGCACGTCCTTGTGCCTGACAAGACTTGGCCGACATCCTGTCGGCACATTGCATATCAGCTTATGCTTTTCGGGTGTGATGGAGGGGAATCGCGCTGTCTGTTAGTTCCGGTTTTATCCAGTAAACCAGTAAAGTAGCTGATTAGCTTACAAGCACCACAAAAACGATCGGTGTGAACTCCTAATTAACAGTCTAAATCGTTTTGTGGGAGGCGGTTCACCCGCCGAGAAGTTATGTTTTTCTGGTGTGATATTGACCGTGCGTTCTGGTTTTTCTCTCAAAGCAGCAAATTTGCTTGCAATCACCAAAAAAACTTTTCAGCACAGTATGTCTCCCTCATCACACCCGAAAGTAAATTGCCAATGAGTCATTTCAACGCATGGATGCGTGAAAAGCTGTGACAGGGACAGGGATGTCCCTTACACAGCGGTGACGTTCATATTGGCAATTTATTTGAGGAGTCAGTGTGATGTTGGGAGTGCCTTTTCTTTTGCATACTTTTCTTTGGGCATCAAAGAAAAGTATGTCGTAGCCCATGGATGGGCGTCGAAACCTGTCAGGAGGACAATAAACCAATACTGCGGTGACGTTCATATTGGCGATTTACTTGAGGAGTCAGGGTGATGTTGGGAGTGCCCTTTCTTTTGCATACTTGTTCTTTGGGCATCAAAGAAAAGTATGTCGTAGCCCATGGATGGGCGTCGAAACCTGTCAGGAGGACAGGCTGACTTCACGATAAATTTCGAGCTACCAGCCGTTAGCAACATAAACCTCCATGTTTAATATCAAAGCGCATCCATGCGCTTCTCGGGTGTGATGAAGGGAAAATGCGGTTGTTTGTGAGCTCGGCTCTTACTTAAGCAGCTGAACTTTTAGGCTACGTTGAGCATAATGATTCAATATTACCCAAAACAAAATCTTAACAATTCAGTGATGTAGATTTCGCCAGAACCCTGTATTATAAGCCTGTTAAAAGCTTAGGAACGGGTGCGCCTGTACGTTAAGCGAATGGATACTAAAATCAATAACTGTGCTTATGGAACTTTTTGCGCGAATGGAATGATATTATGATCAAGAAAACCGCCATCATCATTGCAATATTGGCTGCTATTAGCGGCTGTAAATCGCTAGTTTATAAAGGTAATAAACTTTACGAAGCGGGAATGTACCGCCAAGCTGCTGAATATTATTCACAAGCACTCGCGGAAGACCCTGAGGATCTTGAAGCGAAACAAGGCTTAACACTGGCACGAGATAAGCTTATAGATAAAGGTCTTATCGATGTACGTATGCTGCGCTTAGCAAATAACTACACCGCTGCTGCAACTAGGCTAGAAGAAATCGTAGAGAACCAAGCACAATGGCAAATGAAGCCGACCGGCGCGATGGCAAATACCCAAAGAGAAGAACTGGATTACGCGAGGCAATGGCTACTCGACGAAGCCCGTTCACTCTCAAATACGCCCTACCCCGATAAGTTTAAGCTGTTTGAACATAACTATCGCCATCTGATCAGTAATGCGCAATTAGCAAGCGCCATGAGCACCCACTATGACACGCTAAGAACGCAAGCTCAGAAAAAGTGTGATGAACTTGCAGGACAGGTCAGTGGGCAGCGCTTCTATTTAAAAAGTTTCACGGAAAAATACTGTCTAGCGTGGCAAACTCCAAAACGTTTACGTGTAGATAACCAAGATAAAAGTCGTTATTTTGCGATGAACATACGAGATCGTGTCGATATTGGCTTGCGCTTTGGCAACTCAATCAGAGGACAATATGGCACATTTATCTCAAGCCTAAATACGGCATTTAATAATAGCCTCTGGTTTGATAGTGATGGCAGTCAACAGCTTTCATTAGAGTTATATGCAGATGCAGACTATTACCGCACTAGCAATCAATATATTCAACGTAAGCATTATCAACAGGAAGTTGAACGACCAGACCCAAATAACTCAGATAAGACGCACACCGTAGAAGTCACAAGAGAGTTCACTTACCCGGTGACCATCTACGATGAGAAATTTGATATCAACGTTAATTATGAGGCGAGTTTAGCCCATCGTTATATCAAAGGCAGTGCAAGCGATAGTAAGCATAATAAAACCCGTGCGCATCAGGCTGATTTTGAGCAACTTGATATCACCCCGCTGTCTCCCGACTTTCTCAATCTTTCACAGATAACAGAAAAGACCTTTGACGAATTACTCAAAAAATTCTCTCAAGATCTTACGCTAACTTGGAAGCAAAATTACTGCGGACAGGCACTTGGCACCAATAAAGGTGAAAATATTCTACGCTGTGCCAAGCTTGAACCTGAGCATGACTATATCAACCGTTGGTTTGACCAGCACTTTGGGATCAAGTACTCAGAAATGACGACTTTATACGGTATTTGAGGCTCAGAATGAGTTTTGAAACTCGCCAAAAAGCCGAAAAATGATTATATTGTGCCAACTTTATTTGTATTAGGAATTAAGCTATGCCAAAGGCAAGTGAAATAAAAAAACATGCCGCGATCGAGTATAACGGCCGCGTAATGATTGTTCGTGACATTGAGCGCTCAGTACCACAAGGTCGCGCTGGTGGTAGCCTATACCGTATGCGTATGTACGATGTAGTAGATAACTCTAAAGTAGATGAAACTTTTAAAGCGGAAGAAATGCTGACACTTGCAGATCTTAACCGCCGCCCTGCAATGCTTTCATATGTAGATGGTGATGAATATGTGTTTATGGATGATGAAGACTACACGCCATACCACCTGAATAAAGAGTCTATTGCTGAGCAATTGTTATTTATCGATGAATCAACGAAAGGTCTATCTATCGTCGTGGTTCAGGGCATGCCTGTTTCTATCGACTTGCCTTCAAGCGTAGAGCTTGTGATTGAAGATACTTCTCCTTCAATCAAGGGTGCATCTGCTAGTGCTAGAACAAAGCCTGCGACATTAACGACTGGCCTTGTTGTTCAAGTTCCTGAGCATATTTCAAGCGGTGACAAAATTAAGATCAACACTGCTGAATCTAAGTTCATGGGCCGTGCAGAATAAGTCCATTGCACTTTTGATAGCGAGCCGTAGTGCTCGCTAGCGTCTAAAAATCCCCAAACTTTCTTTGCCGTAGTAGCTTTCTATAATTTTGGCCTTACTCTTAAAAATCGCGCGAAACGCGGTTTACCAAACTTAGTATATCCTTGATATCGATAGGTAATTTGGCTACCAATCGGTGGTGGTGATGCGCGCTCTTCGTCGCTAAACCCCGACCCAATTTTAAACTCCATACCTTGTTCATCTCTCACCAGTAGCGATCCCATCATCCCTTGGTACTTTCCCTTGCCGGGTAAATGCTTAATCACGATGGCTTCGTCATCAAGGTACGGCTTGTATTTTAATACGTTGGTTGTTCTTCCATCTTCGTGCTTGGCATTTTTAGCATGCAAAATAACCCCTTCACCGCCTCGCTTTAAGACACCATGATAATAGTCGTTTAGCTCATCAACGGAGCCAAATGATAGCTGCTTGACGGGCTTAATGTGCGATAACTCAATATGGCTTAGTAGGCTTAAGTAACGCTCATGACGCTGAGAGAATATTTCTGTAGAATTTGGCGCATCAAATACATAATAAGTCACTTGACGCCAGTGCTCATTATTAGGCGAATGGCGCCTTGCAATCGCGCTCACAAAAGCGAAGTTATTGTACCCAGCCCACAACTCGCCGTCTAACCATGTATCAGGTAGCCCCTGCGTAAACCAGTCTGGTGCCTTAATTAAATGACCACCACGCGTACGCAGTTGCGAGCCATCCCAAATAGCCCTCACACCATCAAATTTCTCACTAACAAAGTAATTAGAAATATCTTCATCGCCTTGATATACCGAAGCAAGTTGGATTTTTGTGTGGGTTTCACTTCCATAAAGAAGATTGGAAAAGCCTAAAAAAAGACAGAACAAGAATGGTACGTATCGCATAGCATAATCCTTTGCAGTGGATAGTTAATACCAGTGCTCTTCACCAATGCCGATTGGTATACTGATGAGCCGTTTAGATTCACTGATATTAAAAGTTAACAAATTTCACACTTAAAGATTACACAAGAATCGACGTTTGTAAAATCGAACAAGCTTTGACTCAACATGCCCTGTTTATACCAATTGGCATTATCTTTCAGGGCAAAGCCAGTTAAAAACCGCTTCGAGATCGGTAAATGAATGATCAGCAAGACTTAAATCTTGTTTATTAGAGTGCATATTTGGCACGACAACCGCGGTTAACCCGGCTTCTTTGGCGGAGGTGAGTCCTGTACAGGTGTCTTCTATTGCCACGGCTTCGTGTGGCGCAATGTTTAGCGCAGCGAGCGCTTTACGATAAGGTTCTGGATGAGGCTTTGGCTGTTCGACATCGTCTTTGCACACAATGACAGAGAATAACTCTAGTAACCGATAATGTTGTAAAACAGGAAGCGCTTCTGCTTTGCTACTTCCTGTCACGAGTGCGATTGGACAACGCGCTGAGGTTAATTCAACCACTTGCTTTGCAAAATGCATTAACTTAGGGAGTACTTCCGCAGCGGTTGCGACAAAGACAACATTTTTTTCATCACATAAATCGCGGGCAGAAGGCGCAAGTTGGTGCCTTTCTTTAAGAATATGCGCGGTTTTAAGCGTTGGCACACCAGAAAACTCATCACAAAAATCATGCTCCGTATAAGTAACCAGATACGGGGCTAACACCTTCATCCAACTTTGGTAATGGAGTGCTTCTGAATCAACTAATGTACCGTCAAAATCAAATAAAACTGCCTGAAAACGCATTTACACTCCTTAATTTGGTTGTATTAATTAACCGTTGATCCCTGCTGGTGGCTCAGCAGTAGCTTCTTCACCGCTATCAACTTCAACTAATGTATAGCCTCGTGGCTGTCTAATCACTTTTAGAATTGGCTTATCGAAAGCTGACTTCAGTCTATCTGCATCCGCTTGCAATTCTTCCATCGAACGACCAAAAGGTGCAGCCCCTGTTTCAGACCAATTCGTTACCTTACCATTTAAGTTATATTCCACTTCATGGATTTGATATAAAGCCGCTTCGTCTTTCGTTGCTTCACAATATATCACTCGATAATTCCAAAAACCTGACATATCCACTCCTAACATAAAAATTTCATTAAAAAGCCCGCTTAATGCGGGCTTTAGTTACTCTATTATAATCACTGTAGCGTGAATTAGAAGAATTTCACTTTGAATTCAGCACCAATGAAGCGTGCTTCATTTAGCATACCGGTGTTGTTATTGAAATCTACACCACCGATAACCACTTGCTCGTCAAATAGGTTACGAACAAAAGCAGATACTTCATATTCGTTATCGCCTTCAGACCACATATAACCAGCACGTAGACCTGTTTCAAACAACGCTTCACCTTCAAACTCTACTGATTTATACAAGAAGAAGTCGATCTCGCTACGGTAAGACATGTCACCATATACGAAGAACTCGCCGTTTTCTAACTCTTTCGTGTAGCGAAGAGTTGCGTTTGCAATCCACTCAGGAGCGTGAGGTAGGCTGTTACCGTCCAAAATTGCTCGAGCTTCTGGACCGTTAGCACCCTCAATTATATAGGTTGGGTCCGTCACGGTACACTGCGCACAAACAGCTACTGCTAAGTTATTATCTTCCAACTCAGTTTTGTTATAGCTTAGGTTAAACGTTGCATTTAGCTCATCCGTTAACACCCACTCTGTATCGAGTTCGAAACCATAACCAGTTGTTTTATCAGCATTCACTAAGCGGTTGAAATTCGATCCACCACCTACAGCCGTTAGCTGTTGGTCATCCATCTGATAGTAAAATACCGTCGCGTTTACGCGGCCTTGGCCATCAAGTACATCAGACTTAATACCAGCCTCAATCGAGTTGGTAGTTTCTGACTTAGCGACAGTCACTTCATCACCGAACAAAATACGACCTTGAACACTTGGTGCACGGAAACCGTTAGCCACGCGACCAAACAAGTTTACGTCATCAGTTAGCTTGTAAGTGGCACTTAAATCCCAACTTACGTGGCTATCGCTTGGATTAGCGGTGCCATCAAGTACGTCAGGAGAACCATTCCAAGGCGTTGGGTTTTTAGTACGCTGAGCATAAAACTCTTTCTCATCGTCAGAATAACGCAGACCAGCAGTTACTTTTAAATCATCAGATACAGTGTAATCAAAAGAGCCGAATACCGCCCATGCCGATGTATCTTGATCTTGGTAAGCGTAACCATTTTGCACGCCATATTGGGCATACGCAGCATCATAACCATTCGTATCGAAGCTGTAGCTTTCAATCATGAGATCTTCTTCAAATAAGAAAAGACCTACCTGATAGTTATAGTCGCCAGAGAAGTTGCTTGATAAACGAAGCTCTTGCGTATATTGGTTGTGCTCAGGAATAACATCAGCTGTTTCAGAAGTGAAAATAATCAAACCAGGACCTGAAACGCCAGCACTATTTGGGCCGTAACCACCATCAACGTCTGCACGAGAGTAGATTTCAGCACTTTCCCAAGCAGTAATTGATGTTATAGTATGCTCAGATAAATCCCATTCAAGCTTTAAACTTAAACCTTGAGTCTCTACTTGCTGCGTTGAACGAGAAGCCGCATCGTGATAAACCACATCGTTATCGTACAATGGGTTAATATTGTTTGTGCCTTTCTCGATTAGATTCGCACGAAATGCAATTGGACGACCATCTAAGTCGCGATAGTGGTAGTTAAGTAGGCCGTTAAAATCATCGCCTTCATATAGGAATTGAACACGAACAGCTTGCTCGCTGTAACCACCTAGAGAATCTTCTTTCTCGAAGCCTGGCGCTTTTACATCGATATAATCTTCTTGTTCCTGCCACAATGCAGAAATACGCGTTGATACACGGTCAGTTACTGAGCCGCCTACTGCGCCTTCAAAGTCTACCGCACCGCGGCTACCATAAGAAACAGCAGCATAGCCATCAAACTCTTGGCTTGGTCTAACTGTGTCAAATTTAACAAGACCTGCTGGCGTGTTGCGACCGAATAGCGTGCCCTGAGGACCACGTAATACTTCAATACGTGCAATATCGAATACAGGGAAGCCTTTTAGAATAGGGTTTTCTTGAACCACTTCATCAACAACCAAAGATACAGGTTGAGAAGCATTTAGATCGAAGTCTGTGTTACCTAATCCACGTACGTAAAAACGTGGGAAAGTACGACCAAACGAAGATTCTACTGATAAACTTGGGATCTTCGCATTCATAAAGCGAATGTCCATACCCGCTGAGCTGTAAGCATTCAAGTTATCACCTTGAAGCGCTGAAACAGACACAGGTACTTCCTGCGCGTTTTCAACACGTTTACGTGCGGTAATTTGAATAACTTCTAGTTGATTTTTTTTGGCTTGCTCTTCTTCAGCAAGTGCAGAAAATGAAGTACCTGCCACAGCAGAGAACAACGTAGCATTAATAAGGGTAGCTAACGTAGATCTTTTCATTGCTTTCATGTTGGTTTTCGACCTTTTAGTGCACTCTTTGTTCAACGGTTTAAAATTTGGGCGCCGTTTCACTTAGGCGTGAACGTTCAATTTTTCGCGATTTGAATATAATAACGCGGACCTTACAGTCGAGAGTGCGATACAACTTTGTAAGGCTGAACGAGACGGCGGTAATTATAGCAGGTAATTTCTACTTTGCTTTATAAACCGAACTAAAAAATCAATTTTTTTGCAACTTTCAGCGACGTTAGCTGACAGTTTACGACATTTAGCAACAAAAAACACAAAAAGGCGGACAATTGTCCTTTAAACTTAATGGTATATAAGTTCCAAAAAACAACTTTACCGATAACAGAACCATAACACAGTGGTCGAAACTGTGCCGGTTACCTAAACAATACAAATTTGCGCCCAAACAAACGTATTGACCATATCGGAAACCATGATTGCAATGCCAATGATATGACACCGGTGTAATGATAAAGTTCAAACAAAATTAAAAAGAGGACATTAGACCGATTAAAGGGAAGTTTTAGCCTTTCTATGTTAATTATGAATAAAAGGTTTAAGGTAACTGCATCGATGTGAATTCAGCGCGGCCAGTCTGTTCATTGTATTCAATTATAGCTACCGCGGCAGTCGAGAAGATAGGCATTGTATCCGGGCACAAACGGTCTACCAAGTAACTAACTATTGGCATATGTGCGACTAAAATCCAGGTTTGGTGTGTTGGATACATAGAGATAAGTGTTTCTAAATAATCGATAGCCGTGTGTGCGGATCCACTCGGTACTATGTCTGAACAGGTTTCAACAAATTTGGGAGTTTGAAGTGCAAGCACTTGCTCCGCGGTTTGCTGCGCTCTGGTAAACGGACTGATTAAAGCGGCATCTATCTCAAAGTACTGTTTCAACCACAGCCCCATATCCTTGGCTTGCTTTAGGCCATGCTCGGTTAAGTTTCTACTCGCATCATCAGCCTGCATAGGCTCAGCCTCACCATGACGCATTATCAAGATAGTCTTCATACTGTTCAGCACCTTCTATTTATATCATCCTACATATATTTACTTAAGCGCGATGAGATCCGCATTTAAACTATTGTCGCTAATGGTCTTTCCCTTTTGTACCACTCACAACAGCGGATCTTATGCTTGCTGACTTCTCAATATATGCAGCTGGATATTATTTTCTTCTAAACCGGTAGCTATCTCACTGGTTTGTTCGCTATATTAAAACAAATGAAGGATTAACATGAAATGAAATTCTAATTACCTTCAGTTATCTTTTAACTAATTTATCGGCAGCAGCATATTGAAACTGAGTAATAATGATAGTCGGCAGTACCAATTACTAACACTGGACAATGGTCTTAGAGTCTTGTTGATCAATGACGATTCAACTGCTAAGTGCGCCGTATCATTAACAGTTAATGTCGGCCACTTTGATGACCCAGAAACGCGTCAAGGGATGGCGCACTTTTTGGAGCATATGCTATTCCTTGGTACTGCAGAGCACCCTGATTCAGGTGGCTTTTCTCAATTTATTAGTCAATATGGTGGTCAAAGCAACGCATGGACAGGTACTGAGCATTCAAGCTATTACTTTGACTGCGACGCCGAACAACTAGACGAAGCGTTAGAACGCTTTAGCCAATTCTTTGTGTCTCCACTACTGAGCGAAAGCGATACCGAAAAAGAGCGTGAAGCTATCGATGCCGAGTTTAAGATGAAAATCAAAGATGATGGCCGTCGCATCTATCAAGTTCATAAAGAAACTATCAATCCTCAGCATCCTTTTGCCAAGTTTTCTGTTGGTACCCGAGACACTCTCGCAGATCGTAATGGTAATATCGCCAGTGAATTACGAGCGTTTTTCAATCAATACTATCAGGCCCAATGGATGACTTTGGTGATAGCTGCACCACAACCGCTGGCTACACTTGCGACCTTTTGCTCACCTTTTACAAAAATTGTTGGCAGCAAAGCGCAAAAACCAGCGATCCAAGCGCCTATGTACCGAGAACAAGACCTGCAGCTAGAACTGCAAATAAAGCCTAGAAAACATATGCAAAAACTTATTGTCAGTTTTGCTATGCCCAACCCTACCGATTTATACCGCCATAAAAGTGTGAGCTTTTTAGCCCATTTGTTAGGGTATGAAGGTAAAGGCTCACTGTATTCTATCCTCAAGTCACAAGGTTGGATCAATGCACTATCGGCAGGTGGTGGGATCACGGGCAGTAATTTCAGAGATTTTAATATCAGCTTTGCACTTACCGATGAAGGGATTGAATACTATGAAGACATAGTGGAAATGCTGTTCGAGTACATCGCATTAATTAAGCAAAATACCGCCGCACTACCACGCCTTTATCAAGACAAAAGTACTTTACTGGATATCGCGTTCGATAACCAAGAAGTCGGCCGCATGTTAGACTGGGTAAATTCAATCAGCGTGAATATGCACCACTATGAGGAAGAAGATTTTCTCTATGGTGATTATCGCATGGATGGCTTTTCTCAAGAGCAGCACGAAAAACTACTGATGCATTTGTGCCCTACCAATATGCGCCTTGTGCTTATCCACCCTAACGTGGAGGTAAATAAAAAGGCCAAGTGGTACAACACACCATACAGTGTCTCGCCAATAGCCAAAGATTGGATTGAGTCGCTCT
This sequence comes from Pseudoalteromonas sp. GCY, assembly GCF_016695175.1. Classification (NCBI taxonomy): domain Bacteria; kingdom Pseudomonadati; phylum Pseudomonadota; class Gammaproteobacteria; order Alteromonadales; family Pseudoalteromonadaceae; genus Pseudoalteromonas; species Pseudoalteromonas sp. GCY. Next base: position 3,271,115 of record NZ_CP068023.1, read on the forward strand.
ATAATGTGCATATGCCTTTGCCACAAATGTCGCTGCCACTAATTAATCCATACCTCAGCGCAAAAAATCCACTTCATGATGTAGAGAGTGAACAGGATACGCCGATCCGTCTAGCTGATCAGCCTGGATTTGAATTTTGGTTTAAGCAGGATTTGACTTTTAGAGTCACCAAAGGGCATTTTTATCTCGAAATAGATTCCGCCCCGTCCGTCACCTGTCACAAGCATATGGCACTCTCTCGCCTGTTTGCCGATCTCTTTATGGATGCGGTCGCTGAGCGTTTTTATAGCGCAGAATTAGCAGGGCTTAGTTATCATATTAATTCCCATCAAGGTGGCTTAACACTTCACACCGCAGGGCTTACTGGTAATCAAATCACCTTGGTTTTAGAGCTAGTCGAGGCGCTACTGAATCAACCAATCCATGCAGCTCGCTTTGCGGAATATAAAAAGCAACTTATCCGCCATTGGAAGAATCACAATAAGAATAAGCCTGTTAGCGAACTGTTTAGCCGACTTGGTGCGCATTTAATGCCCTGGAACCCAAGTCCTGAAGACTTAGCCAGCGCACTTAAAAGTGCTAGCTTTAACGAATTTCAACTATTTCGAAAGCAGTTTTTTTCAGCCATTCATGTCAAAGCTTTCATGCATGGCAACTGGCAACTAAAACATGCTGAAAAATTAAAAACATCAGTGCACGGGCTATTTTCAAGTAGCGAAATTTTAGAAGATTTAAAACGTCCCTTAAACGAGTTGACGAAATTAACGGAACAACATATCGAACGCGAAGGCAGTGATTATGCCTTCATTGAATATTTTCAATCACGTACCGATTCCGTTAAAGAAAAAGTCACCATGATGGCGATTAATAATCTCATTAATCAAGATTATTTTGAGCAATTAAGAACAAAGGAACAACTTGGTTATTTAGTTGGCGCTGGGTATGCACCATTCAATACACGTGCAGGTATCGCTTTTTATATTCAATCTCCCAACTTTGATAGTGAACACCTACTTGCACGACACAACCAATTTCTTAAGCACTTTTCCAAACAATTGCATCAGCTCGATGAAGTGAGTTGGCAACGTTCGAAAGAAAGCTTGTTGCTACATATATCGGAGCAAGACAAAAATCTAAGGCTAAGGGCGCAGCGTTTGTGGATTTCAATTACCAATGACTTTCACCAGTTTGATATGCAACAAAGATTAATCCAAGCTTTGGCCGACTTGGAATTAGAAGACATCCTTACTTATATAGATAAGATGTTAGAGCCAAATGCTCCACGACTGATTTTAAAGTGTAATTAGCGTTTTAGAGTAAGCAAGGAGTGCTTATCAAACTTTTGAATGCCTAATGAGACTTTTCTCACCTAGTCCAGTCATTTGAGACCTAATCAAAGTTCAAAAAATACGCAACCATACTCGTTAGCACAATGAATTTAATCTGAAACTTTGTTTCGCTGTTGTGAAAAACCGCAATTAACCTGAATTTCCCCTTAATCAACGTTTTCCTTTTGACTACTACAATGGCTTGATTTAGATTAGAGATTGCAGTTATGAATTACGCATTATATGAGCCTAAAAATAAAAACAATAACAATCAATGCACTACTTTTATCACTGACTCCGCATGTAATTTACGCCAGTGACACAAGTGTATTAACAGGTGCCCAGTTAGCTTGGCTCGTACCATGCGTGATTGCTCTGCTCAGCATTCCTTACTTAGTTTGGTCAAATCACCAACTCAAAAAATCCACTCTTCAACTTAAGCACTCAGAACAACGATTTAAAAGTACGATTGAAGGCAGTGGCGATACGCTATGGGACTGGAATATTCAATCAGGTGAGATTGTTCGGATCAACGACAAATACGGCATGAACTCTGCGAAGCCTGGAAGCGTCATCCCCAACCAGCATAGGATCCACCCACAAGACCTATTAATCGTTGAAAAGCTGATGAAACAGCACTTCGCAGAAAAGACACCATTCTTTGAAGCAAGCTATCGTATTAAAGATGAATTAGGCCAGTATCACTGGGTGTTAGACCGAGGCAAAATTATCGAGAAAGATGCTAACCTCAATCCCTTAAGAATGACTGGTACGGTTCGCGATATCAGCCACTTTAAGAGCACCGAGGAAAGGCTAAACCTGTTTGCAAAATGTGTTGAATCACTTACTGACGCGATCGCAATTTATGACCGACACTATAATTTGGTCGACCTAAATCCGAGCTACCTTAAATTATTTGGTGGTCAACGAGAACATTATCTAAATAAACATTTTAGCTTACCAGGCTATGACAATAAGTTTGTTGCTCAGGTAAAGGCTCAGCTTAAACAAACAGAGCATTGGCAAGAAGAGCTCAAACTTCGTAATGCGGCAGACGTACTCTTACCAATCGAAATTACGATTGATGAAATTAAAAATAACCACGGTCAGATCAGTAACTATGTGGTTGTTTACTCTGATTTAACCGAGCGTAAAAAAGCAGAGTCTCAACTCCACAATTTATCTAATCGCGATCGTACGACAGGTCTTCCCAATCGCAATCTGTTCTTTACCAATTTACAAAAGTTGTCATTACAAGGGACGCACCATGCTCTACTTGTCTTTGACTTAGATAACTTTAAAAAGATCAACGATTCGCTAGGCCACCAGTTAGGTGATACGCTACTTGCGAAACTGGCAATGCGGCTAAATAAACTTGCTCGCCAACAAGATACCTTCTACCGACTAGGTGGTGACGAATTTGCACTGGTGATTTCAGGCACCAATGATATTCACACTATTACACGTACAGCAAAACAATTTCTAGCGGCGATTGCGACACCTTTTAAAATTGCTAATCACGAGTTAGTGATCACCTCTTCTGTTGGAATTGTACTGTGCCCTGAAGATGGTAAGTCTCCTGAAAGTCTGCTGAAAAATGCAGATACGGCTATGTATCATGCTAAACAAAAGGGTAACCATTATTTATTCTTTAATGATTCCATGAACGAGCAAGCGGTTAAGCGTCTGCAAATTGAAAACCTGATGCGTTATGGTCTGAAAGAAGATCACTTTGTTGTCTACTATCAGCCAAAAATGAATATTAAAACCGGCGAGCTGGTTGGCATGGAAGCGCTAGTCCGTTTCATTACCCCAAAAAAGGGGGTGATAAGTCCTGGTGTATTCATCCCTATCGCAGAAGAAACCGGACAGATCATCGAAATTGGTGAAGTCGTTTTAGACAAAGCATGCCGTGATGTGAAGCGCTGGATTGATAAAGGACTGTTCAATGGCAGAGTTGCGGTTAATTTATCAGCAAAACAGTTTAGCTTGCCGGATCTCACCACTCGTATCGACATTATCTTGCAAAAAAATCAACTTCCTTCTTATTTTCTTGAGTTAGAAATCACAGAAGGAACGGTGATGGACGATCCAAAAGAAGCAATTTCGATAATGCGCTCACTTAGTGCTAGAGGGATACACTTAGCCATGGACGACTTTGGTACTGGCTATTCGTCACTGGCTTATCTCAAGCAATTTCCGCTGAATACACTCAAGGTCGATAAGGCATTTATCGATGATATGGGTAACGAGCGCGGTAGAAACATGGTGGACTCTATTGTCACTATCGCGCATAACTTGGATCTTCACGTTGTTGCTGAAGGGGTTGAAAATGAAGAACAACTCAATATTTTAGAGCAGCTAAACTGCCAAACAGTTCAGGGCTATTACTATTCAAAACCGCTTTCAAGCAGGGAATTTGAACAATTTTTAAAGCAACACACCCCGAGTGAAAAGCCAAACCTACAGCTCGTGCAATAGCCCTATTTCACTTGGCCTAACCACTTTACGCTTTCCAACTAACTAAATTTGCGCAGCGACGCATCCACGCTCTGCGATAGTGCACTCGAAACAGAATTAACGCCGCGGGGCCTGTTACTACGGCCAAACTTAACCAGCGTTTTCTTGGCATTCCAGTCCATAGAGTTTGAATATACATTACCATCGCACATAAAACTGAAATTATTCCAAAAGCCACTGATACTCCTCAGTTTTTTTAATTCAATAAGAAAACTAAAACATTCTTTATTAGGAAAGAAACATCACATTTCGATACTATTTACTAATGCGGCCGATGAGTCTACACAACGTTTAATATTTAATCAATGAAGAAATTATTGTTGCATATTTTTGTATTATTTAATTTAATAGCGGACTGTTTAGAGGTATAGCATTGCACAAGGGATGTTATGCCGTAACTTTTCCTAATTTGGGAAACAGAGACAAGTGGGAAATTTTTTACGGTCAACTGGCAATGATTTCCTAGCTTAGTCCACCTAGGTTATGAGTGTATTTTTAGCATAATTTGTGAAGCCAACTTAGTCCTTAACTGGAAATTAAAAGTTAGCTTTTCTAATATTGTAGACGACTGAAATTTTAGTGCTTTTACACACTGTACTTATTTTAATCGTCAACTGTGAGTTAAACCGATATAAAACGGTCAGTTATTCAATAATTGTCTGCGTTATAACGCCATAGTATAGACTTTCTGATAGTTTTTACTGATAGACGATTACAGTATTATCACAAGAGCTGCTAAACTTACTCTCATGTAGTATTAACTGTTACTTCAAGGACACGGGCTATGGATCAGAAAAGCGTACATGAATATTTGCAGGCCAAGCCTGCAACCTTTATCACTAAGCCTTTTGCGCAAGACGTAGATGTGTACAAAGTTCAGCATAAAATGTTTGCAACTCTAACTGAGGGGAAGGAGGGGCAAGTAGATGAAAATGGTGAACCTGTTTGGTGGTTAAATGTAAAATGCGACCCTGACGAAGCATTATTGCTTAGAGACAAGTATTCGTCTGTTGTGCCTGGTTATCACATGAATAAGCGTCTTTGGAACACCGTCATCTTAGATGGCACTATTCCAGAAGACGAAATAAAGAAAATGATCGATGATTCTTATCAAATCGTCGTAGATAACCTACCGACCGCACAACGTGAAGAACTTGCTAGCAAAGTCACGCAACGTTAATTAAAACGGCATTTAGATAGATCTAAATGCCGTTTTACCTTTCTATATCCTCATCCTCGCATTTAATCTCTATCTTTAATGTCGATCAACTTGTCTTCAAATCACTCTGGTATTATACAAAAAGAATAACCAAGCGATAATAGAGTGGCGACATGACGAAAAGGATAGCAGTACTGACAAGTGGCGGCGATGCGCCGGGTATGAACTCAGCGATTAGGGCTATCACGTTAAGTGCCCTGAGGTCTGGATTTCAGTGCTTAGGCTTTTTTCATGGTTACAATGGTCTAATTAATCAAGAGTACACCGAGCTAAGTGCGGTTTCCGTCACCGATATCACCCAACTTGGTGGCACAATTCTAAAAAGTGCCCGCTGCCCTGCGATGCTAGAACCCTCAGGCGTACTTCAAGCCGCAAACGCCCTGAGAAAGATCCATATTGACGTACTTATCGTGATTGGTGGTGACGGCTCGTTTAGGGGAATGCAGGCGCTAGCAGCTCAGTGGCAAGGTCAGCTAATTGGTATTCCCGGTACTATAGATAACGACCTTTCGGGGTGTGACAACACCATTGGTTTTTCCACAGCCATCAATACTGCCACCTCCGCAATAGATAAAATCCGCGATACCGCAAATGCCTTTGAACGAGTTTTTATCACCGAGGTGATGGGTCGTCATAACGGGCATATAGCTTACCATGTGGGCATTGCGACAGGTGCTGAGGCTATCATTTCATTTGAAAACTGCATGGCAGAGAATACCTCTCAGGTCTTAGCTCATCTCAAAAATGCCATAGAGCAGCAACATAAGCACGGCAGCTTTTTGATTATACTGGCCGAAAATCTATGGCCTGGCGGCGCTCAAGCGCTTAAAACAGAGTTAAATAGCAATGCCGATATCAATTGCGCACTTTGCGTGTTAGGGCATATTCAACGAGGTGGGGCACCATCTGTTGAAGATCGAATGCTCGCCACGGAATTAGGGATAGCGGCCGTGGAAGTGATTAATGGTAGCATCAAAGCAAACAATGATGTTGCGACGCCTGTTATGGTAGGAAAAATACATGGTGCAATTGTAATTACTGAAGTCGAGAAAGTGCTGAATATGGATAAACCAGTATCACAGGAATGGGTGCAACGATATCAGCACTACCTCGCCGAGCAATAAATACTGTGAGAGTGAAGCACATATTTATTATTCACTCTCACTACACCTTGTGTAAGCGCTAGCCAAACACGCTAAAAGCAGATTCGTTAAGCCACAGGTGACATAAAATACTCGCGATATAACCAAGCAAGATCACGGGTGCCCATTTTAAGTGCCCCATAAAAGTATAATAGCCTCTAGCTTGTCCCATGAGCGCTACACCTGCCGCCGAGCCAATAGAAAGCAAACTCCCTCCTACCCCAGCCGTAAGCGTGATCAACAACCAATGGCCATGTGACATTTCAGGTTGCATCGACAGCACCGCAAACATCACAGGAATGTTATCGATGACCGCGGAAATAATCCCTAAGAATACGTTGGCATACGTTGCAGACCATTCACCATATAATATCTCTGACATTAAATTTAAATAACCGAGAAACCCAAGACCTCCAACACACATAACGATACCGTAAAAGAATAATAAGGTATCCCACTCAGCGCGTGAAACTTTGCTAAAGACATCGAATGGCACAACACTTCCTAGCTTCTCGAGACGCTCTTGATCTCCTTCTCTTTCCGCCATCGCTCGCTTTCGTGCTAATGACCCCGGTAATGTCATTCTTAGAAAGTAACCAAAAAACTGTAGGTAACCGAGGCCCATCATCATGCCAAGGACCGGTGGTAAATGCAGCAAACTATGTGAGAGCACAGCGGTTGCGACCGTCAGTAGGAATAAAGTTAAAATTCTTAAAGCGCCGCGTTTAAGCTCTACTCTTTCGTAAACTGCACTCGGCTTTCTATCCGCCACAAAATAGCTCATTACGAGTGCTGGTATGATGTAATTGACCAGTGAGGGAACAAATAGCGCTAAGAATTCGCTGAAATGCACCATACCGGCTTGCCATACCATCAAAGTGGTAATGTCACCAAAAGGACTAAATGCACCGCCGGCATTAGCTGCTATCACGATATTGATACAGCTTAAATTGATAAACTCTTTGTCACCTTCAGCGACCTTCATCACCACGGCACACATTAGCAACGCCGTTGTTAGGTTGTCTGCAATTGGAGAAATAAAAAAGGATAAGAACCCAGTGATCCAAAATAGATTTTTATAGCTAAAACCCTTTTGGATCATCCACGCTCGTAGTGCATCAAAAAGGCGGCGCTCCTCTAGCGCGTTGATATAAGTCATCGCAACCAGCAAGAACAACATCAACTCCGCAAATTCTAACAAATTGTGCCGAAATGCGTGCTCGGTAACATCGGGTTGTCCCTGATTGACGTAATACGCCCCAATCATGAGCCAAATGATGCCTGCCGCTACAAGCACTGGCTTTGATTTTCGCATATGGAGTTTTTCTTCGAGCATTACAAGTGCGTATGCTAAAACGAAGACAACAATACAAACCAAGCCGAGTGTCGAGCTGGTAAGATCTAAGGTGCCTTGAGCCGCCAAGGCTGGTGATGGGATCACGGATATGACCCATGCGCAACAGAATAGCAGTAGTCCATTGATTTTCATTTTTTTGCCTATCGATGAGTGCAGAGGGATGGCATTTCAGCCAAACTCACTTTAGCATAGATAAAAAGTAATCAGCATTGGACTGAAGTCTAAGGCATCCTGTTTACACTAGTACAAACAGGCCATACATCAGCAGTAGGTATTTATGCTTCAACTTTCGCAGCAGCAACAAACAGAATTACAGCAAAAATTGAGCAACGATGGCTTTGCACGGATTGAAAATATTCTAGACGACACAAACGCTCAACAACTACATGAGTGCCTCTGTAACCTAGACTACCAGCTCGCACTTTTTCATAACGGGGCTGCAAAATCAGTCAAAGACAGTGATATTCTTGCCTTAACACCGCAAGAGCAGCAAGCCTTGCTTGAAGATATACATAGCTATGCATCACGTGGGGTTGGATTTATGTATGGTCGCCACTCCATAGCGTCCACAAGCCCTGACGCGCTGAAAAAGCTCTACAATAACCTCAATAGTAGCGATGTACAGTCCTGCTTTTCCGCTATCTCTGGACAGAACATTATCCGTACCTCTGCCCAAGCAACACGATTTATTGGTGGTCAGTATTTAACTCGACATAATGACATTGTTGAAGCTGAGGGCCGGGTGTATGCCTATGTACTCAGCCTAAGCAAAAGTTGGCACCCTGACTGGGGCGGGCTACTGCAGTTTTTTGAACGTGATGGCACACCCACTAAAAGTTATGCACCTAAGTTTAATTCACTGGTGGTTTTTGATGTAAGAAAAATTCATTCTGTGACTTACATCGCGCCATTTGCAAAGGCGCCGCGACTTTCTGTAACGGGTTGGTTTAGAACAATAGACACGTAAGCTCAACGCGTGTCTATTGTTCTAGGTGTCTATTTTATTAATATTTTTCGCTTATCTTTTCAATGGTTAAGATCAGTGCAAGGCCTGCGACGGCAAGCGCAATACATGCCAGCGTATTTGGATCTTGACCGTATAGCGTACTGTATTGCGCTGGCAAAATATTGGCCTGACTCAATGGCTTTTCGATACCACTGGAATTCACGTAAGTCGTAAGCACTTGTTTCCAAGGCCACAATAAATTAAGCGAGCCAAGTAAAAAACCAGCTAGTAGCGAGAACGTTACTTGCTGATAGTGCGCCAATAGCCAGCTGAGTAGACGCGAAAACGACATTAACCCCACGATACAACCTAGTAAGAATAAACTCACTAAGCCAAATTCAAGCTGGTTCACCGCACTGAGTACATGGCCATACATACCCAGCAACAGTAGGATAAAGCTCCCTGAGATCCCAGGTAAGATCATCGCGCAAATGGCGATAGCACCTGAGATAAAAAACATCCAATGAGATGCTTGCGCTTCAGCTGGTGAAAGGGAAGTAATAACAAAGGCTACGATAGCACCGACTGCGCAGGCGATAATATTTTGGCCGTTCCAATGAGAGACCTGTTTTGCAACATAGATAAAAGAAGCGACGATAAGACCAAAGAAAAATGACCATACCAGTGTTTGGTGTGCTTCCAATAAATAAGTGATCACCTTCGCCAAAGACGCTGCACTGATTAGCAAACCAGAAAATACTGCTAGTAAAAAGCTACCATCAATGTGCTGCCACGTTGCTTTTAGGCCGTCACGGCGCAATGTGCTCAAAGCCTGTAAGTTCACACTTTTAATGGCATTTAAAAAACGTGCATAGATGCCAGTAATAAAAGCAATGGTGCCGCCAGAAACGCCCGGGACAACATCCGCAGCCCCCATTCCAGCCCCTTTTAAAAACATAAAGAGATAGTCTCGTTTGCTATCTTTATACTGCACAAATTTCTCCTTTCATTTCCACTGCCGAGCAGTTTAACTTAAAACGCTAAAAAATAGCGACAGCTAAAGCTTTCGCTTATCGGGTCGATAACCAATTATGATATTTTACGCGCTTGTACCATGATCATCAGAACGCTTTTATTACTTGTTACCGCTTTACCCGCGACGACTTTTGCAGCAGAACACATTGACGCAGCACCGCTTGGTTCTCTTTATCAGCAAGACGCTAGTCGCTTCTACGAGCCATCGCAATTGATAAAACTGGAAAGCGAAAACGAAAGCTTTTATGTATTTCATCAAGAATATATGGCAACCGCTCGTGAAGGTATCGTGATTTTATTACCAGACATGCAAACTCCGCCCCTCAATAACAGCGGCATAAGCTTTCTTGCAAAACGCTTAAGCGATGATGGCTACGACACGTATACCCTTACTCCGCCGGACCTTTCTTACGCACCGAGTCTGCTAGAGCAAGACATCGCGCTCTCCGATGTTGAAAAACCGGCTCAGCAAACGCTTGCCCCCATTTCAGAATCTAATCTCGACGAATATAAAATGGCCCTGATCAGTCGTTTTGAGGTGCTTTATAACACGCTGTCCATCACTCAAACAGAAAAGTTGGTGGTTGTTGCATTTGGTAATAGCGCAGGCTTATTCGGTGAGCACTTAGCAACCCTGCCCAATCTACGTATCGATGCCTTTGCTGTTGTTAGCCCACAACTGCCTAATGCAACGCGGCAAAAACACTTGGCATCCAACCTTTCCCTGATAAGCCCTGCTTTACTGGATGTTTACTACAGTTTTGACAATCCTATTGTGGTCGACAATACGCCAGACAGAGCGCGCTGGGCGAGAAAAAACAGTAAATTTGATTATCGCCAACGAGAGCTTTTTGGAGAAAAAACCGATCCGCTCCAACATCAAAGACTCAGAAAGGAGTTACTCGGTTTTTTACGCGTCTTATAGTTTTTCAGGTTAGCTCTTTTTTAAATATTCATAGGCAGACTGAATATCTTGGCTTTTGCGCTTTGCCACTTCCATCATATGCTTAGGTAATCCCTGAGACACCAATTTGTCAGGGTGATGCTGCGACATCAGTTTGCGGTATGCTTTTTTGATTTCACGTTCATTCGCCCCTTCATTCAATCCCAGTACAGCCAACGCTTTAGCACGGTTTAAGCCGTTATCTTGTGGTGCCGGTTGACGGCCGCCATGTTGCTGGTGTTGATGTTGCGATCTCCCCGACGCCTGAGAGCGACGAAACTCAAACTCTGCTTGGTAGCGCTTTAGCAGGAACAAAAAGTGGGTTTCTGCGAATCCCAAATACTTGCTCACCTGTTTAAGTAAGGCTTTCTCCGCATCAGACACATGACCATCACAAAATGCCATTTGAATTTGAATTTCTAAAAACAACTGCCTCAAGTCATAGCGTCTAGCAAAAGCTTCTTTAAAATCGGTAACCGCTTCTTTTATCGAAAAGTCACTGCTTTTACCCGCGGTAAACGCATGTTGCGCTTCTTTTCGCTCTTCACCCTGCAAGCCCATTTCACTCATAAATGCAGACGCGGCTTGAATGTGGATTTCGCTGACTCGACCATTAGACTTCGCGATATGTCCCATAACAGAAAAACAGCTGGAAAAGAACAAGGCTTGGCGCTCATGCAGATCTTCACCTTTCATGAAACCTTGAAAGCCACCGACTTTATCAAAATCCTGACGCAAACTTTTATCAAATAAATGGCCGAGATAAAAACCTAAAATAGCGCCTAACCAACGACCAAATAAAAAGCCGAAAATTGTGCCTAATAATTTACCCCACATCGCTATACCCTAACTTGTCATTGATCATTTTTAGTCGCTCTGGCGTGCCGATGTCGTCCCATGCGCCCAAATACAGTTCAGTAGAAACTTTATGCTGCTCAAGCCCACTGCGCAGCAACGGCCCTAGTTTTAGAAAGCCAGCCCTAAGCTCAGTAAAAAAACTTTGGTGATATTTACCAATGCCGGACAAGGTATACTTTTGCTGATTGAGCGGCTGATGGGCAAGGCAAAAATCGCCTTCAGGATTATGTTCGGGATTTTCTACCAACACAATGTGCGCCTCGCAATGGCCCTCTGCTGTGCTGCCGAGCTGTAACTGCACTAGACTGCTGACATCATAGTCCGTAAAAATATCGCCATTGAGTACAATAAAGCTGTCATCCTGTTCACATAACATCGGCAATGCTTGAATGATTCCACCTGCGGTTTCCAATCCACCTTCAGGTTCATCACTGTATTCAATATTGACACCGAAGTGACTACCATTGCCGAAATAGTCTTTTATCACCTGACCTTGCCATGCAAGATTTATCACGATATCGCAGATCCCAGCCGCTTTTAAACGCTCGATATGATGCTCAAGTAGTGGTTTTCCTGCGACGTTAAGCATAGGTTTTGGTTGGTTCGCGGTCAGTGGCATCATGCGTTTACCACGACCAGCAGATAAAATTATCGCTTTCATTGTTACTTCTATTTTGTGCTTAATTTGGCCTGAGCTTGAGGCATTATGTCATTCTCCAGCCAGCTTGCAAGCCACTGAAATTCTTTATACTTATTCGCTACTTCAACAAGGTAGCGTAACGTTGGCAAAATATTTTCTAAGTACCCGCCTTTGCCGTCTCGCTGCAATAGGCGAGTAAAAATCCCGGCAGCTTTAAGGTGTCTTTGCATCCCCGTTAAGTCAAAGTAATGTTGATAGGTGCTAAAATCCATATCGCCTAATAAATTTGCCGCTTTTAAGCAATCAAAGCTATGTTGCTGAAGCTCAGTAAACTCATGTGCATCAAGGCGAGTATAACAATCTCGCAACAGCGAAACCGCATCATAAGTGACAGGTCCTTGTACCGCATCCTGATAATCAATGAGATACCACTGAGACTGATGACATATCAGGTTGCGACTATGAAAATCTCGATGCATCGTAACCTGCGGCTGGCGAGTCATCGCATCAACGAGTTTCAACTTCACATTATGCCACTGCACTTGTTGATATTCGGTGGGTGTTAAGCCAAGCCATTTTGTTACAAGCCACTCGTAAAAGATATTAAGTTCCATATCAACGAAATCAGCATCATAGGGCTTCATCCATTCACTCTTTGGTGTTTTGGCTATTTCTGGAATAAGCGCTATCAACGCACGATAATCCTCTAGCCGAGAAGGTAATACCAACCTATCGGCCAAATGCTCAGAACCTAAATCTTGTAACAGTAATAGCCCTTGATCTTCACTATTTGCAAGGATTTGTGGCACATTGAGGCCTTGCTCTGCAAACACCGTATTTAAACCAATAAAAGGGGCATTATCGAGTTTATCGACCGGTGTCTCCATTAAGATCCACGACATCGTTTGTTGTTTGACGCGATAGTAGCACCGGAAACTGGCATCCGAGGTGATAGCCTCACACGTAAAATCGTCGCTATGTATTGCTTGCTGTATAAACTCGACGCGCTGGTTTTTACTATTCATGGATTAACTATTACACCTTCTACTTGTAAATATTTAAATGCTACTGTATTTCCGACAGTTTTCATTTATCATGATGAGCTTATTATTAAATGCTCAGCTAATAGGTTATTAAATGCGCAAAATTTGGGGCTTGGCTGTATTATCCGCGATTCATTCTACAGCTTTTGCTAATACGAACATTGTCGCCGCACAATGTAAAGACTATATGCAGCCAGAAAACTGGAAGCCGTTAGCCTCGCTGCCCAAACATGCCATTGATATCGTTGCCGATGACTTAGAACTACAAGGTACTGATAGTGCTGAGTTTTCGGGTAATGTGGTGATTAACACTGAAACCATGAGCTTAGAAGCTAGACGTGCGCTAATCGATAAAAAAGAAGGCCTGCTCAGCGCTTCTGGACCACTACTCTATCGTGACCAATTTACCAAAGTTCACAGTAATGGGCTATTCGCGGATTTAAATGCTAACACCGTGAGCTTGCTTGGTGCTGAATATGAATTAACAGACCAACAGGGCCGCGGCGGTGCAGAGAAGTTGCATGCCTCGGGCAGCAAAATTTCACTCGACAACTCCAGCTTTACCACATGTCCTGCTGATGACCCATTTTGGAGTATCGAGGCAAGTAGTATTGTACTTTCTCGAGAAGACGGTTGGGGTGAGACCTATAATACGGTGTTCAAAATTATGGACACGCCCATTATCTATTTACCCTATTTTACGTTTCCAATCGATGATAGACGCAAATCTGGCTTGCTGACGCCGACAATTTCCAGCTCAAATAAGTTTGGTTTGGAGCTGATCACCCCTTATTATCTCAACCTAGCCCCCAACTACGACGCGACCTTAACGCCAAGATACATGGCCAATAAAGGATTTCAGCTTATTACCGAGTTCAGATATTTAACTGAACAACATCAAGGTAAAATTGGGGTGGAATATCTCAGTAAAGATGATTCAGAGCCGCAGCTAGACGATCGCTATTTAGTGCATTGGCAACAAAAAAGTTATTTAAGTGATAAATGGCGTGCATTTGTTGATGTCACAAATGTGAGCGACGATAACTATCTCACTGACTTAACATCCGAATACGCCAATGAAACTGACACTCAGTTATATCGCACCGGCAGTCTAAGTTACCTTGGTGAAGACTGGTTAGTCGACTTAAAGTTGCAAGATTTTGAAGTGTTGGGTGATCACAGAGAATCCTACACTGCACTACCGCAAATTAGCTTCCGTACACGTGACAGTTATGAACTTGTCGGCCTTGATTGGGACTTTGAAGGTGAGTTTGCCTATTTTCAAAATGATGCTTTGCCAATCTCAGAGGCATCGCGATTACATCTAGAACCTCGCGTGTCTTTTTCACGCAGCGACTACGCTTGGTCATTTACCTCCGAGGCACGCCTACTTCACACGCGTTATGAACAGAATATAGATGTGCCTGATACAGAGTATGAGGAGTCTGTCACGCGTACATTGCCAAGTTTACGGGTACATGGACAACTGAATTTTGAACGCAGTACCGAGTTCTTTTTTGAACAAGGTACGCAAACGCTTGAGCCACAAATTCAGTACCTTTACACACCTCACAGAGAGCAAAGCCAAATTGGTTGGTACGATACCGCTAAGTTACAAGATGACTTTATTGGTCTGTTTAGAGCACGCCGTTACTCAGGTTATGACCGTATTGCAGAAGCCAATCAATTCACCGTAGGTGCAACCACGCGTGTATTCGATAGCAGTAATGTCGAACGCTTTAACTTCAGTGCAGGTCAGATCATTTATCTTGAGTCATCTGTAAAGCCTTCTGAACAGCTATTTACTGATGATACCAACTATAATGCACTATTTGCCGCTGAATCCATGTTACATTGGCATAAGCGCTGGTACCTCTCAGGTGGGGTGCAATATGATGTGGATAGCAAAGAGTTAGTGCAGTCTCACTTTACTTTGGACTATAAAGGAGACGACAAGCAGTTAGTGCAATTGAACCATCGTTACGTTAATGATGTCTCAGACTATGAAATTGACCAAGTCGGTCTCTTTACAAGTTTACCAATTGACGATAACTGGCAATTTGTAGCAAGCTATCACCGAGATATGACGGCAAATAGAAGTGTTGAATCCTTTGTTGGTGTTCAATATCAGTCTTGTTGTTGGGCTATTCAGGTGACTGCGAATCGTCAAATTGAAACAAACTTAAACCAAACACTTACAAATGATGAAGCAGTGTTTGATTCTGGCTTCAGCCTGAAATTTGTCCTTACAGGGCTTGGAAGCCAAAGCAGTGGTGATGCGAGTAAACTCCTTCAACAGGGTATTTTTGGTTACCGTAGACCGTATTTTTTGAATAAATAGAATTTAGAAAGCCGTATGAATTTAAAAAAGTTGTTATTAGTGGCCTCATTAAGTGCAGGCCTGTTTACTCAAGCACATGCTGAGCGTGTAAAGCTAGATACTGTTGTTGCCACGGTTAATGATGGTGTAATTTTACAAAGCGAAGTCGATCAAATAATAAATCGGGTTAAAGAACAGGCTGAGCAGCAAGGTACCGAGCTTCCTAGCGATAAAACATTACGCTTACAAGCCATCGATAAACTCATCGAGCAATCTTTAATGTTGCAACTGGGTGATCGCATGGGTATGCAAATTTCAGATGCTCAATTAGACCAGACCATTGCAAATATTGCCCAAGATCAAGGCGGTACTATCGCTGACTTGCGTCGCTCAGTTGAAGCGAGTGGCGAAAGCTTTCAGGCATATCGAGAAGAGATCCGTAAAGAAATAACCACAAGCCAAGTGCGCCGTGCAAGTGTTGACCGCCGTATTTATATTAGCCCTCAAGAGGTGACTAACCTGCAAAAGATCTTGAGTGAGCAAACGGGTAACTCGGAAGAGTATGATATCGGCCATATCTTGATTAAGATCCCAAACAAAGCAACTCCAGAAGAAATTGAAGACGCTCGTGAACGCGCTGATAACGTGATTAAGTTTTTGAACGAAGGTAAAGAGTTCAAGCGCATCGCAATTGCCTCTTCAAGCGGCTCAAAAGCGCTAGATGGTGGTCAATTAGGCTGGATGGGAATTAACGAAATGCCAACCTTGTTCGCTGAGGCCATTAAAGGTGCGAAAAAAGACGACATCGTTGGTCCACTGCGTTCAGGCGCGGGTTTCCACATTCTAAAAGTACAAGATATTCGTGGTCGTGAAGTCGTTGAAACCGTTGAGGTGCGTTCACGTCATATCTTAATCAAACCGTCTATTATCCTAAGTGAAGAAAAAGCACGCTCGATGCTAACAGGCTTTGTAAAAGACTTGCGCGCAGGTACCGCTGACTTTGCTACGCTGGCTAAAGAATATTCTGAAGATCCGGGCTCTGCACTTAAAGGCGGTGAGTACGATTGGACAGATCCGACTACATACGTACCAGCGTTTAGAGACACTCTGTTGTCGCTAGAAAAAGATCAGATCAGTGAACCATTTAGAAGTACATTTGGCTGGCACATTGTACAACTGCTAGATAAACGCGTAGCCGATAAAACAGAACAAGCCAAGTTAAATCGCGCACACCGTCTGCTATTTAACCGTAAATTTAAAGAAGAAAGCTTTAAATGGATTAAAGAAATGCGTGACCAAGCGCATATTGAAATTATCGAAGCGGAATAACGGCTATGACACTCAGAATCGCAATTACACCGGGTGAGCCTGCAGGTATTGGCCCCGATCTTGTTATCAAACTGGCTCAGCATACATGGCCTGCTCAGTTAGTTGCGGTGGCTGATAAAAGTATTATAGAAAAACGCGCCAAAGAACTTGGTGAGCAAATCAAGTTACTGCCGTTTGACAGTGATGCTGCGCCTGAAGCGGCACCTGCAGGTGCCATTTACTACCTTCAAGTAGACAAAGGTGCTGAAGTGGTCGCTGGTCAATTAGATGAAGCCAATGGCCATTATGTGCTCGAAACCTTGCGCATTGCCTCTGAAAAGAATATGGATGGAACATTTGCAGCGGTTGTCACGGGCCCAGTTCATAAAGGCATTATTAACCAAGCTGGGATCTCGTTTAGTGGCCATACTGAGTACTTTGCACAGCAGTCTGATACCGCTGATGTCGTAATGCTACTCGCAACCGAAGGGCTGCGTGTGGCGCTAGTTACTACGCATATCCCGCTAGCGTATGTATCAAAGGCGATTACGCCTGAGCGTCTCAGCAAAGTCATACATATTTTACATCACGACCTACAAACCAAGTTTGGTATTGAACAACCAAGAGTATTAGTTTGTGGATTAAACCCGCATGCCGGAGAAAGTGGACACCTTGGTCGTGAAGAAATAGAAACTATTGAACCAACACTGGAAATGCTGAATAAACAAGGCATGAACTTGGTTGGACCGCTGCCAGCTGACACCCTTTTCCAAGCTAAATATTTAGATAATGCTGATGCAGTGCTTGCAATGTATCACGATCAGGGCTTACCTGTGTTAAAATATAAAGGTTTTGGAAACTCAGTAAACATCACCCTAGGATTACCCTTTGTTCGCACATCGGTTGATCACGGTACAGCGCTTGATTTAGCTGGCTCTGGTGATGTTGAAGTGGGTAGTTTTGAATTAGCGATCCGCGAAGCAATTAAGCTCGCAACCAAAAAAGCACAGAATGCATGACAGATAAAGTACATCTCGGACACAGAGCGCGAAAACGCTTTGGTCAAAACTTCTTAAATGACAACAATATTATCGACAAGATAGTAACTGCTATCGACCCAAAACCTGAAGACAATCTGGTTGAAATCGGTCCTGGTTTAGGTGCTATCACTGAGCCTGTTTGTGATTTAAGTGGTCACCTAACCGTTGTAGAACTCGATAAAGATCTTGCCGAGCGCTTGATCCATCATCCATTCTTGGGACCTAAATTAACGGTTCACCAAGGTGACGCGATGAAGTTTGACTTCTCTTCTTTAATCAAAGAAGGGGAAAAACTGAAGATCTTTGGTAACTTACCTTACAACGTATCAACCCCTTTGCTATTTCACTTATTTGAATTTGCCGATCAGGTCGAGCATATGCACTTTATGCTGCAAAAAGAAGTAGTTAACCGTATGGTTGCTGGCCCTGGCAGCAAGGCCTTTGGTCGCTTAAGCGTAATGACGCAGTACTATTGTCACGCTATTCCTGTGATTGAAGTGCCACCACATTGCTTTAAACCAGCACCAAAAGTTGACTCGGCCGTTGTTCGATTGATCCCAAAAGATCCGTCACAACGTACAGCTAAAAGCACTAAACTTTTGAATACTGTTTGCTTAGAAGCGTTCAACCAACGTCGTAAGACACTAAGAAATAGCTTATCGAACCTGTTAACCGAAGAGCAGCTGCAAAACTTGGGTATCGACCCTACGCTTCGCGCTGAAAACCTGTCGCTTAACCAGTTTATTGAAATTGCAAATTGGATATATGACAACTCAAACTAATATTGGCTCACCGATCAAAGTATCGGTAGAGACCTTTTACGTTGAAGCGCAATCACAGCCTGAAAAGGACAAATATGTGTTTGCCTACACAATTACCATCAAAAACCATAGCTTATGTAACGCTAAGCTACATAGTCGTTATTGGCTCATTACCGATGCTAATGGCAAAGAGACCGAAGTCGAAGGGGATGGTGTTGTCGGTGAGCAGCCCACTATTCGCCCTGGCGAGAGCTATCAGTACACCAGCGGCGCGGTGCTCGATACCCCAGTTGGTACGATGGAAGGGTATTATTTAATGCGTAATGAGTTTGGCACCGAGTTTAAAGCGCCAATCAATGTATTTAGACTCTCCTGTCCAAATATTTTGCATTGATACCGTTTTTATTTTGCGGAAGCGGGTTTACCCCGCGTTCCTCATACGTGCTAGACATCAGAATAAAAACATTGAGTTATAAAAAACCACAGGTAATAGATGGCAAAATACGCAATTGGAGACTTGCAAGGCTGCTTCACTCCACTCATCGGGCTACTCGATCAAGTCAACTTTAACCCAAGCCAAGACCATTTATACTTTGTCGGTGACATCATCGCCAGAGGACCTGACTCACTTGCTTGCCTAGAGTTTCTATACCAACACGCAGGCTCTATTAGCATTACACTTGGCAATCACGATCTCCACTTTTTAGCATGTCTAGCTTTGGGAGTCGCTCCGAACCCAAAAGATAAATTAGACGCGGTTTTTGCCAGTCCTAAATGCCAGAAATATGCTGACTTGTTGCGTGCACAACCCCTCGCTATTTGGCTTGAAACGCAGCAAACTTTTATTTCTCATGCAGGTATTCATCCAAGCTGGAATATTACGCAAGCGCTAGAATATGCACGCTTTGCCGAAGGCATTTATCAATCAACAAAAGCCCCTGAGTTTTACGCAAATATGTACGGCGCTCACCCAGGGCTTGATCTCGACAAGCTCAGTGAACAAGATAAGTTTAAAGCCATTGTTAACGTCTTCACTCGAATGCGCTTTCTAAAACAAAGTGGCGAACTGGATCTTAAGAACAAGTCTGGCCTAACAGATGCGGCAGGTCTCACCCCATGGTTTGAGCTCAGCCAAACACCAGCCAACACTACCCTGCTCTTCGGCCACTGGGCTGCTTTGGAAGGCGAAACCAACAAGAAAAATATTATTGCCTTAGACACTGGCTGCGTGTGGGGAGGCCCTATGACGATGATAAATATCGACAGTGGCGAAAAGTACCAGCATAGCTAACCTCTTTAACAGCCCTAAATCAACGTTAAGGTAAGCACTTACTTTAACTTTTATTAAACTAAGCTACACTCGAAGAAAACGTGAAGCTTATACTTTTTATCCGTTGAGCTGCTATTTTTTGTAATCCGACCTTTTTTACTGAAATTTTTTGTCACATCTGCTATAAAATACTTAACTTATCCGCAATAAATCCGATAAGTATCCGTATTGCTTTGTAAATTTTGTAGGACAGCTATGAATTTGACTGTTAGCCAACGTATTTGGGGTGGTTTTATTACCATCACCTTGTTGCTTCTTCTTATCGGGGGCAATTCTTTATTAAGAATTGCGAACATTGACAACTCAACTCAACAGGTTAATAACCTGTCTTTACCAGCACTCTCTAAAAGCTCTGCACTGCAAGTAGAGTTTACTTTAATGAGCAAAATGGCTCAGGGAAGTTTTTATGCGCGTTCAGAAACTGAACTGGCGGCGCTCAAACAGCAATTTGCAGAGCGCCAGAAGATCTTTGACAAAACCTATTCAGAGCTGCAGCAGGTCGTTGCCGCTAATAATAAACTGGCCTCAAGCAGTCGTGATGTTGGCAAAAGTTACGATGCTTTCGTGAAAGCAATGAACAGCTTGGTAAACGAGAAAACAACTGAGCTTTCGTTACGGGACAAATTAAAAGAGCAGTTATCAACTATTGATGTTGCCGCAGAAGACGCGACTATGGTGACGGTTGATATCATTGATTTGGATGGCTTAGAAGATGCTGACAAACGTGCTTTTCAAGCTGCAAATAACTTAGAAAATAACTTTTCTTCTGTGGTAACCAGTGCCAACGATATTGTCACCGTTGAAGACATTAATACACTGGAAATCGTAAGTAGAGATCAAAGCTACCTCGTTGAAGAGCTAGGTCGTAATATTGATTTAATGCGTGGCCCCGTTAGCGCGCTTGATAGCAGTTTATTTACTGATCTCGAAGGCTATTACACCAACTTAAAAGGTGCGGTCAGCGGCAGCAACAGTATCGCGGAAAATCAAAAACGCTTGATCAACGCATTAGCCGAAACACGTAAAGAGCTAGCCGATGCAGAAAAAACCACAAAAGCCGCTCTATCTCAGCTAGATGATTTACTCTCTGAAGCAAGTCAAGTCGCCTTTAACTTACAACAAGGCGTGCGTGCCGATGTAGGCACTGCAAACTTATGGACTTGGATTGGTATGATAGTGGCTACTTTAATGGCAGTCGGCGTAGCTTACATTACCGTTAGCCGTATCACAAAACCACTATCGGAAGTGAATCGAGTTTTAAACATCGTCGCCAGTGGCGATATGACACAGCGCTTAGATGACACCGCAAAAGATGAGTTTGGTGAATTATCTAGAAGTTGTAACACCCTTATCTCTAGCTTACGTGAACTTATCACTGGCATTATTTCTCGGTCAACACAGCTTGCTGCAGCGTCCGAAGAAACATCGACTATCACAACAGAGTCAAGCCAAGCAATCAAGAATCAGCAAGCACAAGTAGAGCAAGCTGCTACCGCTACAACTGAGATGAGTAGTACGTCTCACGGTGTAAGCAACAGCGCGCATCAAGCATTACAAGAAATTAAAAATGCTGATAAAGAAGCTGAGCGTGTTAAAGGTATCTCACATGAGAACAAACACACTATTGAGCAACTCGCAAGAGAAGTGGATGAAGCCTCTCGCGTGATTAACAAACTACACCAAGACAGCGCTTCGATAGGCAGTATTTTGGATGTTATCCGTGGCATTGCCGAGCAAACTAACCTCCTTGCGCTAAACGCTGCAATCGAAGCTGCGCGTGCTGGTGAACAGGGTCGTGGCTTCGCGGTAGTGGCAGACGAAGTGCGCTCGCTTGCAAGTAAGACTCAAGAGTCAACTCAAGAAATTCAAGCAATGATTGAATCCTTACAAGCTGGTGCCGAAGAAGCGGTAGGCGCGATGTCGAAAGGCAAACAGCAGGCGGAGTCGTGCGTAACTCAGAGCGACCTTGCTAATGAAGCACTAAACTCTATCACTGCAGCCGTTTCTCAGGCTCATGATGTGAGTGAAGAGATTGCAAACGCGGCGAATGAGCAACAGCAAGTAGCACAGGAAATTAGTGAACGTTTAGAATCGATTGTAACAATCGCAGAGCAAACGGCTGAAGGCGCGAGCCAAACCTCAATCTCTAGTTCTGAGGTTGCTAAACTCGCCGAAGAGTTACGGTTATCGGTAGAACAGTTTAAGGTTTAGCTATCTAACCTGAGCTTTGAGCAGGAAGCACTCTCAAAGCTTTAGGTTTAGCAAAACCGCTAAGCATAAAAAAACCCATGCATGGCATGGGTTTTTTGTTTCTTTTCTTTGATTATGCAAACAATGCGTTTGCCTTCTCAACGATATTTTCTACCGTAAAGCCAAATAGCTTGAATAGCTCATCAGCAGGCGCTGACTCACCAAACGTTGTCATACCAACGATAGCACCATTTAGGCCTACATATTTGTACCAAAAGTCCTCAATACCCGCTTCGATAGCGACGCGACGCGTTACTGAGCTTGGTAGTACGCTTTCTTTGTATGCTGGAGATTGCGCATCAAAAATGTCAGTCGAAGGCATAGAAACAACACGTACCTTTTTACCTTCTGCACGAAGCTTATCCGCAGACTCAACCGCAAGTTGCACTTCAGAGCCTGTGGCAATAAGGATGATTTCAGGCTCACCGTCACAAGATAGTACATAACCACCTTGTTTAATTGCTGCAACTTGCTCAGCCGTACGTGGCTGCTGTGCAAGACCTTGACGGGTAAATACAAGTGCAGATGGGCCATCAGCGCGTTCAACCGCTTGCTGCCAAGCAACTGCTGACTCAACTTGGTCACATGGACGCCAGCTCGCAAGGTTTGGCGTAGTACGTAAGTTCGCCATTTGTTCTACTGGCTGGTGTGTTGGACCATCTTCACCAAGACCGATTGAATCATGAGTATACACAAAGATGCTTCTTTGCTTCATCAATGCAGCCATACGTACGGCATTACGCGCGTACTCCATAAACATTAGGAATGTCGCACCGTAAGGGATAAAGCCTCTGTGTAGCGCAATACCATTCATGATGGCAGACATACCAAATTCACGCACACCGTAGAAAATATAGTTACCCGCAGCATCTTCTGCCGTTAAGCCTTTAGATTGGTCCCAAAGTGTTAAGTTAGAACCCGCAAGGTCAGCAGAGCCACCCATAAACTCAGGTAGAATTGGGCCATAAGCATTCAATGCATTTTGTGATGCTTTACGAGTTGCTGGGTTTGCAGGATTCGCTTGAAGCTCTGCGATATAGGCTTCTGTTTTCTCAGACCAGTCTGCTGGAAGCTCGCCTTTCATGCGACGCTCAAATTCAGCAGCAAGCTCAGGATAATGCATTTGGTATTCAGTGAACTTAATCAACCAGTCACTTTGTTGATTTTGACCACGTGCTGTTGCGTCCCATTTCGCGTACACATCTTCTGGTATTTCAAATGCGCCGTGTTCCCAACCAAGGAATTCACGTGCAGCTTTGATTTCATCATCACCTAGCGGTGCACCGTGACAATCATGGCTACCTGACTTGTTTGGTGAACCATAACCGATAACCGTTTTACAACAAATAAGGGTTGGCTTGTCAGACTCTGCTTGCGCCGCTTCGATTGCCGCCTTAATCGCATCGCTATCGTGACCATCAACACCGACGATAACATGCCAGCCATAAGACTCAAAGCGTTTTGGTGTATCGTCGCTAAACCAACCTTCAACTTCACCGTCGATTGAAATACCGTTGTCATCCCAAAATGCAATCAGTTTGCCAAGACCAAGGGTACCCGCAAGTGAACAAGCTTCGTGTGAGATACCTTCCATCAAACAGCCATCACCTAAGAATGCATAGGTATAGTGATTAACGATGTCGTAATCTTCACGGTTAAACTGTGCAGCCAATGCTTTTTCAGCAATCGCCATACCTACCGCATTAGTAATACCCTGACCTAATGGGCCTGTAGTCGTTTCAATACCTGGCGCATAACCATACTCTGGGTGACCTGGTGTTTTTGAGTGTAGCTGACGGAAGTTTTTGATGTCATCAATTGATAAGTCATAACCCGACAAATGCAACAGTGAATAAATTAACATCGAGCCGTGACCGTTTGATAATACGAAGCGATCTCTGTCGAACCACTCAGGATTACTTGGGTTGTGCTTTAAAAAATCGCGCCAAAGTACTTCTGCGATGTCCGCCATGCCCATAGGGGCTCCTGGGTGGCCAGACTTGGCCTTTTGTACAGCGTCCATGGAAAGAACGCGAATTGCATTAGCAAGTTCTTTGCGAGATGGCATGAATTCTCCTACCTTTAAATGTGTTTCGCGGGGGTTTGAGCCCATTCTTACTTATTTATATGGCTAACTGCAACGGCAAAGGCCATAAAAAAACGGGTACAGACGGACTTTTTCCGACCATTAAAAAAGTTTGCACAATTTTGGACGTCTAGGCGTAAAATAACTAGTCAATGCCTAGGTTTTTTGGTTAGAATACGCCCCTTAATTTTTCGCGCTGTCCCTGATGTTTGTGAAGCGCAATATTTGTGAGCATAAATACAATGGCTAAACATTTATTTACTTCTGAATCTGTTTCTGAGGGTCATCCAGATAAAATCGCCGATCAGATCTCTGATGCGGTTCTAGATGCCATCCTTGAGCAAGATCCAAAAGCACGTGTTGCGTGTGAAACTTACGTTAAAACCGGTATGGTTATGGTTGGTGGTGAAATCACGACTAGCGCTTGGGTTGATATCGAGGAATTAACTCGTAAGACCGTGCGTGAAATTGGTTACACACACTCTGACATGGGCTTTGACGCTGATTCATGTGCAATCCTTAACACAATTGGTAAGCAATCACCTGATATAAACCAAGGTGTTGACCGTTCTCGTCCAGAAGAACAAGGTGCTGGTGACCAAGGCCTAATGTTTGGTTACGCATGTAACGAAACTGACGTACTTATGCCTGCTCCTATCACTTACTCACACCGTCTAGTTCAGCGCCAAGCGCAAGTTCGTAAAGACGGCACGCTACCTTGGTTGCGTCCAGACGCTAAGTCTCAGGTAACATTCGCGTACGAAAACGGTAAAGCGGTAGGTATCGACGCAGTCGTATTATCTACACAGCACTGTGATTCTGTATCACAAGCTGACCTTGTAGAAGCGGTGATGGAAACTATCATCAAGCCTACACTGCCTGCAGAGCTTATCACTGAAGCAACTAAGTTCTTCATCAACCCAACAGGTCGTTTCGTTATCGGTGGTCCTATGGGTGACTGTGGTCTAACTGGTCGTAAAATCATCGTAGATACATACGGCGGTATGGCTCGTCACGGTGGTGGCGCATTCTCTGGTAAAGATCCATCAAAAGTTGACCGTTCTGCAGCTTACGCAGCGCGTTACGTTGCAAAGAACATCGTTGCAGCTGGCCTTGCTGACAAGTGTGAGATCCAAGTGTCTTACGCAATCGGCGTTGCAGAGCCAACCTCTATCAGTGTAGAAACATTTGGTACAGGTAAACTAGAAGAGACACGTTTAATCGAACTTATCCGTGAACACTTCGACCTACGTCCTTACGGTCTAATCACTATGCTAGACCTTGAGCGCCCTATATATCAGCCTACAGCTGCTTACGGCCATTTTGGTCGTGAAGAGTTCCCTTGGGAAGCAACAGATAAAGCTGACGCACTACGTGCAGCTGCAGGCCTATAATCTCCTGCTGCAAAAAGTAAAAAAGGCGCCTAGTGCGCCTTTTTTAATGCTCAAGAATAATCGTCCTATCCGATGAATACTTCGTCGACATCATCTTTTAAGTTTTGATACTCATCTTCATGCAGATTAAGCTCAATCATCACCTTATCTTTAAATTGGTACCAATCAGCTGCGCTTCTAAAGTGCTTTGCTTCAAAGCAGAGGTTTTCAGCCAGTTTAAGTGCCGCAAAAGTTTGCACATGTTGCGCATTTTTTTGTTCTTCAAGATAGCTAACGTCATGGTGGCGCAAAATCATCTGACATATTTCTTTGGGTAAGTGCCAAGACGTCGCAAGAAAGTAGCCTATCACAGTGTGAGGCACTGGATACTTTTGCTGCTCATAGTAAATCAACGTTTGCTCTGGTCGCTCTATAGACTGCTTTATTACTTCAGCATAATCAGGATATTTTACGGCCATCGCAGGGATCCCGGCATCGTGAAACAAACCGAGCAGCTGCAAATTCTCCATCGGTAATGACGCTTTTAGATAATGGCCAACTACCATTGCCGCTTTTGAAATATCGGCAGCGTTATCCCAAAACTGCTGCAATGAAATGCAGCACTTTGACTGCTCAAATGCGTTTTTAAGCAAATACCCTGTCACTAGCTGAGTAATACAGGTGACACCCAAAAACATCACGGCTTGTTTAATGTCTGTGATGGTACGGGCAAGGCCATAAGCAGGTGAATTAATTACCTTTAATACCGCAGCTGATGCACCAACATCAGCCGCAATAATACCTGCCACGCTAAATAAATCAGGTTCAGGTTGTGATAACTCATTTTGTAAGGCTTGCAATATTTCAGGCTTAGCAGGTAAGTTGAACCCGCCGCGCAAATCATTCAGCACTTTATCGTCAATATCGATCATTGGGCTACCTCAAAATTGATACATCCAAGTTTAGTTCATCGCCTGATATTTGCAGTATTGATTGTAATGAAGTGGTACAAAAAAGCGGGATAAAATCCCGCTTAATCTGATTAGAACCAATATGGTTCGCTATGCACGGAAGATTGTCGACTTTGCTCCATGGCACTGATCAAAAAGTCAGATTTTTGCTTAAGCCATGCTTGCACTTCTTGTAGCTCGTCTGAATTTTGGCTTTGGCAGAGCTGATATAAATACGCCAGTGTTTCTAGCTCATAAATACCATAAACGATATCAATCCACGGCGTTCTAAACGCTTTACGCGCTTCTTTATCGTAAAGCTTGCCCAAACAGTTACCACTTAGTAGCGTGTTTTCTAACTTTATTCTCACATGTAAATAATCTCTTTCAGAAAGAGACTTATCCTGTGGAAGCAAGTTTTTAAGTTCTTGCCAGTCTTTATCAAATAATTGGCTTGCGATTTCTGTGACGGATAGCTCTGCTGCACTCAGCGCTTTTTGATCCCAGTTTTTACGCCACGCTCGATCAACAAGCCAGCGAGTAAGTGAAAGGATCAAACGGTTATAACGGGTGCAATGAAATAAATCTTCAATGTCCGTCGGTGTCGGCTGAACATCTTGCAAATCGGTAATGACCTGCGCCAATTCAGGAAACTGATTAAGTTTCTTATGATAAGCATGGCGCTTTGAGGTATAGGTTTTTAAATGAATTGCATTTTCAACCCAAGCAAGTTCTGACAACAACCATTTTAACTCGTTGCGAATACTCTCAGTCGAGCTTTTATCAACGATGTCATCGAACAACCAAAACGCATGACGAATAAGTGAAACCCCATCAATAACGCGCTTTAACGTCTTGAGACTTGGCTTATTAAAATAGCACTGCTCGTGCTTCTGGACGAACTGAATACCATAACTTACCGTCGCAATTAGCGCTTGCTCTTGTGTTACCTGAGATTTTAGCGGTACAAAGCCTATAAACTTATTTGGTTTTAAAGGCTTATCATCGGCGATGCGATATCCTCTAGCGGCCTTTGAGTATAATCCCAAACGCATACCAGCTTGTTTAATTAGGTGATCGGCTAATAAGAAAAGATCTTCTTTGTTTCCCTCAATCAGCTCAATTTCAAGCTCATTGATTGGCTCCATCTTCCCTTGAGCTGCTATTTCCCCTTTATCCAATACGACTTCGATTTTGGTTCCTGAGTCCGTTTCGATTAACCAAGTGCGACGAATAAAGTTCGTACTGAAAATCGGGAATATGTTTTCTGCGATAGACTCAAGTTGCATGCCGTGAGGCCAAATATTCGCGTCAAACGCTAACAAGTCAGGACGTCCTGACTGAATAGGTAAATTGTACTCAGGTCGTTGATGTAACCCTCCTACAACTTCTCCCGCAAGCTTAATCGTTTGCTCGCATTCATCATTGCAACAACGCGTTCTTAGGCCGATATCTAGCGCACGCAATTCACGATTTGGCGTGTCAAAGTAGGCGTTAGTTAAGTTTTTAGCAGGCTTGTTAGTGACCGTTTTTGCAAACTGTGTGATGAGTGCAGGGATCAGCGGAACTTCATTATCTGAAACCAAAAATTTCAGTTCTATTTCAGTGTCCATTAGGGCAGTGTTTTACCTATTTGTCTAAGGGAGGATAAAAATATACAAAGGAGACAAAGTTTGCAATCTTTTTATCCGATGAGAAGTCCACCAAATATGCGCTAAATCAATAGATAGTCAGGCGAATTTCGCTGAACGTCAACGGATTAATAACACCGAATCATTGCGCTAAATGCTGCAATTTTCATTATGTAATCAATTATTTCGCGCCATTCAAAATAAACAAAGCCTTGCTATTAGGCCGCGAAATCCCTACTATTTTGTAAACTTTACGACCCAAAGAATAAAAGGCCCACGCATGTTCAACTTTAAGCAATTTATCATTGCGAGCCTGCTCTTCACCAGCTTTGTAAGCTTTGCCGAAGAGCCAGACGAAAATAGCACAGTAAACGCGGCAACACCAAACGGCTATATTAGTGACAATCTTTTTATTTTCATGCACACAGGTCCAAGTAAAAATTATCGAATTTTAGGTTCTGTTGATGCTGGTACGCCAATCACTATTTTGAGTGGCGCTAATGACGAGTTTGTCCAAATTAAAGACGACAAAGCAAGAGAAGGTTGGGTAGAAAGTAAATTTGTCACCACGGAACCGGGTTTAAAGCAACAATTAGAAACGGTTAACCAAACCTTGGTGGAAACCCAAGAGGCGCTGAACGATGCCCAGCAGCAGCTTCCAATGCTGCAGCAAAACAATACCAATTTGCTAGCGGAAAATGCTTCACTTCAAGACACTATTTCAGGGCTTGAAAAGCAGCTACAAGATGAGCGTTTAGCACAACAGCAAAAAGTCCAAAAAGAACAACACCAGTTGCTCACTTACGGTGGCATCATCGGGATCAGTGGCATTATTATCGGTGTGATCCTGACGCTATTTTTATCTCGTAGAAAGCGTTACGACGGCTGGTAATGGGTTATATACCTATTGAGGTTAGATAACTTCGTCACTAACGGTTGATCTAAACTCTATTGTCAAAATTGATGGGGGGAATTGCTCAATTCGCCCCATTCTAAATATAGTTCTTGAAAATAACCTTTCTCTACTACGAATACCAGAGTATTAAAAATCCCAACCAAGTAACACGGATACATCGTGTAAATTATGTTCATATTGAACTACGCCTGTGTAGTCATATTCTTTTGATTCTTTAATATTCAAAAGAGAGTATTCCAAACCAACATAGAGATTATCTGTTAGTCGATACTCAACACCTATCGAGGTATAAATATCATTACCGCTATCACCTGATCGAGTTTTATCTGTAGGAACCAATTGTGCAGGGATCACATCTTTGTATTGCCAATGTGCCATTCCAACTCTTATATTTGCATTAATATTGGTAGACACCTCAATCTCTCCCTTAATCCCCAACCTCAGAGATTCAGTATCAATAGGAAACCTGACTTTATATGAGTGGTCATATGGGTTTTGATAGCTTCTAGGGAGTGTATTAGAAACGTGAACGGAATATTCAGCTAGTGACTCTCCATGAAAATGCTGTGCGATTTCAAGTGCTAAATGATCTGTAAGCCCAACACCGAGCCTCAGCCCCCATGAATCAGAATTAGCGGATGACACACGCTTATATCCTAAATCAGAATCTTGCTCGGCATAAAATTCATTATTGGCTTTACCAAGAAGTACTTCTGAAAATATGGCAATATCAGCCTTCGCGTACATAGGCAACGATAGTACTGCCAGTCCAAATAATTGTTTTTTCATTATCACATCAGTGTTTAAAGATTAAAAAGGAAGCAATATTTAGTTTGAAATATTGAAGTGAAAAGCGGGCGGAAGTATACACTGAATATAAAAAATTTAAACAAGGTGTATAATTGAAAATTTGGCGATACTTTTTAACTTAAAAATATCAAGAATAAATAAAGGCCGGAAAAATTCGGCCTTTATTTATTCCATCTAAAACATATTAGGCTGAATTCTTCGCATTAATATTACCCCAAATGCCAGACTCAGTAACTCCTTGCACTTTGACCTTATCGACTTCGAATACAGGTTCTTTCCCTTTTGCTCTTTGCAGATGATAATCAGCCGTAACCGCCAAGATAGTGGGAGTAAGACGCACGATGGCAATAACATTCACCACCGTCATTAAACCCAATGCGATGTCGGCAAGATCCCATACCTGTTTTAGCGTTGCCGAAGCGCCCCACAACATCATAGACAAGTAGCATGCGGTGTAAATTGAACGGCCAACTTTATTGTCCAAATGGAATAAGTGTAAGTTACTTTCAGCATAGGCGTAATTAGCCACTACAGAGGTGAAAGCAAATAAAGTGATCGCCGCCGCGACAAAGTAAACGCCCCCAGTTGCTAAATGCGCGGTCATCGCAGATTGCGTTAGCCGTATGCCTTCCATCTCACTGCCAATATCTATATCTGCCAATAAAATGATCACGGCCGTACAACTACACAAAACGATGGTATCAAAGAATACACCTAGCATTTGGATATAACCTTGGGTCACGGGGTGATTGGGAATTGGCGACGCACTTGCCGATGCGTGCGGCACACTACCCGCTCCTGCCTCGTTAGAATAGAGCCCGCGCTGAATACCATTTTTGATAGCTGCGCCAAGTGCGCCAGCGCCCGCTTCTTGCAAGCCAAAAGCCGAAAGCAAAATATCTTTGATCATGGCTGGGACTTGCGAGTAATTCATCACGGTAATAATAATGGCTGCAAGGACAAAGACTAATCCCATTACTGGCACTACCTTTTCAGCAAATCGCGCAATCGCTTTGAAGCCACCAAGAATAATAGAGCCTGCAAGGACTGTGATCACAATACCTGAATATAAGGTTGGAATATCAAACGCATTATTGAGCGCATCGGTGATGGTATTGGTTTGCATCGCGCTAAAGGTAAATCCATATCCCAAAAACAAGCAAAAGGCGAAGCATACTGCAAACGCCCGACTTCCCAATCCCATGTGAATATAATAAGCAGGACCACCTCTAAACTCACCTTGGCTATCTCGCACTTTATAGACTTGCCCAAGCACACTTTCGGCAAAGCCTGCCGCCATCCCCAAAATGGCTATCATCCACATCCAAAATATCGCACCACTGCCACCAAGAGAAATTGCAACCGCAACACCTGCTAGGTTACCGGTTCCAACTCGAGCTGATAACCCAGTACATAACGCTTGAAATGAACTGATTGTATTGTCATCACCCTGACTGCTGCCTCGTAACAGGCTAAACATATGGCGAAACTTTACAACTTGTATCCCTCGCAAAAGAATAGTGAACCAAAACCCTGCAAATAGCAGGATATAAATAAGTATCTGACCTTCTCCCCACAAGAGCCCATTGATACTCTTAACTGCACTTTCAAACATAGGCGGTTCCTGATTTATTATTATTTGCCGTTTATCTAGGGCCTGTTGACCTTCTTAAAAGATAAACAGGCCCTAGTATTATTTAACGGTTATTTAAATGGACTCCAGCAATCATACAACGCACCGAGCCACCTGCGGCTTCAATTGTCGGTATATCGATAGCAACTAGCTTAGCTGACTTTTCAATGACAGCAATTTGCTCGGGCAGCAACGCCTGATAAGCCGTTGTGGAAAGCGCGAGTATGCGTCCCATACTGCCTTGTAGCTCAATCGCGTTGCCGCAAAAATGTTGGGCCTGCTGATAAGATAGCGCAATCAGGGTGTGGCCGCTTCGCGTAAAACGATTAATAAGCTGTGCCCGCTGATATTCTGGCACCATATCTAGGCATATCATGGCGAAATCGGTGGCGACACACATTAAGACATTGGTGTGATAAACAGACACTTCATTCTTATCATAGGCATTAAATATCTCTGCCTGTAGTCCCAACTGCTCGCAAACTTGGTTAACTAACACGGCGTTGGTGCGCTTGGATTCTACCGCATAGGCCACTTTTGCTTGATGATCGATAACCATAGAGCCGGTGCCTTCAAGGAATATTTCTTCAGCAGTTAGATGACTATAATCATTGATGTTTGCCACCCGATAGTGGGCACTCAGAAAATCGATAATATCGCGACGGATCTCCAATCGTCGATTCAAGGCATACATAGGATAAATAGTTAATTGACCATCGCTATGAGTCGAAAACCAATTATTTGGAAAGACCGAGTCTGGCGTGTCTGTGGAGGTATCTTCAAATAAGTGCACTTTCACACCAGCCAATTCTAACGCTTGCACGGCGTTACTGACCTCAACATAGGCTCTGTTGTTAGGATTGTTTTCACTGCAAGCTTGCTGAAACGCGTTATCTTGCATGGTTTGCGGATTCGAAGTGAAATGGTGTGGGCGGATCATCACCACCGCTCGTGGTGCTTGAAATATTGTTGTCATACTGCACTCATTATTTGATTTGGGCGTTGTCTTACACAATATCAGTGTAACCACACCATAAGACGATTTAAATGCCAAAATCTTATACAATTCGTGTAATTTTCTATCAATTTTACCAAGTGAATTACACAAATAGAGCACGCCAAAATCAACCATAACACCTTTCAACACTTAACCTATTTTGCTGCTAAATAATATTGTCCCCTTCTTCTGGGCTTCGAGCGCGCTCTGCTTGTTCTCTGATCTCATCCGCATCGCTACTCACATCGTCAATATCCGCATCTACTGCACTTGTTGTGGTTTTATTCTTTTGTTTCACAGGCGTTCCACTACTACTACTACTCAAATTACTAGTCGCTTCTTTGGTTGTTCCTTGTGTTTCAGTATTTGCAGCTATGATTATCCGCTCTCTAGCATCGTCAGGCATGCTTATACCGTGTTCTGTAAAGCAATTAACGGTTTCTCGCATGAGTTGAGACGCCACTTTTATCGGGCTATGTTGTTCGCTATTGACCCAAAAATAAAAGGTAAGATTGATAGTCGCGGAACCTAATGCTTCAAGTAGAACCTGAGGTGGCGGGTCGTTTAAAACCGCGCTTTGTTCTTTAAGTAAGTCAATTGCAATTTGCTGCGTCAGGCGAATATCGTTGTCATAACCAATACCTATCTTAAAGTGTCCACGTGTTTTTGGATTGGCAGTAAAGTTTTTAATCACATTCTTGTAGACGGTAGCATTGGGTATTTGAATGTGATTGCCATCATAATCAACTAAGGTTGTTGCGCGGGCGGTGACCTTTTTAACGATACCTAAACGGTTATCCACTTCAATAACGTCATCAATTCTAAACGGGCGTTGGACACTAAGTAACATACTCGAAATAAAGTTCTCGGCGATATCACGAAACGCAAACCCAAGAATAAGACCGACAAGTCCGGTGCCACTCATTACTGCGATGGCAAACTCACTCAACCCTGCCAAACGCAAAAAGATATAAATACCAAAGAATATGACTAACACGCTGATAAAACGGCGAGTGACTAAATGCAATAATCGACTTTTACTGACATAACCTATGGGTTTAATCAAAAGATAAGAGATTGGCCGTGCTAAATAATAACAAAGCACAATAACCACAACCCCCAACGCCAGAGCAGGTAATAATTGCCATGCGGTTTGTAAAAAGTGCACAACCTGTGCGCTTAAACTTAGCGTATCTGATGTGCTCACGGCTTCAGTCGCTTCGCGAGAAGCTGCCGTCTGAATCATATTAATCATTTGATTTTTAATAAGATTATTGATTTCCATATTGCACTCTTCAGTTTTTTATTGACAAGATCACGAGTTGATTAGTAGCAAATATAACGCCAAGCAAGATTGGCAGACCTTTTGCTGTATATCACTTTAGCTCAACAGGCTCAGAATTGATTTAGGAAAAACCAATGGCAGCTCATAAACATGGCTTTAATGCAGACAGACCAAGTGATATTCCAGCACTCGGTTGGTGGGATGTCAGTAAACGGCTATATCACAGCTTATCCCAAGATAATTTATCCTTGGTTGCCGCTGGGGTGGCATTTTATGCCCTGTTGGCAATATTTCCCGCGTTAGCGGCCGTTGTTTCTATCTATGCCTATTTTTCTTCTCCTGCAGAAATGGTTGATCAGCTACTGCCGCTCATTGATCTCTTACCACCATCCAGTCAAGAAATTATGTTACAACAACTCAAAGCGCTCACTCAAAAATCGCAGGCAAGCCTAAGTCTAGGTGCTATTTTTACCCTCTTTTTAACAATATGGAGCAGCAGTAAAGGCTGCCAAGCACTTATTACAGCCTGTAACATTACTTATCATGAGCACAATAAAAGGCAGTTTTTGCAAGCGCTAGTGGTACGCTTTTTGTTTTCTATGGGGGCGATTTTCGTCGCGATTGTGGCGTTGTCTATTATCGGAATTTTACCGATTGTGCTTAACCTCGTAGGATTTACCACAGCACTCGATTCGATAATCCAGCTAATCACTTGGTCTATTTTAGCAACGCTATTTCACTTTTCTTTGGCGTTTGTTTATCGTTATGCACCTCACCGCAGAGCCGCAAAATGGCGCTGGATAACACTCGGTTCGTTTACCGCAACCAGTTTATGGATCTTGGCGTCATTGGGATTTTCATATTATGTCGCGCAATTCGCTTCTTACAATGAAACTTATGGCTCATTGGGAGGCGTTGTCATTATGATGATGTGGTTATACTTAAGCGCATACATCATTATTTTTGGTGCCGCACTAAATGCCAGTACTGAACTACAAACTTTAAAAGATAGTACCGTTGGCCCTGAGAAAGAGAGAGGACAACGAGGCGCATTTGTGGCTGATAATTTAACGACAAGACAACGTCAAGAAAAGCAATAACGATGCGTGGAATGGATTGTAGACATAAAAAAGGAAGCAAATTCGCTCCCTTTTAAACACCTATCTAGATAGCTTAGATGCAATACCGAGCAAACAAGCTTGCAACGGTTGCAGCGGTTGGTTTGCCATGCTGCCAGTCGCCACCTTCAACGCCGCTACCTGCAATATCCATATGTACATATGGAATTGGCAATTCTGCATTACAACCGTGCTTGTCTAAACCACCAACAATTGCCAAAAATGCCATTGGGAATTGGTGACCACGAGCGGTAACCGCCGATGGTGCGTTGTTGCTCGATAGCACATCATCCGCAAGGGTGCGTGGTTTTACAAAGTCATAGTCTTCGCGTCGGCTACGCGATACTTCCGCGCAGTCTGCCCATAGGTCGCCTATATCTGCAATCTTGCGAGATACTTGTGCAGCTCGCGCAGGACCATTCTCAACATAGGCACTGTAAGGACCCATGGCGCGCGCCGCATGACCAGTCAGTGTTGCAACCGTAAAGATCTCAGGGTTTTTCTCACCCAGTGCTAAGTCTTTCGCTTCGCTGAGTAAGTCACCCATCGCCAAGCGACCTTCCGCATCGGTGTTACCAATACGAACGCGAACGCCTTCTCTGCTCTCAATGATTTCATCTGGCACGAAACAGTCAGAACCAATCGAGTTACGAACCACTGCAAGGTAAGCAATTACCTTAATACCTTTTGGCTTGTACTTAGCAACCGCTTCCATAAAACCAACCACTGACGCCGCACCGCCTTTATCACGGCTCATGCCCGCCATAAAACCGCCTACTTTGAGGTCTGCACCGCCGGTATCGTATACAAGACCTTTACCAACAAAGATAAGGGTACGTTCAACGTCACCTTCAGGCTCGTATGCCATTTTTACAACACGAGGATGGTGACGCTCAACGGCGTAAGAGGCACGCGCTACCGTGCTTAAGAGTGGATATTGCTCATCCATAACTTTACGATCAGCGATAACCTCAACATTTACCGCTGAACCTTGAAATAGCTCAACACAGTAGTCAGCAAAACGAGGTGGTGCCATACGCTCAGGTTCTGTACCACACAGATCGCGCGCAGCGTATTGGCCTGCAGCGATTGCGCTCAGTTGATCGCAGCATTGTGCTGACGCTTCAAAAACATAAATCGCTTCGATTGGTTCAATCGCTTCGCCACGGTACTCACGTGCTTCTAATGGCTGCCATAAGCCTTGGCAAGCACCTAAAAAGCTGACTGCACGCGCATTTTCGTAACGAGCATCGGCAGGCACATTTACAACAGCAAGCACAGGTTTTACCGCACCAGCCGCTTTCGCTTCTAAAATACCAGCCTTTGCCGCTTCAAAATAACGACGAACGTCATCGTAATCTCTGTCTAGTGGTCCGGTTGGCGCAATCACCAAACGCTTGCCTGGTACTTTTTCTGAAACAAGCAGGCTTGCCTTTTGTGCAATGCGCGCATCCACAGCTAAAAATGGTGCAGCAACGTCGTCAAGCTCTGCACTGCCAAGGTTTTGAATATCATGAGTAACAACAACGATAGCATCTGCATCGCTTTCAAATAGGGTGTTACAAGGTAATGCGATTGGAAAAGACATAAAAACGGCCCTTTTCTATATTAGAATTAGGGCCGACTATAGGTGATTTGTGGTCAAGTTCCAAGGGAACTACGACATATCACGGGCTTCATCTGGTTTCGCTTTGGTTTTGCTGATCACAGACCAAGCTTCTAACATCACCAAAATACTGACCACCAGCACGATAACGTCAAGCACAACCAACAGCCAATTGCCTTTTTGATAGTATTCACCTAGCTTGATCACTCCGGCAAAAAACGCCATCACCAGCACAAATACCATAGGGATCAAGGTGTACTTAGCGGGACGCCCTAGTTTAATAAGATACACAGAGATAACCAACAAGGTTAAGCTTGCCAAGATTTGGTTGGTTGAACCAAACAGCGGCCAAATCACCATACCACCACTACCCGATGCACCACCAGCGCCGAAAGCAAGTAGCAAACAACATGCAACGGCCAATAAAGTCGCGATGATACCGTTGTTCAGGAACTTAATGTTATAGATCTCGCCCCACTCTTGAATAATATAACGCTGAAGTCTAACGCCAGAATCCATAGTAGTACCAGCAAAAAGTACAACCATAACGGCAAGTAGGGTTGATGCGATTTCGACTGGTAATCCCCAACCTGTACTAATCAGATTAGAGCCACCGTTAATAAAGGCTGATACACTGCCAGCACCAAGATGACTATAAATTTCGTGCCACTCTTCAGGTGATACTGCGAGCATCACACCACTGACGGCGACCAAGGTGATAAGTGCAAGAGAGCCTTCACCAACTGCACCTAAGTAGCCGACAAAACGACCGTCTTTTTCTTTGTCTAGTTGTTTTGAACTCGTTCCCGACGAAACAATACCGTGGAAACCAGATACCGCACCACAAGCTATGGTCACGAATAACAGGGGTATGATACTTGGAGTATTCTCCACCGTTTGGGTATTAAACGCAGGCGCGGTGATATCTGGCATCACCACAAATACTGCACCATAAAGCAGGATCAATCCCACTAACAGCTGCATACCATTAATAAAGTCACGAGGTTGTAACAGCATCCAAACCGGTAACAATGACGCCACGGCGGCATAGATAAACAAAATGATGATCCAGTTGGCTTTGTCGCTTAGACCAAACATTTCGGTTGGTAAGGTAATCGGCATACTACTGCCCATATAAATGGTCGCGTAGAGCACAATAACCCCGATAATACAGAGTGGTACTAGTGGCACTTTTCGTTTCAGCAACTGGCCGATGATAAGCGCCACGACGATAGCAGACCAAGCGGGGAATACCGCATTTGGGTTACCTACGAAGGAATTTGCTATCACCACGCCGAACACGGCATTTACCATGAGCAGTACAAGGAAGACCACTATCATAAACAATGAACGCGTGCGCTTGCCAATTACGCTTTCAGACAACGCGCCCATCGACTTGCCTTTATGGCGAGCACTTGCCCACAGCGCGCCCATATCATGGACACCCGCAAAGAATATGGTACCGAATACAACCCAAAGCACTGCAGGCACCCAGCCCCAATAAACAGCGATAGCTGGACCTACAATTGGTGCAGCGCCTGCGACTGAAGTAAAGTGATGCCCCCACAATACCACTTTGTTGGTGGGAACATAATCTACGCCATCCTCAAGCTCATGAGCCGGCGTGACAAAGTTGTCATCCATTTTAAATATTTTTTCAGCAATAAATTTGGAATAGACAAACCATCCAAATAACATCCCTATGATGCCGAAGAGTACGATCATTATGGATTGCATAATGCTTACCTCTTGTTGTTGTTTTAATTACACGCAGTTGGCGTGGTTAGTTTGTTGCACGACAACTTCGAAGCTAGCACAAATTAAACTTATTGCAGTTATCTTTTAGTCTAGGTAGGTCAGAATTAGCCATCAAAAAGTCCCAGTTGAGCTTGTGTGTTAGACTTTTCATTTAGCCCTAAGTGCAAGCCCACGAGGCGCACAGGTTTAAACTTTTGTCGTGACATTGCTTCAATCAATAATTCCTCGAAAATGGGCAAATCAATATGCTGGTATTGGCATTCTTTGGTAGTTTGGGTGAAATCGTAAAACTTCACTTTAACACCAAGCTTATTAAAGCCACGTTGCAAATAAGGCTGTGCTCGGCGAGTCAATTCAGGTAACAACTTTTCTTTTATGACTTGCTTTAAGGTATCAAGGTCAAGCGTGTCTTCTGCAAATGTGGTTTCAACGCCTATCGATTTACGCACTCTGTCGGTCTCAACTCGGCGCTCATCAATACCTTGGCAACGCCGCCATAATACAGCGCCAAACTTGCCAAATGACTGGCGTAACTGAGTTTCAGACAGTGCCTTAATATCTCGGCCATACTCAAGTCCCATGGCTAGCAAACGCTGTTGAGTCACTTTACCTACACCTGGAATTTTTTTAAGGGGTAACGCATCAATAAAAGCGCTCACTTGGTGAGGCGGGATCACACACTGACCATTAGGCTTGTTTTCATCGCTGGCAATTTTGGCTAAAAACTTGATTGGCGCAATTCCCGCTGAAGCCGTAAGGCCCGTTTCTGCAAATATATCCGCTCGTATCTGCTCGGCGATAAGCGTTGCACTGCCATTACATTGCTGACACTCAGTGACATCTAGATAGGCTTCATCCAGAGACAGTGGCTCAATTAGCTCAGTATAGCGGGCAAAAATAGTTCTAATTTGTTGCGATATTGCCTTATAGACCTCCATTCTCCCCGGTACAATCACCAGCTGAGGGCAGAGTTTTTTCGCTTGATAATTCGACATGGCCGAGCGCACCCCATATTGCCGAGCAATATAGTTTGCCGTGGATAGCACCCCGCGATGGCTACGACCACCAATCGCCATCGGCACCTTTGCAAGCTCGGGGTTATCGCGCATTTCTACCGATGCATAGAACGCGTCCATATCAATATGAATAAATTTACGCACGTTAAAACACTGTCTATATAAACAGTGTTTATTATGTGCTAATTTTCCAACTGTTGCAATCTTGAACATAGGCCTTAGTGTTCTGGGCTATACTTGTGTGGATGTCTGTTGCAAGTTGCACTGCAAAACAGAGATAATGCTAACAATATCAATACAGTTCAAAGTACTAAATCCGTTACTTTGGCTATATTTAATCATTCAGCAATCAATCAGGAGCCTGCATGAAGTACTCACGACTTGGTAGTAGCCCATTAGAAGTTTCGCGCATTTGTTTAGGAAGCATGACTTGGGGCGTACAAAACAACCAGCATGATGCCGACGAGCAAATCAATTATGCACTAAGCCGTGGTATTAACTTCATTGATACCGCTGAAATGTACGCGGTCCCTCCCTCACCTGAAACCTATGGTAAAACCGAAGCCATCATTGGCAATTGGCTAAAGCGCCACCAAGAAAAGCGCGAAAAGCTAGTGCTTGCAACCAAGATTGCGGGAAGCGGTTTGCCTTGGATCCGTGAAGGCAGCGCTATTACGGGACAATCAGTGATCCAAGCGGTGGACGATTCTTTAGCGCGCCTGAATACCGACTATATCGACCTCTACCAACTACATTGGCCAAACCGTACTTCACCGCACTTTGGTAAACAATGGCCAGGCATGGTTCCTTTAAGTGCGCTTGACCGCGACGAAGAACGCGCTGGCATGCTAGATATTTTAGAAGGCTTAGCGAGCTGTATTCAAGCAGGTAAAATTCGCCATTGGGGTCTTTCTGATGATACGCCTTGGGGCATTCACACTTACCTTAATTTGGCGATGCAGCACAACCTACCGAAGCCGGTTTCAATTCAAAATGAGTTTAGCTTGCTACATGCCAAAGATTGGCCTTACTTAATTGAGAGCTGCGTAAACGAAGATATTGCCTATTTACCTTGGTCGCCACTGGCTGGTGGGATGCTGAGCGGTAAATATTTAGGGGGCGCAAGACCTGAAGGCAGCCGCTTTACCTTAGTGCAAAGACAAGGCCTATTTAGGGACACACAACTAGCACAAGAAGCCGTTGCAAAATATTTAGAAATCGCCAAAGAATTTAATATGACTGCAGCACAACTGGCGCTAGCTTGGTGCAATCAAGTCGATGGCGTGACTTCAACTATTATCGGCGCGACAACCATGGCACAGCTTAAAGAAAATATTCAAGCGTTTGAACAGCCGCTATGTGCAGAATCTTTAGCCGAGATTGATACTGTATTTAAAGCGTACCCAGCTCCGTTTTAATATCTTCATTCGCGATACGCCGCTTTTATTCAGGCGTATCACCTTGTAAACCCATCTTTGTTACCTAGACTGAAGTTAAAACCCCCATGCAAAGCTTAAATAACACCCCAGTCATTCCGCTTCAAGGCAGCTGCTTTACCAGAAAAACCACTCGCGCCATTGTCCTCAGAGGCAACGACATTCTTATGCTTTACACCAAACGTTATGACGATTACACCTTGCCAGGTGGCGGCGTCGACGAGGGTGAAAGCTTAGAAGCAGCATTGGAGCGAGAGCTAAAAGAAGAAACTGGTGCAGTATCCATCACAGGTTTGACGCCTTTTGGCCGCTATGAAGAGTACCGCCCTTGGTATAAACCCGATCATGACAATGTGCATATTATTTCTTATTGCTACGTTTGTGAGATCTGTGGCGAATTTGATGCGCCAGCTATGGAGGATTATGAACACGCCAATGGTATGAAGCCAGTGTGGATCAACATAAACCAAGCCATCGCGCATAACGAAGCAAAACTCAATGATGCAAATAACAAAGGGATGTCCGTTTTACGTGAACTCACTTTACTAAAACATATTTCCGCGCAATTAGTCACAGATTAATTTGCCTATTGAGGGAACAATTAAGTCTTTATTAAGCTCTAACTCCGCATGACTCAAGGATTTAATAAGAATAATGCGGCTGCTCCAACACAACCTGATTAGTTTCACCATTATCGGCTCTATTGTGCTGCATCTACTGCTTGGTTGGTATCTGCAGCAAAGTATTTATATCCCCTTAAAGCCTTTAGAAATTAAGGCAATGAAAACCTATTTGGTTATTGAGCCCGCCAAGCCCAAGATGGAGCGTAGTGAGACACCGACGATAACTGAAGATAAGCCAGTAAAAGAGTTAAAACCGACGCAGCGGCGGGACGATACGGTTGAAGTAATAAAAACTATGCAAACGGAACCAAAAAAGCCTGCGGTTGAAAGTACAACTAAGCAAATAACCAAAGCTGCAGTCATCACGCAACCTAAAAAGTTAGACCATCGCAAAGCAATCTCTCAATTTCGTCAGCAACTTTTAGAGCGCTCTCCGAGTGACGTTGTACTCAGCCAAGGTCAAGAAAAGCCGCAGCGGCTCACTGTGCCTAAAACGCATCAAACCAGTGCTGCGAGCATGCAAAGAGAGCAACTCGAGTCTACGTCTCAATATACAGTCTACCGTGAAAATGGCCTGTGCTACGCTGAAGTTAGGCCCGATCCGAGTATTCCTACACCGGAGGGATTAAATAAGAATTGGCGTACTGCACCTCGCCCTTGCGATGGCGGTGCCATTAAAAAAGCCTATGATGCCGCGATGAGTAAATGGCTAAACAAACGCTAATCTTGCTATCATAAAGCAAATCTATTGCTAAGAGTCCATTATGGAAAAAGTCACCATTTTAGTTGACGCTCAAAATGTTTATTACACCACCAAGCAAGCCTACCAAACAGGCTTTGACTATAATGCGTTTTGGCGCAAAGCAACGGCTAATCGCGAGGTATATCAAGCCATTGCCTATTCCAGCGAACGGGGCGATGATAAACAAAGGCAGTTCCAAAATATCCTGCGGGCAATTGGCTTTGAAGTGAAGTTAAAGCCTTATATTCAACGTGCCGATGGCTCCGCGAAATGTGATTGGGATGTTGGCATTACCATTGATGCCATGGAATGCGCGTCAGGATCCGA
Organism: Pseudoalteromonas sp. GCY; assembly: GCF_016695175.1. Lineage (NCBI taxonomy): Bacteria > Pseudomonadati > Pseudomonadota > Gammaproteobacteria > Alteromonadales > Pseudoalteromonadaceae > Pseudoalteromonas > Pseudoalteromonas sp. GCY. The sequence continues at coordinate 3,313,462 of NZ_CP068023.1, forward strand.
TGTGATAATTCTAGTTACTGGCGATGGTGATTTTGATTTACTCGCGAATAAGCTCAGAGATAAATACCATACCCGAGTCGAAGTTTACGGCGTGCCGCAGCTTACCGCCGCTTCACTGATCCGTGCAGCCAGTGAGTTTATACCAATCGAAAACGAGTTGTTGATTAGCAAGAAATAAAAAAGCAAAGCACCTTGATAGAAGATGCTTTGCTTTTTTGACGAATTCGTCACTCGTCACTTTTGATTGCTTGGTCGCGCAATAAACGCGTTTTAATCTGATAAGTAATATTCCACGCTCGTCACAACACGCACGATTTTGATCTGCGGCGTATTACTGTCTCTATCGCGAATACTAAATTGTCCTTGCCTTGCTGATTTTATTTTGCCAAGCACAGAGTCGGAATCTTTAGCAAATTTTACCGCCACTTCTCGTGCTTTTTGTGTGGCTTCTTGCACCATTTCAGGCTTAATATCATTAAGACCAGTAAACAAATATTCAACCCGATTTTGATAGTCGTCTTTGGTGATAGCAATACCTTGTTTGGCCAGCTCACTTAACTGCCCTAGTGCTTGCGATACTTTATCTGGATTATTGGAGTACACAGTCACACCGGCTTTTGCCACATAGCGAAATCCTTGATTGTTTTGACCGTACTCTTGGGCGTATTTATCCGTAATGGAAGGCGCTGATATCGACAGCTCTGAAGCATCAAAGCCATGCAAGGTTAAGAACGCGCGGATCGCCGCATTTTTCTTTTCCGTGCGCTCCACCAAGGCTTCCAGATCGTTATCTGCATCACGATAAAATACGGGCCAAATCACCGTGTCTGCCGTTACTTCCTTTTCCGATAACCCTTTTACACTTACCGTTCGCTCCATTCCTTTCACTTCTAGAATGGTCGATTTTACCATCCAACCGCTCACTACCACCGCTAGTGATAGCAAAGCTGCAGGAGCTAAATATTTACTCATAGTAGACATATCTCTGTCCTCAACGTTACGCCTCAGTCATGGTTTTCAAACAATAATTATGGGGATAGATCAAAGTCTACCTTAATTGCACTCGAAAACCGCGAACAAAATGGTAGAGTGGTGCTTATGAGCTGTGGCTGAACTAGGAAACAGTATGAGCGTAAAGCGTATTAGCCAATTTTTTAACCCCCAATCCATCGCGGTGATTGGCGCTTCTAACAATCCTGATCGCGCCGGCTTTATCGTAATGCGTAACTTGCTACAAGGCGGCTTTAAAGGGCCCATTATGCCCGTCAGTCCAAAGCATACCGCCGTGCATGGGGTGCTTGCCTACAGCACCATCAAACAGCTCCCCAAAGTCCCTGATCTCGCTGTTATTTGTACCAACAAACAAACCCTAGTGCAAATCATCAATGAGCTTGGTGATATTGGCTGTCAACATGCGATCATCATCGCGGCGGGTCTTGATAATCAGCACAAACAACAATTAAAAGAAGCTGCCAAAATAGCGAAGGTCACTTTGCTTGGTCCTAATTGTCTCGGTTTACTCATTCCTCACTTGGGTATTAATGCCAGTTTCTCTCATACGGTTGCCGCGCCCGGTAAGCTTGCTTTTATTTCACAATCGGCGGCGGTATGCTCAACCATACTGGACTGGGCACAACATAAAAAAATCGGCTTTTCTTACTTTGTTTCCGTTGGGGATTGCCTTGATATCGATTTCGACGAGCTACTCGACTTTCTCGGGCGGGATCCAAAAACCCAAGCTATTTTGCTTTACATCGATAATATCGATGATGTTAGGCGCTTTATTTCCGCAGCTCGAGCCGCTGCATTTAGCAAACCCGTCATTGCGATAAAAACCGGAAAAACCAAGGCTGGCGCAATCGCAGCACTGAACCACACCGGTGGCAATACCTCCGATGACGCGGTTTATGATGCCATGTTCCAACGTGCAGGTATGCTGAGGGTAAACGATCTTAGGGAGCTATTTGCTGCCACTCAAACCCTTGCTTTACATCCCAAATTGCTGCAAGTAGAGCAGCTGACCATTTTAACCAATGGCGGGGGTCCTGGGATCATGGCGGTAGATACCTTACTACAGAACTCTGGCAAACTGGCGGTGCTAAGCGAGCAGACCAAACAAGCGCTCAGTGACCTGATCCCGCAAACGGACCATGCTTGTAATCCCATAGATATTTTTGGCGATTCCTCACCAAAGCGTTACCAACAAGCACTAGAGATCTTATTAAAAGCCGATGAAGTCAAAAACCTATTGATAATCCATACTCCATCAGCGCTTGCGCCAAGTACCGCTTATGCGGAGATCATTGCACAGACCTTAGCCAAAATTCCAAAAATGGCACGCCCTTATGTGATGACAAACTTTATGGGTGAAGAAGCGGCCTACGCTGCAAGGCTCGTGTGCGCGAACGCTAAGATCCCAACTTATCGCACACCAGAAGGTGCAGTTGGTGCCTTTATGCACTTAGTTAGCTACCGCCGAAACCAAAAACACCTCACGCAAACACCTGAGTCCTACAGTGATGAAGGTCAGCTGCAACATGTGCAAAGCAAACGTTTAATCAATGACTTTTTAAACTCAGGCGCCAATAAACTCGCGACTCATTTGGCCTCTCAAGTGCTGGCGAATTACGATATAGAATGTATAGAGACGCAAATCGCCCTCACCCCCTCAGAAGCAAAAGAGCAAGCTCAGCAGCTTGGTTTTCCCGTTGCACTCAAACTGATAAGCCATGATATTCCCTCTAAATCGGAAGTGGGTGGGGTTGTACTCAACCTCAACGATGCCGAAGAAGTAGAACAAACTGCATTTTCTATGTTACTACGGATCCGTGAGGCAGCCCCCGATGCTGAAATAGAGGGCTTCTCTTTGCAACGCATGGCAAAACGCGCTGGTGGACAAGAATTACGGATAGCAGTAAAAACCGAACCCGGTGTTGGCCCTGTTATTTTACTGGGTGAAGCGGGCACCGGGCTTAATTTCTCGCAAGCTGCGGTGGCATTGCCGCCACTGAATATGAACCTTGCAAAGTACCTGATTGCAGCCGCCCATGATAAAGGCTTTATCAAAGAACGAGCGCTACCTGAAAAAGTCGATAAATACCGTTTATGCGCCCTACTCACTCGCGTCTCTCAAATGGTAGTCGACCAGCCTGAGATCATTGATATGGAGCTCAATCCCATTTTGGCCTGCTCGGGTCAGTTCCAAGTACTCGACGCCAGTATTACGCTAAGGCGATACGAGCCGGTATCTGGCCGTAAACGCTTGGCCATCCGACCTTACCCTCGAGAGTTGGTAAGAACCGTGACATTAAAAGATGGCCGCCCCGCAACCTTGAGACCTATTCGTCCTGAAGATGAAAGAGCGCACCAAGAGTTTGACCAGTCTTTAAGTAAAGAAGATAGATACCGCCGCTTTTTTGGTGAACTGCCGCAATTTAATCATGAGCAGCTCGCCAAAATGACGCAAATTGACTACGACCGAGAAATGGCGTTTATCGTCACTGTGCCTAATAAATCTAGCTACCAAACGCTTGGGGTATCACGCGTATTGATGGACCCAGATAACCAAGTGGCTGAATTTGCCGTAGTTGTACGCTCAGATTGCCAAGGACTTGGGCTTGGACGCATACTCATGGAAGCGGCAATAAAGCACTGTCGAAAACAAGGCGTGCAATGCATAGAAGGGATCACCCTGCCAGAAAACAGCGGTATGATAGGACTTGCCAAAAAGCTTGGATTTACCGTATCTCGAGATTTTGAGGAAGGCACCATTCAGATGGTGTTACACTTAAACTAAACACAAAAAAGATAACGGATGCTGGCAACTTGATGCAACTTCACATCAGAGAAAAAACGGCTGCGGTGCTCGAGGCTACAGGACAATATCGCCGACTCGGGCGCGCAGTTGATATCTTCCTCATCACCCTGATTTTAACCAATGTCGTTGCTATCGTGTTGGAATCTGAGCGCGACTTAGCAACGCTGTACCATCACTACTTTCTAACTCTAGAGTTAGTCAGTGTGACCATCTTCGCCATCGAATACTTACTGAGATTTTGGTGTTGTGTCGATAAACTTGATTATCGCCATTTGGATATACCAAATTGGAAAAAGCGCCTAAAATATCTGATATCACCGCTGGCGGTGATTGATCTCATCGCTATTTTACCAACCATATTAATGGCATTTATCACCTTTGATCTGCGCTTTTTACGTGTTATTCGATTACTCAGGATCTTTAAGCTGACGCGCTACTCTCGGGCCATGCAGTTGCTACTCGCGGCATTTAAAGAAGAGTCGAGCTCATTACTTGCTGCCTTTTTTATTATGAGTGTGGTGCTTATCATGGCCTCTTGCGGGATTTATCTTATTGAGCACGATGTGCAACCGGATAAGTTTGGCTCCATTCCCAAGGCCATGTGGTGGGCGATGGCCACTCTAACCACCGTGGGTTACGGCGATGTAGTGCCTATCACCCCGCTCGGGCAATTTTTTGGGGGCCTTATCACTTTACTCAGTATGGGCATGGTCGCGATCCCCACCGGCCTTCTGGCTTCAAGCTTTGCGGACCAAATGCGCAAACGTCGAGATGCGTTCAATGAGGCTGTGCTGCATGCATTAGTCGATGGCGACGTCGACAAAAGTGAAAGAGCCCATTTAGAAGCCCTTCGTATTGAACTTGGCTTAAGTCAATTGGAAGCAAACCAAGCGATTAAACTAATGAGCAGTCAACGCGTCCATAACATGTACTGTCGTCACTGTGGTAAAAAGCTGTAGCCAAAGAGGCTACAGTGATGTTTCAGAGAGTAGTTGCGCGACTTGTTCGCCACTAATCGCCGAGCTGAAACGGTAACCTTGATAATAATCGACTTGCTCAGCTTTAATTCGCTGATACTGCAGGTCGTTTTCCACCCCTTCTGCGACACATTTTAATCCCAATCCATGCGCTAAGTTTACACATGAGCGAATGATTAAATAGCTTTCAGGATCCTCAGCAATTTGTTGTACAAAGCTTTTATCTATCTTGATGACGTCAATAGGCAATTGTTGCAGATAGGTCAAAGAGGCGTACCCCGTCCCAAAGTCATCCATGTAGATCTGGCAACCCAGTGCTTTTATTTCTTTCATCACTTTCACCGCGCTATCAACGTTAGAAAGCAAAGCGGTTTCCGTTATCTCAAAAGCCACTGAGTGACCAGACACTTTACTGCGACTCAGAGCTTGTTGAATATTATCGACCAAGCTTGAGGATTCAAAATCAATGGCTGATAGATTAATCGAAATATATAAATCGCGCTCAATGGTTTGCCAATGCCTCAATTCAACCAATGCTCGGGAAAGGGTTTGTAAGGTAAGCTCGGTAACTACGCCAGCATGTTCAGCTGCGAGCGCATACTCCTGAGCGCAAAACTCACTATTTTCAGGCCAACGTAATAGCGCTTCAAAGCCAAGCAAGGTATCGCTTTGTACATCAACAATTGGCTGATAATGATTACTAAATTCACCATTTTTGAGTGCTCGCATAAGCGCTTGTTCGACTTCACGAGAACGCCTGACCTTGCCATTCATCTCTTCGCGGAAAAACTGATAACTAGAAGTTTGTTGTACATTGACATGCTCAAGAGCCGCCTTTGCCGCTCGATTGAGCTCAAAAGCGTCAGACGCATCATTCGGGTACATTGCAATTCCTATCGTAGGTTGCATCTGCACAGTATGTCCAGCAGCCTCCAAAGGTGTGCTAAATGAGTGAACTAAACACTCTACATATTGATGCACCTTTTCAGGGTTATCGAGATGCTCCATCAACACATAAAACGACTTATCATGCCCCGTTGCTAAACTGTCTAATTCTCGGAAGCAACAGCGTAGCTTTGTTGCAAGCAGTGGAAGCAGCTCGGCCACAAAGTCTGCACCATAAATATCGTATAGATTCTGTAAGCGATTAAATTTGATTACCAACAACGCAAAATACGTCTCTTGAGCCTGCGACTGCTTGATTGCATGCTGCACTCTATCCATCAATAACGCTTTATTCGGCAACTTCGTCTGTAAATCGTAGTTAGCGAGCTGATATAGCTCTTTTTCAGTACGCTTTTGTTGGCTAATATCGGTTAGCACCACGACATAACTGTATAGTTCGCCATCACCATTTGCGACGGCACTAATCTTAATCAATACGTCTCTTTCATCACCATTAGGCAGACTAACGACTTCCTCTGAACTTAAGTGCTGATGCACTGCCAACGCCAACGTTTGGCGTAGATACATCATCCGCTTTTGTCTCGACATCCCAAGTTTCACCGCAGTGCTTGATGACGGGATAGAGTCAAGATTAAAGGCATTTTGCATCGCCCGATTACAAGCCTGGATACGTAGTCTTTTGTCTAAGATCATAACCCAGTCACGGGTCTGCTCAAACGCAGCCCCAAATAATGCGGCACGCTCTTCAAATAAACGTTCACGCGTTAAGTTGGTATAGGTGCCTGCCACTTGTGTTGGATTGCCTTCATCCCACTCGAGTACCTTGCCAAAATCCTTATACCAACGCCACTGACCTTTGCTGTCTTTTAATCGATAAGTACAGTCGATAAACCCTTTGTTCGTTGTGACGAACTCAAGCCACTGTAAGCGGAACATGGCTCTATCCGAGGGATGTATCTTTTGCAGGTAATCGTCCAAGCCGACACTCTCAAGCTCGTAATCGAGCTCAGTAACTAATCGAGGCTGATAGATTAACGTACTACCCGCATGCCACTCCCATACACCGGAGTTACTTCCCTCTAGCGCCATTTTCAACCTAGCTTCGCGGTCTTGTGTTTCCTTATGAGCGGCAAGAATAAGTTGCTCAACACGATACTTTCGATAGCTCCAAATAGACAGTAGTAAGAGCGTAAGAAACACATATCCAGCAATCGCAACGGGTGAACGCCACGCGGGATAGTTAACACTAATAGTTAATTTTGCAGGCGGTGTGTAATCTCCCGTTAATGGGTCTTTGGCCCACACTTTTAACGCATATTCACCGGGATTCAGTTTAGGAAATACCACACGATTTTGATTGCGGCTCAAGATCTTCTGACCACCGGATATTTGATACTCATAAATGATCCGATCCTGATAGCTAAATGCCATCGCAGAGAATGACACTTCGAGTCCAATATCGTCATGTTCAAGTTCAATGTGATCAAATTGCTTTAATCCGGCTTTTTGATTTGGGCGAGAAATTAAATCCACGCTGGTGATATTTACATGATCAAGTAAAGGCTTTTTAGGCCGATTGTCATCAGGAGAAAACACCACAAACCCTTTCAACATACCATACGCAATGCGACCGTCCTCCAACATCACTGACGCGCCACCGTTAAACTCGTTAGAAAGTATGCCGTCTTCGGTCGTGAATTGTTGTAAATGCAAATTATCCGGGTCTAGACGCCAAATTCCTTTGTGAGATGACATCCAAATCATTCCTTCTTTGTCTTGGCGCATTTCATACATCAAAGTATCTATTTTGTGGGCTTTTAAATCGATATTATAAATTGGCTCATAACCGTCTAGCGTCAGACCAATCAAACCAAACGATGATAACGACAACCACAAGATATTATTTTTATCTATGGTATAGGTGGTGATATCGACCGCTAAATGCTTATTTGCTTTTGGCGCTTTATAGATCTCAGTTAGCGTTTCTAACTGCGGATCATATTGCAGCAATACTCCTGCGTAGTAGTAAAGAGGTTTCAGCGGTTCGTTTGGAAGTGGTGGGTAGAAGCCATAAGTAAGAAACGGATCGACATTTTCAAATGACTTCGTAAGGTGTGTCAGCTCTGCTGTATTAATATCATAAACAAACATCCCCACGTCACTATTGACGAAATAAAACTTACCGTCAGCTAACAACTCCCCCCCTTTCACAAAGGATGTCAGTATCTCGTGGTCTTCAGGACTATTAGCCTTGGGTCTTGTCACCTCATGAGTAATAGGGTCAAAGACAAACAGTCCTTTTACAGTCGTTAGCCAAAGCTTATTGTTATACTCTGTTATCTTCCAGATAATAAACTCTGAAAGAATTTCGTCACCCAAGTAACCCTTTAGAAACTGTTTGGTCTCTCTGGTTTTTGGATTGTATCGCGTAAGGCCGTCATTCGTTGCCAGCCACAAAAACTGATTAGATTCATGCATCGCCCAGACATTACTGTGAGAAAAACCCTCACCTTCAACGGTAAGGTCGCTAACGTTGTCAAACGCCAGCGTACTGTCTGGTAAGTAAAATGCGCCATCTTCTTTTGTGGCAACCCAAAGTCCGCTATAGTTGTCTTTGACGATATCGATAATACTGGTATTTGATGGCAAAAAGACGCTTGTAGACAAGCGTTTATCGCGAACTGCATTGCCATCTTCAATAGTATAGTAGACGAGACCTTTATCAGTACCAAGCAGCAAAGTCTGCTCATCATGTCTGAGCATTTTCCATATGTTTAGCTCAGGAAGCAGCGTTTTAAATGATACCTCTGCGTCAAAATCTTTTAGTAATTGAGAAATGTCTAGCTCGTACATCCCCTGAACGGCACCCACGAGCAAGGTATCTTGGTCTAAAATAAATAGCGATTTAGTATTTGTTTGGTAAGGATGTTCAATAGCAGCGAGGTGATCGAGCGTTCTTAGTTTTTTCGTTGTTAAATGATATGCAAACAAGCGCTCAGAAGTGGCGATAAACAAGATATCTTGATGCTGATAGACTGCGCGTATAAAACCACTTTCTTCATCTAGCGGCAAAGTCACTTCACTCTCAAGTTTGCCGGTATGGATATTGAGAATAGCAACATCATTGGTGCGTACAACCCACATGTGGTCGTCATCTTTGGTCAAAACAATATTAACCAAATTGGAATAAAACTCGTCCTCTGTGGAAGGTGGCTCTATGTACTTTCTATATTCATCTTTCATGGGATCGTATCGCAACAATCCCGCGATACCTGTCGTGATCCAAATGCCACCAAGGTTATCCTGGTAAATATAATTCACTTGCACTTTATCAAGCACGCCATCAGGCCCATTCACGTCCAGCACTTGATAACCGTCGTAGCGGTTGAGCCCACCTTCGGTAGAAAGCCACAAGTAACCTTGCTCATCTATAAGCAAAGTATTTACGTAACTTTGTGATAATCCTTCCGCAGGTGAGAGTCGGGAAATTTGTGCGGCACTCACCAACCCAGAAAACAGGCAAATGCAAAATATAAAACACAGGCGAAACATAAAAAGCCGAGGTTGTTAACTAGACGTAATACATTGCCACGAGTTGACGATTTTGTCCAAGATAACTAGATAAGCGAGAAGCAAGTTCAGGTGGTAGCTCTCGTGAATTGCTTTGAAACCCAAGTGCGCTGTAAAAGTCATGAAGATGACAGTAAGCAAAAGTATAAATTATCTGCTGTGGCTGCTGACTACGAAATTGTGCAATTACGGTTTCAATTAGTTTCTTCGCAATGCCTTGTTTTCTATGTTGTGATGCAACATAAACGCCCACCAGCAACCAATATCCGTCTACAGGTTGCAAACGACAAGCCGCGATAATTTCATTGCTATTTTTTGCAACCCACACTTTGTCGTGTTTTGCTGCTCGTCCCCGCGCCTTATGTGCAGCATAAAACTTATTTACAAGCGGCGTCATTACGGCTGGGAGCAATCCAATTGTCAGCATCAAGCAAGCATTAGACTCAAGTAATACTCAAACTTTTGTTTTAGCGTGTCCTGTTCAGACAACGGCCTTTGATTGATGGTGTCATAAATCGCTTCTCTACTTTTTTTGCCTCGTTTTATTTGGTAGGCCCAAAACGACGCCTCATACTCAAGTTGAATTTGGTATTTTTCTTGTCTAGATAGCAAACACAGGTTATAGCTCATTACGCATCATTCAATTTTAAGCAAAGGAAAGCTCAAGTGTATCACAAGGCAGTCTGTCTATTGCAGCAAAATCTAGTTTTGATTAAAGCGCGATAGCGTGCCCTTTATTGTAAAAATTATGTATACTTAAATGCATAAAAATCGCTGAATGACCCACCGAAGGAGTTGGATTGAAAGCCTTATTACTGTGTTTACTAATGATTATTTCAACTGTTGCACACGCCGCGAATGAACTGCCGAAAGTTATGCGCTTCAATAAACCACCGCAAACTCCACAAGCGCTCTATGTGATAGAGCTGATGGAAATGGTTTATCAATCTCTCGGAATAGAGTTACGCCTTGAGGAGTTTAATCATAAAGGTTCTTTAATTGCAGCCAACGCAGGAAACTTAGACGGACAGCTAGCTCGAGTTGCCAGTGTGGAGAATGAGTATCCAAACCTGCGCCGTATTGACTATCCCTTATTTCAGTTTAATTTACAGTTATTCACCCTATGTGCTCACTGCGAACTTAACGAAATCAAATCCTTAACGGTCCGCAGCGGCTACCCCGTCGCAACTACTTATTTGGCTGAACACCATACCACAGCCTATGTTATTGGCGTTAAAAGCGCGGTGGCACAGCTTAACTTAGTCATGCAGAAACAGGTTGAAGGCGCATTGATACTCGACTTTCACTTAAAGCCACATCTAAAGAACATAAATGAAGAAACATTGCAGATAAAAAATTTAGCCGTCGTTGAAAGTTTCCACTTTGTACATAAGCGTAACGAACAACTAGTTCCACTTATCAAAGCAAAGTTAGAGGAGTTTGAGCAACAGGGAATAATAAAAATGCTTAAAGCTAAATATCAAATTTGAAGTTTTCCCCTTTTTGATCATCCATATGCTCTGATTTTGACTTTCGTTGCAGGTACCTTTTATAACGTTGCTGGCACAACGAGATAACTTTACGCTTTTGCTCGTTATTCAAATTATTCCACTCAAAGCGCTCCTCGCGACTGCGATAGCAACCTTTACAATAACCGCGATTATTTACCTGACAGATCCCCTTACACGGACTTGGGATCTCGAATATCTCAATTTGTTCCATGTATGCGCTACACCATTAACCCTAACCTAAGCATACTGGCTAGGGTAAACTCTGCCAAGGTGTAATTCTAATTAGCTTACTTGCATTCAACTGCAATCAATCAACGTTTGAAGGCGATTTTTGCAGCTTAATTAAGAATAAAGTTTGCTTGGGAATTGGCGAAATTGAAGCGGGAATTGACTTGTCTTGAAAAAGAGCGATAACCACTCTTTTTATATCTCAAATTAAAAAGGCTAGTCACTCGGTAGCCTAGCCTTTTTAAGTAATGAGATGTAGGCAAACTAATTTAGTTTACCGTTACTTTCGCAAACTTACGCTTACCTACTTGGTAGATTTCGCAAGAACCTTTAGTAACTTCTAATTTGGTATCCGTTACTTTGTCTTCGCCGTTAAGTTTTACTGCACCTTGCTTGATCATGCGCATCGCCTCTGAAGTACTAGCAACTAAACCAGCTTCTTTTAGCAAATTAGTGATAAACGTGCTTTCACCCTCAATAGTTACCGTGACTTCAGGGATCTCATCAGGTAAGGCATTTTTTTGGAAACGCTTGATAAAGTCTTGATGTGCCGCTTCAGCATCAGCTTCACTGTGGAATCGAGCAATCATTTCTTTTGCAAATTCAATCTTAATGTCACGAGGGTTACGGCCGCCCGCAACTTCTTCTTTAAGTGCAGCGATATCATCCAGTGTTTTCGCACTTAGTAATTCGTAGTAACGCCACATTAAATCATCAGAAATCGACATCACTTTACCAAACATATCGTTTGGTGCGTCAGTAATACCGATGTAATTACCTAATGACTTAGACATTTTCTGTACGCCGTCGGTGCCTTCAAGTAACGGCATCATCAGTACTGTTTGCGGCTTTTGCCCTTCGTCTTTTTGTAGCTCACGACCCATTAATAGGTTAAAGCGCTGATCGGTACCACCAAGCTCAACATCCGCCTCTAATGCAACCGAGTCCCAACCTTGAACCAGTGGATATAAGAATTCGTGGATTGCGATTGCTTGTCCATTTGCATAACGCTTTTTAAAGTCGTCGCGCTCAAGCATACGTGCCACGGTTTGACGTGCAGCAAGCTTGATCATACCGGCGGTGCCTAGCTTTTCCATCCACTCAGAATTGAATGCAACTGTGGTTTTGGCAGGATCAAGGATTTTGAAAACCTGTTCTTTGTATGTTTCTGCATTTGCCAGTACATCTTCACGAGTAAGTGGCTTACGAGTTACATTTTTGCCCGTTGGGTCGCCAATCATACCGGTGAAATCACCAATCAAGAAAATCACCTCATGACCTAAGTCTTGAAAGGTTTTCATTTTATTGATTAGCACTGTGTGGCCTAAATGCAAATCAGGTGCTGTTGGATCGAAACCCGCTTTAATACGTAGTTTTTTACCTGACTTCAGCTTTTCTTTTAATTCATCTTGCAACAGAATTTCTTCTGCACCACGGCTAATCTCTGCAAATGCAGTTTCTAAATCCACTATTCTCACTCCAACAGCTATAACTTGTAATCGCTCGATTCTAGCCTATATTTATCCGAGTTTAAATGCACAAAACGCTGGTATTACGGGTTTATTACGTATATCCTGCAATATTATCTACAATAATTCTTGACAGCAGAAAAGGCGCATTATGGTTCATGTGGTTCATAAGCTCCCCAAAAAGCACAAAGTGCTCATCATCGGCTTCCTATCTGCGATGGTCGGAATTGCCCTGATCCCCTCTGAAAAAGCAACCGCTTCAAAAGACAATGACGGAAAAGCTTTAGAAGTTGGGAAACGTTACGAGTTGCCAGTAAAAATATCAGAAAAAACAGAGCAACTTACTGAATTAGATGCAGCGCCAGTCATCACGCCTGAATCTGCCCCTAAACAACCTGTATTTGAATTTAAAGACCACGAAGTGAAGTCTGGCGACAGCCTAGCCGTGATTTTTAAACGCGCAGGTTATTCTGCCAAAACGTTACACAATCTGGTCAATACCAACGCAGAAACCCGCAAGCTGACTAAAATCCACCCGGGAGAAGTGCTTAGCTTTGCTAGCAATGATGGTGGTGAATTAGCTCAATTAAAATACATCTTGTCAAAAACGGATACCTTATTGGTCACCCTAAACGACGAGGGTAGTTACGAAACCAAAATCGAAAGCAAAGAAATCGAAACTCGCGAAAAATCAGCGGGTGGCGAGATCAGTTCCAGCTTCTGGAGTGCTGGTATTTCAGCGGGTCTTAGCGAACGTCAAATAATGAACTTCGCCGATATTTTTGGCTGGGATGTCGACTTTGCAAACGATATTCGTAAGGGCGACTCTTTCGCATTAGTGTTTGAAAAGCACTATGTAGACGGTGAAGAAATCGGTAATGGTAAAATTATTGCCGCAGAATTTATCAATCAGGGCGAGCGTTACAGCGCGGTTCGTCATACTGATGACGAGTTCTATACCCCTGAAGGCCGTAGCATGAAAAAAGCCTTCTTAAGAGCACCGGTTAACTTCAAATATATCAGCTCAAGCTTTAATCCGCGTCGCCTTCACCCTGTGACTGGCCGAGTATCGTCTCACAATGGTATAGACTATGCGGCACGCGTAGGCACGCCGGTGGTTTCCTCTGGTAACGGTAAAGTACTCAAGTCAGGTTACAATAAACTCAATGGTAACTATGTGTTTATTCAGCACGGTAGCAAGTATGTGACTAAGTACTTACACTTGAATAAACGTGCAGTGAAGACAGGTCAAAAAGTGAAGCAAGGACAGAAAATTGGTACTGTCGGCTCAACTGGCCGCGTGACAGGTCCTCACCTTCATTATGAGTTTTTGGTGAACGGTGTACACCGAAATCCTAAAACGGTAAAACTGCCAAAGTCTGAGCCATTACCTCAGTCTGAGCTCGCTAAGTTCAAACCCATTGCTGATGCGATGCTGGTAAAACTAGAGCGCAATAGAGAGTTAATGCTTGCAGCAGCAAATAAAGACTAAAAACTAAAAAGGTAGCCGAGGCTACCTTTTTACTATGTTAGATAAAAATGCTAGATAAAGCTTATTTTTGATTAAACAAAGCAAGTGCACTATTAGTCATCGCTCTTACTCCTGTTGCAATGGCGATAGGATAATCTGGCGCAAATTTACTAGAATGCAATGAAGGTAAAGGCTCACCGCTTTTTTGTGCCGCATCGAATATCGCTTGATTAACACCACCTAGCCAAAAAATTGTAATTGGTACATTGTCATCAGTACGGCCATATAAGCCGAAATCTTCACCAGCCATCACCGGCTGAGATTGTTCAACATTTTCTGCACCAATTTCCTGCTTAATGGCGCTAGTTAAAAACTCAGCCAACTCTGGATTATTATACGTAGATGGAATGCTTTCGCTTTCATGAACGATAACCTCTGGCACAAGACTGTCTTCCAATCCTGCACTTTGTGCTATGCCTGCTGTCAGGCGTTTGATCGCCGCAATTTGTTGCTCACGCACATCCGGATTATAAGAGCGTAGCGTCAATTGTAGCTTCACTTCGTTTGAAATAATGTTGTGCTTAGAACCACCGTGAATGGAGCCTACTGTGATCACAGACGGTTCTAACGGAGAAATCTCTCGTGATGTAATGGTCTGTAGCCCTAGTACAATCCGAGATGCCAGTACCACAGGGTCGATGGTAGTATGTGGATAGGCCCCATGTCCCCCTTTCCCCTTAACTATGATGTCAACTGAATCAACATTAGCCAGTGCATAACCTGGGGCAATCGCCACTTTACCAGCTGGAACGGATGCACTTACATGCAAACCAATAACATGATCGGGTTTAGCAAATTGAGTATACAGCCCTTCCTTTAACATGGCTTTTGCGCCGCCACCCACTTCTTCAGCGGGTTGAGCAACTAACATCAATGTACCTTGCCACTTTTCCTTGTTAGCCATTAGCTGTTTTGCTGTACCGATTAAACTGGTCATATGGATGTCGTGACCACAACCGTGCATCACACCAACCACATTCCCCGCATCATCTTTCACCTTTACTTTTGACGCGTACGACTTTCCTGTTTCTTCAATAATTGGCAAACCATCGGTATCGGCTCGGATCATCACCGTTGGACCATCACCATTTTTCAGCATGCCAACAACACCAAAGCCACCCACATTTTCAGTCACGTCATAACCAAGTCTGCGCATTTCATCCGCCAAACGCCCTGCTGTTTTTTCTTCTTTATAAGAAAGCTCAGGGTTTTGATGTAAATGTAGGTACAAAGATTCAAGTTCAGGCATAGACTCTGCAACTTGTTGTTTCAAATCGGCATTTGCATGCCAAGACAAAGTGGCAATGAGGCCTAATGCCAATGGAGATAAGCGCATAAGATAGACTCCTTTTTGTTTCTTTCAGGATGCGGGTTTATTGGGGGAAAATCAATCATATTTATATTTTAATCCTTTCTATTTTATCAAGCTTTGCTACGCTTAAAGACACAACTAAAGGAATCCTCATGCCAGAGATTAATATTAATATCAGTGATTTAGAGCCAGGTATGTTTGTTGTCGGTGTGACAAAGCAAAGAGGCTCAGTGGCGATTAAAACCAAGGGCTGGGTGAGGACTAAAACAAGCATTACAAAGCTACAAAAGAGTGGTGTTTTAGAGGTAACGGTCGATCCCAGTAAGCGCCTTTCAGAACACGACCCTCACGATGAACCTCCTCATGATGAAAACATAGAAGAGCCGCATAAACCAGAGCATGATCCTTGGCAGACCAAGTGTAGTGTTGAAGCAGAAATGCAACACGCAGTGACACTTTACGACGAAGCAAAAGCAATTCAAAGCAAAGCGTTCGCGGATATTAAAGCGGGTAAAGCGATAGAAATAGAGGCTTTTAAAGCAACAGCAAGCGGCTTTATTGACTCCGTATTTCGCAATCAAGATGCGCTTTCCTGTATTGCTCGGATCAGAGAAAAAGACGCCTATTTATTGGAGCACTCTATTAATGTTTCTATCTTAATGGCCATTTTCTGTAAACATCTTGGTTACTCAAGGGAATTAACTGAAGAGATGACCACAGGAGCGCTGCTTCACGACATTGGTAAGATAGAAATTCCTGACGATATTTTACATAAGCCAGGGAAACTGAGCTTCGATGAGTACCACATCATGAAGTCTCATGCTAAATACAGCTTTGATATTTTGCTCAATGCAGGTCTTGGACGAGTTGCTTGCGAAATAGCAGGCTATCACCACGAGCGTTTAGATGGCACAGGGTATCCTTATGGCAAAACTGCGGATGAACTACCACAGCATGTCAGAATGGCCGCTATTGTGGATGTTTATGACGCATTGACCGCCGAGCGCGTCTATAAAGAAGGCATGACACCAATTAAAGCCTTTAAGTTAATGCGTGAAGGCTGCCCTCACCATTTTGACGAACAACTACTAAGCCGGTTTATTGCTTGCATTGGCGTATACCCTGTGGGCACTTTAGTAAAACTCACTAGTGGTAAGGTCGGTGTTATTGCCCAAAGCAATCCCAAAACGCCGCTAAAACCCGTAGTTAAAGTGTTTTATCACGCTAAGCACATGCATTACATTGAAGTTCAAGATATCGATTTAAGTGCGAAAAAAGCAAACGATGAACTAGAGTCAGCGATCAAGCCTGAAGAATTCAAGCTTGATCTTATCCGGTTTTTTAAACACTCAATGCTGCCTTGAGATTAAGGCAGCCAGTCCTCCATTGCCTCAAGGCTGAATTCAATACCGTCGAAATCAAAACGTGTTTGTTCTGGTGTAATTTCTACAACGGTCAAAGCTCCTAAGCTATCACCCTCGTATAAAGGTCTATTGTTTATTTTTATCCACCGCTCATGAGAGTCGGTAGCATAAATATGCGCTTGATAACGTAAGCTTGGAATACTATTTTGCAATTGGGCGGGCAGCAGCGCGATGGGCGTAGCTGAAGCAGAGTCCTTAGTCGTAGAAAGCACCTCAGGCTCTTCATGCGGTGCCGTTTCTTTTACCGCCTCAGCAAAGGCCTTTTTAAGTTCTTCTGATACCCCGGCAAGTTCATCATTTTGTGGTTTTGGCTTAGCACCAAATACGCGATAACCCGCATATTCACCAGCCGTTTGGATTTCTCCAGGAGATGAGTCTTGAGTAACCTGATTAGGTTGAATGGCATCCGATTTAGGGGCTGGAACAGCAGGTACAGCTTTAACAGAGTCTACCGGTACCAATTGTTGTTGATATAAAGGCTTGCCTTGGTTATCAACACCAATTTGCACAGACACCCACTGGAAATGCTGCTCAGGCTCAGCAGTTTGCGCCACTAGATTAGGATTAACAGTGTTGTTTGTCGCTGAAGTAGTCGCTGGTGTACTCACTTCTTGACTAGCAACATTAGCCTTTTTCACCTGCTGATTATTCTCCACCGCAAGATCTGTAGAAAGCTCAGCTTGCTCTTCTTTTTTCGGCTCCACTATAGACGTTACTGCAGGTTGCACTTCCGCGGGGGTCGTTATCTTACCGATATAATACCCTGCCCCAAGTGAAGACAAAGACAAGAGGCCCGCACCGACATAGGTAACGAGTCTTTTATAGAAAATGAGTTGGGCGTCTTGGCGTTGACTCAAATAATCCTGCTCTGCATCTGCGCCTTGTTGTGACTGTTTCATTGCACTTGTTAAATACGACATGTTTCCCTCTACACCAATTTTGCCAAGCCAAAGCCTGCAACAAATAACACACCAAGCCAAGCCGTAAACAATAAAGGCACGCGATTTTTTTCTTGGCTTGCGACTGGCACTAAATTAGTGGGTAGCGCCTCTTTTGCAGCTTGAACAGCGATTGCTTTCGTTACCTGAGTTTGCGATGCCGAGTAAGCACCTAATAAACATCTGTCGGCCAACAAGTTTATTAATCTTGGGATCCCAGCTGTCACTTGATGTACATAGGCTACCGCATCGTGGTGGAACAACGCTTGCTGACAACCTGCTTTTTGCAGACGATGCTGTATATAAGCAAACACTTGCGATTCGCTAAGTGGTAGCAAGTGATAACGCGCCGTGATCCTTTGTGCCAATTGACGTAGCTCGTTGCGCTGTAACAAATGCTGTAGCTCTGGCTGACCTACCAATACAATTTGTAGCAATTTTTTATGATCTGTTTCCAGATTAGTCAGTAGCCTAAGCTGTTCAAGTACCTCTGGTGCTAAATGCTGAGCTTCATCAATGATCAACATAGTATGACCACCACTATGATGGTTCTCTAACAATCTATGCTTAATCACATCTGTAAGCGATTTTAACGTGGCGTTGTCGCTGTCATAGTTAATTTCCAGCTCATCACAAATCGTCGCAAGCAGTTCAAGTTCTGATAGTGATGGATTAAGTATAAAAGCAACCTTCGTTGATTCAGGTAATTGAGCCAACATGCTGCGTGTTACTGTGGTTTTCCCCGTTCCCACCTCACCTGTCAGTAGCACAAAACCGCCCGCGTCACCCAACCCATAGGTTAAGTGTGCAAGTGCTTCCTTGTGACGTTCGCTAAGGAATAAAAATTCAGGATTTGGAGCAATCGAGAAGGGTTTTTCAGTTAACCCAAAATAGCGTAAATACACGACTTGTCTCTTTATTGTTATGATGCGCTCTATAATGGCAAAATCCGGGTCAAGATAAAACCTCGAATCGCAGAAAATGGAACATAGAAAATGAAAATCTACCTCGTCGGCGGTGCAGTTAGAGACGAACTGCTAGGACGCCCAATAAAAGAAAGAGATTATGTCGTCGTTGGCAGCACACTTGAGCAAATGAGCAAACTTGGTTATCAGCAGGTTGGTAATGATTTTCCCGTGTTTTTACATCCAACGACCAAAGATGAGCACGCACTTGCGCGCACTGAGCGTAAGAGTGGTCAAGGATATACCGGATTTATTTGCGACTTCGGCCCAGAAATCACACTGGAAGAAGATTTACTTCGCCGAGATCTTACCGTTAATGCAATTGCTAAAGATGATGATGGTTCACTTATCGACCCTTATGGCGGTCAAAAAGATTTAGAAAGCAGAATTTTACGCCATGTCAGCAGTGCTTTTAGTGAAGATCCACTCCGGGTGCTGCGAGTAGCTCGGTTTGCAGCTCGTTATAAAGAATACAACTTCACCATTGCTGCTGAAACTTGGCACCTTATGCAAACCATGGTTGCTAACGGTGAATTAAAAAACTTAACCAAAGAGCGTATTTGGCTAGAAATAGAAAAGACAATCCAAGATAAAGGTTTGGGGCATTTTCTACATACCGTTTGGAGGCTCAGTGCGCTTGATGATGTCGCTCCATATATCCCAACATGGGATGAAGCAGCCTATGACAAATTCCAAAATGCACTCTCTAGACTTGAAAAAAATGATGAGTTAGATGGGTTAGCACAATTCAGCCTTGCCTGTTACTTTTCGGGTACTAGCTTGATTCAGTTAGCGCAAGCAAAACGATTCAAAGTACCTAATAGTTACGTAGAAAGCAGCAAAGAGCTCATCACAAACCTCGATTTATTGAGCAAGGAAAATAAAACGCCGGATGATTGGCTTATTATATTACAAAATATTGACGCATGGCGCAGACCTGAGAAATTAGCGCGTTTTTGTTATATTTGTAGCAAGGTAAGTGATAATTTCCGCGTGCTTTGTGACAAACTTACACAGAACTTTTTAGCAACTCGCAACATAGACGTTCAAGAGGTCATTGCAATGGGCTATCAAGGAAAGGCTATTCAAGAACAGCTCAAACTCAGACGCCTAAAAGCTATACAAAACTAGCCATCTACCGTGAAAAGATAGGTTAATTTTCAGCCTATCTTTAAAAGTTCCCACAAAAATGATCTCCAAAACATCAAACGCTCATTTTTAGAACAGCAAACACTACATAAAAATTACAAATATAGCTACAAACACGCTCAAAATTACCGCTAAAACTTATACCATTTCTATCAAATATAAATTTATTGTTTTCAAAACAATAACAGCACTTGTAAACACTCACTAACCGTAAACAAAAGATGACACAAAGGTGCACCATAAACACATGATTAATAAGAGTAAAACCAAAACAGGAACAGTAAAATCACACATTACACCTTTTATAAACATCATACACATTTAGACAAAAGCCATATTTAACAATTGTTTATGGTAAAAACGCTGCACCTATATTGCGATATCTCCTCTTTCAAATGTATGGAAAGAGTTGACCGTCGTTATAAACAAAGTAAATAAGGGTCAAAATGTTGAAGAAGTTAAATCTAGTTACCGCGGGTATCCAAGTTGCTTTAGTGGCCGGTGCCGTAAGTAGTTCAGTAGCTGTTGCAAACGAACAGACAGAAGCAAAATCAGTAGAGCGTATTCAAGTTACAGGTTCTCGAATTAAACGTGTAAACCTAACTTCGCCGACTCCAGTTACCGTTATCGGTGGTGTGGAGCTTGAAAACCAAGGCATCACAAACGTAAATGACCTTTTAGCTGAAATGCCTCAAGCAACAGTTGGCCTATCTCCAGAGAATACTACTAGCTATATCTATGCTTCAGGCTTAAATACAACTGACCTACGTGGTTTAGGTTCAGAGCGTACGTTAGTACTAGTTAATGGTCGTCGTTTTGTGCCTGGTTCTGTTGGTGACACTGCTGTAGATTTAAACAACATCCCTACCTCTATCATTGAGCGCGTAGAAATCGCAACGGGTGGTGCAGCAGCAGTATACGGTGCTGACGCTGTAGCTGGTGTTGTAAACATCATCACTAAAAAGTCATTCGATGGTGTAGAAGTTGATGTGTCTACGGTAAAGCCTGAGCAAAGCGGTGGTGAGGAATATTTCTTCTCTATTACAGGTGGTCAAGAACTAGAAAAGCTCTCTTTCATTACCTCTTTAAACTACACCAAAAATGAAAGCTACGCGAAACTAGACCGTGACTTCTTCAAGCGCGGCATGAGATCAATCTCTAACCCTGCAAATACAGGTGGTAGTGACGGTATTCCTGCTGATATCGAGTTTAATCACCCAACAGCGCTTGGCTATTACTCAGAGCGTGGTGACTTCTTTGCTTGGGAAGGAACAAAGACACGTGAAGCGTTTGAGAACCACCACTTCACTTTCGATGAAGATGGCACAATGCGCCCATTCGATTACGGTCTTGGTCTAATCGACGATCCTAACCCAGCTATTTCAAAGCGTGCTGCTGGCCGTTACACATATGACGAAGCAAACCCTGGTGATGCTATCTTCAGACACGGTTATAAAGATTATTTCCGCACACCACTTGAGCGAATGATCGGTACTCTTTACGGTACATATGAGCTGAATGATGAACATGCGCTAACGTTTGATGCGACTTATTCTAAGACAGAAGCAACGACTGAAAGTAGCCCTGCATTCTTCTCACACACAATCCGTCGCGATAGCGCATTTGTAAATGATGCCATGGGTAAAGTGATGGATGACGCAGGTCTAGGCTCTGTAACACTTTATCAAGCAAATGAAAACTTATGGGGTGACCGTAAGTATAACCAAGAGCGTGAAGTGTTCCGTTCATCAATTGGTGCAGAAGGCATCATTAACGATGACTGGAGCTACAGCACATACTTCCAATTCGGCCGCATCGAACAAGACACGCTGTGGACTGGTGAAGTTTACAAAAACAATCTAGCTAATGCGATTGACTCTGTACTAATCAATGGTCAAGTTGTGTGTGCTACCCGTGATGCGGACGGTAACGTGACTGGTGCACGTGAAGGTTGTGTACCATTCAACCCAATGGGTGCGACAAGCGCAACTCAGGAACAACTAGGTTATATTTCAACGACTGCAACTCGTTTTGCAAGACACGACCAAGCAGTATTTGGTGCAACGGTTGATGGTGTATTATTTGAATTACCTGCAGGTTACGTAAGTGCAGCGTTTACAGCTGAGCATCGCCGTGAAGTTGCTAAGATCCGTCCATCTGAAAACATGGAGCAGGGCCTTATTAAAGGTAACTCAAGCCTACCTATGGATGGCGAAATCGAAGTTAAAGAATTCTCAGCAGAGGTTTCTGTACCGCTACTGATGGATGAGTTCCTAGCTACTGACCTTACTTTTGAAGGTGCATACCGCTACATGGATTACTCTGTAACAGGTGGTGACGATGCTTGGAAACTAGCACTAAACTGGGGCGTGACTGACGAACTACGTGTACGTGTAAACCGTTCTAAATCGGTACGTGCGCCAAACCTAGGTGACCTGTTTACTCCAAACTCTAAAACTTACAGCTCAGGCCGTGCAGACATTTGTCGCGCAGATTCAATTGCAGAATTAAGCAGTGACTACAAGTACAGAGATAACATCATCAACAACTGTCAAGCTGCTGGTCTAGCTGCTGGTTGGATGCCTTCTGATGAATGGTTATCTGGTGGTAGCTTACCTGGTTACATTCAAGGTAATACTGAGCTGAAAAACGAAGTATCTAATGACTACACTATCGGTGTCATTTACACGCCTGAATTTGCTGAAGGCCTAGACTTAACGGTTGACTACTGGTCATTTGAAATTGATGGTGCAATTGAATACTTTGGTCGTGACAGCATTAAGCTATGTTACGAAGCGTCTTCTTTAGACAATCCTTTCTGTGGTAACTTTGTCCGTAATAAAGAAACTGGTGAAATTGAAAACTACTACTCGCGTCCAATTAACGCTGCACAAATCACCAAAAAAGGCATGGACTTTGAATCTGCATACAAATTTGACGCATTAAACGGTGAGTTTGCACTTAAACTAACCGCGACTTATTTGATTGAAGATAACCAAAACTCAACAGGCCGTGCGGAAGACTTCCGTAACTACATGGGTGAAACGGATGACGCACCACGCTGGAAAGGCCGTTTCAGCGCGCTATACACGCATGATGATTCTGCATACGTAGTAACAGTAAACTATCGCCACAGCACTGTTGAAGATAACGAGTGGACACCTGAAGATAACAACTTCAATGAGGTTTCTTCTTACACTACTGTAGATTTCATGTATAAAACTAACTTGGTTGAAGATCTACAACTACGTGTTGGTGTAAATAACGTATTTGATAGAGAGCCGCCTCGTACACCTTATACATACGATGACGGTGAATTCTTCGATGTTAAAGGTCGTCGTCTATCACTAGGTATGAAGTATAACTTCTAATCTGCTGTAAAGTTATGATTCGAAAGCCTCCTTTTTGGAGGCTTTTTTATTTAGTCCCCACCTTTTATCGTATTTTCGACGCAATTGGACAAACTTGAGTATTCACCTCTCCCCGCTTATGATTTAATACCCATGTTAATTTTTTTGTCATCAGTATTTCGTGTAGCAAGGCAGCTAGTTATCCATGAAAACAAGCAAGTTAAGTATTCGACTCCTTTGGTATATCACCCCGCTTGTGATATTACCCTTGCTGTTTCTTGGCGGATTTACGCTCACGAATGTAACTAGCTCAACGCAAAAACAAGCCAAGCTCATTGTTAGTCGTTTCGTTGAACAACAACAGCAGAAGATGTTCAATTATATTGAGATCTACCAGTCAACAACAAAACTGCTCTCAACCTCTCCAGTATTAAGTGACTTTCTTAATTCGGCCAACCTTGAAAGAATGGAAAAAACCAAGCGTTTAGGTGCGCTGATGGATGTTTTTGCCAGCTACAGTGAAGCGTATCCTGATATTATCAGCATCAATCTTTTATCTCCTAATGGCAGAAGCTCCGCATTTTATTCCAGCAACTTAGGTGAAGCACCAAACCTTTATCCCTTTGCCAAACAAATTATGCAAAGTAACTTGCGCCAACATCAATTTATGGTTGCCTCTAGTGCAGGTACACAGCTGTATTTTGTCCAGCAGATCTACAGCGTAGATTACGAGCTCAAGCAACCTAGACAACAAGGTTATATCGTCGTACAAGTCTCTCCTTCTCTTTTAAGTACCAGTATTCTCGAAGCACCATACGATAATACACTAAACCTATTAGTGAGCATTGATGGTGAAGTGTTATTCAGCTCAGATACGAACCTCATTGGCCACTACTTAAGCGCCAGTGAAATAGAAGAAATTGGCTATATTGCTGACCTTGGCCAATTAGACTCTACCGTTATTCACAGTATTGATAATGTGGAAAGGATGACCTACAGCGCGCAACTAAGCGGAGGCTACTTTTATATTTCAACGATCCCTAAGTCGCTACTTTACCGCTCAGGTAAAACCATTAGTCTGATCACAGCATTGATCGTTATTCTATCTGTCGTTACATTGCCAATTTTGATTTTTATCGTGGTCCGCAACCTGTTGCTCAACCCCATAGAATTACTGGGGGAAGCGAGCCATAGAGTTGGAGATGGCGACCTAATGGTGGCGCTACCAGAGCATAACAGTGACGAAGTTGGCATCCTCTTCCGAGATTTCAACCATATGATCGGCCAAATTCGTACCTTTCAGCGAGAGCTTGAGGATTACAAAGAGCACTTGGAAGAAAAAGTTGAAGACAGAACCAAAGAATTAGAAGAGACCAATAGCAAGCTAGAAGTTGCTATTGTAGAAGCCGAGCAGGCAAACCAGCTTAAAAGTCGCTTTTTAGCTAACATGAGTCATGAGATACGTACCCCGCTGACCGCTATTATGGGGTTTACCGAGCAGCTTATACAGCATCCTAATTCTCCAACCTCAAAACAGCACCTAGACACAATTTTAAGAAACTCTAAACACCTTTTAGAACTTATCAATAATATCTTAGACCTCTCTAAAATTGAGGCCGAAAAACTGGATGTTGAGGAATCAGAGGTCTTGGTGATGCCACTCATCAATGATATTGAATCCATCATTGAGCCGATGACGAATGAAAAACTACTGAACTTTTCCACAGAATTTATTCTACCTTTGCCTGACAAGCTTTACACCGACATTACTCGCTTAAAACAAATCTTGCTTAACATCGCAACAAATGCGGTGAAATTTACTGAGTACGGCGGCGTTCATTTAAAGGTGGAGTTTAGGCCTGAATCCGAAAAGTTTATCTTTAGCATTAAAGATACCGGAATTGGCATGTCTCAAAATGAGCTAGAGCGCGCATTTAAGCCTTTTGAGCAAGCTGACACAACAACAACTCGACGATTCGGTGGCACAGGGCTTGGACTCTGTATTTCAAAGAATTTAGCACAACTGCTTGGTGGTGACGTGCATGTTCAAAGCCAACAAGGCACAGGAAGCTTATTTTCTATTGAGGTCTCTGGTAATTTCAAAGAGCGCTCTTACTCTTGGCTAAACGCACTTGAGCGACCAAGACAACCGGATAACAGTAAAACCCATATTGCGGCGGTAAAAGAGCTTGATGCTAAAGTGCTTGTTGCGGAAGACAACCCCGATAACCAAGAGCTTATTACGCTGCTACTGTCTAACTGGGGCATAGTTCCTGATATTGCTAATAACGGTGCTGAAGCGGTTGAGATGGCGCTGGTTGAAGACTATCAACTGATATTAATGGATATGCAAATGCCAGTCATGGGTGGTGAAGAAGCAACGCAAATGCTCAGACATGCCGCCTATGATGGACCAATCATCGCGCTTACCGCCAACGTAATGAAACACGACATAGACAACCATATTAAAGCAGGGTGTGATGCCACTCTAGGCAAGCCGATAGATAAAGAATTGCTAGGTAAATTGCTACTAGAGTACCTTGAACTTCAAAATGACAAGTCCTCTTCATGGGATGCCTTATTAAAAACCGAAAAGTTCTTACAAATAAGTCGTAATTATGTCGAAAAGCTACCGTCACAGCTAGTTGAGCTGCAAAAGCTTTACGATAAACAAGAATGGGAATCTTTGAGGGCACTAGCACATAGTATCAAAGGCAGCGCGGGTTGCTTTGGCTTTATGAATATTCATGAAGCCGCAGGGGAACTAGAAACAAGTTTGCAAAAAACACAAAACAGTAACCGCCATTACTATTTGCTTAAGCTCACTGAGGCTATGCGCTATACCCTATCAATAGACCAGCCAACGGATAATAGTCACTTAGGCTAATGGTAAAGCCATTAGCATTGCATCTTCATGGCCATGAGTGCTCGGGTAGTAGTTTTTTCTCAAGCCCATTTCGACAAAACCATAGCGATGATATAACGCGATTGCTGCAGTGTTTGACGCTCTAACTTCAAGGAAGATATTTTCTGCTTGCAAGCTCTCCGCTTGCGCTAACAAATCTTCCATTAATGGCTTCGCGTAGCCCTTACCTTGATAATTAGGACAAATACAAATATCCATCAAGGTTAAGTCTGGTCCCGCACGCTCTGCAACGTAGAAGCCCACCAGCGTATTACCATCAACAATAGCCGTATTAAAGTAACGACCGTGAAGGCAAGACTGCATGGTTTTCTCACTCCAAGGAAAAGCATGACAGGCTTGTTCTACTTGCATAATCTCATTAAGTGGAAATTGTAGTAAACCACCTTGCTTAACTTGCATCTTGTTGACTCCAGATTAATTGCCACAACTCACGCTTTTGAGCCGTACTTAGTTGAGCACTCGGTAAACTTAATTGATTATTCTCAAGTGCAATCGTGTTGCCCATGACAACCTCAATTTTTTTACCCATGACCAATTCAAAGTCCTGCAACAAAACAGTCGGTAAATCTACTTGCTGAAGCTCATTCGCAGCGGTAGCAACAACAGCGTTAGGGTCAAGATGTGCAAATGTAGAATTTAGCTTTAGAGGTACAATATCAAGAATATCTGCGTAAATCGGATTCATGGCTAAGCAGTTTAATTTTTTAAGGGAGTTTACTTTGAAAAAATGCGAAGTGCAAAATAAGAAGTGGCAGGGGCGGCAGGACTCGAACCCGCAACCATCGGTTTTGGAGACCGCTGTTCTACCAATTGGAACTACGCCCCTGCAATGTCGACGCATTATAAAGCGCTTTTTTGAAAGGTAAAGTGAAAAAATCACTTTTTTGATTCAACTGCTTCTAAAACAAGCAAAATGGCGAATATTTATCATATTCGCCCTTTTCTTAAGCGGATGCTAACTCATTTTAGAGCCATTATTCCCACTCGAAGATCAACAAGAAGAAAATATATCGACATAGCAGCTAGTTAGAAAGCTAGCTATTCTCGATACCATCACCTATACCATGCGCAGAATTTTTTGATTTTTTGCTGATCGTCGGCGTTTTAGTTCAGCTTTGGCCTAGGCCGAAGATTCTTGTATATCACGACGAAGCTCTTGTATCTCTTCGGTAGTAAACATTCTCGGACCCGAGGTAATTCTATCCATCTTGTGCCTCCAACTGGTCACCATACATTTTAAGTGGTTTGTCAAAACGTGAGTTACCAGCAGAGAACTTAGAGGATATTTTCTTATTGTTTTTCATACACACCTTGAAAACCATCAATACTGCTCAAAGATCACACAACGAGGAATAACCTCGTTAAATAAAAGGATCAAATCATGGGTTTGAAACCAGGACCAAAACCAATTGCCAAATCAACAGGCAAGCCAGATCAACGTCGACGTGACAACAAAAAAACTCCTGGAAACACTCCAGGCCTAAAGCCGAGTAAATCCTCGAGCAAGTAACTCTACCTCAATATCGGGTCAGTGTAAGCGGTACTGACTCTTGTTGCTAAAACCCAAAATACGCTTTTGCCCCAAAATGAGTTAGAGTTAAGGTCTCAATCGAGCGAAAAGCAGATCTTCTCCTTATCTATTTTCGGCTGTCCATTTACAAGTTTCTCGTATAGTCAGGAAAACGAGCGATTGGGTTCTTTTCGTCCTCAAGTAACTTTAGCTGCAAAGGCAGAAAGCTATTTGTAGCAATAAGTTATCCATTATGATAAAAATTTCTTAGGTAGAAACTCGAGACGGTTCACGGCAGAAAAACGACCCAATCGCTCGTAGATTAAGATTGTTATGTTCAAAGTCGAGGTTTATAGTGCAGTTTGTAAAAAGATATGAAAAAGATACTGGTTTAGATTTAGGTGGGGCTATCACTTTATTTATCGTGTTTCTTGTATCGTTATTATTACTCGCCTACGTAACTAGCTTTTATGACTTAAAAGAAACGATATTTGGTGCAAGCATAACTAAACATGTTAGTGACATAATGACAGAACATGAAGCTGGTAAGAGTATTTTTTTATTATCATTTGTAGTGCTAGTTTTAGGGTTAATTAAATCAACACAAATAAAAGAAGGGGTAAATCAGTTTTTTGAAAATCGTATCGTGATCCCAACTACGAATTTCTTGATAGGATTGATTTCTGTCATGTTGGCTGTTTCAACCTCTGTATCTGTTAGTTTAGTTGCTACTTATGGGGTTACTGACCAAGTTATAATGATTTTATTCTATGCTTATTTGAAAAATATTTTATTAAGCTTATTTCTTTTGTATCCATTAATTATTTTAAACTTCAATTCCTCAGGAATAATGCCTAATTCTAAAAAATACATTTTAGCTTTAGTCTCTGTTGTTATGTATATAGTTACCCTTTCTTTCTATCACGAAATAGACATATTTTAATAAATTGAACATAACACATATGAACCTTATCCGGTCAAGTAAGCATAACGATTCTTTTTAGCTGCTTTTAAGCAGCTAATTTGTATTGGCAACGCTTAAACCTGTTCAACTTCGTTATGTCGGTTAGCCGTTAAATCGTTTACGGCAAACACATATTGAGGATCTCTTATTGCGACTCATAAAGAAAAATAAGAAGAAAAATAAGTGACATATATGGACGCTTTGCTAGCGCGCGTAAAAAATATAATTGCTTATTAAGGCAGATTTAGGTGTAATGAAGACATAATAAGCGCTGAGCGATGCAGGGAAAGCTTACATAACACTAGCTAAGCTGATTACACTAGCTAGGAAAATGAGAGCCTCCAAAAAGCAAATTCCCTTAGCATAAATAACACCAACTCTGACAACATCGAGCGGGTAGCGGCTCAGTCCAACAAGCGATTATGCAACACAAACTGCGTGTCGCATAAATACTAAATTGTTAGGGAATATGGAAGTTAGACCTGTGGTAAAAATCATCCTTGGTATTTGGTGCGCGTGTTTAATTGTTGGTGGTGCTACACACGTTTTCGATAATGTTTATTTTGGTTTACTACCATACAAATTTGCGCCGTTATGGCTAAATATCTACTGGTCCGCGTTAGGCGTTTTGGATTTACTAGCTGTTTTTTTACTACTCAAGTATCGGTTGCAAGGGATTTTGCTTACGCTAGCAATTATGTTTAGCAATGTCGTGGTTAATTCTATCGCCTATTACTCGCTAGGCGTTATTTTGGATGCTTGGTCATTGCAGCTTCAGACATTGTTTTTCGGTTTTTGTTTAGGCTCAGCATTTTTGCTGTGGCGTACGGGTATTCTTAAGCATGCGTAGTAACATATTCCCTAATCGGGTAGCCGAGGGTATCTAGCCCTCAGCCCCCACAACACCCTGCATGCGGGTCCGCAAAGGGCGTTTCATCTAACAGATTACCCGTTTGGGTAATGCATTTTTATCCATCCGTCTTTGAGTGAATATAGTCCCTCGTTTTTCAGATAATTTAAGCTTAAAGCCTGTTGAAAAGGAAAACAAGAAAAAGGAAAACAAGTGACACCCACTTCTATTAATATCCAAGCTGAGGAAGTACAGTTAAAAAGTTTGAAAACACTTCAATCACTGGGTACAAAAACGTTTTTCGGTAGGCCAATTCTTATCGCCTAGGCATATCTCTACACCAAAACCGAATTATCGCGCACGACAACGCGCTGTAAATACAGCAGTAAGAAATTCTAGCGTTGAGAGTGTGAGTTTTGCTAAGCCAACAAACGCTCGCAGTTTGTTAGGTTTGTCCGTCGTCGTTTTTGCAGTGTTTCACAGTAAACGGTTATTGTTCGCTCTCGACCAACAGCACCATAGAATACCCGTGAAAATTGCGTCGTGAGTTTTATCCAGTTCTCAGGCTCTATATTGAGTCGAGTGAGTATGGGTTGTGACTCAAAGATATAGCTTCGCTTGTCGGCTCGAATACTCTGGCCTGTGAGTTCAACCAACTCAATATAGGATTTGAGTTCAAAAGGTAGGCCTTTTGGCATATGTTTTCGTGGGCTGCCAGCAAAGCGTAGTAGGCTTTTTGGTTGTTTTCCCAGCTTTGCATGGTCGATGCGCTTTTTGATGCTGGTGTAGTCTGAAGTTTCAGGCGTTGCTGTGATTTTGGCTCTAATGGGGTTTAAGTCTACGTAAGCGAGACAAGCAGCCAGTGCTGCTTCATCCAGTAATGCTTGGGATTTAAATCGTCCTTCCCAAAAACGGCCCGTACAATTATCTTCTTTATTTGCTCGACGGGCGATATCTTCGTTGAGTACTCGCATAAACCAGCTAATATCTGCGAGCCTTTCTCTGTACTTATCAACCAGCTCATCGAGTATCAATTACTCCGACTCATTGAGTGGCTCACCTTCAGTAAATTTACGGCTTATCCAATTACCTTTAAACAACTTGTGCCACCGCATCACAATCGCTTCATCCGACAGACGCTTAGCCTTTTTATCATCAACATATAAAACAATATGAGTGTGATTACTCATCACGGCGTAAGTACAGACATCAATACAAAACACAGACCCCAACATCAAGAGCTTTTCTTCAACCCAATCACGGCGGTGTTCATATGATTTACCAGTAAATTTATCTTCACCGCACAGAAACGCGCGCCTTACGCAGCGGGAGATACAGTGATAATATTTGGTGTCGGTTAAACTGATTTGTTTTTTACGGGCAGTAGCCATAGCTTGGTTTCCTCAATCCTTTGAGTTTAGATTTAAAGCTTAGGCGGTATCTTTGGAAGGTGCAAATTAGTGGTGGGTGTCAGCGATTTGTTCAAGCGATTTGTTCAGCGATTTGTTCTTAGGTAGAAACTAGAGACGGTTCACGGCAGAAAAACGACCCAATCGCTCGTAGATTAAGATTGTTAGGCGAAATCTATATTAAGGCATACCTGTGATGATAAAGGTTTTCTATTCTTGGCAAAGTGATATCAATGCAAAATACAATAGGTATTTTCAATTAGATTGCCTTAAAGCGGCAATAAAAAAAATAAACCAAGAGTTCGACCTTAAAGAATCTATACGAGAAGATCACGACACAAAAGGTGTTCCAGGATCTCCCGATATAGCTATAACTATTCTATCTAAAATAGAAAGCAGTGATATTTTTGTTGGTGATATTACTTTCGTGTCATTTTCTGAAAGTGGCAGAGCATTATCCAACCCAAATGTTCTAATAGAGTTAGGCTATGCAATGCACGCTTTAGGCGATGAAAGAGTGATTAACGTAATTAATACTTCTTTTGGTGAGGCAAATGGCAATATTCCTTTCGATTTAGCTCACAAGCGTTGGCCTATTAGCTATGAATTAAGTGATAAAAATATATCTAACAAAGCTGAAGTTAAGAAAAAACTAATTGATTCATTTGTTAGCGCATTAAAGCCCTATGCTAAACAGACTAAAGTTGTAGGTCCTAAATTTTCCAGTAATGGTGAAAAAGTAAAACACCAAGAAGCCGTGAGACAGCAGTTATCTGAATATATTCAAAAAATAAATCACGAGAAGTTAAGGCGTAGAGTTATTCTCCGCGACTTAGATCGCGTTGATAATTACCCAGAAGTATCAGATGATGATGGAATATCTCCTTGGTTTAAGGTTGAGTTAGCTCAACTTTATCATCGTGGAGTTCAAGTTTTTTTACAAGCTGGTGCGCTTTCACTCTGTGAAGATGGAAGCTTTAGATTCAGAGATACCAAAAGTGGAGAACAAGGTGACGAAAGGGTTTTTCTTGTAGGTGAAATCCCCTTTGTTAATATTGAAACTATCAATTTTGACGGAGATGAGTATGACTATTTCCCACATATTTTCTGTCACTTCTCTGAAAAGAACCAAGAACCTTATGAGCGTTTAATCTTCTGTAAAGAAATTGATATGGGGCATGGTTTTAAGCATTACTCAGAAATTGAAACATTAGCTAATGTTCAAGAAAACAGTAAAAAGTATGGGCTACAATATTTCGCCTAACTATTTGCTTAAACGGACAAAAAACAGTTAGCTTTCATCAACCATCGCTCAAGGATTCAGGTAATAAATGTTTATAAAAATAGTTAAGACGTTTTTGATCGCACTGTCTTGCATAATCACACTAGGAGTTGTTAACGCTTATATGTTCGTTCCTGACCTTCAGCGACATGGCGAGATCGTGGCCTATCGAGGAGGCGGAAGTGCAGTTAATTATGAAAAACTAAATAAAACTGGCTGTACCGCACTTTCAATAAAAGCATCAAACATCAATTCTGTTGAAAACACACTAGAAGCTGTGGCTTCTTCCGTTGCAGCCGGAGCTAACGTAATTCATCTAAATGTTCACAGAACTCGTGATGATCAACTGGTTGTTTTTCATGACTGGACGTTAGATTGTGCTACAAACGGGTCTGGGCCGATACATAAAACATCATTTGAGCAGTTGAAAAGTATTGATGCAGGATATGGATATACGTTTGATGATGGTGCGACTTTCCCATTTAGAGGAAAAGGTTTTGGGATTGCCAAGTTAGAGGCGTTTTACAAACGGTATCCAAAGCATGAGTTTTGGTTAAATCTAAAGAATAACGACATACGTTCATTCGAAACTCTATATGAGTATCTAGCTGGAAAAAAATCTAACCACATTGTAATTACTTCTTCAAAAGGTATGGAGTGGTTTCGAAACAAGGATTCGTCTATACGGTTAGCAAGCGTTGGTAGTGTAAAAAGTTGCGGAATAGGTTATCTTTTAGTTGGATGGGCGGGGTTAGTTCCTGAGTCCTGTAGGAACACCATTCTTTTTATACCTCCCTCGATGACAAAGTATTTTTGGGGCTATCCTGAACGCCTCGCATCAAGATTGCAGAGCTATGGTTCGGATGTTTACCTTTGGTCTCGACATGAATCGATTACACAATCCTACGATGACGTTGTCGCATCAGGTATTGGAGTTATAACTAGTGATCTTGATTTTATTCGTGCAACACAAGCTAACAAACGCGTCAATCAGGACGCTCGCTAACTCGCGCTACGCGAGCGTTATACGTATAGGGTGGACTCATAGTATGGGAAAGAGTGAAAGGCTAGAATTATTTAGAATCAAACTACAAGAGAGTGAAGGAGAATCTACTGTAACTCCTCCAAAAAATAGCAGGCCAGCATCACTATAAACATCAGTGCGAAGAAACCAAATACCTCCGCAAGGCTTTTTAAGAAAGTAAAAATTCATAAAAAAGGCCAGTCAGAAATACTGGCTGGCCTTTTATTAATCTAACAAAAGCTAGGTTAGGTTTTTACAACCAAGCCTATTCCCACTCGATTGTCGCTGGCGGCTTACCTGATACATCGTAAACCACGCGAGAAATACCATCGATTTCATTGATGATACGATTTGAAACGTGGCCTAATAGCTCGTATGGTAAGTGTGACCAACGTGCTGTCATAAAGTCGATAGTTTCAACACAACGTAGTGAGATCACCCAGTCGTATTTACGTGCATCGCCCATCACGCCGACAGAGCGTACTGGTAGGAATACGGCGAATGCCTGAGACACTTTGTGATATAGATCCGCTTTATGTAGCTCTTCAATGAAGATAGCGTCAGCACGGCGCAGTAAATCACAGTATTCTTTCTTGATTTCGCCAAGTACACGAACACCAAGACCTGGACCTGGGAACGGGTGACGATAAAGCATGTCATATGGTAGGCCAAGCTCTAGACCAATCTTGCGAACTTCGTCTTTAAATAGTTCACGTAGTGGCTCAACCAGTCCTAGCTCCATATCTTCAGGTAATCCACCCACGTTGTGGTGAGATTTGATCACATGCGCTTTACCGGTTTTTGATGCTGCCGATTCGATAACATCAGGGTAAATTGTACCTTGCGCTAGCCATTTCGCATTCACACGTTGACTTGCTTGCTCATCAAACACATCAATAAAGGTGTGACCGATTGCTTTACGTTTGTCTTCAGGGTCGTTTAAGCCGTTAAGTGCATTAAGGAAACGATCTTCAGCTTCTACTTTGATGATGTTCAGACCAAACTTATCACCGAACATATCCATTACTTGCTGGCCTTCATTCAAGCGCAGCAGGCCATTATCAACAAATACACAGGTTAGCTTGTCGCCAATCGCACGGTGAATAAGCATTGCAACCACTGATGAATCAACACCACCAGATAAGCCAAGGATAACTTCGTCATCCCCTACTTTCTCTTTGATACGCTCAATTGCATCTTCAATGATTTGCTCAGGCGTCCATAGTTTTTCACAACCACAGATATCAATTGCAAAGCGCTCTAGTAAACGCAAACCTTGCTGAGTGTGCGTTACTTCTGGGTGGAACTGTACACCGTAAAAACGCTTTTCTTCCCAAGACATTGCCGCATGAGGGCAAGTATCCGTTTTCGCTGAAGTTTTGAACGTGTCTGGAATTTTAGCAACTTTGTCACCGTGACTCATCCACACGTCTAGGTAACCTGCACCATCTTCGATGTGATCTTCAATCGCTTCAAATAGCTTACAGTCACCTACTTTCTCTACTTTTGCGTAGCCGAATTCTTTTTTATCTGAGCTATGTACCTGACCACCAAGCTGCATTGCCATTGTCTGCATACCGTAACAGATACCCAGTACAGGCACACCGGCTTCGAATACGTAATCTGGTGCTTTTGGGCTACCTTCAAGCGTCGTTGACTCTGGGCCACCTGATAGAATGATACCTTGAGGATTGAACTCACGGATTTGCTCTTCTGTCACATCCCAAGCCCAAAGTTCACAGTAAACACCAATTTCACGTACACGACGTGCAATTAACTGAGTGTATTGCGAACCAAAGTCTAAGATCAAAATTCGGGAATCGTGGATATCTTTGCTCATTGATAATCTCGTTAGTTAGGAACTAAACAGGATAAAGCCGCCTTGCGCCTCTATCAAAAGTAATAAGGGCTAGCAACTTGCTAGCCCAGAAACACGCCTTGAGGCTTAACCCATACGGTAGTTAGGCGCCTCTTTGGTGATCTGCACGTCATGTACGTGAGACTCACCCATACCCGCAGAAGTCACACGTACAAACTGCGGTTTAGTATTTAATTCAGTAATGGTTGCACAACCTGTTAGACCCATTGCACTGCGAATACCACCGATTTGCTGATGGATAATCGTTGCGATTGGTCCTTTGTATGCTACGCGCCCTTCGATACCTTCAGGTACTAGTTTGTCAGCAGCATCGCTCTTCTGGAAGTAACGGTCAGACGAACCTTCTTTTTGGTTCATCGCACCAAGTGAACCCATACCACGGTAAGACTTGTAGTAACGGCCTTGATATAGTTCAACTTCACCAGGAGACTCTTCTGTACCCGCTAGCATTGAACCTACCATTACGCATGAAGCACCAGCAACTAGCGCTTTTACGATATCGCCAGAGAAACGGATACCACCGTCAGCAATCACTGGAATATCACGACCTTTTAGGCCTTCCACTGCGTCTGAAATCGCAGTAATTTGAGGTACACCACAACCCGTAACGATACGAGTAGTACAGATAGAGCCTGGGCCGATACCCACTTTGACGGCGTCTGCACCAGCATCAGCCAATGCAATTGCACCTTCGGCTGTTGCTACGTTACCCGCAACGATTTGTAGTTCTGGATACACTTCACGTGTCGCTTTAACACGGTCAATAACACCTTGAGAATGGCCGTGAGAAGTATCGATTAGTAGTACATCAACACCCGCTTCAACCAAAGCAGCAATACGCTCATCAGTACCAGCACCAACACCAACAGCAGCACCAACACGAAGACGGCCTTGCTCATCTTTACATGCGTTTGGTTTATCTTGCGCTTTTTGGTAATCCTTAACAGTGATCATGCCTTTTAGTGCAAATGCATCATCAACCACTAAGATTTTTTCGATACGATGCTCGTGCATTAGGCCAAGGATCTCTTCACGAGATGCGCCTTCTTTTACTGTCACTAAATCATCTTTCTTGGTCATGACCGTTGAAACTGCTTTTTCTAGCTTAGTTTCGAAACGCATATCACGGCTAGTCACGATCCCTTCAAGTTGGTTGTTTGCACCAACAACCGGGAAACCTGAGAACCCTTTGTCCTGTGCAAGTTCCATTGCTTCTGCAATCGTAAGATCAGAAGTAACCGTCACAGGGAAAGAGATAATACCCGCTTCATACGTCTTAACTTTACGTACGTTGCGAGCTTGCTCTTCGATAGTCATGTTTTTGTGGATAAAACCAATACCACCTTCTTGTGCCAGAGCGATCGCTAAGCGCGCTTCTGTCACTGTATCCATTGAAGCGGAAACAAGCGGTAAGTTTAATTCAATCCCACGAGTCAAACGCGTTTTCAGGTTTGCTGTGTGAGGAAGAACAGTTGAATGAGCTGGTACTAAAAGTACGTCGTCAAAGGTAAGGGCTTCTTTTGCAATTCTTAGCATGTTCGCGGCTTCTCTCAAGTGAACTGAGTATAAGGAATTGCGTGCGAATTTTATCAGCGTTCCTTATGGGAGTAAATAAAATTTAGCAAAAAATGTGATAAAGTGACTGTGAATTTTTTATGGAGGCCAACATGGGATACCCCAATAATAATAAAACCTATTCTGTATCAAGACTTAACAGAGAAATACGCTCGCTCTTAGAACAAGGTTTTGCCTCTGTACAACTCACCGGAGAAATTTCAAACTTTGTTGCTCCGGCCTCAGGGCATTGGTATTTTTCTCTAAAAGATGACAAAGCACAGATAAAAGCGGCCATGTGGCGAGGTAATAATCGTTACTGTAACCATCGGCCTGCCAATGGTCAGCAGGTGATGGTACAAGCTAGAGTGTCAGTGTATGAACCGCGAGGCGACTATCAATTGATAGTCGAGCAAATGGCCCCTGCCGGTGAAGGTTTGCTCAAGCAACAGTTTGACGCCCTTAAAATGCAGCTAGCCGCAGAAGGCCTGTTTTCGGCTAGTCACAAAAAGCCTTTGCCAAGTGTCATCAATCGCGTGGGGGTCGTCACCTCAGCGACAGGCGCTGCCATCAAGGATATTTTGACTGTACTCAAACGCCGTGCCCCACAGTTACAAGTCGTTATTTATCCAGCCCTAGTGCAAGGCGATGAAGCCAAACAGCAGATTTGCAAACAAATCGCTCAGGCGAATGCTAGACGCGAGGTAGACGTATTGATTGTTGGCAGAGGTGGTGGATCATTAGAAGACTTATGGAGCTTTAACGAGGAATCAGTCGCAAGGGCTATTTTTGCCAGTTCAATTCCGGTGATAAGCGCAGTAGGCCATGAAATAGATACTACCATTTCCGACTATGTTGCAGATGTCAGAGCGCCAACCCCATCGGCGGCCGCAGAATTAGTGAGCCCAGACTCAGAAGCGCTAAAATTGCGTACTTCACAGTTACTACAATATCTCCATCAGGCTTTTAAACGTCGCCTTGAAGGTGCATCACAGCGTTTAGTAAACTTTGAAGCCCGACTGCAGTTACAACACCCTAAGAATCAACTTATGCAGCAAACACAGAGAGTTGATGAGTTAGAACAGCGATTAATTCGGGCTCAAGCCCATCATTTACGTCAAAAGCAATCGCAATTCCATCTGCTGCAGCATAGATTTGATCGATTACATCCAGAACAAAAGATCGCTCAGTTCAAGCTATTGGTCGCACAACTCGGTAATAAGTTGCAGTATGCGATGGAGCAAAAGCTTAACACGCAAAGACACCAACTCGCGGTATCAAGCGCAAAACTAGACAGCGTCAGTCCACTGGCGGTATTAGCTCGGGGCTATAGTATCGCAAAGCAAGAAGATAAAGTGATTAAGTCAGTAGCGGATGTCGACCCAGAAAAGCCGATAATTACGCAACTTGCCGATGGTGAGGTGGTGTCTATGGTAAAATCAACCCAATAAGTGGATATAAAAATGGGGAAGTGATTTCCCCATTTTTAATCTAATAACCTTACAACATCGCTGAAGTGATAGACTCATTTTCAAGCTTATCATCATCTTCGAGGAAGTTTTGGTTCATACTCTCTGCAGGGCATGGACAAGACGGCTTACCGACAACCTTAGCAGGGATCCCCACTACCGTAGTGTGCGGTGCAACAGGGCTGAGTACAACGGAACCTGCCCCAATTCGAGCGCCCTCTCCTACTTCAATGTTGCCAAGTACTTTGGCACCAGCACCAATCAATACACCGGCGCGGATTTTCGGGTGACGATCACCCTGCTCGTTACCCGTACCACCAAGTGTAACTGATTGCAGAATAGAAACATTATCTTCAATAACCGCGGTTTCACCAATGACTATACCAGTCGCATGGTCAAACATAATACCATGACCGACTTTACAAGCAGGATGGATGTCAACACCGAATACTTCAGAGGTTCTGCTCTGTATAAAGCGAGCCAGCTCTTTTCTGTCTTGACGCCATAAGCAGTATGCCAATCGATGTGCTTGGATTGCATGAAAACCTTTTAGATTTAAAATTACGTTGAGATAACTATCGGCAGCCGGGTCGCGATCTTTAACGGCTTTTATGTCATGTGCAACATGAGTCAGCATGGTATCGCAGTGCACAAAGGCCTGATCAAACAGTTCGCGAATTGTAAATGCTGACACCACGGCATCCGCCAACTTATTTGCAACGATAAAGCTTAATGCAGAACCAAGACACTCGTGATTTAAAATACTCGAGTAAACGTGACTAGCAAGCAATGGTTCGCGAGCAACCAACTCATTGGCTTCTTCGCGTAACTTATTCCAAATCTCATGTCTCATGTGACGAACTTCCGATAATACTGATACTTCTCATAGTGTAACGCTTAGAGTCATTGAGTGTCATGTATTATAAAAAATCGAGCTTCAAACACTTGGTTATATCTAATAACCAACCAACATATTTTAGTCCGGTGTTAAATCCCCTCTGCTGGACCAAAGATTCTTACAATTTAGCACTGTCGAACTGAGTAGATCTTCGTATAATAACGCCCCATTGAATACTACCAACGCGGGATCGCTAATATGTCGATAAAGATCAAGACAACAGATACCAACAAACCAAATGGCACAGGGCTTGCGCGGATAATCAAAGCAACGCATTGCTCGGCGAAAGGAATGAAAGCGGCTTATAAAGAAGAATCGGCATTTAGACAAGAAACGTGGTTACTGGTGGCAAGTCTTCCTTTATCAATCATATTGGCGCAAAGTATTGCTCAGTGGGCCTTATTGGTCGGTAGTGTACTGTTGATATTGGTCATAGAACTTATCAACTCAGCAATCGAAGCGCTGACAGATCGAGTGAGTACCGAACACCATTTACTATCTGGTCGTGCAAAAGATATGGCGTCAGCGGCCGTTACGCTGACATTATTAATTAGCTCATTAATTTGGATAGCTGCCGCAGTGGAGTGGTTCAACACCATAACCTAAAACTACGCGTGGTTTTGACACAAAAAATGGCGGCTAAATTTTTAGCCGCCATTTTTTATTAAGCTGAATAATAGCTATTCAAACACTTTTTCTACATCTAACGTTTTAATATTCTTACTTGGAATATTGAGCGGGTATGTAGCAATTTCAGCATCTTCTGCCAGTAATACATCAGGCTTTTTCGTGTTATAAGTCATAGGAGATGGCTGCTCAGCACTTAAACGCTGCGCCATATCTTTTGCATCACCAGTGATAAACACATAGTGAATATCTTCGGTCTGCAAATTCTCTTTGATAACACGATTGATGTCTTCAACAGACAGCGAGGCTAGCTGCTTTGTCACATAGGCAACAAATTCCTCGGTGTTGTAGAACTGGCTATCAAGTGCATAACCTAGCTGTCTATCTTGGCTCGCCACCATTTGCGGCACAAAGTTGATTAAGAAGTTACGTGTTGCTTCAAAGTCTGCTTTGCTCATCCCTTCTTTGATCAGCTTATCAAGTTCAAACAACGCGGTACGCGTTGCAAAATGGGCATCGTTATTAGAACGAAGTGGGCGTAACCACACCTGGAAAATTTGCTCACTACGACCTAAGTTTGCATCTGGCTTAGTTTGGAACATACCTCGTGGGAAGTATTCGATATAAGCGTAGTCACCATAGTTCATACCACGTACCTGACGGATACGCTGGTACAAGTGGCTGTTTGAACTACGGTGCTCACCAAAGTATGAACGCACTAACCAAAGCGCGGCCCAGTCTTTGCTGCTACGAACCGTGTCGATTGGGAAACCAAAAGACACCGCTGTTGATTTTGCATTCTTTTCTACGATGGTTGCGTGATGGCCAAATAGCTTAGGGGCATCTGGTACTTGTAAACGCGCTTCTTCACCTTTAGGTAAAGCCGCAAGGTCGTTAAACATCGCTTCTTTTAGCTGTTTATCGAGTGCACCAGTAATACCCACGTTAAGTTTAGCTTGAGTAAATTGCTGAGCGTAAAAAGCCTTAACGTCATCTAAAGTGATTGCTTCTAAGTCTGATAAATCACCAAAGTTATAGCTTTCGTATGGGTGGCCTTTGTACAGCTCGTGATAAAGTACTTCTTTACCTAGCTCTTCATCATTTGACGCTTTCAAACCAGCCTTAATGCCGTCGATTAGCTCTTTTTTCAGACGTTTAAAATCATCTTCTCTGAACCCTGGGTTCAAAAGCTGCTGACTCACAATGCCATACCATTGATCAGCATTGTCTTTATGAATACGACCACGTAAAGAAATCATTTCTTTATCGATTTGATAACCAAAGCTACCAGCAATCGGGTACAGCGCCTTTTGAATTTCTTTGTATGATTGCGACTCACTTCCACCATTGGCAATCATAGCCGCAGTAAGCGCAGCAAGACCTTTTTTATCTGCAGGATCGGCAGCAGCACCTGTGTAAAAAAGAAAGTTCACATCCACCAGCGGTGAGTTATTGGTCTTGTCTAGTACATTGAAATGGCGCGTTACCGGCTTGTCCATTTTTGCCACTAACTTATCTAAGTTAACTTCCTTATCAAAACCAGGCACAGATTCAAGGGCAGACATAGTTACCGTGGTTCTGCTGCTATCAACAAAGTATTTATTGGCAATATCACGAATGTCTTTTGCCGTTACTTTGTCGGCACTTGCATACAAAGCGTTGATCACTTCAGGGTCACGCTCAAAGTGCATGTAGCTTGCAAGTGTCGAAGCAATAGACTGTGATGAGTCAAGGCCGTTAATAAAACTGTACTTTAGATTTGATTTAAGTGCAGCAAGTTTATTTTCATCTACCAGCTCTGTGCGTGCTTTTGCGTAAGTGTTATTGATTGCATCACGCACTGTCGCCAAATCTTTTTCATCTTCAACTTTAACGAAAACATGCAGAAGACCTGGGTCTTTGGTTTCAGGGTTGTAGGTAAACATTTGGCTTGCAAGCTGTTTGTCTACCACCAGCTCTTGATACAGCGCTGAGTTTTCAGAGAAATAAAGCTGTGATATCAGATCAAGTGCCGCTCGGTCTTTTTTCTTCGGCTCCCATGCAGTGCCTTTATATGAAACAAGCAACCAGTGACCAGGTAAGCCATCGTACTTTTCATGGACGTAACGTGCTTTCTCTTGTTTAGGCTCAACTGGAATATCAGCTTGATAGTCACCTTTTTTCCAGTTACCCCAGTGCTTCTTCACCATAGCCATGGTTTCTTTTGGATCTACGTCACCCACAATGA
Source organism: Pseudoalteromonas sp. GCY (assembly GCF_016695175.1). Lineage (NCBI taxonomy): Bacteria > Pseudomonadati > Pseudomonadota > Gammaproteobacteria > Alteromonadales > Pseudoalteromonadaceae > Pseudoalteromonas > Pseudoalteromonas sp. GCY. The sequence continues at coordinate 3,355,228 of NZ_CP068023.1, forward strand.
CAAGCGATACGTATTCTGGCTTGTAAAAACGTTCAAAGAAGGTTTTACCATAGGCCATTTGATCAGGCATTGCTTCGATGTCTTCAAAAAAGCCCATCGTTGTGTGTTTATAGGTATGCTTATCAAATGCCTCTTTTCTTACCGCAGAAAGCAGTTTTCGAACTGGACTGGCATTATTTTTAAGGTATTCACCTTTCACAGTTAGTGCTTCAGTACGAAACTGCTCTTCACTGTAAGTTAGGTTTTGAAAGATATCCGCTTCGATTTCTAATACTTTATCTAAATGCTGCTTCGAGAAATTTAGGTGGTAGTTAGTGTAGTCATTGGTAGTGTAGGCGCGATTATCAACACCTGAATTTTTCAAAATGTCCGAATAAACGTCTTGTGGATACTTTTCTGAGCCTTTGAACATCATATGCTCAAAGAAGTGAGCAAAGCCGGTTTTACCCGCTTCTACTTCATTACGCGAACCAACAGAAACCGGAATTTGTAGCGATACCACATCAGGATAGTTAGTTTTAACTACCATGACGCGAAGGCCATTTTCTAGCTCTTCCAAAACATAATCTTGGGCGAATACTTTATTGGATTGGGCAGCTTGAGTACTTTCAGCTGACTGTTGAGCTTGGTCTGAATTCGTCGCTGCGCAGCCACTAAGCGCTAAGCTTACGGCAAAGCTGGTTGCTAGTAATTTGAATTTCATGAATTTGGTCCTAATCATATTTTTTATTCTAAGTAAGTCGTGTTCACTTACGTTAGCAAACCTCCTGATTATGCCCCAAAGTCATACTAATTCGCTAATTTCCAAGGTGATTTACCATCCTAATGTGTAAACAAATATGAAATTTTGGTTTGAGCGCTTGAGATAAATTCATAATTATTGAAATTCTTTCATTAAAAAAATCTATCTAGACGTCTAAATGGCTGCTATATTAGTAAAGAGATACAGAAATGCTTTTGTGGAATGAGGATTATGGCTTTAACGCTTCAAGAGAAAATCATTGACCCTAACCAAGGGGTATATTTAATTGGTACCACACCACCAAAGATTGGCACCGACCCAGAGCAGCTAAAATCAATTGCCGCTAAGCTTTTGGGGCGTTTACATGAGATTGAATACGACGGCGTGATCATCTATGACATTCAAGATGAAAGCAGCCGTACTCAAGTACCACGTCCATTTCCTTTTAAGCACACCGTTGATCCGTGTGAATATAGTCAGTTGATCCGCGAATTGTCACACCTTGATGTAATTACGTATAAAAGTGTGGCACAGCGCGATAGTGAAGCTTTTGGCAATTGGTTAAGCAGCACCAAACAGCAATATGGGTTAAACAATCTAGTTTTAGTGGGCAGCCCGTCTTCACAAGGCGATATTAAGTTACCGCTTTCTGAAGCCTATAAGGTACTGAAGCATCATCAAGATGACTTTTTCTTAGGTGGTGTAACGATTGCAGAGCGCCATGCCAGTAAGCGTAATGAACACGAAAGATTAATTGATAAGACAGAGCAAGGCTGCCAATTCTTTGTTTCCCAAGCAGTGTATGACGCTCAAGCAACCATAGATCTTATCACAAGCTATGCTCGCACCTGTAAACAGCAAGGGCAAACACCAAAACGCATTATTCTTACCTTTACTCCATGTGGTGGAGAAAAGACCTTGCAGTTTATGGAGTGGCTGGGGATCTCAGTACCAGAAGCAACCAAATGGCGCATGTTAGATTCAGAAAACACACTAAGTGAGTCAATTCGTATTTGTAGAGAAAATCTAGATCAAATCTTAAAAAGCTGCTCACATCTAGATATCTCTCTTGGCTTAAATATTGAGAGCTTAACAAACCGAAAAGAAGAAATTGATGCGTCGATAAACCTTTATAGGCTATTGAAGGCGACCATGGAATTATGCCTTGCGGAAAAGCAAATTGCTTAATGCAGTCTAGGGCCTGTTGATCTTCCAAGTTTGTTTTTGCAGCAGTTTGATTGGTATTTATACAAGGCAGAGCCTGCGTAGCATAGTCATTCTATGTAAGTCTGGCGATAACACAGTAGAAATGCCAATCAAGCGCTGCCCTTTGGGTTCACCTGAGTGCGCTTTGTTCATTGTTGCTCAACTTTTGCCTAGATTACTAGGCGGCAAGTCGAGCGTCGCGACCAAAACACACTCAGGAGAACAAAAATCAAACAGCGAAGGCCAACAGGTCCTGGTAAATTGAAAAAGCCAGCTTCATCAAGCTGGCTTTTCTGTTTACCTTGCTGAATTATCCAAAGCTCAGATTAACTTAGGCTCAAGAAAGCGATTAACCCCACCCCAAGTAACAAGCGGTAAATGACAAATGGCATCATGCCCATGCGCTCTATGATTTTCAGGAAAAAGAAGATACAGGCATAAGCAGAGATAAACGACAGTGCCGCACCACTTAATAGCGCATTCCAATCAACCACTTCATCGCCCGTAGCAAGCTCTAAACTGTAATACAACCCCATCATAGAAATGACCGGAATAGACATTAAAAACGAAAAGCGCGCCGCACTTTTCTTATCAAGCCCGAGTAATAAACCTGCGGTGATGGTAATACCTGAACGCGATGTGCCGGGAATAACAGCGGTAATTTGCGCAAGCCCCAGTATCAATGCGCTTTTCCAGTTTAAGGCAAATTCGTCTTTGATCTGTTTTGCTTTCACGTCGGCATACCAAAGCAATAAACCAAATACAATCGTCGATGTTGCAATCACCCAAGCGCTACGTAAATAAACTTCTACGATATCTTTAAGTAGTGGAGCTAAGATCACGAATGGTATGGTGGCAACCACAATACACCAAGTCAGCCGGCTTTCTTTCGAGTGCGTACCTGAGAATGACTTGAACCATCCTGCCAGAAGGCTGACAATGTCTTGTCGAAAATAAATAACGACAGCCAGCAAAGTACCAACATGAACAGCAACATCAAAGGCAAGACCCTGATCTTGCCAACCTAGTACCTGAGAAGGTAGCAGTAAGTGGGCTGAACTCGAAATAGGTAAAAATTCAGTGAGACCTTGAATAATTGCAAGGACGACAATCTCAATAAAGCTCATTGCTTGGGAAACTCCACTTTCCATAATTTTTGAGTTGGGTTGTGATACTCCTGCCATAACTGAGCGATGGTTTTACCCTCAACAGGATGGATAAAATCAGGAGCTAGTTCAGCTAATGGCTGAAGCACGAAGGCATTTTTGGTTATTTCATCCCGAGGCAACTGAGCGGGTGATGAACAAATAAGGTGGTCATAAAAGAGAATATCGAGATCTAATGTGCGTGGACTAAACTTCTTTTCACTACAGCGACGACCATGATCGTATTCTATCGATTTGAGCAGCTTATACACTTCCTCTAAAGACAGCTGTGTTTGTGCAGCAAAGACCGAATTATAAAAGTTATTTCCTGCAAACCCGACGGCTTCACTCTCAAACACACTTGAATGTTGAAAATCCGGAAAGTGTTCTATCAATACCCTCAAGCCACTCAGCAAATTTTTTTCTTTTTCTATGTTTGAGCCGAGACTGATAAAAATTTGTGCCATGATAATTCTACTTCTTACGCACAATTTCTACACCAACCGTTTGTGCTTGTGGCACGGCAGCAGGTTTACTCACTTTTATAAGCACTTGTTGTACATTAAATTCATTTAGGATCATCGCAGCAAGTTGTTCGACTAGAGTTTCCAAAAGCTCAACCGGTTTTGCTTGGGTATGCGCAATAATACGCTCACTCACTTTGGCGTAATCAACCGCCAAATTAATATCGTCATGGCGAGCGGCAGCGCTAATATCGGTCAACATCTCAACATCAAAGTAAAGGCTTTGTTTACTTTCTTTTTCAAAGTCGTACACTCCTATTATGGCTTCGACGTGTAGCTGTGAGATATAGACTTTATCCATGTAAACTCCAAACATGTTTATCGCTGTAATTCACCCGCATTTTCTAATCGCAATTCGCGATCTGTGCAGGACTTAAGACCGCCGATCATAGCCCAAAACAACGCAATAAAAAATAAGGAAGACAGTGTTAATCAGTTTAATGTGCGTATGTGCTTATTTATTGGGATCGATTTCCTCAGCGATTCTGGTGTGTCGGTTATTCAACCTGCCAGATCCACGCTTTAATGGTTCTAATAATCCAGGCGCAACCAATGTATTAAGATTGGGAGGAAAGATCCCAGCTGCGCTGGTGCTCGTCTTCGATATTTTAAAGGGAACCATCCCAGTGTGGGGGGCCTACTTTCTGAAAATAGAACCTGTGTGGTTAGGTGCTATAGCCGTAAGCGCATGCCTTGGTCACATTTATCCTATTTTCTTCCACTTTAACGGTGGTAAAGCGGTAGCAACAGCATTTGGTGCGCTATTACCCATTGGCTTGTCATTAGGTGGGCTATTGATTAGTACGTGGCTCGTGGTGCTTGCGCTAACACGCTACTCTTCACTCGCAGCAATTGTCGCGGTCGCAGCTGCTCCACTTTACACATGGTGGATAAAACCGCTTTATACGGTGCCGGTGAGCTTTTTAACTGTGGTGATTATTATTCGTCATAGGGCAAATATTAAAAGGCTCTTAAGTGGTAAAGAGCCTAAGGTGGGGAAAAAGTCTAAAGACTAGACTTTTTCTAGACTATCCAGTGGCCAACGCGGTTTAGTCTTCATATCAAGTGGCGCATGCTGACCTGATTTTAGGCGCTGCATTCCTGCATAAGCTATCATCGCCCCATTGTCTGTACAAAATTCAGTGCGCGGGTAATAAACTCGCCCTTTCATGCCAAGCATCATGCGCTCAAGCTTTTGCCTAAGTTCAGTATTGGCGCTGACGCCACCTGCAATCACAAGGCTTTTAATGCCTGTTTCTTTCAGTGCCCGCTTACATTTAATCGCTAGCGTTTCTACGACCGCAGTTTGAAAGGCATGAGCGATATCTGCTTTCGTTTGCTCATCATCGCCTTCATTACGAATCGTGTTTGCCGCTGCGGTTTTTAATCCACTGAAGCTAAAATCAAGACCAGGTCTGTCTGTCATCGGTTTTGGAAAAGTAAATCGCCCTGCTTGACCCTGTGTCGCCATTTTCGCAAGCATTGGGCCGCCTGGATAATCAAGACCGAGCAGCTTGGCGGTTTTATCAAATGCTTCCCCAGCGGCATCATCCACTGATTCACCAAGTACCTCATATTCACCGATACCTGAGACTTTGACCATCATGGTATGGCCACCAGAGACTAGCAGCGCGACGAATGGGAACTCTGGTTTATCGTCTTCAAGCATAGGAGCAAGCAAATGGCCTTCCATATGATGTACGGCAACGGCTGGGATCCCCCAACCAAACGCTAACGAGCGACCAATTGAGGTGCCTACCAACAAAGCACCGACCAAACCCGGCCCTGCGGTATAAGCAATGCCGTCAAGGTCTTCAGGACCACAACCCGCTTCCGCGAAAGCAGCTTCAATCAGAGGAATTGTTTTGCGTACATGATCACGAGAAGCAAGTTCAGGCACTACCCCACCATAATCGGCGTGTACTTTTACCTGAGAATATAATTGATGTGCCAACAGGCCTTGCTCATCATCATAAATAGCAATACCCGTCTCATCACATGAGGATTCTATACCCAAAATACGCAAGTTACTTTCTCCAAACTCTTGACTGCAGCCACTGATTATACGAAATCAACTACTCAAGTTCCAAACCAATATTTGTTTGGCCGTCAGCTAGTGCCAAGGCTTTCAGCGACTTCACCGATTCGCTGCTAATACGCCCCATATTTTCCACATGTTCAATAAGCTCAGCGAGGATTTCAATTTCATACTGCATCTGCGGATGTTCGCGGACTAGATCATTCGTTGGAGATATATCTTCCGCCATCAACATAAACTCGATGTACTTAGCCACCGTTGCCTGAGAAATTTTGGCAACGCTAACAAACTCATGTTCATCTTTTGTCATTAGACCTTGCAACATGCCTAACAGCGCTGTAGCTACGTCGATTGCGGGATAGGTACCAAACATATCAAAATCACTTAGCTCAGGTACATTTGGTTCTACCTTTTCAACCAGCTTTTCTAAGCTAATTTTGCTCTTTGGCAGTAATATTTTCTCCCAGATTAAATTCAGCGCATTTCTGAGCACTTGCTCGTCGCCAAAACCCGTTGCCTCACTAAATAGTGAATAATTTGGCAACATACGCTCAATAATAGCAGCGCCTAAGACTGCCTTTTGAAGATAATTTAACTCTCTAATTCTTTGAAAGTTATTTGCTTTGCTCATGCTTATTTCCACATTGCCAGCAATATTCAAACGCTGGTCCATTTAATTCTGCACAGTGGTTACATAGCCAATCCGACAGCTCGGCGGCACTGCGATGACGTGATTTGTTATAGTTTACCAATATTTCCTGAGCCTCGGGTAACTTTATTGCATAAACAAAGAGCTTGATGGCAGCTTGCTCTGCTGGAATTTCACCAATTGCGCCTGACAAATGCTCACCTTGTAAGCGAACCTGAATATTCGCTTGCTCTAGTTGACCTTTGAGTAAATGTGCTTCAACAAAGCCACTGATAGCGCACAATTGCACCCAATGAAAAGACTGTTCACTCATTGCATTATCTTCACTATTGAATTAGCACTCAATGTGCTCATTTGTTTCTTGATAAAATCATTCATTATCATCACACTTAAACATCAAGCTATTCCATTAAAATACGACTATGACTCTAACAACACCGGGCTTATTATTCCCAGCAATTTCTTTATTGCTACTCGCTTACACCAATCGCTTTTTGGTACTCGCACAATTGATCCGTGAATTAAACGCCCGAGAAGGCGACACCATAAGATCTTTGGTTAAAGCACAAATCGAAAACTTAAGAAAACGAATTAGATTGATCAGACGAATGCAAGTATGGGGCGTAATCGCTTTTTTACTATGTACTTCTTCAATGTTTGCTTTGTTCCTTGAAATATCCTTACTTGGCGTCACATTGTTTGGTGCTAGCCTCTGTAGCCTAACGTTGTCATTGCTACTTTCACTTTATGAAATCCACATTTCTTGCGATGCAATCGAACTAGAATTGCAAAATATCGAGAAAAAACCTCAACAAGATTAGCGGCCTTGTTACTGCCGACTATACTAACGTTGAGTCAGCATAAAAAGAGGAGCAATCTGTGAGCGGATTTTTGTTCTCAGATGAAGTGCTAGAAAGCCCTACAAATAAAATGGCCGATACCTACTGGGATATTCTGGTTGTAGATGATGAAGAAGATATTCACCAAGTGACTAAATTGGTGTTGTCTGGCTTTAAATTCGAGAATAAAGCACTGAGATTTCATCACGCCTACTCAGCACAAGAAGCAAAAGCCATCTTGGACACGGAGCAGAATATCTCTGTAGGCCTCATTGATGTCGTAATGGAAAGTAATCATGCAGGGCTTGATTTAGTGCGATATATCCGCGATGACTTAGAAAACTTTGATATTCGTCTTGTACTGCGCACAGGGCAGCCTGGTGAAGCTCCAGAAGAATCAGTCATTCGCGATTACGATATTAATGACTATAAGAACAAAACAGAGCTTACAGCCGTCAAGCTAAAAACACTACTCTATTCTGCTTTGCGCGCTCATCGGGATATTCAAACTATCGAAAAGCACAAAATGGGACTTGAACGCATTATTGATGCATCTTCTAATTTTTTGAAGTGTAGCAATATTCAGGATTTTGCATCAACTATATTATCCCATGTATCCGCTGTAATGGGATTATCTGACTCAGAAATATATTGTGCGGCAGCGGTAAATCACCAAGCAAATGAACCGACAAAATTTAAACTCCTTGCGGCCTCAGGAGCTGGCGTAGAACCAAGTAATGTTACTTTGCCAGAGAATGTACAAAAACTGTTCATTGAAACACACAATAAAAAATCATCGATCAAAACCCGTAACGAATATATTGGCTATTTCCCTTCACAAGAAGGGAGTGAAACGATGATTTACGTGAGCAAAGATAGCGAACTTCATAGTATGGACTTCCAGCTACTTGAATTTTTTGCAAACAACATTGCACTAGCCTATGACAACTTGAAGCTACGTGAAACCGTCAAAGATTCTCAAAAAGAGCTTTCTTATATCCTTGGTGAAGCTGTCGAAAAACGCTCAAAAGAGACGGGCTCACACGTAAAACGTGTGGCACATTATAGTATGCTTTTGGCTCAGCTTTATGGACTCTCTCATTACCAAGCAGAAATTATCAAACTCGCCTCACCGCTCCATGACATTGGCAAAATCAGTATTCCAGATCAAATCCTAAATAAGCCTGGAAAACTCACTGATGAAGAATGGATAATTATGCAGACCCATGCGCAGCAAGGGTTTGAAATCTTAAAAAATTCAACAAATGAGATTTTGCAATGTGGCGCATTAATCGCTCATCAACATCACGAAAAGTGGGATGGTTCAGGGTATCCTAGAGGTTTAAAGGGAGAGCAAATAAACATCGTTGGCAGGATCACTGCACTGGCGGATGTCTTTGATGCACTCGGGAGTGAGCGCTGTTACAAGCCCGCTTGGCCACTAGATAAAGTAATAGATTTGCTAAATTCTCAGAGCGGTAAACAGTTTGAACCCAAATTGGTTGACCTTTTTCTAAAAAATCTGGAACAATTTATTGAGATACGTGACAGGTATCCTGACTAACTTTGTAATCAGAATGTAAAAACTTCACTTTCTTTTTCCCGTTTGGTGTATTATTATTGGGAAAAGACGTAATAAATGTGTTTTAGTTGAAATTAAAAGGAATTTCACATGAGATTTGAACAACTCGAGCAGTTCGTAGCATTAGGTAATCTAAGACATTTTAGACAGGCCGCAGAACAAACCCAGATCAGTACTTCAGCGCTTACTCGAAGCATCCAAACCCTTGAAGATGAAATAGGTTGTGAACTCGTTAAACGCTCAACACGTTCAGTAAAACTGACTGAACAAGGTGAGCTGTTCTTAAAGTATTGCAAAACAACCTTATCAGAACTTGATCTAACCAAGAAAACCATTAAGCAAAGTTTGTTTGGCCGTGATAACCAAAAGTTAATTATTGGTTATACGACTCAAGCTAGCAGCATCGTGCCAGTTTCTTGCGGTCAGTTTTTAGCTCAGTACCCGAATGTAAAGATCGAAATGCAGTTGCAAGATGAGTTGGAGCTTACTCGTAAGCTGCAACTTGGTGAGATTGATATCAGCGTATATTTACAAAGTGCAAATAGCATAGTGAGTGATATTCACCTGCCTGATCAGTTAGTTTTATTTGTTTCGAGAAATCATCCTCTAGCAAATCAAGACAGCATCAGAAAAGCCGAATTAACGCAATACCCTATGTATGGCTGCTTCTCACAGTCGAAGCAAGTACAAAGTATGCTTAATGAAGCCGTTGACTCGTTAAACAAATCAACCAGCGTTAAAATTGGTAATATTGAACAAGTAATTGATGGTTTGAAGAATAGCAATAGCTTTGCAATTGCGAGTATCGAACATTCAAAAACTATCGCACAAGATCCTAACTTAGTTTTCTTAAAAACCAATAAGGCATTGGACAGAGAGCAATTGATTGTACAAACTAATCACCAAGTTGGTTCGAATGCGCATATAAATCACTTGCTTGAGCTAATTGAGGATGCAGCATCTTCATCTAGCAAGCAAACAGTAACTTATTAGTTGCTAAAAAACGGGCAAATAATCTGTATTACTTGCCCGTTTTTAATAACCTGCTTTAGAGCGGTACAAACCCCAGCACGACACCGACAAAAATCGCCAAACCAACATAGTTATTGTTTAAAAAAGCCCAAAAACATCTGTCTCTATCTCTGTAGCGTATGGCATATTGTTGCCTAATAAGCAGCGCAGAGGCTGCAAGTAAGCCGCACCAAAAAACGAGATTCAACTCAAACGTTACACCAACTGCCGCCATCATCGCGATAAATGTGATGTTGAGCAACGCAATAATATGGAGATCCCATTTACCGAATAAAATCGCAGTAGACTTTACCCCTATCTTCAAATCATCATCCCTATCTACCATAGCGTACATAGTGTCATAAGCGACCGTCCATATTAAATTCGCAACAAACAATACCCAAGCAAGCACTGGCACATTTTGATTTACTGCCATAAAAGCCATCGGTATTGCCCAGCTAAAGGCAGCCCCAAGTACGATTTGAGGTAAGTTTGTATAACGTTTCATGAAAGGATAAACAGAGGCTAACGCTAGTGCTCCAAAGGATAATGCAATGGTTTGCCAGTTTAAAAAAAGCACCAGAATAAAAGCGATTACAACCAAAAAGGCAAATAGTCCTAGCGCTTCTTTACTCGTCACGGCCCCCCTTGCAAGCGGTCTTGTCGCCGTACGCTTTACAGCCCCATCAACCTTGCGATCGGCAAAATCATTGATAACACAGCCCGCACTGCGCATTACAAACACACCGAGTGCAAAAATAACAATAAGCCAAATACTTGGAACACCTTCAGCTGCAAACCACAGTGACCAAAGCGTTGGCCACAATAATAGTAAAGTCCCGATTGGCTTATCTAATCGCATAAGTTGGCTGTAAGCCTGCCATTTCTGGTGGTCAATCATAAAAGCTTTCCGATATAAAGACTTCACAAACTAAAATCTTTGCTTTGCCGTTTTTAAACCAGCTTCTTCTAGCAAATAAACTCTCTGGGGCGACGCCAGTTGTGGGTGCCATAAGTTCAATCAGCGCCGGATAGTCGGAAGTAGATAAGCGAAGATACTCAAGGGTTCCGCGCTGCCAATTTGAATCAGTAAACAGTAACTCACCCAAAGGTGTCTCACCAATTGCATCCATTCCGACAATACATGCTTCCTCATTGAGCCAACTCTGTCCAAATACAGCCACTTTACCATTACAATTCAACGTTACTTCTCGGCACCAAACCTGTTCAGAAAGCTCCATACGTAACGCATTTGGTACACAGCTAAACCCATTGGCAAGCACAGTCACTGAAAACTTATCACAAGCTTCTTTTAGTTTTGCGGTTAGAGATTGGGTCTCTAGTAAGTAAGGAGAAAGTGCTGGCTCAACATCCACCAACTGTGTGTTCTTCAGCCAAGGGAGCTCTAAGGGTAATTGCAAAGGCAACGTTCTATTTCCGTTTTAAAAATCCGCGGTCATAATAGCAGAGCAGAGGCTTTCTAAAAAGTTTATGTTTGTATTGAAGCTACCTGTAAAATCAACGCAATTATGTATAAACTAAGTAAAAAGTAATTTGTATTAGGATACCTAATTAAACATGAGACTGTTGGCTGTTGTACTCACATTATGCATTGCATTAACCACGGCTTCCCCTGTAAAAGCGGACTCAACTATTGGGTATTACGGATTTGAGCCAGATATCATCACAAACTACATAGGTCAATCCAACAAAAAGCTCGGTTATGTCCGTGTTACCGTTGACCTAATGTTGAATGACGTTGCAAATATTGCCGTAGTTGAACACCATACACCTTTACTAAGAGATGCAATCGTACAGATCCTGAGTAAAGAAAACGAAGAAACCATTAAGTCATTGACTGGCAGAGAAGAAATCAGAAAACGCTGTGCTGAAAAGCTAAAAACACTGTTAAAAGAAGAAACTGGGCAGGAAATTGTTCGAGATGTGCTTTTTACTAAATATTTATATCACTAACTGAATCAACTCACACAAGAACTCGGAAGCGCTTGCTCCCGAGTTAGGATACATAATTAATTGTTTTCTTTGAGCAGCCTGTTGATAGGCCAAAATACCGCAACCAACATACCTGATAGCAATCCGAACAAATGCGCCCAGTTAGCCATGTTGATGAAAAACATATCCGTAAATCCAAACAGCATCCAAAGCAGCATAAAACCAATAACAGGCTTAGAGACCAAAGCGGCTCCCGCAGGATTTCGATGACCAATTACCCAGCAAAAGCCTAGTAGTCCGTAGACCACGCCACTTAGTCCACCAAAATTAGCGTCAACAAATAGGAACTGCATAAAATTACTGGTTAAGCCAGTTACAAAGTAGATGCAAACTAACGCCCAGAGTCCTAGTTTCTCTGAAATCTGCGCTCCAAGGTGAAGCCACCAGCTTAAATTAAAAATCAAATGTATGGCGCTAAAATGTATGAGTGTAGGTGCTATCCAAGTCCAAGGTTTATCTAGGGAGAAGCGTAGTGCAGAAAAGATGCCATTGGCGTCACCAAATAACATGGCGACAAAAATAATAATACTGACACCAAAAACGCTCTGTAATAACCAGTTTAATCCCAAAAAGCGCCGTGCTAAGTTTAAGTTTTGGCCTTGGTAGCTAAATAACCCCTGTGTACTTCCTGTTTGCCAAGAAGCCGCTTGATATAACTCTGCCTCGGGTTGCTCCAAAAACGTTTGCCAAAGACGCATAGCAAGCGCTTCATCACCACGCTCTAGCCAAACTTCAACTTGTTGCCCATCGTGACTTTGCAAAACACAATAAATCCCTTGCGTCTTAAAATAATCGACTGCACCTTGTGCTAGTCGTGCATTGTGATAATGGGCTATTAACTTCACTTTTCAATCTCGTTTGGCAACTCACTTGCCCACTGCGTAAAACCGCCATCCATACTGTAAACATCTTCAAAGCCTTGCTCTACTAGATAGTTGGCCGCGCCTTGTGAAGAGATACCGTGATAACACACCACAACAATGGGTTGGTCAAACTCTTTCTCCTGCATAAAATGCGCAAGATTAGCATTAGATAAATGTTCAGCCCCCGGAATATGCCCTTGTACAAAAGTATTTTCATCACGGATGTCTGCTATCACAACATCATCATTGCCTAAAAGCGCTTGTGTGTCTGCTACTGAAATATGTTTAAAAGACATGTGTTATCCATTTAAAACTAAAAAAATAAAAGACGGCTTAAGCCTTATCGACCTAGCCGTCTTTCTATTATAACTACTCATTCATGCACTAAGCAAAGTTGAGCATTAATCCCAATTCAGAATAACTTTACCTGATTGCCCTGAAATCATCGTATCAAAGCCAGTCTGGAAGTCATCAACATGGAACTGATGTGTAATGATTGGATCAAGATTTAAGCCTGACTGGATCAAACTTGCCATTTTGTACCAAGTTTCAAACATTTCACGGCCGTAAATTCCCTTGATCACTAGACCCTTGAAGATCACTTGGTTCCAATCCACCGCCATATCAGAAGGAGGAATGCCCAGCATTGCAATCTTACCACCATGGTTCATGCTGTTTAACATGCCTTTAAATGCAGAAGGAACACCTGACATTTCAAGTCCAACATCGAACCCTTCTGTCATACCAAGGTCTTTCATGACAGTTTCTAGGCTTTCGCTCGCAACATTTACTGCTCGTGTAGCACCCATTTTAGTGGCAAGTTCAAGGCGATATTCGTTTACATCTGTGATCACCACATGACGCGCACCAACGTGTTTGGCCACCGCCGCAGCCATAATACCAATTGGGCCAGCACCAGTAATGAGTACGTCTTCACCAACTAAGTCAAACGACAATGCGGTGTGCACTGCATTACCGAATGGGTCGAAGATAGAAGCGAGTTCGTCAGAGATGTTATCAGGGATCTTAAACGCATTATAAGCAGGAATAACCAGATATTCTGCAAATGAACCTTCGCGGTTAACGCCTACCCCAATGGTGTTACGGCATAGATGGACACGACCTGCACGACAATTACGACAATGACCACATGTGATATGACCTTCACCAGACACTCGGTCGCCAATGCTAAAACCACGCACTTCTTGGCCCATATCGACCACTTCACCTACGTATTCGTGTCCCACAACCATTGGAGTTGGGATCGTGTTTTGTGCCCACTCATCCCATTTGTAGATGTGTACGTCGGTACCACAAATTGCTGTTTTACGGATTTTGATCAATAGATCGTTGTGCCCTACTTCCGGTTTTGGCACATCCGCCATCCAAATTCCTTCTTCAGCTTTCAACTTGGATAATGCTTTCATAGTATTCGCTCGTTAGCTGCACCAGCTTAATGCCGGTGGCAAAATTAAATGACGCCTAGGTCTTTACCAATACGGGTAAAGGCTTCGATTGCTTTGTCTAGCTGCTCAGTCGTATGCGCAGCTGATATTTGTGTTCTGATCCTAGCTTGACCTTTTGGCACGACAGGATAAGAGAAACCGATCACATAGATCCCTTCAGCTAGCAGTCTGTCAGCCATTTCTGAGGCTACTTTAGCATCGCCTAACATAACCGGAATAATAGCGTGATCTTTACCCGCACAAGTAAAGCCAACAGCTTCCATCTTAGTACGGAAGTACGCTGCGTTATCCCATAGTTTAGCACGTAGGGCATCGCCTTCTTTCATCATGTCTAGTACTTTGATTGAAGCAGTAACAATTGAAGGCGCTAGCGAGTTTGAGAATAAATAAGGGCGTGAACGCTGACGTAACCACTCTACGATTTCTTTCTTACCAGAGGTATAACCGCCCGACGCACCGCCAAGCGCCTTACCAAGCGTTCCTGTAATAATATCCACTCGGTCTAATACACCACAGTATTCCGGTGTTCCGCGGCCATTTTCACCAACAAAGCCCACCGCGTGTGAATCATCAACCATCACTAATGCATCGTACTTATCCGCTAAGTCACAAACCGCTTTTAAGTTACAAATAACGCCATCCATTGAGAATACGCCATCGGTGGCGATAAGCTTGGTTTTCACACCGGCTTCATCAGCTGCTATTAACTGCTGCTCAAGATCAGCCATATCGTTGTTAGCGTAGCGGAAACGCTTAGCTTTACATAAACGCACACCATCAATGATAGAAGCGTGATTTAATGAGTCCGAGATAATTGCATCTTCAGGGCCTAAGATAGTTTCGAATAAACCAGCATTGGCATCAAAGCATGAAGAGTAAAGGATAGTATCTTCTGTTTCTAGAAATTCACTGATCTTTGCTTCAAGCGTTTTGTGAATATCTTGCGTACCACAGATAAAGCGCACTGACGCGACACCAAAACCATGGTCATCAAGGCCGCCCTGCGCCGCTTTAATTAGCTCTGGGTGATTCGCCAAACCTAGATAGTTGTTTGCACAGAAGTTAATTACACTTTCGCCAGTCGATACTGCAATTTCAGCTTGCTGCTGAGAAGTGATAATACGCTCTTTTTTATATAATCCTTCAGCTTTTACTTCTTCAATTTGTTGCTGAAGCTGGCTGTAGAAGGCCGATGCTCTCATCTGGGAGTCTCCATTTTTTGCACGGTGATAGTAAGCTACGTATCGCCATAGGCGGTTGTCATTCTCACTATCAGAAGTTAACGCTTGTGCTAATTAGCTCAAGTTAATTGGAACGTACCAATTCAATCATACCTGGTACATTAAAAGATATCTTTATTTTAAAAGGTTCACACAATAAATGCACGATTTGCGACAACTGGCAGCAAACTTTATTTTACTCAGACACACATAGTACGGCTGGTACCTCCGCCAACGAAGCACATACTTTATCCGCGAGCTGTTGTTGCTCTTGACTAAAACTCTGCCCAGACTCAACTAAAATGGCTGTTTTTACGCCAGCGGCGCGGGCAGCCTTGATGTCTGAGACTTTATCACCAATCATAATACTTTGCGCAGGATCCAAGTCATGCTCAGCTATCGCTTGCAGCAGCATCCCGGGTTTTGGTTTACGACAGTCACACTCTACTTTATATGGGCCTTGTGCCTTTTCAGGGTGGTGAGGACAAAAATAAACACCAGCGATGTCAACACCATGCGCCATAAACTGCGCGCACATCCACTCGCTTAACGCGTGAAATTGTGCTTCATTATAGTAACCTCGGCCAATGCCCGACTGATTCGTCACGACCACAATTTTATAACCGGCTTTGCTAAATGCTTGGCAGGCACTGAATACCCCATCGATAAACTCAAAATCCGCGATTTTATGAACATAGGCGTGATCTTTATTAACAACGCCGTCTCTGTCTAAAAATACAGCCTTATGCATTAGTCACGATCCCCTGCTCTTTTGTTACCCGCTCAAACATCGCAATTACGGCTTCAACGGAAATTTGAGACATGAGTTCGCTACCTTTTACCCGTGTTCCCCAGGGCAATTGCTCAGCAGTTTTACCCTTTTGCGCAATGAGGTTTTGATGATAAACCTCAACTACATAGTCTTGATACAGATATGGCCCTGTGCGAGTTGGGTTGGAGTGAGCATATAAACCGATCACCGGCGTTCCAACTGTCACAGCCATATGAGCAGGCCCGGTATCAGGTGCTAACACCAATTCGGCTTGCTCCAGTACACAAAGTAGAGTTTTCAAATCAGTTTTTCCCACTAAGTTTAATAACTCAGCTTGGCTGTGTTGTTGAATTTCGGCTGCTAAGTTTTGCTCAAGTTCCGTTGGGCCACCCGTTATCACCACCTGAAACCCCAATGCAGCAGCATGATCTGCAACCCTCGCATAACGCTCAGGAAGCCAATTGCGCTCGGCTTTACTTGCCGCAGGCGATATCACAAAAACCTTGCCTTCAGGTAATAGCGATTTTGCCGCAGCTCGATGAGCTGCCGTCACTGGCATCTGCCATGTTGGCTCACCGCACTCAGCACCAATTGCACGGGCAAAGTTTTGGAAACCCTCGAGCACATGTGGCGACTGTTGAGGTGCGATCCGCTTATTAATAAACAAACTGTGTAACTCTTTAGAGCGCCCTTTATCAAAGCCTATTTTTTGCTTTGCAGGAATAACTCGCGCAACAAGGTTGGCTCTTAACGCAACCTGCATATGTAGTAATACGTCAAACTTTTGCCCTTTGAACTTTGCCTTTAACGCCTTGAGCGCGGCTTTACCCTGCTTTTTGTCAAATACGACGAGCTCAACACCGGGTAGGTCAGCCAGCAACATGGCTTCCACTTTACCTATCACCCACGTTATTTTCGCTTGCGGATGTGCGCGTTGGATCGCCTGTACAGCACTCACTGCATGGCACACGTCGCCAATCGCAGAAAGTCGCAAAATACAAATAGAGGTCAAGGATTTGCTCAAAACAATAGTTCTCATGGAAAGTAACAAGCGCTTGATCTTAAATTAATCAAACAAGTTTGCAAGTTTCACTGAGGGTGAAAAATCGTTAGAATGTCACAATTGACTCTTAAGAATCCTATATTGTGCAAATCACCAAACAGCCGCAGTGCTATTTACTAACGCCTTCAACCCTAGATTATGATGTTTCAGAAGAAATGTTTGACCCTGAATATTGGCAGAAAAATAATGCGATTGTCGGCTCGAAAGAAGGCCGAGCAACGGCGTGGTTCGTGCGCTTTAATCAAGGCATCGCGGTACTCAAGCACTATTATCGTGGTGGCTTAATCGGCAAGCTGTTAAGTGATCAGTATATTTTTACCAAACTAGAAAATACTCGCGTATATCAAGAGTTTGCTTTGCTAGAGCAACTACAACTACAAGGTTTACCAGTCCCAACACCACTTGGCGCAAGAATATCGCTTCATTTTGGTATTTATCGTGCAGATATTTTGACCGAAGCAGTGTCTGATGCCACCAGTGTTTGCGAAATTTTGCAAGCAAGAGCGCTTGGTACAAATGAACTAGAAAGTATCGGCCACACCATTGCTCAGTTTCATCAAGCCGGCGCCTATCATGATGATTTGAACATCAACAATATTTTGTTTGATGCCAACGGCAAAGTATTTCTAATTGATTTTGATAAGGGCAAAATCATGCAGCCAAACTCAAGTTGGCAGCACGCAAACATGGAGCGTTTGCAACGTTCATTTAAAAAAGAGGCCGGCAAATGGCCGACCTTTTATTTTGATGAAAATCAGTGGCAAGTATTAATGCAAGCCTATCGCAGCGCACGTTAACTTTTTTGTAGCTGTGCCTTTTTAATCACATTGGAAGTCGAGCAGCCATCCAAAAATGCTAACACCTCGACTTTTCCACCTTGATTAAGCACATGCTCTGCACCTGCAATATCTTCTACTTTATAGTCACCACCTTTGACCAAAATGTCAGGGCTGACCATTTCTATCAGCTTAGCTGGTGTGTCATTTTCTTCAACACTGCCAAACGGAATAACCCAATCCACAGAAGCGAGTGCAGATAACACCATAGCCCGCTCTTTCAATGGATTGATTGGGCGTTCAGGTCCTTTGAGACGCGAGATCGATTCATCATTATTTAACCCAACGACGAGTCTGTCGCCCATCGCTTTAGCTTGCGCTAAATAACGTACATGGCCTGCATGGAGAATATCAAAGCAGCCGTTGGTAAACACAATGGTTTCGCCATTTTGCTTGGCAAAAGTAATGTGCTTAAGCACTTCTTCAAATGGCGTTTGGTAGTGTTCACCCGTTTCTCTAAGATATTGACCCAGCTTGCGACTCAATTCTTCCGGTGACACCGTTGCAGCGCCTAGTTTACTCACTGCAATGCCAGCGGCAATATTTGCTACTTCCACCGCGTCTTTAGCGGACATTCCTGCGCCTAACATCGTCGTAAGTGTGGCGATCACGGTATCGCCCGCCCCCGTAACATCGCTGACTTCCTGTACTTGAGCTGGGAAATCAAACTTTTCAGTACTGGTTATCAAAGACATGCCTTGCTCGGAGCGAGTCAGCAACATAGCCCCGATCCCTGATGTTTTCAGTAGTTCGCGCGCACTAGAGGTGAGTGCTTCTTCGCAGCTTGTATCTCCACCAGCGAGTTTAAATTCGTTTAAGTTAGGCGTGATAAAATCAGCACCTTGATAGAGGCTCAAGTCACTATTTTTAGGGTCAATAAGTACCGTTTTACCAGCGGCTTTAGCAACCGCAATCATTTCTGAAATGGCGCACAGAGCTCCCTTGTTGTAGTCGCTAAATAACACAAAGTCATACTTATCAACTACTTGCTTAAGACGCTCAAGTAGTAGTTGACTGTGAGATAACTGAAAGGGCTCTTCTAAATCGAGTCTGACCACTTGCTGATGACGGCTGATCACACGCATTTTCGCGATAGTCGGCAGCTCAACAACGTTAACTAAGCTAGATTCAATGTTTTCTTTGGTAAGGATAGCCTCAAGCGTTTTACCATTATCATCTTCGCCGATAAGTCCAAGCAAACCCACCTTGCCATCTAGGTGAGCGATGTTTTTGGCAACGTTCGCTGCACCACCAGCCTTATCTTCCAACGCGCTGACTTTAACCACAGGTACAGGAGCCTCTGGAGAAATACGCCCGGTATCTCCATGCCAGTATCTATCCAACATAACATCACCAACTACCAATACTTTGGCTTGATTTAGCTGTTGGAGTGCTGCTAAATTCATGCCTTTTGCTCCGCCGCAACGAGCATATCGACCGCTTCGCATAACCAGTGACCAATAAACATATGCGCTTCTTGAATACGCGCGGTCTCGTCGTTTGCGATAATAATCGGTAATTTAGCAATGTCCTTCACTTTGCCACCGGTTCTACCAGTCAGCGCAACAGTAAACGCGCCAATTTCATTTGCGGCTTGAAGTGCCAAATTGATATTAGGGCTCGTGCCTGATGTGGTTAAACCAATCACCATATCTTCCGGTTTACAAAGTGCCTGAACCTGACGTTCAAATACGGAGTCAAAGTGATAGTCATTGCTGTGCGCGGTCAAAATTGAGGTGTCGGTAGTTAATGCAATCGAAGCCAAAGGACCACGCTCTAATTTGTAACGCACCACAAATTCTGCAGCTAGATGCTGCGCATCTGCCGCGCTGCCACCATTACCAAACCAAATGACCTTACCACCGGCTGCTAATGTGCTTTGGCATGCTTCAAGTAGCTCAACACATTCTTGGTGATAGTTTGCCATTGTTTCAAAAACATCAACATGGCGCTGTAAGCTTGCTAAGTAGCTTTGTGCTACTTGTTCATTCAATGACATATTTGTTCCTAAACTATTCTATGCTTGTCCCGCGTGATACCTACCAGTATACATGGACTGATAACCAAGTGTAATTCTCACCGAAGACATCTTTACCCAAGGTTAATTTAGTTTCTACTTGCTTGCTATAAGCTTCGCCAATATGTGCCAGCTCAAACTCGTAGCCACGTTCGTACTCTGCGCCAAGCTCACCAAGTTCATTCAAATAATTACTTTCATTATCGATAACTGAAAGCTTAGCTCTCCATAATGAACGATAATCTGATTGGTAAGTACCTTCTAAAACGTGAATTTGCGTCGGTGCACCATCATCAAACTGGCGATGGTTTGCAGCAAAATGCCCAACGCCAAATCCGTCGATCGTATTGCCATAAGTATCGTAAATTTCGTTTACATACCATAAGCTTTCCATATCAGTAAACTCATAGCGTAATGAAGTCGTTGAAGTCAATTGAGGGAGAAAAACACCAACATTCACAACCGTATTACCAAACAAATAATTTTTATGGTTATCGCTATCCTCGCCACCATATTCTAAATACCATTGTGCTTGAGTGCCGTAATTTGTGGTAAAGCTGGTCGTGATCGTTGCCCACTGATCGCCTAGTTCATCATCTTGGGTGAGATCACCTATCTTATTATCGTTTCCAACAGGGTCAAAATAAGCCTTAATGAAGTCCTTAAAATCTACTTTTCTGGGCCCGCCTCCGAATTGCATGACTCTGTTTAGACCGATTTTCCATCCAGCTAATGGCTCTACACTAAAATGACTACCCGCTATTTTAGGCGTTCCATCGTGAAGCGTGCCTTGAAAACGAATCCCGTCATGGACTTTCTCAAGTTCAGAGTAAAACAGTTCAAAATCGAAGTTCCACCAATTTCTAATAGGCACAACTAAACCCAAAGAAGCTGATAATGAGGGTCTAGCATTATTGGAATATACTTGAGCCGAATGCTTAAATGGTGAAAACCAATGTTCCTTATATCCTAAATTAAGCTGCAAATTACCGTAGGACATACCATAAAAAGTATTGTATGGAACAAGCTTGTTTGCATCTACTCGATACTCAGCACCGATTTGTAAAATGCTTGATTCGCTTCCACGCCAAACACCACCGAGTCCCAATTCAGCATATTCACCACTGTAATTTCCTCTGTCGTTGGCTATTTGCTTTTCTTCACCGCTATCAACACGTAGTGTTATCGACCTTTGCGTCAACGCATCATTCTGCAGATAAGGCGCTATCCCCTGACTAATACTCTGCTGTAATGTGGCATCAATATGCCTAAGCTTCATCAAATGCATCTTGATTTCACTGATACGGTAAGGCTTTGCCATAGGCATACCAACGGTCAACGCAAACATCTTATCGATTTGATATTCCAACAGCGGATCTTGTCCAATGGGTAAATAAGCTGTGGGGCTCGCAAAAGCGAGATTCGAAGCTAATAAACTACAGCAAGCGAGTACTCGAGCTAAATTCATTTTGTTATTCCATTACTTTTAATGCGCTAAATACTACCAAACCAAAAGCCCATAGGCATCTATTGAACTGTGTAAAATTGTGTTGTTCATTCAATTTCGCCTTGGAACAAGGTAAAATACTGATTTTTGAGCTTAAGCGACTCCTATGGCGCGCCGACTATATTCCTTATTGTTGCTAGTATTAGCACCTATTTTATTGAGTTATCTGTATTTTATTCGAGGTAGGAAAAGCCCTGACTATCGAACTCACTTTACAGAGCGCTTCGGCTTTAGCCTAAACAAGCTGCCACCACATGCTGTTGTGATCCATTGCGCCTCCGTTGGGGAAGTGCTTGCAGCCACCCCCCTCATAAAATCAGTACTTACAGAACAAGCTGCGGCTCCAATCATTGTCACTTGTAACACCCCGACAGGTAGAGAAGAGATAACAAAAGCTTTTCACAACAATGTTCAGGTACATGTCTGTTATTTACCCATAGATTTTGCTTTTGCGGTCAGAAAATTCTTCACTACCTTGAAGCCTAAATTCCTTATTGTGATGGAAACTGAGCTATGGCCTAATCTTTTTCATTACGCCAAACAAAACCAATGTAAAACTTTGGTAGTCAATGCCCGACTCTCTGAAAAATCATACCAAGGTTATAAAAAGCATGCTTGGTTAACGAAAGGCCTGATCAGCAACATAGACCTACTTGCAGCCCATAATGAAGAAGACGGCAATCGCTTCATCAAGCTTGGGCTCGTTCAATCTAAGCTTCACATTACCGGTTCAATCAAGTTTGATATCTCTGTCACTGAAGAAGAAATTGCAAAGGCAAGACAATTCCGAATAGGTTACCCCGAGCGGTTAATTTGGCTTGCAGGATCTACGCATCCTAAGGAGCATGAGCAAATCATTGCTGCACATCAGCGAGTATTAAAGCAAGTAAGTAATGCGTTACTCATTATCGCGCCTCGCCATCCCGAGCAGTTTCAAGCGGTTGCTGACTACCTCAATGAACAAGAGATCGCTTTTACCAGAAAGAGTAGTAACGGTATAAACGCAGAAGCTTCGGTCTTGTTAGCGGATACTTTAGGGGAATTAAAGTGGCTATTTGGCAGTGCCGATATCGCCTATATTGGTGGTAGCTTGATTGAACGCGGCGGTCATAACCCACTAGAAGCGGCGGCTCATGGTGTACCAATTTTAACCGGCCCACATACCTATAATTTTGCGCATATATACCCTCAACTATTAGCGCAACAAGGTGCCATCATCGTCGATAATGCGGACAAGCTTGCCGCTCAAATTGTTACGCTATTTGAAGATAAATCGCTTCGAACGCAAATCGGTGCTAACGCTCAATCGGTACTAGTTGAAAATACCGGAGCTATTGCTAAAACCATGAAACTAATCAATAAGAGCTTGGAATAATTCATGAATACAGTCATCTCTACAATGCAAAACTGGGTTAGCCAAGTCATTGTGAAATACAACTTTTGCCCGTTTGCTCGACAGGAAGTTGAAAATAACAGTATCCATTATTTCGTGTCTCAAGCAATAAGCCACGACGATGCCGTGATGGATATGTTGGAGCAGTGCTCAGAGTTAAACCATGAGTCAGAGCGAGAAACAACACTAGTTATATTTGATAAGGGTTTTAGCAATTTTGACGACTTTTTGGATCTCGTCGACCTAGCAAACGCTTTATTAGTAGCGCAAGGGTTTGAAGGCACTTATCAAATTGCTACTTTTCACCCAGATTATGTTTTCGCTGATAGTGATGAGCATGACGCAGCAAACTACACTAACCGCGCGCCCTACCCAACGCTCCACTTGATCCGCGAAGAAAGTATGGCTCAAGCGTTAGAAGACTATAACGATCCTGAACAGATCCCAGAAAATAATATTCGCCTCGCAAGACGTAAAGGGGAAGCGTTTTGGCAGCATTTGCTTCAGCAGTGCCACAAGCTTAAATAGTCAAAAGGCTGGTTTAGCCAGCCTTTTCTTGTAATATTTTGGAAGTATTACTTTTTCACCCAGCTGCCATTGACTTGAATATAATGGCCTGAATGCGTTTTGTTATACGCTTTTTTAGCAGCTAAGGCTTCCACTTGCTCAAGGGTAATACCGTTCTTTTTCGCTAATTGCTGGTATTTTTCTTTGCGCTTTTCATTCACTTCATCAACTAGCTGCTGTACACCTTGGCCATTTTTAACCACACCAAGATAGCCCGATGTAGTTTCGCCAACTAAACCCTGTGATTTAGCATCGTCAATGGAAATTGCGAATGCGGCGAAACTCATACTGAGCCCAATAATTAGGGTAGAGATTGCTTTTAGCTTCATAAATCCTCCTTAGAATAGCTCGCTGTCTTCGCTGAATAAATTGTCGAGTTCTTTATCCACCTTCACGCGGATCTCATGATCTACTTTTACATTTAAGTTAATCGTAATAGGCTCTTTGGTTTCTACTTGCACCTTATGAGTACAAGCGCTCAATACCAATAAAGCTGATATCACTAGCATCCATTTCATTCACTAACGCTCCTCTTTATTTAACGCATTTTCCACTTCGCGCGTAATCTCGTCGCTCAAGCGTAGGGCTCGTAATAAGGTAAACACATTTTCTGAGTGTGTATAGTTAAAGTTTACTGGTTGTTGTTGGCGTTTGTTAATTCCTGTAATTTTAACATCTAAGTCCAACCAGCCGTCTTCACTTAAATTTACGCCACTACTCAATTGCTCAATGGTCAACTCGTCAAGTACACCGATCACCGTTTGTAAGCTAGGTTGCTGCTCTTTTAGCGCATTAATTGATGCATTGTTTTCAACCTTTAACAGTCCTTCACCAACACTGTGTATTTGACCAGAGTCAATTCGCACACCCGATGAAGAGAGTTGCACTGGTAATATCCCTGAGATTAGCCCTTTCAGCTCAACGCCTGCATCATGCCCAGAGGCGGCAATAAGGTCCAAACTCAGTTTATCTAGCGATACCTGAACGACCTGCGGCGTTGAGACCAAACTAACTTCATCAATCCCCACGTTACCGGCAAAAACCTGTGCGTTAATATCTTTCAGTTTAGCCACGCCTGCTTCGCTGAGTAGTTGGCCTGTTATTGCTTGAACGATAACACCAGCTCTCAACTCTTCAACACTCAGTGTGGTTGGCTTGAGTTGAATATTAGCTGAACTTAATAGACCAAAGACATCAATCGTTGCATTTTGAATAAGCCGTTCATTAAATAACGCAGAGCCGTTTTGAATGCCCCCATCTAAGGTAAATATGCGCGTGGATAAATCCCCTTCGAGTACTGCATAGAAGTTACCATGGGTAATTTTTAAGTTCGGTAAAAGCGCGTCAATATATGGCTGAAGTTGAGTGAGCTGCTGTGTGGGCACATGTAATTGTGCTGGATGTTTTAAGCTTGAATATTGATGCTCAAGCAACGCCTTTACACCATCAATATTAATCACATGTGACGCCATCAATCCGCGGCTTTGCTGCCCTTTGCTGTCAATGCTCACGTTTTTCATACTGAGATCAGCTAAGTTAACTTCTGCTACCTTAGTATTGCCCGACAAGGTTGAAAAGATTTCTCCGGTCGCGACTGAGCCTTGCCAGTGCAGTGTCTGCGCAAACTCATTCAGTTTATAACTCTGCTGTTGTATCTGTGCACTGGTTAAGGTGAGGTTGATATCAAAATCATGTGTAGGCTCAAGCACAACTCGCCCGCTCAATGCACTCTGTTTTGCTGTTACATTCTCAACACTCAGGTTTTGCAGTTTTGAATCAAGCGTTATCGCAAAACTCATTCCTTCAGGTAAGACTCTGTGTAGTAGATGTCCACTTTTGAGTTTTGGCACATCTAGCTGCGCATGTAAATCAAGCGTCAAAGATGGATTATCAATCACTAAGCCTGATGTCGACAACTGGGTTGAGAATATGCTCGGCTGAGCCTCAACTGTAATTAGCTCGGTTGGATCACCCAATATTTTGAAGCGGCTATTGAGCTCGAGATTCTCAGCAATAACATCTTGCAGTGTAAGCTTTTGAAGGTCACTTGTGATTTCCCCGCTCATATTAACAAAATTTGGCCGCGCACTAAGCGCTCCAGCCAGTGTATGCGCGCCCCACTTATCATCGGAAAGTTCAAGGCGAATATCACCATTGACGAAAGGCTCAGTTAAGTCGACTGCCAACTCGTTAACTTCAAGCTGTAACGGTTTATCTTTACCTGTCACTTCAAGTAAATCTGTCGCGATTGAATCCGCAGAAATAGTAATTTCACTCGGTATACGAAGCTGCCAAGTGGTCGGTAACAGTTTGCTATATTCAAAAGTAAGACAATCAAGCGTTGATTTCGCTGAAATCGGCTCGGCAAGTGCTATCTTCCCCTGCTGCGTGGCTAAATCATACCGCCCTGACACAGCGCCTATATACGCAACGGTACCTTTACACTCAGCCTGTTCAAGCGCCACTAAAGTTTCAAGTTCTAGCTCTGTGTCCATAGCTAGACCATCGAATTCAAGTTGGCTAGTTCCTGAAAGGGCTTGGATCTGAGGAGGTAACAAAGCGCTGAGGTACTCGCCACTAAGGTCAATATTTGCAGCAATACGCTCTGGCTGCAACGTGACTTCTGCAGCGATGTCACCTGCTACTACAAATTGATTCAGCTCGGATTCCGAAATCGACACAACTAGAGGTTTTGGTAATGGCTCGCCAGATATGGAAAGCTCGGCAATACGCACTTGGGGTCTGGTGATGTCGAGTGGCAATGCAAGGCGCTGTGGCTTAGTTGCATCTGACTTTTTGGGCGGAAGAAGTTGCATGTCCGCTTTTTCAATATTGACTTGTTGCATGCTTAGTTGCGCATCATAAAGCTGGGCATTAAACGCATCTGTTCGCACACATGCTTTTGTAATATGGATACGATTGAAGCCCGACAAGCGCCAGTCAAGACAACTGACCTGAAGTTCATTAACGGGTATAAAATGTTTAATGGCCCAGAGCGACAAAGGAACTCTGGCAAGGTAAACACCCACTAAAACACTGAGTATCAACACTAAGCTCCAAAGCCATTTTTTCATTCGTATCCCTAAAATATGATTGGTATTTCCCTCTCAGTGTACCCGATAGATAATTATCGAGCCATGAATAAAAAAGGCCACCGAAGTGACCTTTTTCAAATATATGTCGCGTTAGCCTACTAGCTTGCGCGCATTGCGGAACATACGCATCCAAGGGCTATCTTCTTGCCACTCATCTGGGTGCCAAGAGTTTGCTACAGCTCTGAATACACGCTCAGGGTGCGGCATCATCACCGTTGCACGACCGTCTGTTGACGTCATGCCCGTAATACCAGCAGGAGAGCCATTCGGGTTAGCTGGGTACTGAGTGGTTGGATTACCGTAGTTATCAACAAACTTCACAGCAACTGAACCAGAATTCAGTGCCGTTTGTACCGCCGCTTCGCTTGCAAACTCAGCATGGCCTTCACCATGTGATACCGCGATTGGCATACGAGAGCCAGCCATGCCATCAAAGAAGATTGACGGGCTTTGCTGTACTTCAACTAAGCTGAAACGCGCTTCAAAACGCTCTGACTTGTTGGTGACAAAACGTGGCCAGTTTTCCGTGCCAGGGATCAGCTCTTTCAATGTAGAAAGCATCTGACAACCATTACATACACCTAAGCTGAAGGTATCTTGGCGTTGGAAAAAGCCTTGGAATTGCTCGCGTGCTGAGTCATGGAATAGGATTGATTTAGCCCAGCCTTCACCAGCACCTAAAACGTCACCGTATGAGAAGCCACCACATGCCACTAGGCCTTTGAATTGCTCTAGCGTTAAGCGACCTTCAAGGATATCGCTCATGTGTACGTCGATTGCCGCAAAGCCAGCACGGTTAAATGCTGCCGCCATTTCGATATGTGAGTTAACGCCTTGCTCACGCAAGATGGCAACTTGAGGCTTCACCCCTTTTGCAATGTAAGGCGCTGCGATATCTTCGTTTAGATCAAAGCTTAGTTTAACGTTAAGGCCCGGATCTTTGTCATCGAACTTAGCGTCAAACTCTTGCTTCGCGCAATCTGGGTTATCACGTAGTGCTTGCATCTGGTAAGTTGTCTCAGCCCAGATAGTGCGAAGCTCTGTGCGAGTATTTTCAAGTACTGCCTGACCGCCACGAGTAAAGATAACCTTGTCTTCACCGTTTAGCGTACCGATGCGATGTGCAATATCAGCAATACCGTGCTCGGCAAATACCGCTTCAACCGCAGCGATGTCGTCATTGCGAACTTGTAATACTGCGCCAAGCTCTTCATTGAATAGCACTTCTAAGTCTGTACCTTGCAGCGCATCTAATTCAATGCTCACACCCGTGTGGCCTGCGAACGCCATTTCCGCAGCAGTGGTGAATAGACCACCGTCAGAGCGGTCGTGGTAAGCGATAAGCTTGCCTGACTCAACTAATGCTTGTACCGCATTGTAGAAGCCTTTTAACAGCTCTGGGCTGTCAACATCAGGTGTCTTGTCGCCAAGTTGCTTGTACACTTGCGCTAAGCTTGAGGCACCAAGACGGTTTTGACCAGCACCTAAGTCAAGTAGGAATAGGCTGGTTTCACCCTTATCAGTACGAAGCTCAGGCGTTACTGTTTTGCGAATATCCTCAACACGACCAAATGCAGTGATGATAAGTGATAATGGCGCAGTCACAGACTTTTCTTCGCCATTCTCATCCCACTGAGTCTTCATCGACATTGAGTCTTTACCAACTGGGATTGTAAGGCCTAATGCAGGACATAATTCTTCACCAACCGCTTTAACCGCTTCGTAAAGACCCGCATCTTCGCCTGGGTGACCCGCAGCCGCCATCCAGTTTGCCGAAAGCTTAATGTTGTTTAGGCTACCGATATTAGCACCAGCGATATTGGTTAACGCTTCAGCCACCGCTAGACGAGCCGATGCACCATAGTTAAGTAGTGCCGCAGGGGTGCGCTCACCCATCGACATCGCTTCACCGTGGTAAGTATCGTAAGTTGCCGCCGTTACCGCACAGTTAGCGACTGGTACCTGCCAAGGGCCAACCATTTGGTCACGTGCAACCAAACCCGTTACGGTTCTGTCACCAATCGTGATAAGGAATGTTTTCTCAGCAATCGTTGGTAGGCGAAGTAAACGCTTAGCTGCATCTTCAAGCTCAATACCAGCTGTATCTAATGCTGTACCCACTACACGCTTTGACTCAACGTCACGATGCATTTTAGGTGGCTTGCCAAGTAATACGTCTAGTGGCAGGTCCACAGGATTATTATCAAAGTGGCTATCCGCTACTGTTAGATGACGCTCTTCTGTCGCTTCACCAATTACCGCATATTGTGCGCGCTCACGCTTACAAATTGCTTCAAAGCGAGCAAAGTCTTCAGCTGCAACCGCCAATACATAACGCTCTTGCGACTCGTTACACCAGATTTCGTGTGGTGCCATGCCAGGTTCATCGTTCGGGATGTTACGCAACTGGAACTTACCACCACGGCCGCCGTCGTCGACAAGCTCAGGAAATGCATTTGATAAACCACCCGCGCCCACATCGTGAATAAACGCAATTGGGTTATCATCACCAAGCTGCCAACATTTGTCGATCACTTCCTGACAACGGCGTTCCATCTCAGGGTTTTCACGCTGAACAGAAGCAAAGTCTAAATCTTCGTTTGATTGGCCAGATGCCATTGATGAAGCAGCCCCGCCGCCAAGACCAATGTTCATTGCAGGACCACCAAGTGCGATTAGCTTAGCACCTACAGGGATTGAGCCTTTTTGCACGTGATCTTCACGGATGTTACCTAAACCACCAGCGATCATGATTGGCTTGTGATAACCACGTACTTCCGCGCCATTGTGGCTTTCTACTTTTTCTTCGTAAGTACGGAAGTAACCCAATAGGTTTGGACGACCAAATTCGTTGTTAAATGCAGCGCCACCAAGTGGGCCATCAAGCATGATGTCTAATGCATTAACAATGCGTCCTGGTTTACCAAAGTTAGTTTCCCAAGGTTGCTCGAAACCCGGAATACGAAGGTTAGAAACCGTGAAGCCAACTAAACCTGCTTTTGGCTTAGAACCACGACCGGTTGCACCTTCATCGCGGATCTCACCACCAGAACCTGTTGATGCGCCAGAAAATGGTGCAATAGCCGTTGGGTGGTTGTGTGTTTCCACTTTCATCAGAATGTGGATATCTTCCTCGTGGTAAGCATATTCGCCGTCTGTATTTGGAAAGAAACGACCAGCTTTAGAGCCAACCATTACCGCTGCGTTATCTTTATACGCCGACAGTACGTTGTCGCTATTGGTTTCGTAGGTGTTTTTAATCATTTTAAACAGCGACTTAGGCTGCTCTACACCATCGATAGTCCAATCAGCGTTGAAAATTTTGTGACGACAGTGTTCAGAGTTTGCTTGAGCGAACATGAACAGTTCGATGTCATTAGGGTTACGGCCAAGCTTTTCAAAGCTTTCTACTAAGTAGTCAATTTCATCATCGGCAAGTGCAAAGCCTTGCTCAACGTTCGCAACCGCGAGTGCTTCACGGCCGCCGCCAAGAATATCCACTGAAGACATTGGGCGAGGCGTTTCCGTGCGGAATAATTTAGCTGCATCATCAAGCTCTGCATGAACAGATTCGGTCATGCGGTCATGAAGTAACTGTGCAACTTCTTCGAACTGAGCCTGTGTAAGTTCACCCTCAACATAATAAGCAATACCACGCTCAACACGGTGTACTTGCGTAAGACCACAGTTGTTTGCAATATCTGTCGCTTTAGAAGCCCAAGGAGAGATAGTTCCGATCCTTGGTGTTACCAAGATCAGTTTGCCCTCTGGCGTGTGCTCCGTAATAGTCGGTCCATACTTTAACAGGCTGTTTAGCTTAGTTAACTCAGCCTCTGAAAGCTCAGCCGTTAGATCAGCAAAATGCATGTACTCGGCATAAACATTGGTAACTGGTAATTGAGCTGCAGCGCAGGTTTTAAGGATCTTTTGGACTTTGAAATCTGAAAGTGCAGGTGCACCACGTAGGATTAACATAGGTATTTTCATCCGGGGTTAAGGATTGAACGATATCTTTGGGCGCTCATTATAGTGGAAATAGCGCGCGGAATTAACACTAATTTGTCAAAACTAGAAAATATCATGCAAATCTATCATTACCTTAAGTTAATTCGGCTTTTGCAATTATGATTTTGCTGCGGTAAGTTGAGATTTCGAGCACAAAAGAGAGCCTGGTTCATGTTTAAATACGTCTTTATGTGCTTTGTTGCCATCTGTTTAGTTGGGTGCGACAAAGCCCCTCTTAATCAGTTGCAACATATAAAACAAAATAAGGTATTACGTGTTGGCACGCTCGCGGGTCCGGGAAACTACTACCAAGGCACCACTGGAGAACAAGGGTTTGAGTATGAACTGGCCAGTGAATTTGCCAATGAGCTTGGCGTTGAATTACACATCGTTCCTTACTTTAACTTAGATGAGTTATTTGCAAGGCTAGATGCCGGAGACTTAGACATCGTCGCCTCCGCCGTGAGCTTTCATCCATCAAGAACAGCGCAATATCGTTTTGGTCCAACGTATAGAATGATCAGTCAAAAACTCGTGTACAAACAAGGGAGAGAGTGGCCTAGGGACTTTGATGATATTAAAGTGCCAATTACCGTACTTGCGCACAGCAATCATGTTATTGCTCTTGAAGAGGCTAAAACAAGCCATCCTCATTTGAGTTGGGAGGTTGTCTCAGATAAAGGTGAGGAAGAACTGCTTCAGGCCATCATTGATGGAGAGATTGACTACACCATTACAGACTCACATTCACTGGCCCTATTTAGACGCTACCACCCGACGGTCAGTATTGCGTTTTCAGTTACTAAAGATGAACATGTGGCGTGGATGATGCGTAACGAAAAAGACGATTCGTTATATGCGTTGCTGCCTGCATTTTTCGCTCGGGTACAACAAAACAACTTTTTGGCCACGCTCGAAGAGAAGTATTTTGGTCATATCGAAGAGTTTAACTATGTAAACACCTTAGCCTTTGTCGAAGCTGTACATAGTACCTTACCAACCTATCTCAAGTGGTTTAAAAGTTATTCGAAACAGCACAATATCGATTGGCGTTTGCTGGCTGCGGTCAGCTATCAAGAATCGATGTGGGATCCCAGAGCTAAGTCTCCAACTGGGGTTCGTGGCATCATGATGCTAACACAACCTACGGCTAAAAAAGTTGGCGTGACAAACCGCCTCAATGCCCAACAAAATATTGAAGGTGGTGCCAAATATCTACGTATTTTATTTGACCGTATGCCTGAAGAAATACAGCAGCCCGATAGTACCTGGCTTGCCCTTGCTTCTTACAATGTGGGCTGGGGACATGTACGAGATGCGCGTAACATTACTGCAGATCAAGGAGGCGATCCGAATAACTGGGCAGACGTTAAAAAACGACTACCACTACTTACTAAAAAGCGCTACTATCGAAATACAAGATATGGATATGCTCGTGGTGATGTCGCGGTAACGTATGTAGATAATATTCGCCGCTATTATGATGCACTAGTGTGGTTGGAAGACAACGGTGCACTCCTACCTGACAGCAGTAAAGCCTCTTCGCAAACGACTCCGGTTGATAATCCAGACAAAGCCAGTGAAGTCGAGAAGCAACAGTAATTTATATTTACTAAACTGGCTTGATAAATGCCTCAAAAGGTCATAAATCTGTCATAGGCATAGCGTATTTATACTAAATTAATATTTGGGGGCGTTACCCCCACCTAATCTCTCACATTCGGAGGTTCTATGTTGAGAAGACGTCGGAATCATCAATTTAAACGTAACACCAAATACACGTCGCCAAATCGCCGCCGTGTAATGATGAAAAATGCACACCGCAAAATGCTCTTGCGCCATCGTATTTTTGCGCTAATTCAAATGGAAGAGCAAAGGGACGCGAAAACAGCCACAGCGGTAGTACAGCCCTAAGTACTACCGTTTTTCAACTTTTTTGCTGCTTTAATCTCTTGCCGTCTGCGCTTAAAAAATGCAGACAGCTTTTCGCCACATGCCTCACCCAGTACGCCCGATGTAACTTCTAGTTGGTGATTGAGCTTTTCATGCTGTAGCAAATTCATTATCGAACCAGCCGCGCCCGTTTTTGCATCAGAGGCACCAAACACCACTCGGCTCAAGCGGCTATGGACCAGTAAACCGGCACACATTGGACATGGCTCAAGCGTCACATATAAAGTGCAATCAATCAGCCGATAATTTTCAACGACTTTGCCAGCTTCTCTAATAGCCATCATTTCAGCGTGAGCCGAAGGATCATGACAGGTAATTGAACGGTTCCAACCCGCAGCTATCATTTCACCATCTTTCACTACAACAGCACCGACAGGAATTTCGTTTTCGGCTTCAGCTTTGTCAGCAAAGGCTAGCGCCACTTTCATCCAATATTGATCATCTTTTA
Organism: Pseudoalteromonas sp. GCY; assembly: GCF_016695175.1. Taxonomy (NCBI): domain Bacteria; kingdom Pseudomonadati; phylum Pseudomonadota; class Gammaproteobacteria; order Alteromonadales; family Pseudoalteromonadaceae; genus Pseudoalteromonas; species Pseudoalteromonas sp. GCY. Next base: position 3,388,182 of record NZ_CP068023.1, read on the forward strand.
CTTCTGACATGGTAATTTTATTGTCGTCTTCACCTAAAATGGAGTATATCACCTCCAGCAGAGCTCTGGTTAAGCTGCTATTCTTAAATAATCATAGTCACCAATACAGCAGCTTTTATAAGCAAACTCAGGATGTTACCTACATCTTTTTAATATTTTGCGGACATTATTGATAATTTTCGCAATTTTGCCGTGGCTCACAGGGTTGGATTTACGCTATAATTCGCCGCTTTTTTTATTTCGTAAGCTCAAAAACACACGGGTAGAATATGAAATTTCCGGGACGCCGTAGGCATAAACACTATTTTCCGGTGGAAGATAAAGATCCGCTTATTAACCAGTTACACGCTGATGATCGGCTAAAAAGGAGCTATATCTGTGGTATAGATCAAATCGTCGTTGATATCGAAGCGAAAGTGGATCAAGCTTTTCTTGATGAATTCCACTTACAGCGTGGTATGTCACAAGTGATAGACAATGATGTCACCAACGCCCTTTATGATAGGCTAAAACGTGATGACATGATCGACTATGAATTTGCCGGCGGTACCATAGGTAACACCATGCACAACTATTCGGTGCTAGCAGATGACCGTTCAGTTCTGCTTGGGGTGATGAGTGAAAACATAAAAATCGGCAGCTACGCCTATAAATTTTTATGTAACACTTCAAGCCGAGTTGATCTGGACTACTTGCAGCCAGTTGATGGCCCAATAGGTCGTTGCTTTACACTTATTGATGACAGTGGTGAGCGAACTTTTGCTATCAGTGCAGGATTAATGAACCACCTACGTCCTGAGTCTATTTGCCAAACGCTTATCGAAGAATCATCGGCGTTAGTGATCAGTGCTTATTTGATGCGTACGAGTGGCGACGAAACCATGACACAAGCAACGATGCAGGCGGTTGAGTATGCCAATAATGCTGGCATCCCCGTAGTATTAACACTTGGCACTAAGTTCTTAATTGAACAAGATCCAAAATGGTGGGCTGACTTCGTTGCTAAACATGTTGATATCCTGGCGATGAACGAAGAAGAAGGTGAGGCGATCACAGGCTTTAGCGATCCGCTTCTCGCCGCGGATAAAGCGCTGGATTGGGTTGATCTAGTCATTTGTACTGCAGGTCCTAAAGGGCTATTTATGGCGGGTTATGTTGATGACAGCTGCAAGCGTGTTACTGAATACCCGTTGCTACCTGGCGCTATTCCTGAATTTAATCGCTACGAATTCTCACGCGCCATGAAAAAAGCCCAATGTGAGCAGCCGATCAGAGCATACAGCCATACCGCTCCTTATATGGGTGGACCGGATATCATCAAGAATACTAATGGTGCCGGTGACTGCGCCCTTGCCGCTGTTCTGCATGATATTTGCGCCAATGAATACCATAAGCTGAATGTACCAAACTCGGCAAAGCATGAGCAAAGTGCAATTACATACTCATCTTTGGCACAGATAAGCAAATATGCAAACCGTGCAAGCTACGAGGTACTCGTTCAGCACTCTCCAAGGCTATCTCGAGGCCTACCTGAGCGTGAAGACTCACTAGAGCAATCATACTGGGAACAATAACGGTCCTTAGCCTGTTTAGGATTGGTAAAAATAGCGACTACGGTCGCTATTTTTATATTATGTAGTTTGTATATAACGTTGCATCAAAAAATAGCAGTACCAAGTTCATTGGATAGATATTCTAATGCCGCGATCCCAGCCAAAGAGTTACCAACTTTATCAAGCCCTGGCGACCATACCGAAATCGTAAAACGATTCGGCACGATAGCGATTATTGCCCCCCCGACACCCGACTTGCCAGGCATTCCTACTCGATAACCAAAGTCACCTGCAGCATCGTAAAGACCACTCGTAAACAACAGCGAGTTCATTTGCTTGGTTTGTTTTTTGGTAAGTATCCGCTGTTTTGATAAGTTGCAGTAACCTTGACTAGAAAGATACGAAAATGACTTTGCCAACTCAGTGGTATTCATTTCAATTGCGCAAAAATTGAAATATGACCACAACACATCCTCGACTTCATTGTTGAAATTACCAAATGACTTCATCAAATAAGCCATCGCTGCATTTCTATATCTGTGATCATATTCAGACTGTGCCACAACCTTATTGATACACAGCTTGTCGTTACCAGACATCGCTCTATAGCTTTCTAGCATGGTATGAATTGGAGCGGATAAACGAGAGTAAAGCGCATCACAAGTTACAATGGCACCTGCATTTATAAATGGGTTTCTTGGAATACCATTTTCGAACTCAAGCTGAGTTAAGGAGTTAAAAGCAGTGCCCGACGGTTCTTTTCCTACTCTACTCCAAAGTTCGTCACCATATCGCTGCAGCGCTAGCGTCAATGTCATTACTTTGGACACTGATTGAATTGTAAATCTAGCTTCAGTATCTCCGGCACAATAAGTTTCGCCATCTACCGTATGCAATGAAACAGAAAACTGCTCTAATGGCTGCTCAGCTAAAGCGGGAATATAGTTAGCAACTTTGCCTTGGCGTAACAACGGTTGAACTCGCTGCGCAGCCTGTTCTAAAATTTCTTGGTAATTTGGCATATGCTCGTAATTAAGGCTAGCTAGGATGATTGGAGAAGTGTATCAAAAAAGGCCCCGTAGGGCCTGATGTTTATCTGAAACTAAGGTTATTTCAGTTCCATTTCTTGAATAATCTCGTGCGCAATTGGTGGCGTTGTACTCACCGGCTTCTGATGTTTATTAGCTTTTAATTGACCTTTACGATGCTTCAAGGCTGCATCCAGCTTTTTAGACGCTTTAGCAATAGCAGGATACATCACTTCGTCTTCACCTTTTACCGATATTCGACTACCAGCGTAGTTTGTACTTATCTCCGTGTAAAATTGTTTGTGTTCTTTGCTGACGATGATGTCTAGGGATAACAACGACGGAAAATGGTTAGCGATCTTGGCAAACTTTTCATGAACGTGGTTTTTAACAGCATCGGTTACATCTACGTGATGGCCAGATAAATTAATCTTCATATGCAATCCTTCTTTTGCGTTTACCCTTAACAATAGTATTGGCACGATTGCTGGATTTCTCAAGAGCCCTAGCAGAAATTTATTACAAAAATTGGAAAGAAGCTGATTCTAATCAAAAAAACAGTTCTGGAAAAATTACGCGGTAATTAATCTCAAGTTTAGGTTTATTAGAAAATTCAGGCATAAAAAAAGCCCTAGGTAAGGGCTCTTTTCATATTGCGTAAACTTTAGAATTAAAGGCCTGCACGCTCTTTGATTACAGCAATCAATGCTGAACCACCGTGGTTTGACTCTGCCCATGCTAAATCTTTACCGTCTTCTAACGCGCTTTTTGGGATACTTTTAATAATGTATTCACCTGCATCGTTTGCGTTGCTAGCAATTGCATGTCTTAGTAAGTTATTACCGTTGCACTGGATTGCATCGTAAACATTACGCATTTTAAGGCGCGATGTTTTCAAAGCGTTACGAATGCGGTTTTTATCGTCCGCAGCGATATATTCACATATAGAAAGCGCCAACTGATCGTTTGCACTTACTGGTTTGCTGAAAGAAAAAGCTGCAACAGCGATAGAAGCTGACAGTAGCACGGTAGTTAATTTCATTACACAGACCCTTTAATACTTTATTCGTAGCATATAACTGGCTATATTTTAGCAACCTAAACAATTGTTAGCAAGAAACTCATAGTTTTTTGTTCAGAGTTACGAATTTATAACTATGGTTATTTCTTTCATCAGGTTCGTTACACTCAGTTTCAAGCACTTCCCATTCAGCAACTTGCTCGTAGTCAGGAAATTGAGTATCCCCTTCAACTTCTAAATCGATGAAGGTCAAATAGAGCCGCTGAGCATAAGGCAGAAATATGTCATATATATGACCACCACCAATTATCATAATTTCGTCACAACCCCTAACAGCACTAAGTGCGGCTTCAGGTGAAGCGAGGACTTCAATACCTTCTTGAGTATAGTCAAGATTTCTGGATATCACTATGTTTCTACGACCAGGAAGAGGCCTACCAATAGACTCAAATGTCTTTCGGCCCATAATCACAGGTTTACCTAGCGTAACCTTTTTGAAATGTTGAAGATCTGCAGGTAAGTGCCACGGCATATCGTTATCTTTTCCGATAACACGCTTATTTGCCATCGCAGCTATCATTGAAATTACCACAACGCACCTTTATAGTATTTTAGTATTAGTTTATACACACAATTAGCATGCAAGATGTTTGATTAGTATATCATCTTCAACGGAACTACGGCGAGAATACTGAGTTGAAGTGATACACCATTCAATATGCATGAAAAAGGCCCATATAATAGGCCTCTTAGAGTAAACTCAATGTAACTTAACGCTCGTAAATAACTTCAACATCGTAGTCGTCGTCATCCCAGTCATCCCAGTCATCATCGTCGTTCTTATCATTTTTAGTTGCATGTCTGTGGTATGTATCCCACTTAAATTCAACTTCTTCTTGCTGTTCTTCTTCGAACTTATCTTTTGGCATGCTTTCAAGAAGGTTCATGATATCAAAGCAAAGAGGTTGCGTGTTTAGCTTGTTTGCAGCAGAGATCATATAAAAGTTTTCTGCGTCTAGCTCTTCAGCAATACGGGCGCATACTTCTTCTCTTTCTTCTTCAAGCAATAAATCCACTTTATTTAGCACTAGCCAACGAGGCTTTTCCGCTAATTTAGGGCTGTATTGATGCAGTTCGTTAATAATAGCGAAGCCATTCTCAACAGGATCACTACCGTCAACCGGCATCACATCAATAATGTGCAATAACACTCGACAGCGCTCTAAGTGCTTTAAGAAACGAATGCCAAGGCCTGCACCGTCCGCAGCACCTTCAATTAGACCTGGGATATCGGCAATTACAAATGACTTGCTCGCTTCAGGTCTCACAACGCCTAAATTAGGCACTAGCGTGGTAAATGGATAGTCAGCGACTTTTGGTTTGGCAGCGGATACACTGCGGATAAACGTAGATTTACCAGCATTTGGCAGACCTAACAAACCGACGTCTGCAAGCAGCATCAATTCTAAGCGAAGGTTACGAACTTCACCTTGAGTACCTAGCGTTTTCTGTCTTGGTGCGCGATTAGTACTTGACTTAAAACGCGTATTACCAAGACCGTGATACCCACCTTTCGCTACGATCAGCTTTTGTCCGTTTTTGGTCAAATCACCTAAACATTCTTCAGTATCGACATCTGTAACTCTTGTACCAACTGGTACCTTAAGTACTAAGTCCTGACCCTTTTTACCGGTACAATTACGGCCTTGACCATTGGTACCACGCTCAGCCCTGTGAAAGCGTTCAAACTGATAGTCGATAAGCGTATTTAAATTTTCATCAGCCTGCAGGAATACACTACCGCCATCGCCACCATCACCACCGTCTGGGCCACCATCAGGCACAAACTTTTCGCGGCGGAATGAAACGACACCACTGCCCCCATCTCCGGCTTCCGCTCTAATCTCTACTTCATCGACAAACTTCATGGTTTAAACTCTTTAACTCTGTCTGAATTCACTACACCATTATAGCAGCAGCGACAAATCGCTCCTAATACCAATTGTATTAATACGCCTTGATATAGCTAATTTGGTAATTGATGTGCTGAAAACAAAAAACCCCGCCTAAGCGGGGTTTTTTAGTATTTAATACCGATTACTCAGCAACGATGCTAACGTATTTACGGTTTAAAGGACCTTTCTGCTCAAAAACAACTTTACCGTCTGCTTTTGCGAAGATTGTGTGGTCTTTACCGATACCTGCGTTAGAACCAGCGTGGAACTTAGTACCACGTTGACGAACGATGATGCTACCCGCTAAAACTGATTCGCCACCAAAACGTTTAACACCTAAGCGTTTACTTTCTGAATCGCGACCGTTACGAGTACTACCAGCTGCCTTCTTATGTGCCATCTTTCTGTACCTCTAAAAATTAAGCGCTAATGCCAGTGATTTTAACTTCAGTGAACCACTGACGGTGGCCCATCTGCTTACGAGAATGCTTACGACGTCTAAACTTAACAATCTTAATCTTCTCGCCACGACCGTGAGATACAACTTCAGCTGTAATTTTACCACCGTTAACAAACGGTGCACCGATCTCGATCTTTTCACCATCAGCAATTAGAAGTACTGAATCAAATTCAACTGCTGCACCAGTTTCAACGTTTAGCTTTTCTAAACGAATTGTTTGACCTTCAGTCACACGGTGCTGTTTACCACCACTTTGGAAAACCGCGTACATAATTAACTCCGTCTGTGCGCCCTCAAATCGACGCAACTTAATATTCTTCAATAGGGCGCGAAGTTTACGCTAATGCGTATCTTGGCGCAAGAGTAAATTTGAAGAAAGTGAATAAAATTTAGCTCGTAAGAGGGCAATCAAATATTTTCCCCTATTCTAGTCAAAAAAATGTCAAAGCCAAGCTCTTTTTTCTCTCAATTCATCAGACAAAAGGCGAATCTATGGTTTACCTAATACAGTACCAAATGAGATTTCACTGTACCTATTTCACCCATTACGCGACCATTAAAAGCACAAAAAGTAAGCATAAAAACGTTTTTTTATAAGCAACTACGACAATTTATCGAGTCGATGATTTTTTTGTAGTACAATCGCCGAGTTTATTCATTTTCGGTTAATAGATTGGCTCGGAGCGCAATGGATATAAAAACTATCCAAAATTTGGTTGAGCAAGATATGCTTGACGTCAACCAACTTATACATCAACAAATGCAATCTGATGTTGCACTTGTAAAACAGCTAGGTTTATACATTGTAAATAGCGGAGGAAAACGCATCCGCCCGATGTTAGCCCTTTTGGCCGCCCGAGCATTAGGTTACGAAGGTGATAAACACATCACACTAGCGACAATTGTAGAGTTTATTCACACTGCAACTTTACTCCATGATGACGTGGTTGATGAGTCATTACTGCGCCGTGGAGAACCGACTGCAAATGCAGAGTTTGGAAATGCGGCAAGCGTATTGGTTGGTGACTTTATCTACACTCGCTCATTCCAGTTGATGGTTGGCCTTGGCAATATGGAAGTCATGCAGATCTTAGCGGATGCGACTAATATTATCGCTGAGGGCGAAGTGTTACAGCTAATGAACTGTAATGACCCAGATACAACTGAAAAGAGCTATATGCAGGTTATCTACAGCAAAACGGCAAAACTATTTGAAGCTGCAACTTTACTACCTGCTGTAGTGTTAGAGCAATCAGACGAAATTAAAACTGCGCTTAAGCTTTACGGTATGCATTTAGGCACAGCCTTCCAACTTGTAGACGATATTCTTGACTACAGTGCTAACGCAGAATTGCTGGGCAAGAATATTGGCGATGATCTCGCCGAGGGTAAACCTACGCTTCCGCTTATTTATGCAATGCAGCATGCAAATGCTCAGCAAACAGCTCAAATCAGAAAAGCAATAGAAAGTGGTAATGGGCTTGATTATCTTGAAGATATATTAGCAACACTAGCCGAGACTAAAGCACTTGACTTCACGATGGCTAAAGCCCAAGAAGAAGCCCAAAAAGCGATTGCACAATTGAGCGTTTTACCTGACTCAGTGCATAAAGAAGCACTTATAGGACTTGCTAAACTTTCTGTGGATAGAGAGTATTAATCGTCCCCTAGCCAGTTTATGAGCTATAAAAAGGTCGCTGATGCGACCTTTATTTTTCTGGTGGCCTGTAGCCTTCAATTTCGACTTCTTTATCTTCAAACAAAAAGCCGACCATCTGCTCTTCAAGCATTTGCCTATGCTCAGGATCCATCATATTAAGATGCTTTTCGTTAATTAGCATAGTTTGCTTATGCTGCCATTGCTGCCAAGCTTCTTTGGAGATGTTATTAAATATACGTTCACCAACTTCTCCTGGATACAGTTGAAAATCCAGTCCAGGCGCTTCCTTTTGTAACTTTTGACAAAATACCGTACGTGCCATGAGTATCTACCTCTTCAATTTTAATCGTGCACTCAATGAGAGTCAGCACCAGTGATGGTGTCAGTTTACCCTATTGCGGTTAATACTTTAACCAACTTTTTAGTCGGCGCAGCGAGCCCAACCTCTGGCGGGTTATGAGTATCGAACCACAGCAATTGCTGATCATGCACACAATCTGGCATACTTTTTACTTCTACAACCACGGGGGTAATAGTTAACTCAAAATGCGTAAAAATATGCACAAAGGGTTCAAGTGTATTTGTACATTCAAGTTTAAGTTCTTGCTGCTTAATAAACGCGTCTAACTCATCTTGCTCTGCAAACTCAAAAAAGCCGAATAACCCACCCCATATTCCACTCGAAGGGCGCTTCTCCATCAAAACTTTATCATCACATTTAATTATTAAGTGGTGAGTACGCTTTTTTGGTTTCTCTTTTTTGGGTTTAGGGTTTGGAAACTCTTTAACCCGATTATTTTTGAACGCCGAACATTCCTCAACAAGTGGGCAAACATCACAGTTTGGCTTACTTCTGGTACATACGCCTGAACCTAAATCCATCATAGCCTGATTAAACGCTCTTACATCACCGCTTGGCGTGACGGCATCACTCAAAGACCATAACTGATTTTCGACCTTTTTTACTCCGTACCAACCCTCAACCATATAAAACCTAGCTAGGACTCGCTTAACATTACCATCGAGTATTGGATGATGCTGACCAAGCGCAAGAGAGAGTATCGCACCTGCGGTAGAGCGACCAATGCCCGGTAAGTCCATCACCGCTTCTAATGTTTGTGGGAATTCACCTTTATAGCTATCTCTGATCACTTTTGCAGCTTTATGAAGGTTTCTTGCTCTGGCGTAATAACCAAGCCCAGTCCAATGGTGTAACACTTCATCTTCCGGTGCATCGGCCAACGCAATTACTGTTGGGAAGCGCGCCATAAAGCGCTCGAAATAAGGAATAACTGTGGTTACTTGAGTCTGCTGTAACATCACCTCAGAAATCCATACTTTATACGGTGTTTTTCCGAGTTGCCACGGCAGTGTTTTTCTACCATGAAGGTGATACCAAGACACAACTTGCTCACCAAACCACTTAGCTTGTTGCTGGCTAACTTTCATAAACTTGTCTAGTACTTGCTACAAAAGCCGCCAGTGTAATCACAATTGCTTTAATAGTCACCACGTAAAATTTCACTCTATACTTGTTTATTGCCAACTGAATGACGATAATGTGCGACCATTTTCACGAGCATAGAAATGACCATGAACGAATCAAGCAAAAGTGCGCTCGAACAGGCGCAGGAAGAAGGCAAGTACATCAGAAAAGTGCGTAGCTTTGTTAAGCGTGAAGGACGTCTTACTAAAGGCCAAGCAGCATCGCTAGAAAAATGCTGGCCAACAATGGGACTGGAGCACCAACAAGGTTTGCTGGACTTTACAGAAGTATTTGGTAACAGCAATGAAGTCGTTCTTGAGATTGGATTTGGGATGGGTAAGTCTCTCGTTGAGATGGCAAAAAATAACCCTCAACAAAACTTTATTGGCATAGAAGTACACCGTCCAGGTGTAGGTGCTTGCTTGATGGATGCAGATGAACAAGGCATCACTAACTTACGTGTTTTTGAACACGATGCAGTTGAAATCTTAGCGGATTGTATCGCTGATGGCAGCCTTGCTAAATTACAACTATTCTTCCCTGATCCATGGCATAAAAAGCGTCACCACAAACGTCGCATTGTACAACTTGAATTTGCTGAGAAAATACGCCAAAAGCTTAAAGTAGGTGGCGTGCTCCATATGGCAACTGACTGGGAAAACTATGCCGAGCATATGCTTGAAGTGATGAGCGCAGCACCTGGTTATAAAAACCAGTCGCAAAGCAATGACTATGTTCCTCGCCCAGACTTTAGACCGCTTACTAAGTTTGAACAACGAGGCCATCGTTTAGGACATGGCGTTTGGGATTTAATGTTCGAGCGTATTAGCTAAACAGCCCCTCTTTATAATGGAGCGGCTCAACAGGCTGCTTCATCGCCCATCTATTTGAGTACATTCACTAGGAGTTAGCGTTGCAGTTTACCAACCCGAGTTTATTACTACTTCGTAATGAAGAAGAGCTTATTGCCAACAATATTCTGGTTATTAACCATCAGCGCGACGGCTTCCTACGTGAATTAAAAGCGCTCAATCCAAGTTCGGCAATTCATGCATTTAGTTTCGATTTTGCAGACCACCTTCACGCCGATAAAATCGCCGACGTTAAGAGCTATGTAGACCATCAACTACCGCAGTTGCAAAATATTGATTTAGTTATTTATTATTACCCTAAATCAAAACCTGAAGCGCAAATGGTATTTGATAACATCCGCCACTTGAGCACGGCTGAAACTAGGTTACTCGTTGTTGGCGAAAACAAAAGTGGGGTGAAAAGTGCAGAAAAGCAACTTAAAGAGCACGCTGCACACTGTTATAAATTAGAAAGCGCAAAACACTGCATTTTGTATGAGTTTGATCAGCTTACTACCAACCCAAATTTTGATTTAAGCCATTATGTACAGACATTTTCAGTGCGTATCGCCAAGACCGAGTTTACTGCCGCAAGTTTGCCTGGTGTATTTAATCATGGGAAGCTCGACGCAGGTACTCAACTATTACTAGAAAATGTCACCCTTCCCTATAAAGGTAAAGTGTTAGATTTTGGCTGTGGTGCTGGGCTTATTGCCTGCTACGCCTTATTGAACAACCCAACACTTAAATTCACCTGTTTAGATGTCAATGCACTTGCGCTGTTTGCCACGCAGCAGACTTTAGCTTTAAACAACCTCAGTGCAACTTTGTTACTTAGTGACGGTTTAAGTGAATTGAATGGTAAATTCAACCTTATTTTAAGCAATCCACCATTTCATACAGGCCTTTCAACAGACTATGATATCGCTGAGCAATTTCTACATAACATTAAGCGTCATATGGATACCAAGTCTAATATTCAGTTAGTTGCAAATAGCTTCTTAAAATACCCACCTATTTTAGAAGCTCAGTTTGAACAGTTTGAAGTTGTCACTAAAAACACTAAATTCGCCATCTATAAAGCGCAGTAGTTTACTAACTCTAAGGTTTACTTGCTTATATCAAGTAAACCTTAACTCAAACCCACCTTTTATCTTTTCATTTTCAAAGATTTGCTCTACTTTATTATAATGAGTTATTGGATCTCAAAAGCTCTGTAGCCGCAGCTAAGGCTGATCATACAGCTGGAATAAGAATGAGTAAGCAATTAACCAAAACAAGCATAAGAAAAGTATTGATCAGCGCAGTGATGCTTGTAACCGCGCTGTGCCTCTCTTTATCCATATCTATTTCCACTTACCTTGATGTAAAAGAGCAAAAGCAACTGATCATCAACAAAATAGAGATGATAGCCGACATCGTTGCGTTCAATTCTCAGATCACAATTTTATTCGATGATCGAAAAACAGAAGATGCACGTCTAAAGTCTTTTCAACAAGTGGATATCATCAAAAACATCCATATCTATGCCATGGATGACGTAACCAACAGCCCTGTGTTTTTTACCAGCTACAACGCCAGTCGAACACCACCTGTACCACTAAAGGTTAATCAAATTGAAGAGTTAAAAACCCCCAAGGTCTCAGAAGACTACATTGAATTGATTAAACCTGTAATTTATGAGGGGAATATTGAAGGTTATGTTTATGTCCGCGGCGGTTTAGAAAGGCTCTCAAACTATATAAATAAAAAAATCTTGGTAGATATCGCGCTCACCTTATTCGTACTTCTCCTCGTATTGCTAGTTTCAAGGGGGATCCAAAAGCGTATAGCTACGCCAATTGAAGGACTCTCAGCTCTATTGCAGGACGTTTCAAAAAATCATAATTACAGTGCTAGAGCTCCTGGTAGCAATATTGCAGAACTAAACGTACTAGCAAATAACTTAAATATCATGTTAGCTCGCACCGAGAATCAACTAGAGCGTCATAAAGCTGACAAGCAAGAAATAAAACAACTCAACCAGAGCTTGGAGGAAAAAGTTAATCAACGCACAATTGCGCTAAGAGAGGCTAACCAAGAATTGCTGAATGCTTTAGAGCGTATGCATCAATACCAAAACCAAATCATCGAGAACGAAAAAATGGCTTCGCTGGGGCAAATGGTGGCAGGTGTTGCCCACGAGGTAAATACCCCTATCGGTTTGGGGATCACAGGTTCTACGTTGTTAAGAGACAAATTATCCGATATTCGCGAAGCGTTTCAAACAAAGTCTCTGACCTCCAAACAGTTAGAGCGCTTTGTTAACGATGGAATTGAAAATCTTGATCTCATCTACCGCAACCTAAACCGAGCGGCTGAGCTGGTTTCTAGCTTTAAGCGCCTTGCCGTAAGCCAGGATCTAGAAGTGAACTCACGAATAGATTTGTCAAACCTACTTACTGAAGTCGTAGCATCTATGCGAGCTGAACTCTCCACAAAACAACCTGAAGTGACTATTGACTGTGACTCTGGACTTGCAATCGAAAGTAAAGCGGGACCATTACAACAAGTGTTAGAGCAGCTTATATCCAACTCCTTACTCCATGGTTTTAAAGATCAACAAAACAATAGCATTTCAATTACTGTGAAACCATCAATGGGACAACTTGCTATTGAATATGCAGACAACGGAATGGGTGTACCCAAAGCAATTAAAAAGCGCATCTTCGATCCGTTTGTCACAACTCGTAGAGGTGAGGGAGGAAGCGGCCTAGGTATGCATTTGGTTTATAACCTGGTAACCCAAGCACTTGGAGGCTCGATCACTTTAGATGAAGAATTTAGCCAAGGTGCTAAGTTTATTATATCTCTTCCTCTGTCGGGTAATCTAAAATGAGGTTGATTAATCTAGTTGTTTTGCTTTTATTTGTCTCCTTAAATACAACTGCAAAATCACCAGATCAGGTTCGTTCTGCTTTTCTCTATCAGATGGCAAAATTCGTCGAGTTTCCCGACGAAAACACAAAAAACAGTATTCAATTTTGCTTCTATTCACTTGAATCCGGGCCGGCTGCTGAACTAAAAAGTGCAACAAAGCTAAATGTGCGAGGCAAACCCATTGAGCTCGTAGAAGCAAAAAAAACGTGGAGCTATAGGGAACTTTCCAGTGCTTGCGATATCACATACATTGATGAAACTAGCGAAAATGATATACTGTCCGCTTGGACCGATACAATAGAGTCAAACATGTTGACCGTGGGCGAAAGTATTGAGTTTTTAGAAAGAGGCGGGATTGCTTCTTTGGTCCAAGAAGGGAGCAAAATTCGACTGTATATAAATAAGCAAGCACTAGAAAAACAGTACTTCATCGTACGCTCAAGGCTGCTTGCCGTATCCAAGTTTCATCCCAACTGATTTTACTTGTTAACAATTGGATAAGCTCCTATAATCGTAAATATTCGGATTTATTATATAAGTCCGGACACATTGTAAATTATATATTCCGAAAAGGTTAATTAATAATGCAAACGCCAGTCATTCTAATTGTAGAGGATGAAGACGTAACTCGACTGAACCTCGTTAGTTTATTTGAAGCGGAAGGTTACAAAGTAATCGAAGCCATTGATGGCGATGACATGCATGACAAGTTGACATCAAATGATGATGTAAACCTTGTAATCATGGATATCAACCTTCCTGGTAAAAATGGTTTAATTTTGGCGCGTGAATTACGCCAGAAGAAAAATATCGGCCTTATTTTCCTAACAGGTCGTGACAATGATGTTGACCGCATTCTTGGTCTTGAGATTGGTGCTGATGATTACATCACAAAACCATTTAACCCGCGTGAACTAACGATTCGTGCTCGTAACCTAATCTCTCGTACTGGCACGTCTGCAGAAGAGTCAACAATTGATAGCAACGGCGTTATTACTTTTAATGGTTGGGAGTTAGATGAAAACAGTCGCTGTTTAACATCTCCAACAGGCGATTCAAAGCGTCTACCAAAAGGTGAATACCGTGCACTTCGTCTAATGCTAGATTCGCCTGGCCGCATCTTTAGCCGTGAGCAGCTTATCAAGCACATGACTGGTCGTGAACTTCGCGCAAATGACCGTACTGTTGACGTTACTATTCGTCGTATTCGTAAGCATTTCGAAACTGATAACAATACGCCTGAATTAATTAGTACAATTCACGGTGAAGGTTACCGTTTCATTGGTAAACTCGACGCTCAATAATCGTTTTTACTGATCTTCAGCGAGTTTTGCAATTAATGGATGAAGGGCTTCTTGCCCTTCTTCTATTTTTGCCTCTAACTCAGAAACCCAACTCAATAGCGTCTCTTCCTCTTTGCCTTCTGATTCTAATTCCATTTTCTTCGCTTGTAATTGGGCAAGTTGCAGCCCTACCGAGCCAGCAGCACCTTTAACTTTATGTGCAACCGCACCATATTCCTCGATATCATTCTGTGCAACAGCCTCTCTGAGCTCTTGACAGTACTTAGGATTGAGCTTAGTAAATAGGTCACAGCTTCTTTGGAATGCAGCTGCCCCCATAGACTCAACAAAGTCGCAAATGGTCTCTATATCTAAATCTGAGTATTCAGGTTGTGATAATGCTTCTCGAATATCGATACTTTGTTTGTTTTTCTGTGCCTCAATTCCAAATAACTCAGCGAGCATTTTGTCGAGCTTAGTAGTATTTATTGGTTTGGCCAAAGCTCCCTGAACATTAATCCCCTCAAGCTCTTGCTCGGCGCTTCTGACGTTTGCGGTTAAGGCAACAATTGGTAAGTGATCAAAGTGGCTGTCTTCTCTTATTTGACGCGCGACAACATCACCATTGATATCTGGTAGCTGCATATCCAAGAGAATGAGATCTAGGTCATCCTCAGTTTCAACAAACGAGAGAGCGTCCTCGCCAGTTTCAGCCCAAATAACTTCATGCCCTCGCTGTTCTAATAGATTTGTTGCAATTTCAGCGTTTAACGGCACATCCTCAACAAGTAAAATGTACAAGCTCCTACCAGCATAACTCTGTTCTTTCGGTGCATTACATAGCTGTAACGGGATCTCAACATCAAAACGACTACCCTTACCTTCTTGGCTAGTAACCGCTATCGTTCCTTTCATAGCCTGAACTAGGGCTTTAGTAACCGCAAGACCAATGCCCGAGCCAATCGCATTGCTGCCCGATGCATCTGGAGCCTTGTAATACATCTCAAAGATCCGCTCAAGCTGATCTTCGGATATTCCCATACCTGTATCTATAACGCTAATTGTCAGCCATGGCCCATCATCTCGATTCTCGCGGCGGCATTCCAGCGTCACATTACCCTTGTGGGTAAACTTCACTGCATTATTAATTAGATTCCAGAGTACCTGACGTAGACGTGTCGGATCGAGTAACGCATAAACGTCTAAGATTCCAGAACGATTGATAGTAAATTCTAAGCCCTTTTGGTCAGCAATTAGACCTGCAAAGTTGACTACATCGTTTATAAAATCAGAGACATTGATACTGTCCGTTGCTATATCTAGCTGCTCCCTATCAATTTTATCTAAATCAATGATGTCATTAAAAATATTGCCAAGCGTCTCCGCGCTTGAAAACACGGTATTACACCAGCTTTTTTGTTGCGCAGTCAGATCGGTGTCTAACATCATGCGCGTCAGACCAACAATACCATTAAGCGGAGTTCTTAATTCATGACTTAGCGTAGCAATAAACTTACCTTTATCCTTATACGCAGTTTCTAACGCCTGCTCGGCTTCTTTACGACTAGTAATATCACGACCAAAGGCCAACAAGCCTATATATTCGCCTTTATCATTGATAAATGGCAGCTTGCGCATTTCAAACCAACGAGGTTCGCCTTCAACAGGATACTCTACGTCAAGTGTTAATGGTTGCTGTGTTTCTGATACCTGGCTATCTGTTTCAAGTACTTTTGGAAGATATTGCTCTGAATATATTTGTTCGACTGATTTACCAATTAGTTCTTCACTGCTTTTGCCCATCACTAATTCGAACATCTTGTTACAGCCTGCGAATACACCGTTTTCATCGCGGTAATAGAACAGATCAGGAGATGAATCAACAATGCTTCGCAGTAACATACCTTGCTGCGCAAGTTCTTGTTGGGTCTTTTTACGTTCTGCAATTTCTTTTCTTAATTCATCTATCGCGCGGTGTTTAGCATGCAGAGCAATTTTACGCTCGTCAATCTCACTATTTAAACGATTAATATTGTCCTTTAGCGTTTGGTTCAGCATCTTTTCTTGTTGTGTTGCCGACTCCAAATAGGCCTTGGACGAGTGTACCTCCCGCATTGCCGCAACGGACATCATGATGAGAGCGGGCGCAATAACAGCGGTTAAGAAAAAGAGTGCCGATATATCGACAATTTCAACTACACCTAAAGCAACATAGTAAAACATGCAAGATAGAATAACTGCAACGAAGAGCGTAAAAGCATACGCGATGGCAAACGCCCGCTTGTTACCGTATTTTTCTACCAAGTTTGATAAAATTCGAGCCCATGAGCCAAACGAATTTTCTGTCATATTATTACTTCACCATTGTTAAACACTTGTCAGGCAAGTTTATATTCTACCGCTTGAGCCTGACTGAATTGCTTTTCAAGCCCTCAAAGTAAATATTATACAAAAGCCCTAGTAATAAGCGAGTATAGAAATTGCAAGGTCAGATCATTCAGTCAATTTCATGCACACAAAGCAGAATGATAGATAACGGAAATGAGACTCTGTATCACTAAATGCACAAATCATCTAATTTAGTGCGGATAGATTTAAGCTCACCATCCCAACTTAATCTGATTTCGTGTAATATGCCCGTTTTTTAAGTCGTGAGAAAAGAGAGCGTCGATGCAAAATAACATGCCAGACATTGCACACAGTGCTAGTGCGTTACAAACAGGAACTTTAGACTGGGTAGGCATGGGTAACATAGAGTTGCCTTTAGTATTAGAAAGCAAAGGCCTAAATCAAGTTACTGTTACAGCCAAAGCCGATGCCTTTGTTAATTTGCAAAAAGAAAACGCAAAAGGCATTCACATGTCACGCCTCTTTCTTGCCCTTGACACTCTTTCTTGTGAACAAGTACTTACACCGAAAACTCTAAAGCAGTTGTTAGATAACTTTTTGAGTACGCATAGTGACTTAAGTACAGGTGCAAAAGTAACACTGCAGTTTGAGTTGCCTATCAGACGCCCTTCGCTTTTAAGTAAAAAAATGGGATGGAAATCATACCCAATTACCCTTGATGCAACTTTGATAAAAGGTATTTACAAACTAGAGCTGGCGCTTGACGTTACGTACTCGTCGACTTGTCCCTGTTCAGCTGCACTGTCTCGTCAGCTGATCCAAAATGCTTTCCAGCAAGCCTTTGATGGTAAACAATTAGATTTCCATAGTGTACATGATTGGCTAGGCAGCACAGAAGGTATCGTTGCAACGCCTCACTCTCAACGCTCAATTGCAAATATAAAAGTTAAGCTTACGAATAATAGTACTGAGTTTGAAATTTTGGATCTGATCGAGTTGGTTGAAAATGAGTTGAAAACTCCTGTTCAAGCTGCAGTTAAACGAGAAGATGAACAAGAATTTGCGCGCCTCAACGGCCAAAACCTAATGTTTTGTGAAGATGCAGCAAGGAAGTTAAAAGCATTGCTAAACCAGCAAACTTATTTAGATTTCTATGTGAAGATAAACCATTACGAATCTCTTCATGCTCATGACGCAGTGGCATATGCCGTGAAAGGGGCTGAAGACGGTTACAGCATTTAATTTATTCCGCTCCGTTTGCTACTAATCAGAGCTAGTTCATAGCTCTGATTAGTAGCAAACCCATATTCAATCAATTCAGCGCGGTATTACTTTCAGTTACCTACTCAACGGTTAGCACTGTTTAATTTTCGAATAAACTGCTCGACTAACACCTCTTGATTTTCTAAAGCCTTCTCTGTGTTTTTCATCGTTTCATGCGTCTTACGCGCACTTTCCATAGACTCATCCGCAAGACCTGAAATTGTCACAGCATTTGCGTTGAGCTCATTAGAAACACTCGACATTTCTTCTGTCGATGTGGCAATTTGATAGTTCAACCCTGAAATTTCATTCACTATCGTATTGATCGTTTCTAGACTCACTTTTGTGCCTTCAGCCTTTAGTACACACTCCGAAGAGCGCTCTACTCCACTTTGAATTGCAGTAACCGCCCTTTCTGCACGTTGCCTCAGATCGGCAATAATACCATTAATTTCGGCTGTTGAATCTTGAGTCCTTTGCGCAAGCGCCCTTACCTCATCAGCAACAACCGCAAATCCTCTGCCTTGCTCACCAGCCCGTGCAGCCTCAATGGCAGCATTTAAAGCGAGCAAGTTGGTTTGCTCTGAGATCCCACGGATCACATCAACAACCCCTTCAATATTAACCGTTTGCGCATTGAGATCTTCTATATCTTTTTGCGTACGAGATAACTCTTCCGATAAGGCATAATTATTCTCCATATTGTCATCAACGGCTTTGTTACCTTTAACAACGGATTCAAGCGCCGCTTCTGATTGCTGCGCTGCATTATTAGTATTAGAGGCTATTTCACCAATCGACACTGACATCTGATTAATTGCTGTTGCTAAGGAGCCGGTTTGCGCTTGCTGTCGATTTAAAATATCAGAGCTCGTGTTACATTCTTGCATCGTTTTGGTTGCGTACTCTGAAACCGTGGCACTAGCATCTTTAACACGTCCAAGCACGGCTCTTAGCTCGGATTCTCTAGCGAGTAAAGCAAGCTCTATAGATGCGACATCATTGACCTTGTTCAGATATACCTTTTGCATTAATGGGTTATCGTATACTTTTTTAGCTTTTTCGCTGAGCGATCGCACTGGAGCGAGGCGAGAATAAGTAATAAATAAAACAGCAACAGCTAGAACCGTTTCAGCAACAAAAGTCCAAGGTGATGTCGAAAGGCTTGAAATCAGCACGGTTAAAATATAAAAAGCAGCGATTATTGTCATCATTTGCGCCGAGAGCGACCAAGACGCTCTGGTGAATTTATTCGGCGACACACCATTATTTAAATCAGCATAAATACTTTCTGCACGATTAACGACTTCTCTACTTGGTTTTGTCCTAACCGATTGATATTCTACAGTCTTACCGGATGCATCTTTAATAGGAGTGACAAAAGCATTAACCCAATAGTGATCTCCATTCTTGCAACGGTTTTTAACCATTCCCATCCAAGGTTTGCCCGCTTCGATATAATCCCATAAGTTCTTGAAAGCGGCTTTAGGCATTGTTGGGTGCCTAACGATATTATGGGGCTTCCCCTCTAACTCGCTAAGTGAAAACCCAGCAACTTCACAAAACTGTGAATTCGCATACTTTATCTGACCTTTTACATTTGTCGTTGAAAGTAGATTGTAAGAACTTGGATAATCGTTCTCTTTTCCTGTGTAATTGGCTCTACCTTTTGTCATAACTCGCTCTCGATCAAAAAGGGCAATAAGTAATAGATTATTACTTTCTTAGAAGTCGTAAAGAATTTCACCGAAAGACTGATTGAGATCATAGTGAAATATGATTTGATACTAATTTGCTTAATTAAGTGATCTATTTTGAGGCGATAAAATCTTGTCGATAACAAGGCAAAAATTTTGTTATTTAGTTGTTCTAAATAAGAAATTTTTAACGCCGTTAGCGTCAGATTTGCTCCTTCAAATTGAGCAAGTATTAAGACAAATTGGTATGAATACTTAACAAACAACAGAAAGTTAATATAAAAGCTAGCAGAGTTCTGAACTTAAACAACTAAGAATGGCGAATATGATGAGAAATAGAATATTGAAGGTAAGTGGCGTCCCCTAGGGGATTCGAACCCCTGTTACCGCCGTGAAAGGGCGGTGTCCTAGGCCTCTAGACGAAGGGGACGCAGAATTTCTTGCAAATCGCTGATTTGCTATTTCTGTGTCACTAGGACTTTATTTAACTGTTTATCCTCTTGCTAACCGAGTTACTTACCAAAGTAAGTGGCGTCCCCTAGGGGATTCGAACCCCTGTTACCGCCGTGAAAGGGCGGTGTCCTAGGCCTCTAGACGAAGGGGACGCAGAATTTCTTGCAAATCGCTGATTTGCTATTTCTGTGTCACTAGGACTTTATTTAGCTGTTTATTCTCTCGCTAACCGAGTTACTTACCAAAGTAAGTGGCGTCCCCTAGGGGATTCGAACCCCTGTTACCGCCGTGAAAGGGCGGTGTCCTAGGCCTCTAGACGAAGGGGACACAGATGTGTCACTAGGACTTTATTTAGCTGTTTATTCTCTTACTAACCGAGTTACTTACCAAAGTAAGTGGCGTCCCCTAGGGGATTCGAACCCCTGTTACCGCCGTGAAAGGGCGGTGTCCTAGGCCTCTAGACGAAGGGGACGCAGAATCTTTTTGCAAATCGCTGATTTGCTATTTCTGTGTCACTAGGACTTTATTTAGCTGTTTATTCTCTTGCTAACCGAGTTACTTACCAAAGTAAGTGGCGTCCCCTAGGGGATTCGAACCCCTGTTACCGCCGTGAAAGGGCGGTGTCCTAGGCCTCTAGACGAAGGGGACGCAGAATTTCTTGCAAATCGCTGATTTGCTATTTCTGTGTCACTAGGACTTTATTTAGCTGTTTATTCTCTTTGCTAACCGAGTTACTTACCAAAGTAAGTGGCGTCCCCTAGGGGATTCGAACCCCTGTTACCGCCGTGAAAGGGCGGTGTCCTAGGCCTCTAGACGAAGGGGACACAATAACAAACAACTTCGCACTCGAGGCGTTGCCATTTGAATTATGTACTAGGACATATGCACTAACGATAAATTGGTGGAGCTAGACGGGATCGAACCGTCGACCTCTTGCATGCCATGCAAGCGCTCTCCCAGCTGAGCTATAGCCCCATAATAGTCAGACTTGAACTGCTAGCCTGTATCGCTGAGTGCGGGGCGCATTCTATGCAGGAGCAAAAATAAAGTCAACTACTTTTATGAAAGTTTTTTCTAACTGATTCATTTTAAATCAAGAAGCGTAGAATATAACCAAACAACTCCTTTTTGCAAGCCTAACACCTTGAATTGGATTATTTATTACACACTTTAATACGCATATTAAAACGCATAGTTACCGGCATCTTTGTCTTTTTGTTTTAAATCCAATTAGGCCAAAATGCGGCTCTTTTCTTTTTTCGTGTGATATCCAACCCTGCTTAATCCCGCACCATAACATGTTAAGCTCAGAAACTCATTTTACTCAGAATAAGATGATTCTTGGACTAAAAATATAAGCTCCCTCACCTCTTCTATAATGAAGAGCTTAGAGCATTGAGCATAAAATCATCACACAGTATAGTTTTTTAAAGTTAAGTGTTGACTCTTCTCAAACTAAACCTATAATACCGCCCCACAACGGCAGACGTTGTAATACAATTTGGGTTGTTAGCTCAGTTGGGAGAGCATCGCCCTTACAAGGCGAGGGTCACTGGTTCAAGTCCAGTACAACCCACCACTTTATTCTTTAAATAGAGTGGTCGATGCAAAGCATCGCACTAAGCCTGAACAAGGCAAGGGTCACTACTTCAAATGCAGTACAACCCACCATTTCTACTCTTAGATTAGAATTGGACATTGAACTCGATTCAAGAGTATAAATTGAAACACAATTTGGGTTGTTAGCTCAGTTGGGAGAGCATCGCCCTTACAAGGCGAGGGTCACTGGTTCAAGTCCAGTACAACCCACCACTTTATTATTTAAATAGAGTGGTCGATGCAAAGCATCGCACTAAGCCTGAACAAGGCAAGGGTCACCGCTTAAAATGCAGTACAACCCACCATAACTCTATTCAAGAGTATAAATTGAAACACAATTTGGGTTGTTAGCTCAGTTGGGAGAGCATCGCCCTTACAAGGCGAGGGTCACTGGTTCAAGTCCAGTACAACCCACCACTTTATTATTTAAATAGAGTGGTCGATGCAAAGCATCGCACTAAGCCTGAACAAGGCAAGGGTCACCGCTTAAAATGCAGTACAACCCATCATAACTCTATTCAAGAGTATAAATTGAAACACAATTTGGGTTGTTAGCTCAGTTGGGAGAGCATCGCCCTTACAAGGCGAGGGTCACTGGTTCAAGTCCAGTACAACCCACCACTTTATTCTTAAAATAGAGTGGTCGATGCAAAGCATCGCACTAAGCCTGAACAAGGCAAGGGTCACCGCTTAAAACGCAGTACAACCCACCATAACTCTATTCAAGAGTATAAATTGAAACATAATTTGGGTTGTTAGCTCAGTTGGGAGAGCATCGCCCTTACAAGGCGAGGGTCACTGGTTCAAGTCCAGTACAACCCACCACTTTATTCTTTAAATAGAGTGGTCGATGCAAAGCATCGCACTAAGTCTGAACAAGGCTAGGGTCACTGGTTCAAGTCCAGTACAACCCACCATAACTCTATTCAAGAGTATAAATTGAAACACAATTCGGGTTGTTAGCTCAGTTGGGAGAGCATCGCCCTTACAAGGCGAGGGTCACTGGTTCAAGTCCAGTACAACCCACCACTTTATTCTTTAAATAGAGTGGTCGATGCAAAGCATCGCACTAAGCCTGAACAAGGCTAGGGTCACTGGTTCAAGTCCAGTACAACCCACCACTTTATTCTTCAAGTAGAGTGGTCAATGCCTAAACAAGACTACAACTTCAAATTCAGTACAATCCAGCACTCCAGTTTCTGTATAGTCGTCATTACTTTTTACATACTCAAACAGCACATCAAACTGAATAAACTTAAACCTCTTGATTAAGTTCACAGAGAAATCTAGTTTTTCTCATTTATTAACTAATTAGTTACTCTACTAAGCCTCCCAAATTTTTGTTATACCCTTAACTATTTTGCCACTAACCTCAGTAAATAGTTGGGATAAGCTAAATAGACTAACCTACTAAAAATGAGTTAATTTTTGTTTTCAAAACTACACCTGAGTACTAGACTAGAAGCAAAGCCATTGTCTAAAAATTGTTTCTATGTCAGCTCCATCTATTCAAAATGCCAAAATGTTAATCGTTGAAGATCAACCATTAGCATTGAGCTATATGAAACAATCTTTAGAACAGTTAGATTTCAGAAATTTAAAATTTGCAGAAAGTGCAGACAGTGCAAAAGAGCTTTGTACCATCAATAAGTTCGATCTCATCGTATGCTCTTTTGGTTTAGCAAAAAAGCAAAATGGCTATCAATTTTATGAAGAGTTACGCTCCAAACAGTTAATTCGCTCAAGTACAGCTTTTATTTTTATTTCTTCTGAAACTAGCCCCGAGTTAGTCCATAGTATTATCGAACTCCAACCCGATGACTTTTTAGTTAAGCCCTTTTCAATAAAAGAACTACAAAACCGTATAGAACGAGTTTTAAAGCGAAAACAGGCTTTAAGGCATATAAACTTGCTTGTAGACGATAAGAACTACTCAAAGGCCTTGAAAGCGCTAGATCTAGAACTAGACAACAAAGATCATAACTACACTTCCCTACTCCTAAAGCTAAAAGGAGAACTTTTACTCAGGCTCAATCAATTAGAAGAAGCTAAGTCTTTTTATAAGTCAGTTCTGGCTCTGCAAAAGTTTACATGGGCAAAGCTAGGCTTGGTCGAGGCGCTCATTACCAACAATGAAGATGTTATCGCTCAAAAGATGTTGAAAACCTTAATAGAGCGACCGGAAACTCGTCTTCCTGCGCTCGATTTATTGAGCAAACTCGAAATAAAGCTAAACCAATATGAGAATGCCCAACAATTGTTAGAACAAGCAATTGAGATGGCGCCCAGAAATATAAATAGGCAACAGTCACTTGGTCGAGTAGCTCAAATCAATCACGACTATGAAGCCAGCTATAAAGCACATAAAGATATAGCAAGTTTCGCGCGTTACTCGATCCATGACAAACCAGAGGTGTATTTGAATGCCGCACGAGCTGGAATAGACTTTGCCTTGAGTACCGACCAATCAGACCAAGTCACTCGTCTAACAAGGCAAACGCAACAATATCTGAGTGATTTAAAGCAGCAATTTCCAAATGCACAAACCCAAGCACAAATCGATGTTCTCAACGCCCGCGTCCATTATCTAAAAGATGAGCATAAAAAAGCGAAACAACTGCTAGAACAATTAGAAGATGAGCCCGTTATTCGCTCGGTAGATTCCACTTTAGACAAAGCAAAAGCACTACATGAGGTGGGACTAAACCACAAAGCTCAGGAGCTATTTAGTCAAGTTATTGCACACTGTGAGCGCCATAGCTCAAGCGCAGATCCCGTCACAATGCATTATCTTTATCAGCAGCAACAAGAGAAAAAAGAGATCACCATGGGCCCAAGAGAGCTCAATAACCATGCGGTCACACAGTTTAATAAAGGACAATATGAAACCGCTTTGGAGGCATTCACTCAAGCATTTAGAATTATGCCTAAAAACTCAGGAATAGCGCTAAATTTACTGCAATGCATGAGTGATAGTTGTGCTAAGTCAGGAAGTACTTTTAATTCCAATTTAGCAAAGCGTTGTACTACCTTGCTAAATCAGTCTGAGTTGGATAGTGAACAGCAGATCCGCTACGGTAAACTCAAAGCTAAACTAAATGAAATGAAACTCGACTTTGAGTAATTGATTGTATTATCACAATTGAGCTATTTCTTTTCCATTGAAAGAGCATTAACACAATAACGCAGTCCGCTTGGCTCAGGGCCATCAGGGAATACGTGACCTAAGTGGCTATCACACACGTTACAAGTGATTTCGACGCGCGTCATTCCATGGCTCTTATCGCCATGATACGCCACCGCTTCCACTGCTGCAGGCTGTGTAAACGAGGGCCAACCAGAGCCACTATCAAACTTTTCTTCGGCATCGAATAACAACTCACCACAGCATACGCAGTAGTATTTACCAGGTTCAAAAAGCTGACAACTTTGTGAGCTAAACGGTCGCTCAGTCCCCTTTCTCCTGGTGATCATGTAAGTTTCTGGAGCAAGCTCTGATTGCCATTGCTCGTCCGATTTTTCAACTCTGCGAGGAGCAACAGGATTACCATTTCTAGCAAAGTTTAGTATATCTAACCACTTTAACATCTCAATTCTCTCTCTTGTTTACTTCTGTCTTTTGCTCTTCAACAGGAAGGGGCCAGTCGCCAAAAAAGCAACTTAGATAGCGGCTTTTAATTAAATATAATAGTACCCAACTCACCAACACAATTTGTACGGCAATATAAGGAGAAAAACTATAATGAGTTTTCCCAGCTTGCAGGATCAACCACGCTAAATCGAGTACCGCTGTTAATATAAGTGGCAAACGCATATAACGCCAGACGGCAGCAAGCTTTGGAGAACTTGTTGGTCGCCTAAGAGAAAACACAACGGTTGGTATGAGCGCGATACAAGCGATCCCTGTCGCGACAAAAAAGTGAAACTTAGACTCAAAAAATAGCGACATCAAATCCAAGTCTGGGCGTCTCGCAAGTGCAGAAAACACCCAAATAAGCAACGGACGGAGCAACACAACCAGCGCTAAATTAAAAGCGATTGGCGTACGATAAACGCCATATTTATCCCAGTATTCAGGGCCGTATCGTGTTACTGATTTCATTTTACTACTCGTATTTGTTTAACAGTGCGATCAGCGCCTCTTCATCGAACACCTCAACACCTAGCTCTTGTGCCTTCGTGAGCTTAGAGCCTGCTTTTTCGCCGGCATAAACTGCATCCGTATTTTTCGACACACTACCCGCGACCTTAGCGCCAAGCGCTTGCAATCTCGCTTTAGCATCGTTGCGGTTCAGTTGGCTCAAGGTTCCAGTCAACACATAAGTTAGCCCAGCTAAAGGTTGTGCATCCTCTGACGGTGCTGCAACATCTTGCCAAGTTACACCCACTTCAATCAATGCAGTTACCACTTCTTGATTGTGCTGCTCGGCAAAAAAGCTATGAATGTGCTGCGCGACAACAACACCAACATCACTTACTTGCTGTAGAGTATCAATGGAGGCGGCCATCACTTTTTCAAGCGTCAGGAAGTGATTTGCCAAGTTTTGTGCTGTCGCTTCACCAACTTCTCTGATCCCAAGCGAATACAAAAATTTGGCTAACGTTGTTTGCTTTGCTTCTTCAAGCGCCGCAACCAAGTTTTTAGCAGACTTAGGTCCCATACGTTCAAGAGATTCAAAATGCCCTTGCTTTAGGATAAACAGATCAGCAGGGGTTTTGATAAGCTCTCGCTCAACTAACTGCTCAACTATTTTGTCGCCAAGGCCATCTATGTCGAGGGCCTTTCTCGATGCAAAGTGCTTAATTGCTTCTTTACGTTGTGCACGGCACACTAAACCGCCAGTACAACGCGCAACCGCTTCTCCCTCAACACGTTCAACATGAGAATCACACACAGGGCAAGTATCTGGGAACTCAATCTCTTTGGCACCTTCAGGACGCCTATCTAAAACGACCTGAGTCACTTGAGGGATCACATCCCCTGCTCGACGTACAATAACGGTATCACCAATCTTTACACCCAAACGCGCAATTTCATCACCATTATGAAGCGTGGCATTCGATACCGTGACACCACCAACAAAAACAGGTTCTAGGCGCGCGACGGGCGTGATTGCACCAGTACGACCGACCTGAAACTCAACATCAAGCAGCTGAGTGATCTCTTCTTGTGCAGGGAACTTAAATGCAATCGCCCAGCGCGGCGCACGAGCAACAAAGCCAAGCTGCTCTTGCTGCGCTTTATCATTCACTTTGATCACTACGCCATCAATTTCATAGGGAAGCTCAGCACGGCGCGTCATGATATCTTGATAATAAGCCAAAGCTTGTTGTGCATTATCGACAAGTTTTGTCTCAGGGCTCATTGGCAAGCCCCAACCTTGTAATTGCTGTAGCTGCGCATAATGCTCGTTGGCCAGCTCACCGCCTTCAACCAAGCCCATAGAATAAGCATAAAACATCAACGGACGCTTAGCGGTGATTTTTGAGTCTAATTGGCGCAGACTTCCCGCTGCCGCATTTCTTGGGTTTGCAAAGGTCTTATCACCTTTCGCTTGCGCCGTTTCATTTAGCTTAATGAAACCCGCTGTATCCATAAAGACTTCACCACGCACTTCTACTTCATGCGGAATATGTTCTCCACGCAGTTTCAGCGGAATATTGCGAATGGTTTTGACGTTCTCAGTGATGTTTTCCCCTACTTGACCGTCTCCCCTTGTTGCCGCTTGAACGAGCACACCATCACGATACAAAATAGACACCGCCAAGCCATCGAGCTTTGGTTCACAGCAAAAAGTAACATCTTTACTTGTCAGTAGGCGCTCTTTTAAACGGCGATTAAATGCCGTAAATTCACTCTCGTCGAAGGCATTATCGAGCGACAACATAGGTACTCTGTGTGTTACTTGCTCAAACTTGCTAAGCGCTTCCCCCCCCACTTTCTGCGATGGGGAATCAGGACTTTGTAACTCTGGATGCTGCTGCTCAAGCGCCATCAACTGGCGCATTACACGATCATATTCCGCATCAGGCACACTTGGGTTATCTAGAACATAATATTGGTAATTGTAATCTTCGAGTTGCTGCCTAAGGGCAGCAACTTGGCTTTCAATGTTGTCTGACATTTAAACCTCTAAACGTAAAAAGCCACCAGCGGATGCCAGTGGCTTAAAAATGATTCTAAGTAGCGGTTAAGCGGCGAATTCACGCACTTTTTCAACATAACCACGCACGGCTTCAACCGTTAATGGTTCGCGGTCTTTATCAAGTACGGTTGCGCCAAACTCTTCAGCTAGTTTTTTCGATGCACTGTGAAGCATATTAAATGCAGCCAAGTTATCGCCTTCACAAGGTAAGGTCATAAATAGGCTAATGCCAGCGGTGCTAAATTGTTCCATGTTATCGATATCAAACGTACCTGGGTTGTACATGTTTACCAATCTAAATAACACTGGACCGTTTCCGGACGGCTCTAAATGACGATTAAAAAAGCCCTCATCAGAATATTTAAATCCAAGGCTTAACACGGTTGGTAACAACCTTGAACCTGCCATTTTCAGGCCTTCAGGCATGTCAACGTGAAGAATAATAAAGTCTTGTGGCTCTATCGCATTCTTTTCAGACTCAGCCTCTTCAGATCCACTGCTCTCGGTTTGCACCTCAGTTTCAGGCTCTTCCGTCGCTATAATGCCCTCAGTCGCAGGCTCGTCATCCACCGCACTAAAGGTCATCTCTCCAATTTCAGGTTCGTCAGGCTCTTTATCATGATTTGGCGTTTGCTCTTTGAGCTCATTGGGCTCCTTTTTTGAAGCTTTATCGCTGTTCTTCTTACGAACAGACCAAAGTCCATGTATGAGTAACCCGCCTATGACCAACGCACTGATCACGATTAATGCCCATCTTAACTCTGTGGCCATTGCTCACCTTTTTTGTTGTTATGCCTGTGCCATTTGCACCGCTTGTTCTATATCTACGGCAACCATGCGCGACACCCCGGGTTCTGCCATGGTTACCCCCGTCAGTCTACCCGCCATTTCCATAGCGACCTTGTTATGACTGATATAAATAAATTGCACTGTTTGCGACATCTCTTCAACCAAACGACAAAATCGTCCTACGTTTGCGTCATCAAGCGGTGCATCTACTTCATCCAGCATACAGAATGGGGCTGGATTAAGCCTGAATATTGAAAACACCAATGATAATGCGGTCAGCGCTTTTTCTCCACCACTTAACAGATGAATTGTCGAGTTTTTCTTACCTGGCGGCCTTGCCATGATAGAAACACCACTTTCAAGCAAGTCATCGCTAGTCAATTCTAGGTATGCACTCCCCCCACCAAATACTTTAGGAAACAGCTCGGCTAAGTCTTCATTCACTTGATTAAAGGTCGCGCTGAAGCGGGTTTTGGTCTCTTTATCAATTTTTCTGATCACCGCTTCTAACGTTTCTAGCGCATTAGTGAGATCATCCAGCTGTGTATCTAAATAGGTTTTACGTGCCTTCGCTTCTTCAAACTCTTCAATTGCAGCTAAGTTCACAGCACCTAACTTACCAAGATCATTACTGACTCGATTCAAATTGGCTTGATACTGACCCAAATTTGCATCCTCAGGTAATTGCGCCAGCTCTGTTTTTAGCGTCCGACCAAGCTCCTGCAAGGGTTCAAGTGCCGCTTGCGCTTTAATCATCAAGCTTTGCTCTTCAAGTTTCACTTGTTGCAATGACTCATTGAGTTTACTCACTTCACCTTGCGCATCTTTTAATGCCGCTTGTTTTTGGGAGAGGTTTTCCTTAGCTTGGTTGAGCGTATCCAACATCGTTTGCTTTTGCGCCTTGGCTTCTAGATGTTGGGCGAGCAATAATTCAATGTCTTCATGCGCCTCCGCGAGCGGCTCTTCACAAAGCAAAATATCTTCTTGTGTTTGCTCGATGCGCTGGTTTATTTCATCGCGACGATGTTGCAAGTGTTCCAATTTAGAATTGCTGAGCTGTAGTTCACTTTCTGCCTGCTGCGACGCAAGTTTAGTTGTATGAACTAATTGCTGCGCTTCTTGTAATGCAGCGCGTCGAGATTGACTATGTTGTTTAAACTCAGTCAACTTAGCCTCGGCCAGTTGTTGTATTTCTTGTGCTTGCGCTAGCAACTCATCACGTTGTAATTGCTGTTCAGTATAAAGTTCAAGTTGTTCGATGACCTCGCCTCGTTCTTGAGCAATGACATCAAGTTGTTCTTGAATTTTTTGTCCTTGCTCACGCCAAGCGCTCAGATTCTCATCCAGCATTTCAACTTTGGTTTTATGGCTGGCAATTGCTTGTGCTTTTTCGTGAACGCATTGCTGTATTTCTAATAAACCAGCTTGCGTGTCTTCAAGAGCAATACGCTTTTGTGCTACAACCTGTTCAGCCTCTTCAGCGAGTTGTTGCAAATGAGGAAGTTGAGTATGGCATGACTGCAATTGGGCATAGCGTTTTAACGCGCCACTCTCTTCATTGCTTTTCGCCTTGGCCTTAAAGTTATCTCCCACAATAACGCCACTGACCGTCACGCCGAGAAGGAATTGTTCACACGATTTAAAGTCTGTAGGTTCAGCGCATAATTTTATTTTCGTTAAAAAGCTGGGGAACAGCCCTGAGCTTATTTTTGTCGCGACTGAATCAATGGGAACTTCGAGTTCGATGGGCCATAGCGTATTCATTTCGCTTTGCTCAACGACTAAATGCGTCAACCCAAGCAGTGCCGCTTCCACGCATTCTTCATACCCTGACTCAACAACAAGTTGCGATAACATAGTCGCAGCAGAAGTCTCCGACGTTTCCTCTGCCCAGCGTGATAACGCCTTTATTTCAGATTGCACTTCTTGTAACGCCTGAAGCGCTTTTTGAGCATGATTCTGTGCCTGTAAGATTTCCTCTTTATTGGCTTGCTCTTGGCCTTGCAACTTACCAGATTCGCTTTGTAATTTAGCCATCGCTTGAACTAGCTGATGATGTGCATCCTGAGCTTCAGCCAAGTCATTTTCCAACATAGATGCGTGATGCGCTTCAGCCTGTTCCAGCAGCTCAGTCTGACGTTTGTCTATGTGCTGTTTAGCTTGCTGTTGTTGCGCTAATTGGCTTGCCCCTTGCTGTACCTGAGCATGTATTTGTTGGTACTGCTTCTGTGCGCCACTAAACTGCGCTTCTAACTGAGTCTGCTCTGTGTCACTTTGCTCGTTTGTGAGTTGAATTTCTTCCAGTTGCAATAGCGCAACCTCAAGTCGTTCAGAAACTTCATCGACTTTTTCAGCGCTGCTCGCCACATACTTGGCTTGCTCGTCTTGCGCCTCAATCACTTCTTGCTGTTGTGATTTCAGTATTTGAGACTGCTCAATAAGCTGACGCTTTTTATCTGTTAGATTGACTTTCTGTTGTTCAAGCGTTGCCAACTGGGTTTCAATTCGGTGCACGCTATGTTGTGCTTGCTCATAGCCATCATTGAAATGCTTAATTTCATGTTCTAGCGTCGCCAAAATGCTGTCATGGCCACTGTGAGCTTCATTAAAAAATGCTAATTTTTCGTTGAGCTTGGCGATTTCTTTCGCTTTTATCGCCTGCTTTTGCTCAAGGCTTTGCCATTTTAAAATTGCTATCCACGACTTTAAGTCACGCTCTTGCGACTTTAAAGACTTATATTCGCTCGCCTGTTGTGCTTGAAGTGCCAGTTTATCTAGCTGACTCTGTAGCTCTTGCCTAACATCGAGCAAACGCTCCATGTTTTCGCGGGTACTCTTGATCCGGGTTTGGGTTTCTCGTCGACGCTCTTTATATTTTGAAATTCCAGCGGCTTCTTCTAAAAAAACTCTTAACTCTTGCGGCTTACTTTCGATCAAGCGCGAGATCATCCCTTGCTCAATGATTGCGTAACTACGAGGACCTAAGCCAGTACCTAAAAAGATATCCGTGATATCGCGCTTACGGCACTTACTACCATTTAAAAAATAAAGAGATTGGCCGTCTCGCGTTACTAAGCGCTTAATGGCAATTTGGTTACGATCTGCAAAAGTGCCGGGCAACCGGCCTTGAGTATTATCAAAAATCAATTCTACAGAAGCTTGCGAGATAGGTTTACGCTTGGTCGAGCCGTTAAAGATAACATCCGTCATAGCATCGCCACGGAGGTTTTTCGCAGAGCTTTCACCCAGTACCCAGCGAACCGCATCAATGACATTAGACTTACCACAGCCGTTTGGCCCGACCACACATGTCATCTGGTCAGGAAACGGGATCTTGGTTGGCTCTACAAAAGATTTAAAGCCGGCCAGTTTGATGCTACTCAGTCGCATAGCTTATTATTGTTGTTCGCGGTTACTTTTGAGAATAAGGCAATTCATTAGCAAGATCTATGAGTTAGCAATGACAGCGTTTAATATTATCCAAAATGATCCCAGTAGCCATCGCCACATTCAATGACTCAGCACCGCCAAACGCAGGAATAGTCACCTTTTTATTGATGTGAGCCGCTATGGTATTGCTAATACCATGAGACTCGCTGCCCATTACCAACACGGCATTACGACTAAATTGGCACTGATGCACACTTTCACCACCAAGGAATGCTCCATAGCACTCGCCTTGATATTGCTTTAAAAAGGCCTCGAGATCAGTTCTCACCACATTAACACGCACAAATGAGCCCATGGTGGCACTGATCACTTTAGGGTTAAATTGATCCGCGCAGTTCTCGCTCACCACGAGCTGCGTTAATCCATACCAATCTGCAAGACGAATAATGGTACCGAGATTACCCGGGTCTGAGACTCCATCTAATGCCAACACCAGCCCAGCAGTATTAATTTCTTCTGCTGGCGGCATTGCAACGACCGCTATCGCCGCATTATTTGACACTAAAGTGCTCACCTTGCTCAGCACTTCCTCTTCAGCTTCGACACAAGCAATATTAACGAGTTTGGATTTATATTTTGTCATGAACTCATTGGTCGCGAACAACTGTTCAACGGCCAACCCAGCATCAACTAACTCAATCACATTCTTCTCGCCTTGTACTAAATACAGGCCATGTTGTTTGCGATATTTTTTTTGCCCTAAAGCACGAAGTAGTTTTTGTTGATTCTTGGAGATCATGTGCACCTCAAAAGTTGGATTTACCATTATACCTGTTCAGTATCAGATAAAAAGCGTTTCAACGAGGCATTAAGCTAAGAAATTATGTTATCTTGTGCCGAATGACACACAAGGCATAGAGGTAATCATGTCACCTGAGCTAACGCTTATTTTACTCAACTTTATTCTACTTTTTGTGGCCTACGTATTCGTTTACCCAAAGTTAAAAGAGAAAAGCCTCGCCAGTATCAGCAAACAAGATTTATTGGTTACTGCGGTTTCTTTAGTCGTGTCTGGAAGTTTGTACTATGGTAAGGATATCGAATTTTCGTTAGTGTTTTTTAAGAGTAATTGGGTGGTGTTTACGATTGTCGCATTTAGCGTGATTGAAATCCCATTTTTACTGTGGTTTAAACGTCGCTATAATATTAAGTTTGGAGAGTAATAGAGAGGTAGCTACGCCTCTCTATTCGATTATCACTCAGCTCGCTTTTCGCGACCTAGCAACGCCATTGCGGCTTCTTTAACATCTTTTTGCTCATAAAGCACTTGATAGATCTGCTCAGTGATCGGCATTTCAATACCAGTGCGTTTGGCAAGTAGATAAACTTCTTTAGTATTGCGATAGCCTTCTACCACCTGACCTATACTCGACATCGCCTCATCGACCGACTTCCCCGAACCAAGGGCAAGACCAAAGCGGCGATTACGCGACTGGTTATCCGTACAAGTAAGAATGAGATCACCCAGTCCCGCCATACCCATAAAGGTTTCAGAACGCGCGCCTAACGCACATCCTAAACGACAAAGTTCAGCGAGCCCTCGGGTGATAAGCGCCGTTCTGGCATTCGCACCAAAGCCAAAGCCGTCAGACATGCCCGCGCCAATTGCGATAACGTTTTTGACCGCGCCGCCGAGCTGAATACCAATAAAGTCTTCGTTACTATACACCCTAAACGAGCGACCGCAATGTAATAGCTCTGCGAGTTCTTCACTAAACTTTGCACAAATCGAAGACACTGAAATAGCAGTAGGTAATCCTGCAGCCATTTCTTTTGCAAAAGTAGGTCCACTTAGCACCGCCAGCGGCACATCGTCACCTAACACATCCAGTGCAACCTCTTGCAATAGTCGCCCAGTATTTGGTTCGAGCCCTTTGGTTGCCCAAGCTACTTTTGCATTCTCAAGTAACATAGGTTTAATCTTCTTCAAGGTGTCTGCAAACGCATGACTTGGCACAACCACCAAAATACGCTCGCTAGACTTAACAGCCGTTTCTAAATCGGCCTCAAGTTCAAGCGTGTTTGGAAACTGGATGTCAGGAAGATAACGTTGGTTTTTGCGCTCAGCTGCTAGCGCCTCAACGTGTTCGCTATTGCGTCCCCACAGTGTCACTTGGTGACCATTTCGGGCGAAACAAATAGCAAGGGCGGTGCCATAAGACCCCGCCCCCAATACAGTTACAGCTGATTTTGCTGCATTCATCAATTACGCGTCAGCAGTTTGCTCAGGCTGTGCTTGAGCTGCACGTTGCTGCATATACTGAGCGAATAATGCGTCAAAGTTAACTGGCGCAAGGTTTAACTGCGGGAAAGTACCACGGTTAACTAGGCTAGCTACCGCTTCACGCGCATATGGGAATAGGATGTTAGGGCAGAATGCGCCTAGCATGTGTGCCATTTGCATTTCTTCAAGATCTGCAATTGCAAAGATACCAGCTTGTTGGATTTCACATAGGAATGCAGTTTCTTCACCAATAGTTGCCGTTACCGTTAGCGCTAGAACAACTTCAAATACGTTGTCGTCAAGCTTTGCTGAACGCGTGTCCATGTCTAGCTTAACTTCTGGTGTCCACTCTTTTTGGAAGATACCTGGTGAGTTTGGCGTTTCAAACGATACATCTTTAGTGTAGATGCGTTGAATGTTGAACTGAGCGCCTTCTTGTTGTTGTTCTGCTGCTTGGTTTTGTTCTGCCATGATAATTTCCTAAATTCTGTTGTGATCCTGCTAGTTCCTAGCAGTCATTATAAAAAGTAAGCTGAGCTAAAGCTCAATCAGTCTTATGCTTGTAATAACTTATCGAGTTCGCCTTGCGCTTCAAGCGCCATCATATCGTCGCAACCACCAATATGGCGCTCAGCGATAAAGATTTGTGGCACGGTATAGCTACCTTTGGCTTTTTCGATCATCTCGTCACGAAGCTCAGGCTGTGCGCCAATATCATACTCAGTGTATGTGACACCTTTTGCATCTAATAGTGCCTTTGCACGATGACAAAATGGACAATAGTCTTTGGTGTAAATTACGACTTGGCTCATCATAGACCTCAGTTATTTTCCGTTAGAGATTGGTAAACCCGCACTTTGCCATGCGCCAATACCACCTGATAATACGAACACTTGCTCAAATCCAGCCTTGTGCATGTTATCAGCAACAGCGGATGCCGTCATACCTGTGTTACAGACCAATATAATGGGCTTAGATTTATGTTTTTCAAGACCAGCAAAATCTTTTTGCTTGAGTTTTTCCGCGCTCACCTGCTCGGAACCCGCAATATGGCCTTGGTTAAACTCTTTTGCTGCACGCATATCGAATACCTGACCATCTTGGCGGTTAACTAGCATAGTTAACTGCTGAGGATTAATTTGTCTAATTTTAGAAAACTGACTCTTAAACCAACTACTCACTAACATCGCGGCTAACACAACCCAAATGATGCTAAGTACCGGATGGTTACCTAAAAACGCAACGTATTGTTCCATTAATTTATCAACCAAAAATTATTAAACGATAAAGTGGCAGCAAGTATACCTGCTTTATTCTCGACAAAACAGACTTGTTCAACATGAGCAAATATCAATCTCAAAGTTGATAATTCATCGCTGTGGGGCTGAATATTCATACAAAAACAGGTATTCTACTTACCAGCAACCAGAGCAAGCTTATCGAAGCGCTGCAGCCCAAGTTAGTAAATCTAACCTTGTAGCGTTTGCTATAAGACATCAACATCGTGCCTAATTCAGGATTTCAGGAGCGCAAATGACAGCTAAGAAAAAGCCATTGGTATTAATGATTTTAGACGGTTGGGGCTATCGCGAAGAAAGCGAGAGCAATGCTATTTTAGCAGCCAATACCCCAGTATTAGATGAACTATGGCGCTCTGCTCCGCACACCTTGATTTCAGGTTCAGGTCTTGATGTTGGTCTACCTGATGGGCAAATGGGGAATTCCGAAGTTGGCCACGTTAACCTTGGTGCAGGACGTGTGGTTTATCAAGACTTCACGCGGATCACTAAAGCGATTGACGATGGTGAGTTTGAGCACAATCCAGCTCTGGTTGAGAATATCGACAAAGCAGTGGCAAAGGGCAAAGCCGTTCACCTAATGGGATTATTGAGCCCTGGTGGCGTTCACAGCCATGAAGACCACATTGTTGCGGCAATTAAATTAGCAGCTGAGCGCGGTGCAACCGTTTATTTGCACGCATTTTTGGATGGCCGCGATACACCACCTCGTAGCGCACAAGCGTCAATTGAAAAAATGGAAGCCTTGATGCAGTCACTCAATTGTGGCCGCCTAGCGTCTATTATTGGTCGCTACTATGCTATGGACCGTGACAATCGTTGGGACCGCGTCGAGTCTGCTTATAACCTGATGGTAAGTGGCGACGCTGATTTTACTTATAGTAATGGCGTTGAAGCGCTACAAGCAGCTTACGCGCGTGATGAAAATGATGAGTTTGTTAAAGCATCTGTGATCACCGAAGCAGGGCAACCTGCCGCAACTATCAATGATGGTGATACGGTTATCTTTATGAACTTCCGTGCAGACCGAGCGCGCCAGATGACCCGCGCTTTTGTCGATGCCGACTTTAACGGCTTCGAAAAACGCAAAGCACCGGACCTAAGTGCGTTTGTTATGATGACTGAGTACGCCGCCGACATTAACGCCCCTATCGCTTTCGCGCCTGAAGCACTTGTCAATGTGCTAGGTGAATGGCTAGCTAAGCACAACAAAACTCAGCTGCGTATTTCAGAAACAGAAAAATATGCTCATGTCACTTTCTTCTTTAGCGGCGGTCGCGAAGATCTCTTTGAAGGTGAGAAACGTGAACTTATTCCTTCTCCACAAGTTGCCACTTACGACTTACAGCCAGAGATGAACTCAGAAATGCTAACTGATAAGTTAGTTGAAGCCATTCATAGCGGTGAATTCGACGTGATTATTTGTAACTACCCGAATGGTGACATGGTTGGACACTCGGGCGTATTTGAAGCTGCGGTGAAGGCATGTGAAGCAGTTGATAAATGCATTGGTCGCGTAGTTGAGGCACTAAAAGAAACCGGTGGTGAAGCTCTGATCACAGCAGACCACGGCAATGCTGAGCAAATGCAAAACCCGAAAACGGGCCAAGCTCACACAGCACACACCAGTGAGCCAGTACCATTTATTTATGTAGGTCGTGATGCAGAGCCACAAGCAGGAAAAGCACTAAGCGATGTTGCACCAACAATGCTGCATTTACTTGGTATGGAGCAGCCTAGCGAGATGACAGGCACTCCAATTATGCGTTTAAAATAACGGCCTGCCTGTATGCCGTTAAAAACGACATTTCACTATTCCGCACTTCTCGGTGCGGCATTACTCATGGCAACAGCGCCTGCTGTTGCCAACGAATCTAGAACCAAACAAGACTTAAGCGAAGTCCAGCAACAGCTTAAAGCTAGCCAACAAGCGTTAGAAAAGCAGCGCGGTGAAATTAACAGTCACGAAGCAAAGCTCAAAGCCTTCGAACTTGATATTGCTAAAAGTGCCAAAGCTATCTCACTCACAGAAATCGGGATCAAAGAAAACCAAACCGAGCAGGCCGAACTTAAAAAGCAAGAAAGCACGCTGCTAAACGACAAGAAAAAATTTGAAAAGATCCTTGCGGCTCAGCTAAAAAGTGCCTACATGACGGGCTCTCATGATTATTCCAGAATGTTACTTAATCAAGAGCATGCCACAAAGCTAGAGCGCACCATTGCCTATTATGATTACCTAAATAAAGCGCGCATTAAACAACTCGAACAGCTCAAATCTATCGGCCAAGAATTGGCACAGACTCAAGCTGAGTTAGGACGAACACAAGCACGCTTAGAAGCGCTACAAAACCATCAGAATGAACGCTTGGAAGCGCTCAAGGAGGCGCAGCAAGAACGTCAAAGCCAGCTTGCAAACCTAAATAACAAACTCAGTGAGACACGCTCTGCTATCGCATATTTAAAAGAAAATGAGCAAACCTTAATCCAAACGTTAGAAGAGCTTGCCAAGGCGCAAAGAGAAGCCGAAGTACGTTTAGATGGGTTAGCCAAACTCAAAGGCAAAATGAGTTTACCGACCAGAGGTCGAATTAAGCATAAATTTGGCCAAAGCAAGCATGCTGGCATGAATTGGAAGGGCGTCCTCATTGGTGCAAAAGAAGGGGCTGAAATTGCGAGTGTCGCTCCCGGTCAAGTTGTGTATGCAGATTGGTTAAACGGCTTTGGTTGGGTTATTGTGCTCGATCATGGTCATGGTTTTATGAGCCTATACGGTCACGCTCAAACGCTGCTTCGCGATGTTGGCGATCAAGTTCGCAGTGGTGAAGTGATCGCTTTGGTAGGACAAAGCGGCGGACAAAGAGATCCTGGTCTATACTTTGAAATACGGCATAAGGGAAGCGCTGTAGATCCGATAAAATGGTGCAGATCCAGTTAACTGAATAACCCGTGCTGCACCTTGATGAGGAGCAGCACATGAATAAACAAACCCGTTTTTACGCGCTTGCAGCGCGCTATGTTGCATTGTTAAGCTTCCTGCTTTTGTTAAGTTTTAGCGCTTTTAGTCAAGCGTCTACACAAAAGTTTTCGGCTCAAGAAATCGATGAAATCCTGTATCATATTCACACCTATTATGTTGAAGACTTGCCTCTCAGTCGCTATAACGCAGGCAACTTGTCGAGCCTCTTTGACAATTTAGATCCCTACTCTAAATACCTCAACGAGGAAGACTTGGAATCCATCTTCAGTGCAGCAAATGGGCGCTACACTGGGCTTGGTATTGAAGTCGAGGAGCAAGATAATTACGTGGTTATTTTGGATACCCTACCCAATTCACCAGCAGCCCAAGCTGGAATAGAGAGCGGTGATAAACTCCACGCAATCAATGGTGCTAATGTCGCGGGTAAATCGATAGAAGAAGTGTCAGCCCTACTCAAAGCTGCAAATAAAAATCTCATTAATTTAGTGGTATTAAGACAAGGCGAGCTAGTTGCACTTGAGCTTAAACGTCAAGAGATAGTCATCGAGAGTGTCGCCAGTAAACTACTAAACGACGGTACAGGCTTTTTAAGCGTCAACAGTTTTAATCATCACACCTATCATGATGTTGCAAGACACATAAACCGACTGCAAGTACAATTAGGTAGCCCATTGAAAAAGCTGGTTATTGATTTACGTGACAACCCCGGTGGCACACTTAATAGTGCTGTGGCAATCTCAGATCTTTTTTTAGATAGTGGCACAATCGTCACGACCAAAGGCCGCTTCTACGACGCCAATCAGGCTTACATTGCAAAGCGGGGAGATATTCTAAATGGTGCGCCAATTTTGGTGTTAATCAACAATAGTTCCGCTTCAGCGGCCGAGATTTTAGCCGCCGCACTGAAGGATAATAAACGTGCCTTAGTCGTTGGCTTACGTTCCTATGGTAAAGGCTCGGTTCAATCCTTGATCCCAATTGGCAATGGTACTACTGCATTAAAGTTAACGACAGCGAGATACTACACACCAGCAGGTACATCAATTGAAGGTAAAGGCATAGAGCCCGATGTATATTTTACCAAACAAGCGCTTTCCCTGTTGGATAAAAGCGCTATAATCACTGGTGAAGAATCAATCAAAACGACAGGTATTGAACAGCTAGCGTCGCATTGGCCGAAGGCTCTGGCGTTAGTTCAATCACAGTAAATAAAAAACGGTCCTGTAGGGCTGTAAACTATAATAATAATTTGTGTGCTAAAAAAAATAATCGGGATGATACTGGCCTGTATGACCTTTGCAGTGCCAGCAAAACAGTTTGCCATTGTTATAGACGATATTGGCAATCACCAACGTGACTTAGAGTTACTGTCTTTACCGGGTGGGATCACCTTTTCGATCCTGCCCCATACGCCTTTTTCTCAACAATTTGCCTTTGCAGCCAGCCGCCAACAACGAGAGCTCTTATTACATGTACCAATGCAGGCACAAGACTCGGAAAAGGCCCTTGGCCCGGGCGCATTAACTACCGATATGGAAAAGTGGCAGTTGCAAATGACACTTGGCAATGCGCTATCGACATTGCCTCAGGTTAAAGGCGTAAACAATCACATGGGCTCAGCGTTAACCGAACAAATAGAGCCAATGAAATGGACAATGGAAATACTAAAAAAGCGCGGATTATACTTTTTAGATAGCCGTACCACGAGCCACAGCCAAGCCCAATATGCAGCCAACCTCTACGGCGTAAAAAATGTCGCTCGGCAGGTTTTTCTAGACAATGATATATCCACAGAGGCGCTCAACAAGCAGTGGCAACATATGCTTAAGCTACTTGATAATCACGAGCATGTTATTATCATTGCGCACCCATATAAGGAAACTGCTGCCTTTCTTGCAGCCAAGTTAGCTGAGCTTGAAAGTATTGACGCCAAACTTGTTCCCGTATCTCAACTGGTTGAACAAAAATACGTACGACTTGCAGAGATTGCTGAGCAACACGCTATTTCCGGGCAATTAAGACTCCAAGAATAAAGATTAACAATGATTATAATCAGACAGTTTAAAAGCGGCGAAGAAGCCGTGTTACGCAAGCTTATGTTTGACACAATACGATCGGTAAATATACAGCATTACTCCAATAGCCAAGTTAATGCATGGGCACATAGCGACGTTGTCGATAAAGGCTGGCAAGACCGATTAAGGAGCAATCAGCCCCTTGTCGCCGTGCTAAATGGTAAAATTGTTGGCTTTGCCGATATCCAAGCTGACGGTCTTATTGATCACTTTTTTTGCCATGCGGAACATCAAGGCCAAGGCATAGGTAAAGCACTTATGCTCGCGCTTTTAGAACAAAGCAAAACAACCAACACAACGCGCTTATTTTCCCATGTTAGTAAAACGGCTAAACCTTTCTTTGAACATTTTGGTTTCCAAGTGATAAAGGAGCAACAAGTGAATGTCCGTGGCGAAGTGTTAACCAATTACCTGATGGAAAAGGATATACCTGCCCGCTAGCAGGCATACGGACTATCTTCCCTAGTCAATGGGCGCAAACTGCGTTGGTAAGGCACTAAATTGCAATGATGGATTTTGCTTCATCCACTTTTTCTTATTAGGGATTTGGATCTTAAACTCATCATCCGTCACAAACTTTTGGGTTTTACCTTTTCCATCCACAAACTGAATTGATGCGGGCTCGGTAAATGTAAACTCTAGTTCATCAAAGCTTGGAGCAAGCCAAGACAAGCTACCTGCCATCAACTCAACAAAAGCGTCCATATCCTCTAAAAGGATAAACAAATCGCGATACATAACCTGCTGCTTAGTCAACGGCGCTATATCCGTATTGACCATAATCGCAGCGGCATCTTTTTCTTGATTGATCACTAAATTAACTTTATCAGCACGTGACTGCGGGAGAATAGGTAAATCAATATTGCCGTCTTTGTCTATGATACCATTGGCAATGATCTTGCCATCTTGCTCCAGCCAAAGTTTAACATCCTCTAGCGTGATATCAGGCTGCTTCACTTCCACTGTAAATTTAGACAAGATATATTGCGACTGCGCTTTGTTGGCGATTAAATCTAGAATTTGATTAATCTCACCATATTCAACACTTCGCTCAGCGGCGAAAACAGAATTGCAAAGTAAGCTCGCAACAGCACCTAACATCAGTAACTTTTTCATTGGGTTATCCTTTCTTATTGTTATCTTCATAAGAGGAGTACTTCGAGAAATAGTTCAAAACTTGATCTCAATTCCATACATGCCAAATAGATCAGGCTAAACTCAACATAAGCATATGGAGTGAAAAGGAGTAACAGATGACCCAAACCGTAGCTGATTTAATGACCCCAGATCCGTTCGCAGTGATTGCTGAAAATACCTTGCAAGATGCGCATAATTTAATGAAAGAAAAAAATGTTCGTCACATTCCAGTGATTGATGAAGCTGGAGCCTTGGTTGGTATGCTCACGCAAAAAATTATGATCGCCAAGGTAATGGGAATAATGGCAACCTATGGCGCAAATGCGCTTGCAAGAAAAGAGAAGCAAACAAAAGTACAAGATATTATGGCGACAGATTTTGCGAGTGTGCGCCCAAATCAATCACTACAAGATGTGGTGCGCTTTTTTGTCGATAATCGCCATGGCTGTATGCCTGTGGTAGACGAGCAAAACAAATTGGTTGGAATACTAACATCATCAGACTTTGTGCGACTCGCTGCTGCACTCTTGTCTTAAACGTGGTAATAAACCGAGTGTATTCCACGGAATACACTCGGCTATCAGCATGATTACGCTTTTTCTTGGAGCGTTCTCGCTACGGTTCTCATACCTAACGTCGTCGCACCTGCGGCCCATTGACCACCAGCGCTATTTTGGAAAGAAGCTGCAAGGTCGATATGCACCCAACCTTGACCTTCGTTTGGTACAAAGCGAGACAGGAAACCCGCTGCATTCGATGCACCACCAAAGCCGCCACCTTTTTGCGCTCGGCTGTTAGCTGTATCCGCATAAGGCGATGGACAGTTATTTTGATGCCACTTTTCTAGAGGTAACGGCCACGCGGCTTCAAATTCGTCACTCGCGAACTGCTGCACATCTCCAACAAGCGCTTTATCTAAACCAAATAACGCATTGTACTCTTGGCCTACAGCAACGAGCGCAGCACCCGTTAATGTCGCGGCATCAATGATAAGCTCTGCGCCTGTTTCACCGGCAGCCATCAAGCCATCAGCAAGCACTAAGCGACCCTCAGCATCCGTATTCACGATTTCAACTGTGGTACCATTTTTGTAGGTAAGAATATCACCTAACTTATAGGCATGGCCTGAGATGAGGTTCTCAGCACAACAT
Organism: Pseudoalteromonas sp. GCY; assembly: GCF_016695175.1. Lineage (NCBI taxonomy): Bacteria > Pseudomonadati > Pseudomonadota > Gammaproteobacteria > Alteromonadales > Pseudoalteromonadaceae > Pseudoalteromonas > Pseudoalteromonas sp. GCY. Next base: position 3,431,006 of record NZ_CP068023.1, read on the forward strand.
AGGAACAACTTAACACGACGGTCAAAACCACGTTGAATAGCCAGCGCTAAACCAGCCGTTACGGTTGCCGCCCCGCCCATATCACACTTCATCGTAAGCATGCCTTCGCTTGGCTTAATCGAGTAACCACCTGAGTCAAACGTGATCCCTTTACCCACAAGTGCCGCACTAACTGGTGTGTCATCGTTACCTGTTGGGTTGTAGTCAAGCTCAAGCAACACAGGAGGACGCTCACTGCCACGTCCTACTTCATGGATACCAATCCATTGCTGCTCTAACAGCGCGTCGCCTTTAATGATTTGATAGCTAACATGCTCAGGTGCCAATGACTGAATAAACTCAGCCGCTTTTCCAGCAAGGCTTTCAGGATAAATGTCTTCGGCCGTCCCGTTGATCATCTGACGCATCCATGTTGCCGACGCTTTTAATGCATCAAGTTCTTTAAGACTTGACTGGTCATTGTCAACAAACACCACACCATCTAGCGCTTTTGGTGACACAAACCCTTGATAAAAAGCCCATTGAGATTCAGTACACCACAAGTCACCTTCTAGATGAACTTGTTTAATCCCTTGTTGTGCGATGCTACGAGCCGCTTTTTGAATATTCTTCAGCGTTTCGTCTTGTTGTAAATGGATAAAAGCACCGTCCTTTTCAAACGACAATGCAGCACCAGCAGATAAATACTCTGGTTTTGCGTCTTCACTCAGTCGTACAATAAATTTCTCTGACATTCTCTTTTCACTCTTGTGCTTGTAAGTGTGGTTAAGTGTACACTAGCCACTAAATACACCCAACCTAAAGCGACCAATGAAGTTTTCTAGGCAATTACAGCAAGCAACCTTGCTCAAACGATATAAACGCTTTCTTGTCGATTTACGTACCCCAAGTGGTGACGAATTCACCGTACACTGCGCCAATACTGGTAGAATGACCAATTGTGCGGACCCGGGGTTTACAGCCTATTATTCCACCAGCGATAACCCTAAACGAAAGTACATGCATTCGCTGGAGCTGACGCAAGATAATGATGGTCATTTTATTTGTGTAAATACAGCGGTGGCTAATAAAGTGTCTGTTGAGGCCATTGAGCAAGGAAGAATAACGCAACTACAAGGCTACAAAACAGTTCAAACTGAGGTGAAATACGGGGCTGAAAATAGCCGAATTGATATTTTGTTGAGCAACCTCGAAAATGGACAATCCTCGCAATTCTGCTACGTTGAAGTAAAGTCGGTGACTTTGCTAGAGCAACAGCAAGGTTTTTTCCCTGATGCAGAAACCTTAAGAGGTCAGAAACATCTTAGAGAATTAATCCACATTAAACAGCAAGGTCATCGTGCGGTGTTACTGTTTGCCGCGCTCCATACAGGGATCAATTGTGTCAAACCAGCCAGTCATATCGATCAAAAATATGCAGCGTTAGTAAAAGAAGCAATTTCTCATGGAGTAGAAATCATTGCTTACCGAGCGCATATTGACGACAACCAAGTACAATTAATTGAAGAGATTCCTTTTGATTACGCTTGACTTTTTTCATGCTGCCCACATATAGCCGTGATAGTTTTCTCCCCCAAATAGTTAAACATTGAAAAAAGTGGCTGACATTTGCAGCAAAAAAGTGTTTGCTAAGGGGTAAAGATTTTGCTATTTATACCCGCCGGCGAAAGCTGGGGTTATGTATTAAGGATTTAGGAGAATGGTATGCCAGACCAGAAAAAACTAGGGTTATTGGCTCAAGCCGGTGTAGAACCTTATCAAGAAAAGCCAGGCGAAGAATACATGAATGAAGCACAACGTGCTCATTTCAAAGCGATATTAGAAGCATGGCGTGCCGATCTACGTAATGAAGTAGACCGTACTAAGACACACATGCAAGACGAAGCGGCAAACTTTCCTGATCCTGTGGACCGTGCAGCGCAAGAAGAAGAGTTTTCTCTTGAACTGCGTACTCGCGACCGCGAGCGTAAGCTAATCAAGAAAATTGAGAAAACACTTCAACTTATCGAAGACGATGATTTCGGCTATTGTGAGTCGTGCGGTATTGAAATCGGCATTCGCCGTTTAGAAGCACGTCCAACAGCTGATCTGTGTGTTGATTGTAAATCTCTCGCAGAAATCAAAGAAAAACAACAAGGCAGAGGATAATCTCAGCCCTGTGTCCCCAAGCTTAAAGCAAACTGGGAGCTATCGCGGTCGATTTGCTCCCTCGCCTTCCGGACCGCTTCATTTCGGCTCTCTTGTGGCCGCTCTGAGTAGCTATTTAGATGCAAAAGTCAATCAAGGTAAATGGCTCGTTCGCATCGAAGACATAGACACACCGCGTGTAGTTGCTGGTGCTGCCGACAATATATTAACCACTCTTGAAGCATATGGCCTTTACTGGGATGAAGACGTTGTCTATCAATCACAGCGCCATGCTCTATACCAAGCCTATTTGACGACACTAAAATCAGACTCTCTTGTGTATGCGTGTCAATGTACTAGAAAGCAAATTAAAGCAATGGGTGGGTTTTACAACAATCATTGCCGAGCTTTAGCGCTAAGTTGGCAAGATAACGCTTTGCGCCTACAGCAGCGCTGTCCAGTTACTGAATTTAATGATGCAATACAAGGCATGGTTGTCATTCCCTCTGCAATTGCTCATGAAGATTACATCGTTAAACGCCGCGACGGCTTATTTGCTTATCAATTGGTGGTGGTAGTTGACGACATAGAGCAAAAGATTAGTCATATCGTGCGTGGTGCCGACCTGCTAGCGCCCACAGCGAGACAAATTAGTTTATTTCGGCAACTCAATCAGCCATCACCTGAGTACGCTCACGTACCACTGGCTGTCGCAGAGCCCGGATTTAAGTTGTCTAAGCAGAATCATGCTCCAGCTATTGATAACCGCAACCCGTTACCAACCCTTTATGCCGCGCTGCGTTATTTGCATGTGCCGGTTGATTCTCTCCATAATTATCAAGATGTTGAGGCATTACTGACTCACGCTATTGATATTTTTAGTCTTGATCGCGTTCCTAAAGTACAGGAAATTCAACTAGACTCTCTAGAAAATGGCGATTTTGCTTTTCGCCCACTGTTTTCAAGTACTTCAATTTAGTCTCATTTGAGTATATGATAGCGAGCCTTAAATGCGACCTGTTTTAAGACAAAAGCAGTGGTTCACAACGACTAGAATAGAAAACTTGATTGCTCAGGAGACGAGTTATTATTTCCAAGCTTGTAAACTTTTGCCGCCAGTTTGTAACTGGAAAAGGCGATGAGACGGTGAAAATGGCCAGCCCGACACCTGCGATAATTCCTCGCAGCGAGCATGGTATATCTCGTAAACAATTTAGCCCTAATGCCATCAAAGTGCTCTATCGCTTAAAAGATGGTGGCTATGATGCCTACCTTGTTGGTGGTTGTATCCGCGATATCATGCTAGGGATTGAGCCTAAAGACTTTGATGTCGTCACAAATGCAACGCCCGAGCAAATCAAAAAGCTCTTCCGTAATTGTCGCTTAATAGGTCGTCGTTTCCGCCTTGCGCACATTGTTTTTGGACGAGAAATAATTGAAGTCGCCACCATGCGCGGCCACCATCTAAGTGATGATTCTTGTGCCACGACAAGCCAAGCCAGTGAGCACGGACAGCTATTACGCGACAATGTCTACGGCAGTATTGAAGAAGATGCCGAGCGCCGCGATTTTACTATCAATGCGCTATACTATTCGATTAATGACTTTACCCTACGTGACTTTGCTGGTGGTGTTGCTGACATTAAAGCGCGGAAAATTGAGCTGATTGGCGATCCTGAAACTCGCTATCGCGAAGATCCGGTGCGGATGCTCAGAGCTATCCGCTTTGCAACCAAACTGGATATGGAGATTGCTACTCCGACCCGCACCCCGATTAAAGCGCTAGCGCCATTACTTGGACATATCCCCGCAGCACGCTTGTTCGAAGAAACGCTAAAACTGTTTTTAAATGGTAAAGCGGAAGAAAACTTTCTTCAGATGCGTGAATACGGCTTATTTTCGCAGTTATTTCCGGCGCTCGATAAAATCCTAGCACAGCCTGATAATGACTTTGAACGTCGCTTTATTCAGCAAATGTTTGCCAATACGGATAGCCGTATCAACGCGGATAAAAAAGTAACCCCTGCATTTATCTATGCAGCACTTTTATGGTTCCCTATTTTAGCTAAAAGTGAAGCGCTCGCGGCCGAAGGTATGAATGAATATGATGCCTTTATGCAAGCCATTAATCACGTCCTTGCTGAAAATGCTAAACACGTTGCAGTGCCTAAACGCTTTACTTTAGGTGCCCGAGATATCTGGCATATTCAACAACGCCTAGATAAACGTTCAGGCCAACGTGCATACCGCCTAAGCTTGCAGCCGAGATTCAAAGCCGCATATGATTTCCTTTTATTGCGTGTTGAAAGTGGTGAGCAAGAGCAAGAAGAACTTGCAGCTTGGTGGACTGACTACCTCAAGAATGATGTCACCGGCCAAAAAGACATGGTTCGCAACTTAGGTAACCAAAGCAAACCTAAGCGTCGTTACAATAGACGTAAGCCAAAAAGAAAACCAAAAGAAGATTAAATGAATATTGCGTACATTGGATTGGGTGCAAACCTATCCGAACCGATGGCACAAATACAGCGAGCACTCGATGTGCTCGCCGCCCATCCTGACCTCTCGCTTGTCCAGCACTCTAGCCTGTATGGCTCAAAACCTATGGGCCCTCAAGATCAACCTGATTATGTGAATGCCGTAGCAAAATTAGCGACATCATTAACAGCGGAGTCTTTACTCGATGTGTTGCAACAAATAGAGCTCGAACATGGCCGTGTACGCAAAGCTGAGCGCTGGGGACCGCGCACGCTCGATTTAGATATTCTGCTTTTTAATACCGACACCATTAGCAGCGATAGGCTTACGGTGCCACACTACGGCTTGAAAGAAAGAGAATTTGTCGTCTATCCACTATTAGAGATAGCGCCAGAGCTCAAATTACCTGATGGCACTGAGCTTAACTCTTTAACACAAAAGTTACCACTTAACGGATTAGCAATCCTCAAATAAACCAATCCAAGGGGTTTACCATGGCAAAAATTTCCGTCTCAACACTTGCCAAAATGAAGCGTGAAGGAACAAAAATAACAGCCCTCACCGCATACGATGCAAGTTTTGCAAAGTTATTTCACGACAATGGCGTAGATGTCATCTTAGTGGGTGATTCTCTGGGTATGGTTTTACAAGGTGGTGAAGACACTTTAGCCGTTACCACGGATGACATTGCCTATCACACCCGTTGTGTCAGAGCTGGTAGTAAAGAGCTATTCGTTATCGCCGATATGCCTTTTATGAGCTATTCAGATCCACAGTCAGCCTGTCAGAATGCAGCTACCTTGATGCGCTCTGGTGCTAACATGGTTAAGCTTGAAGGTGGTGAATGGCTTTACGACAGCATTGCACTGCTTACTCAGCAAGGGATCCCAGTTTGTGGTCATTTAGGTTTAACACCACAATCAGTGCACGTGTTTGGTGGCTTTAAAATTCAAGGTCGTGAAGAAGCACAGGCACAAAAGATGATAGCCGATGCACAAGCGTTAGAACGTGCTGGTGCACAAATGATTGTGATTGAATGTGTGCCTTCAGCATTGGCTAAACGCATTACCGATGCCGTGGCAATTCCGGTAATTGGTATTGGCGCTGGTAAAGAGACCGATGGCCAAATTTTGGTTATGCATGACTTGGTTGGTATTTCTGCAGGCTATATTCCTAAGTTCTCGAAGAACTTCCTGCTCGAAACTGGCAACATGCCAGATGCGGTGAAAAAGTTTTGTGCAGACGTGCAATCAGGTGACTTTCCAGGGCCTGATCACGAATTTAATTAAATTTACGATGAGCGATGCTTATCGCTGAGTCTGATCCAAGCGTTTTGTTTGGGTTAGTATTGTTATTATTGAGTTAGAGTACAACATGCAATCAGTTACTGAGATTAAATCGTTACGAAGCCAGATTAAAGCTTGGCGCCAACAAGGGTTGAGCATTGCCTTCGTACCAACGATGGGCAACCTTCACCGTGGTCATTTTTCCTTAGTAGAAAAAGCAAAAACCCTAGCGGATAAAGTCGTTGTCAGTATCTTTGTAAACCCAATGCAATTTGGTGCGAACGAAGACCTCGACAGTTACCCACGTACGCTTGAGCAAGACAAGCAAGGCCTTGCAGAACTAGAAACCGATATTGTGTTTACGCCTACCGTTGAGACCATATATCCTAACGGCCTAAATGCGCAGAGTTTTGTTGATGTGCCGGGAGTATCTGAAGGACACTGCGGTGGCACACGCCCAGGGCACTTTCGCGGTGTTGCAACTGTTGTCACAAAACTGTTTAACTTAGTACAACCTGATTTTGCCTGCTTTGGTGAAAAAGACTTTCAACAGTTACAGGTCATCAAAACAATGGTGAAAGACTTATCTATTCCTGTTGAAGTGATTGGTGTTGCGACTCAAAGAGAAGTTTCTGGACTGGCAATGAGTTCACGTAATGGTTACCTCTCTGAATCAGAAAAAGATACTGCTAAAGTACTTTTTCAAGCATTAAAAGCAGCATCTGACGCTTTAGAGAATGGCGAAAAAGATTTTGCGAAGGTAACAAAAAATGCAACAGAAATGCTGCATAATGCGGGTTTAAAGTTGGATTACTTTAACATTTGTCAAAAAGATAGCTTGAAACCTGCTACACTCGAAGATAATCAACTCGTCATTCTTGCCGCAGCTTTTCTCGGCAAAGTCAGACTGATTGATAATATTCAAGTCACAGTCTAAGGAATAATAATGAAAACTGCGTTCACCTTGTTAGTACTTTCTACCACCCTATTGGGGTGTAGTAACTCTATCTCACCTGAGCTAAATCAATGTGCGCAACAGAATTATCAATGCGAACGCAGCTGTGAAATGCAAAACACACCAGAGACAATGTCTTTACAGGTATGCACTGATAAATGTATTGAGCAGTATAATGCCTGCAAAGCACAGGCCGAAAAAATTACCGAGAGCAAACGATAGTTTGCTCTTTTTTAGCGACTAAGCGCCCCAGCTAAAAATAATATTCTTTTAAATACAAATACTTCCCGACTTCCGCCGTTATTTTTTATTCACCTTTTTAGAATATTTTGCGATACAATAAACTGGTCTGATGAGATAGACATACAACACCAACTTAACTTGGCTCAAGACTTGGTTGATTAAACAATCTAGGCAGTGAGCACTAACTTTTCTTAATAACTTGTTATTTCTGGTTTTTATTCTAATCTCTAAGACAAAAGTAACACGACTTTTGTGCTCAGTATCAGCGCTTTTAATGAGTGTTACCGACACGACTCTTTGCAAAGAAAATGGGAATCAATATGAAAAAGTCAGCAATTGCATTAGCGATAGCGCTTGGGACAGTTAGTTTTCACAGCGCCGCTGAAATCAGAATTAATGGTTTTGCTTCCATTATTGGTGGTCAAACGCTAGATAGTGACGACACTCTATATGGCTATGACAATGATTTTGATATGGAGAATCGTAGCTTATTCGCCCTACAACTTTCCGCCGATCTACAAGAAAGTCTAACTGCCACAGCACAGATCGTAGGTCGTGGTCAGAACGACTTTGATGCCGAGTTTGAATGGGCATACTTAACTTATGCGATTTCAGACTCGTCACAGATAAGCGCAGGTAAAATGCGTATTCCATTCTATCGCTACTCTGACTTTTTAGATGTCGGCTATGCATACCGCTGGGTTAAACCACCTCAATCGGTATATAACCTAAGCTTTAGCACCTATAACGGACTAAGTTATATCCATAACTCGACGTTAGGGGAATGGGAAAGCACAGTACAATTGGCTTTAGGTAGCGTAGATGACGACATTGTTGCCATCACCTACTCTGATGAAGCTGAGTTAAACAACACAGTAGGTATTAACTGGACACTAAGCAGAGATTGGTTCAGTGCGCGTGCGGCCTACTTTGCTACCGAAGCGAGCATTAGCGCAGCTAATAGCCCTGAACTATCTGGATTATTAGCGGGGTTGAATGGCTATGGACTAACTCAACAAGCGGATGATATTGCTGTCGATAAAGATGATGCTTACTTTGCCGCGATTGGTGTTTCTATCGACTATAACGATATCTTGTTCGATGCTGAATACACTCAGTTCGACGTGGATAACAGCATACTTGCTAAACAACAACAGTATTACGCTTCCCTTGGTTACCGTATTGATACGTGGACACTCCACCTAACCTACGAACATAATGAAGATAAGAATGAGAACGGAGAGTTTAATTCTGTCCCACTCACCATCAGCGCTCCAAATGGTGTCACTATTCCCGTTACAACCGATCCAACCAATCCAAATGCGCCTTATTTAAGAACACTGGTTAATGGTGCGCTTGCAGGCGCTCGTGCAGAGTCAGAAACGTGGAGTATTGGTGCACGTTATGACTTCCATCCGTCAGCTGCATTCAAAATTGAACTAAACCAATTCGATAACACGCTAACAGATCAAAAAGTTGAGCTGTTGAGCTTCGGTATCGATTTAGTATTCTAACGGAGGCTAATATGATCAAAAAAATAATGACCTTAGGGCTACTGTTAGCCAGTCATGCAGCTTTGGCAGATATTGCTGTTATCGTGAATTCAGCAAATGCATCTACCGTGGATGATGGTACCATCAAAAAGCTATTCCTAGGCAAAAGCAAATCATTTGCCGATGGTAGTAGTGCGACCCCTGTGAATCAGGATGGTAATGCGGTATTTGACGAGTTTAACGACAAAGTGATCGGCAAATCTAGCTCTCAACTAAATGCCCATTGGTCCAAATTAGTATTCACCGGTAAGGGGACACCTCCGAAGAAGCTAGATAGCGACCAAGCGGTAATTGATTTTGTTTCGAGCAATGCAGACGCTATCGGCTATATTGATGCTAGTAAAGTGACCGATGCCGTCAAAGTAATTGGTAAATACTAATTAAAAACAGCCACTTTATGTGGCTGTTTTTATTTATCGTTTATGATTTCTCTTTTATAAAGTATTAGACTCTAAATTTTGAGGTTGCATCTTTCAGGTTGTCGGACAATACATGGAGATTTTCAGCAACGTCTTGTACTTCATTCAACGCTTGCATTGTGTCTTGGAAAGACTGGTGCATAGATGTCACATTGTTTACTACCATAGCTGCTACAGAAGTCTGCTCTTCCGTCGCCGCAGCAATTTGACCGTTCATGCTATTAATAGACAAGATTTGTGCCGCTATCTGCTCAATCGACTGCCCGGTTTGCGCTGCTGCTTCGGCGTTGTTAATTGCCATACTGCTTGCACTTGTCATCGCTTTCACTGCTTGATTTGCCGCTTCTGTAAGCACATTTAAAAGTTCTCTTATCTCGTTGGTCGACTTTGCCGTTCTTGAGGCTAATTCGCGGACTTCATCGGCAACCACCGCAAAGCCTCGACCTTGCTCACCAGCACGAGCCGCCTCAATCGCGGCATTCAAGGCAAGTAAATTGGTTTGCTCTGCAATTGATGTGATCACATTTAAGATTTGCGTCACATTCTGTGTATCATCAGCTAGCTTGTTGATCGTCTCTGCCGCATGATTAATTTCTTCACTTAACGCTTGTGACTCGTTAACCGACACCTGAATTTGACGCTTACTCTGCTCAACTTCTTGTTCGGCCAACTGGGCAGCATCAGACGCTTGTGACGCCGAGTGAGAGATATCACCAACACTCAAACGCATTTCTTCCATTGATTGGCGTACCACTTCCGCGTCATGCGTTTGTTGATTAGTTGCCCCTTCAGCTTTTTCCATCCCCTGAACAAGACGACTTGAGTCTTTCATCAAAGGTTCGACGACACTCATCACCTCGACAACCGCCCCTTTTAGTAACGCAACAAATTCATTGAAGTTTATGGATACTTGGCCAATTTCATCGTGAGAGCGCACATTGAGCGTGGTAGACAAAGACCCCTGCCCCTGCGCTAATAGTTTCAGATTTTGCGCCGCATCCTTAGCAGAGTTACCAATACCTCTTGCAATCACAACCGCTAAGAAAACCAGAACGAGTAAAGAAATAACAGCCACAATCAACATGATTGTTAGCGCGTTTGCTGAGCGCTCTTCGGTGTTTTGTAGTAATTCGATAAAGCGGTCATTCGCGTTCGTTTTAGCCTTGGTAAAATCGGCGACTAGGCCTTCGTAGATTTCAGTTTTCTTTTTGGCATCTTCTTGGATACGGGAAAAGTCAGCTGTACCATCTATCATTCCCCCAGCAATTTGTTGCGCAATTTTGCCGTACTGTACAAGTTCGTCGCTATTATCTGAAGGCATAAAGCCGCTTTGTACCGACTCAATTTTTTGCAGGTTAGCTTGGATTTGCTGTTGATATTCTTTTGCTTTATCTAGTAATTCAGCATCCCCGAAGGTTACAGCTTGAGTGAATAGCTCATCTAAATTCTGCAGCTTATTTGCGTTTTCCGTGGCGAGGTTAAGAATTTTGTATGTCTGCTCCTCTAATTCATTTAAAGCTCTTTGATTAGAGCTAATAGCGTTGTAATTAACAAAAACGATAACCACAAAAGCGACAACCGCAACGAGCGTAATTGCGTGGATCTTTTTGGTGATACTAAGATCAGCAAAAGCAGTACCTAGACTCATATATACACCTTTTGAAGTAAGACGAGTTCATTATCGACTGATTTATTATAAATTTTAACTAAATATAGAATATTTCCAGCTTTTTTGCCGCTTGAGGATGAAGATTTAAACAAATTATTCAATCTGGGAACATGGAAGTGTGAAAATAAAAAATGCCGCTCAATGAGCGGCATCAATAACAACAAGTAATTAGCGGGTTGAGTAATTGATTAGAGTAAACCTAACTTTTTCAATTCGCGTGTCGCCATTTCGCTAGAAAGAGGAACATAACCGTCTTTCTCAACAATCTTTTGACCTTCTTTAGACAGTACCATCTTCAAGAATTCAGCTTCGATAGGTGCTAATTCTTTATTAGGGTGCTTGTTCACATATAAGTATAGGAAGCGAGACAGTGGGTATTTACCCTGTGCCACGTTTTCTAATGTTGCATCAACGTAATTCGTGCCTTTTTTCGCTAGTGGTACTGTACGTACGCCTGACGTTTTATAACCGATACCAGAGTAACCAATCGCATTCACTGAAGACGAGATAGACTGTACTACAGACGCAGAGCCTGGCTGCTCGTTAACATTATTGCGGAAGTCACCTTTACACAGTGCTTTTTTCTTGAAGTAACCATAAGTACCAGATACTGAGTTACGACCATAAAGCTGAATATCTTTCGCCGCCCAATCACCCGTTAGACCTATATCACTCCAGCGATTTGCTTGTGCAGATGCACCACACTTGCGCGTTGAAGAGAAGATTGAATCTACTTGTTCAATTGTTAAGCCTTCAATTGGGTTATCTTTGTGTACAAATACCGCTAGTGCATCAATTGCTACGCGGATTTCTGTTGGCTTATAACCGTAACGCTTTTCAAAAGCTTCGATTTCTTTTGACTTCATCTTACGGCTCATTGGGCCGAAGTTTGCTGTTGCTTCCGTTAGCGCTGGTGGTGCAGTTGAAGAACCAGCAGCTTGGATTTGGATATTTACGTTAGGGTAAATTCTTTTATATTCTTCTGCCCAAAACGTCATCATGTTGGCAAGCGTATCAGAACCTACAGAAGAGAAGTTTCCTGAGATACCGCTGGTTTTATTATACTCTGGTAACTTTTCGTCTAAAGCAGATACTTGAGTAGAAACTAATGTAGTAATAGCCACACCCATTGCGGCAACTAAGCTTTTAAATTTCATTGGGGTCACTCCAGTTGTTGGTCCCAGTTATTTTACGCAGCTCATTGTGCAGCGATAAAATGACAATAAAATTACTCTTAAATTACACTTTTATGACTTTCATCGTTTGTCATAAAAATTCGCTTTTGTTTTGGGAAAGTAAACCAAAAACGAGAGCCTTCACCTACTTTACTTTCAATATGTAGAGCAGAGTCATGGCGAGACAACACATGTTTGGTGATTGCTAAACCAAGGCCTGAGCCGCCTGTTTTTCGACTACGTGCTTTATCCACACGGTAAAAACGTTCTGTTAGGCGGTTAATGTGTTCAGGCGCGATACCATCGCCATTATCGACCACACTAAACGTCGGCAAGTCGTTTTCTAAATACCAACGTACATGAATGTGCCCACCGGGTTTGGTGTAATGAATAGCATTAAAAATTAAATTTGAGTAAGCACTGCGTAACTCATCCCCAGCCCCTTTGATATCCAAAGTCGCATCAATATCAAAAACGAGCTCATGGCCCTTTTCCTGATTAAGTGACTTCGCTTCGGTATGAATAAGATCAAGCATCGCAGGTATATTCACGGCTTTGTCATTGTCTTGCTTTCTCGCCCCTTCGATTCGAGACAAGGAAAGAAGTTGATTTACCAGACTATCCATCCGTTTACACTGATCTATCATAGTGCCGTGTGCTTTAGCCCACATCGCGGGAGGTGGCATATTGTCGCTGTCCATCATCTCTAGATAGCCAGCCATGACGGTTAGCGGCGTTCTTAGCTCATGAGATACGTTTGCGACAAAGTCTTTACGCATCTGCTCTAATTGCTTCAGTCGGCTAACATCACGCGCCACTAGCATAAGCTGCTCGGCATAAGGCATGACCCGTATTTCCAACACTTGCTCATGTGCAAGCCCGGTCTCAAGCTCTAATGCTTCATCAAAGCGATGTTCATGCATGTATTTTACAAATTTAGGATCTCGGATAAGGTTATCCAATCTTTGACCATGATCTGTAGGCCATTGCAAACCTAACACTTTCAAGGCTAATTGGTTACACCACACAATACTGAGGTCTTGTTGCAGTACAACGACCGCGTCAGGGATAGCTTCAGCCCCCTCACGAAAGCGTCGGATCAGTTCAGCGAGTTCATTACGCTTTTTGCGATTACGTTGCTGAAGCTGATAGATCCCTTCGAACACTTGTTCCCAAGCGCCCTTACCTTCAGGTGGATTAAAACTACGTTGGTTGAGCAGCCAGTCGCTCAAACGATAGAGTTGTTTGTAATGCCAAACTAATAAGACGAAAGCACCGATGAAAAGAAACAGAAAAGGTGCACTGACTAAATAGCCAATTAAGGCTAGTGGTAGGAAATACAAAAACAGGCGTCTTGTTAACGCCTGTTTATCAATCACTCGATACATAGACTAAATCCATTTAGGAACCAAAGAATTCAGTTCCTCTTGGAATACTAATTACAGTTTACTCGAAAAGCGGTAACCTGCACCACGTACGGTTTGCACTAAGCGATCGTGACCAAGCGGTGCGATAGCTTTACGTAAGCGACGAATATGAACGTCTACAGTGCGATCTTCAACGTACACGTTAGTGCCCCATACGTGATCTAACAGCTGTTCACGGCTATAAACACGTTCAGGGTGTGTCATGAAGAAATGTAATAAACGAAACTCTGTCGGCCCCATATCTAACTCAGTGCCCGCAGATGTCACTCGGTGAGAAATAGGGTCTAAACGTAATCCGTGAACTTCTATCGCTTCTTCTAGCGACGTCGGTGAAACTCGACGCATTACCGCTTTAATACGAGCCATTAGTTCTTTAGGAGAGAAAGGCTTTGTCACATAATCGTCCGCACCAACCTCTAATCCTTTAACTTTGTCTTCCTCTTCACCTCTTGCCGTTAGCATGATGATTGGGATCTGACGGGTATATTCACTTTGCTTAAACTTTTTAGCAATTTGAATACCACTGCCTCCTGGCAGCATCCAGTCTAGTAGCACCATATCTGGATAAGGTTCTACCATAGCAGCAACTGCTGAATCATAGTCTTCCGCTTCAATTGCTTGAAAACCATTTTGCTCTAGTACGAACACCAACATTTCTCTGATAGGTGCTTCATCATCAACTACAAGTACTTTACGTGACATTCCCAATGTTCTCTCGTTACCGACGTTGTTGATGTCATTATTATGACTAACTGTGACATTTTTATGAAAGTGTAACGTGTAAACGCAAAACAAGCCAAAAAAATCTCTTTTTTGGCTACAAAGGGAATACCTTATTTATTTGTAATCATCTGATTTTAAATCTATTTTATGCTAAAACGTTGGTCTCAAAATAGTGTTTTCGAAATATGGACTGCGACCTCCAAGCCATACTATAAAAGCGACGCCGCAATTAACCGCAAAATCAGCACGCCTTTTGTAAATAGCCAGACGCCTTTGTACATTAAAAGTCATACCTCAATGTGACCGCCATCGTGTTGTGATCTTCGTTGTTATCCAAAGAAAATTTAGAATACCAAAGATACATACGAGCTTGTTTACTTAGACTTTTTTCCACACCTACTGAGGCTGCATTGCCAGAGTCTTTCAGCTTACCTGCTGCACCATCCGAATCTTGATACTGGGCCAGTAAGGTATATGACTCAATCTGGTAAGCAGCACTCACCATGAAACTATCTACTTCCTCATCACTATCTATCGCTTCATTTTGTTGATACATACCGCCGAGTTTAAAGTCCCCCAGTTTTCCTTGTACCGTCACGCGATTAATGTCTTGTCCCGCGACTTTATTGTCATGGGCAACAGCAACATATACATTGGTTTTCTTGAGTTTGCTATCACCGTAACTTGCCGACAAAGATAAGCCATCTTCGCCGTTTTGTTTGCTGTTGTCTTCGGCAATATAACTCACTGTAAACTGCAAATGATTAATAGCCGGAGTCGTATATTGCACGGTGTCACCAAGGCGATTTTCACCAACAAAGAACGAATTAATATCACCAGAAAAGTCATTCATTAGGTCCACTTTGCCTTGCGACTTTTTCATCGGTGTATCATCACGGCCGATCAGGAGCTGACCATAGCTCCCTTTAACCCCAAGATACTGAGAGCGTGCTGTAAGGTTATCACCTGACTTACCATCTTTGTCTTGATCCGTGATCTCAACTTGGAATTCATATTTATAAAAAATCTCAAGTCCTTCTTGCAGCTTTGCCGATCCCTTTAATCCCATGCGAGAGTTATAGCTTTCAATTGAAGTATCGCTGTCACCATCTTTATCAGAATTCTGTACACCGACATGAGCTCTACCGTATAGAGATACAGCTTCGTTTGCATAACTACAGACACTCATAGAGCAAAGGCTTAGAGCAACAAATGGTAGGTATTTCATTTTCATCTTTGATCACCTTGGATAGTATTTGGGCGCAGTACAACAAGGTTTGAGATGCTGAAGCCAGACAGAGAGGAGGTAGCGAACAGATCTCGTATTTTTAAAGTTAGACACTTTTAGCTGGAGATCAAGAAACTGACTCCGGGATCAGTATTTTATTAACTGGTAGGGGTCATCCATTGTCAGGATCAGATTTTTACTAACAAGATCGTCCCCAAGATCATTTTCTTACTAACCTATTGCAGCTTAGCGATGGATCAAGTTGGTATAAAAATGATCTAAGAGAAGCTAACTTATTGATCTGAGATTTTGAAATATATCTACTTAGTTAAACAATGATCTTTGTTAGTAAAGATCTGATCCCTATTTACCCCGCTAGTAAAATAGCGATCCAAGTGTATTCTCCCCCTGCAAGCCCTATTTAACATTGGTTTCCAATCAAGGATCAGATACAAAAAAGCCTCTATTTCAGAGGCTTTTTGAAGTATCTGAGTGCGATGCACAATTTTACTTAGTCAAATTTTGATCCGTAAGTTATTTCACTTTAGGATCTAACTCACCAGTTAGATATCTCAAGTGCATATCATCAAGTGAAATTGGCTTGATCTTAGCTGCTTGACCAGCTGTACCGAACGCTTCGTAGCGCGCAACACAGATCTCAGTCATCGCTTTCGTCGCTTCCGCTAAGAATTTGCGTGGATCGAAATTGCTTGGGTTTTGCGCAAGGTGGCGACGAATAGCACCTGTTGATGCTAAACGTAGATCGGTATCGATATTAACTTTACGAACACCGAATTTAATACCTTCAACAATTTGCTCGACCGGTACACCGTAGGTCTCAGGGATTTCGCCACCAAACTCATTGATAATTGCTAACCAATCCTGCGGCACTGAAGACGAACCATGCATTACTAAGTGGGTATCAGGAATACGAGCGTGGATTTCTTTGATGCGGTTAATTGCTAAGATATCGCCCGTTGGTGGACGAGTAAATTTATAAGCACCGTGTGATGTTCCACACGCAATAGCAAGCGCATCTACATTGGTTTTCTTGACGAAGTCTGCAGCTTCTTCCGGATCTGTCAGTAGCTGATCTTCTGTTAATTTACCTTCAGCGCCAATACCGTCTTCTTCACCAGCTTCGCCGGTTTCAAGAGAACCAAGTACACCTAGCTCGCCCTCAACAGACACGCCACAAGCGTGCGCCATTTCAACAGTACGACGAGTAACGTCCACATTATACTCGTAGCTTGAAGGCGTTTTACCGTCTTCCATTAGAGAGCCGTCCATCATGACTGATGAGAAACCAAGTTGAATTGAGCGCTGACATACAGCAGGTGAAGTACCATGATCTTGGTGCATTACAACTGGAATATGAGGCCATTCTTCTACAGCCGCTAAAATCATGTGGCGGATAAATGGTGCACCAGCATATTTGCGTGCACCAGCAGAACCTTGCACGATAACCGGACTATTTGTCTTGTCCGCAGCTTCCATGATCGCACGCATTTGCTCTTGGTTATTCACGTTAAACGCCGGAACGCCATAACCATGCTCAGCTGCATGATCGAGAAGTTGACGCATACTGATTAAAGCCATATTGCTTTTCTCCAATTGTTGATAGCCACCGCTATCGGTTTGAACGGATAATATGTTTACACCAGCCAACGCTGATGAAGTTAACCACTTTATTTGTTGGCTAACCGGACGCTACGCGTCGTCAAGCAAACATCAAGTATGTGAGAGAGTGATGTTTACCTGATATTAAGAGGCAGCTTAACGCTACCTCAATCAATTTTAGTCTTTAGCTCGCTGCTCAAGCATGGCAACCGCAGGAAGTGTTTTACCCTCAAGGAACTCAAGGAAAGCACCACCACCTGTAGAAATATAAGAGATATCTTGCTCAACACCATACTTATCGATAGCAGCTAACGTATCGCCACCACCAGCAATTGAGAATGCTGACGACTTAGCGATGGCATTGGCAATCGCTTCAGTACCATTACCAAATTGATCAAATTCAAATACGCCTACAGGGCCATTCCAAACCACAGTGCCAGCACTTGCAATGATCTCAGCGAGTTGAGTTGCAGTATCAGGACCGATGTCGAAGATCATGTCTTCGTCTGACACTTCGCTTACATCTTTAATGGTCGCAACCGCAGATTCTGAAAACTCATTACCTACAACCACATCAGTCGGAACAGGAATATCACCGTCATTCGCTCTGGCAGCAGCCACTAGCTTGTTCGCTTCAGGGATCAAATCCGCTTCGTACAGCGACTTACCAACAGGGTTACCCGCTGCAGCAATGAAAGTATTTGCAATACCGCCACCAGTAACGAGTTGGTCGACAACCTTAGACAATGAATCAAGCACGGTTAGTTTGGTTGATACTTTAGAGCCGCCGACGATGGCCACCAAAGGACGAGCTGGATTATCTAGTGCTTTGCCAAGCGCGTCTAGTTCAGCCGCAAGCAATGGACCTGCACAAGCCACCTCAGCATACAAACCAACACCATGTGTTGAAGCCTGTGCGCGGTGCGCTGTACCAAAGGCATCCATCACGTAGACATCACAAAGCGCTGCTAATTTTTTCGCAAGTACTTCATCGTCTTTCTTCTCGCCAACGTTAAAACGCACGTTTTCGAATACGATAACTTCATTGTCTTGTACATCCACGCCGTCAAGATAGTCAGTCACTAAACGTACATCTTGAGATAACGCATCATTAAGATAATCCACAACCGGCTGCATAGAGTATTGTGCATCATACTCTCCCTCGGTTGGACGACCAAGGTGAGACATCACCATCACTTTAGCGCCTTTTTCTAGTGCTAATTTGATACTAGGTAGTGCAGCACGGATCCGCGCGTCCGACGCGACTTTGCCATCTTTAATTGGCACATTTAGGTCTTCGCGGATCAACACACGCTTGCCGTTTAAATCTAAATCCGCCATCTTAATGACTGACATTGGACATCTCCTTAAAGAACGATACATTTTGTTATCTACAAGGCAGCAATCGTTTGCCACCTCGGTTTGAATTATTGTTTTAATTTTGTGCAGACAATTTGATTATAACAGCGTCTGAAACAAATGATTAGCCACGCATCATCACGCAAGCGGTATCAAGCATACGATTAGCAAAACCCCACTCGTTATCACACCAAACTAGCAGCTTAACTAAGCGCTTGTGACTTACTCGAGTTTGCGTACCATCTATAATACAAGAATGTGGATCGTGATTAAAATCAACCGACACTAGCGGCTCTTCAGTGTAGCTCAGCACCCCTTCTAAACGACCACCAGCGGCCTGTTTTAGAACCGAGTTTACCGCATCAATTGTGACATTTTCATTGAGCGTAACGCTCAGATCCATCGCCGTAACATTGATTGTTGGCACCCGCACCGCGATCGCCTCAAAACGACCTTGGAACTTAGGTAAAATACGTTCAATACCGCGAGCAAGCTTAGTATCAACAGGAATGATGGATTGGCTTGCCGCACGCGTACGCCGTAAATCACTGTGATAAGCATCAATCACTTGTTGATCATGCATAGAGGCGTGAATAGTCGTAATAGCACCAGACTCGACACCAAACTTATCGTCTAGCACTTTAATTACCGGAACAATACAGTTTGTTGTACATGAGCCGTTAGACACAATGGTGTGCTCAGGTAACAGTATCTCTTCGTTGATACCATAGATCACCGTCGCATCAACATCAGCATCCGCGGGATGTGAAAATAATACTTTCTTTGCCCCAGCCTGAATATGCGCGAGCGCATGCTGACGAGAATGATAGACGCCAGTGCAATCGAGCACGACATCAACATCCAGCGCGCGCCAAGGCAGGTGACTTGGATCTGGCTCTGAAAATAACTGGATCTTATCCTCAGCTACTTCCAAAAAAGATTCTGTTAACGAAACTGGAAAAGCAAAACGCCCATGTGAGGTATCGTATTTTAGAAGATGCGCGATCCCTTTAGGATCCGCTAACTCATTGATGGCTACAATTTGTATTTCGTGGTGACGACCCGACTCATAGAGTGCTCTTACGATATTACGCCCTATTCGACCAAAGCCATTAATTGCAAGCTTGATTGTCATTAAATTGAAAATCCATGAAGTCGCAAGTACGAAAGTTCCCCTTCGTTTTGATGGCGCTATTGTAATCGACCTGAGTGAAATGTGTAAGGGGCTAGGGCAATTTTTTAACTCAAGTTAAATCCGCAATTTTACATTTACCACCAGCACAAATGGCCTGAGATTGCGCCAACAGTAGCTCCGCTGTCGCTAAAGCATCGCTAAGCGCATCATGCAATTGGTGAGGAGGTAAACCATAACGTATTCTACAAGCGTTTAGTGTTAATGCATCTTGCGCCAACGGATAGCCTTGCTTTAACACACGACGCTTATCTATCTGCATGGTATCTAACAGCAAAGCAGGTCTTACGTTTAGCTCAAAACGCTGAAATGCCGCCTTAAGAAACGCCCAATCCATCTGTACGTTATGACATACCAACACTTTACCGTGGAGCGCGCGCTGAAGCGCCAGCAGTAAAGTTTGTAAGGACTCACCGTCAGCCAATCGACTACTATCAATACCATGAAAAACTGGACTTTGTGCTAGCGTTCGCACCTCACAGTTCAAATGATACTGCGCATCTTTCACTTGGATCCGCATATTTTTAATCGGTAACCAACCAGCCGACACAATTTCATGGCGCTTGGGATCAAGCCCGGTGAGCTCAAGGTCTAGCACCACCAACTCGGCTTGCGCAAACGGCAGATGTTTGTAGCGCCACTTAGCAACTGAGTGAGAAAACCAGTTCATTGCTTACAAACTCCCTCGAGCAAACTTAAACGCACTCGCCTGCTGTGCTTGTTTTACTAAATAAAATGCTTCTTTGAGTTGATGCCGTTCAAGAGAAGAGAGGTTTTCTGGGTTAATACAATTTCCTGGTAATCCTTCACGGTTGATTTGAGTCTTTAACCGCAATTGTGTTAAGAACCGCCAACAGTCTTTTAGATTATCGATATCCGACTTAGCAAGTAATGGGCTTTTAGTCAGTGCCTCTAGGCGCTCTAATGTGTTAGCTCTTGCAACCCCAACCTTTAGCGCATACAACCTAACCACATCGTTGATAATGGCAACCCCACGTTTTTTCAGATCTAAATACTTATGTTTGCTCTTGTCTTTTTCCAGCTTAAATTGTTGAAAGATCCCAATAGGTACCGAATTTGCGTTGATGTCTGTCGCCATTGCCGCATAAAACAGCTCGTTTCGACTGATCTGCTCCAAAGATTGGCGAAGAGTTGCATACAGATCGCTGGCGCCATCAATAAAACGCATATCAAAGTAGATCTTGCAATTGAGCATTGCCTTTGGCGTAGGAGACAAGATCCACTTGCTAAACCTTTCAGTCCATTGGGCAACCGTACCACGACAGTCTGAATTACTGGCCATGATATTCCCCGGGCAAGATTGAATACCGCACTCGTTGAGTTGCTCACAGACAAACGCACCTAAAGCAGCAAAATAGCAGCGCTCATTGTCGCTGATATTGTCTGGTAGCAATAAGCCATTGTCTTGATCTGAATGTAAGGTTTGCTCTTCCCGTGCCTGAGAGCCAAAACAGATCCACGCAAAGCGACATGGCGCGGCGCCATGCTGCTGTTGGTATAGATAGATTAATCTTGATGTGAGTGCATCAGTGAGGCCACTTAGTAGCTTGCCGATCAGTGAAATATCTTCGATATGATAGGAAAATTGACGCAATAGATCCGGGATCTCCTGAGCGCAGTTTTTGATAGCCAGAAGATTTTGTGCTTTATAGATCCTGCCAATAAGTTGCACCGGATCGCTTTTTTGCTGTCTGAGCAGATCGGTACTGGTCAACATGCCTAGTGGTTTGTATGCTTCATTTAACACTGGCAGATGATGAATATTATGCTTAAGCATTAAATGCAGGGCCGAAAACACACGGTTGTTTTCAAAGATATGTTTTGGCTTTTCCGTCATGATCTCAGCAAGTGGGGCATTGGGATCTTTGTCTTGGGCCAGAACTCGATTGCGCAGATCTCTATCCGTCACAACGCCAACCAAGCGCGCTTGCTCCGTGACCATAATTGATGAAACTCGATGCTGGCTCATCAATTTAGCGGCCTCACGAATACTCGCAGTCGGCGCGATAGTAACCGCATCTTTAGTCATTAGCTCAGATATTTTCCGTTCTGACCAAGTTTCGCTTTGCTGTTTATAACGAGAAGAAAGTAATCGGTTAGCGTGTGCTCTAACAAAATATTGCTCAAAAGGTTTGTATTCTCGGCGCAAAAAATCAAAGTTCTGCTCGTTGAGAATATAAACCAAACCATCTTTTTGAACTTCGATGCGATTTTGAATGGCATCACCCGTTAGTAAAGAAGGATAACCAAAGTAGTCTCCCTCACTCATGCGACCAATGACTTCGTCTTTAGCCGAGATAAGATCAATCACACCAGAGCGCAGCAGATATAGATTTGGCTTGCCATCTTGAAGCCAATCTTGTTGATTTGTCTGGCTAAGATAAACAATTTCGATGTGTTTTGAAAAGTAGCTGGCAGCCGCTTCGGGCAATTCAGAAAACGGGGCTTGTTTATAAACAAACTGAAAGACATCTTGAATTTCTGGCGTCATACCTAACTGTCCTTTTAATCGTCTACAATTTTGCACTATCAAAAACAAATTTGCCCAGCACGCTGGCTGGGCAAATTCGAGTAGCATTGCTTAGTGTGCGTGAGCTGCGCTAGAGCCTTTAGGGTTGCGGATCCCATCGACCATCACTTTCACTTCTTCAGGTGTATCTGCGGTCACTTTCATAACCAGTGCAGCTACAACGAAGTTCACTAGCATACCCACAATACCGATCCCTTCAGGAGAAATACCAAACAACCAGTTTGCAGGCGCATTTAGCTCAGGGCTGACAAACTTAAAGTAAATAATATAAGCCGCAGTGAAACCTATGCCCGTTATCATGCCGGCAATCGCACCTTCTTTATTCATTCGCTTAGAGAATATCCCCATGATAATTGCAGGGAAGAAGCTCGCCGCAGCCAAACCAAAGGCAAATGCAACCACCGAGGCGACAAACCCTGGAGGGTTTATACCAAAGTATGCCGAGATTGCGATAGCAACCATCGCCGCTAAGCGCGCAGCCAGCAATTCTTGTTTATCGTTGATATCTGGCTTAATGGTACGCTTCAACAAATCATGTGATACCGATGTTGAAATAACCAGTAGCAAACCAGCGGTTGTCGATAGCGCTGCTGCAATACCACCCGCAGCGACCAATGCAATCACCCACGCAGGCAGATTCGCAATTTCTGGATTCGCCAATACCATGATATCGCGGTCAATATTCACTTCGTTTGCACTTGCAGGATCATCAATCTTGCCCGCAGAGTACTGCATTTTGCCGTCACCGTTTTTATCGTTGAATACGATAAGGCCCGTTCTTTCCCAGTTCTTCACCCACTGTGGCGCTTCTTCATAAACCGTACCACTACCATCTTTACCATTGATAGTGTCGATCATGTTTACACGAGCGAACGATGCAACAGCGGGTGCAGTTGTATATACGATAGCGATAAACACTAAGGTCCAAGCTGCTGAAATGCGGGTATCTTTTACTCTAGGAACGGTAAAGAAGCGAACGATTACATGTGGCAGACCAGCAGTACCAACCATAAGTGCAGCGGTAATCGCAAAGACATCAACCATGCTCTTTGAACCTTCGGTGTACTGCGCAAAACCGAGCTCGGTACTGAGTCCATCTAGCTTGTCGAGTAAATAGGTGCCCGAGCCATCAGCCAGCGTTGCACCAAAACCGGTTTGTGGTAGCAAGTGGCCCGTCATCATCAGTGAGATGAAAATAGCAGGAACCAAATAAGCGAATACGAGTACACAATACTGAGCGACCTGTGTATAAGTGATCCCTTTCATGCCACCAAGTACCGCGTAGAAGAATACAATCACCATACCGATGTAAACACCCGTTTCAATATCCACTTCTAGGAAACGAGAGAACACCACACCAACACCACGCATTTGACCAGCAATATAGGTAAAGCAGATGAAAATAGCACAAAGAATTGCAACCACACGTGCAACCTGAGAATAGTAACGGTCACCGATAAAATCCGGTACCGTGAACTTACCAAATTTACGCAAATAAGGTGCTAAACACAGTGCAAGTAATACATAACCGCCAGTCCACCCCATGAGGTAAACACCGCCGTCGTAGCCCGCGAAGGAAATAATCCCCGCCATTGAAATAAAGGACGCTGCACTCATCCAATCTGCTGCAGTTGCCATACCGTTTGCAACAGGAGGTACACCGCCGCCAGCAACATAGAATTCATTCGTGGACCCAGCTCTCGCCCAGATAGCGATACCGATATAGAGCGCAAAACTAAGGCCGACGATAATAAAAGTTAAAATTTGAACATCCATCGATTAGCTCCTCACTCGTCCACGCCGTATTTTTTGTCTAACGCATTCATTTTTGAAACGTAGACAAAAATTAACGCAACAAAAGTATAAATTGCGCCTTGCTGAGAAAACCAAAATCCGAGTTTAAATCCAAAAAAACGAACTTCGTTGAGCACATCAACTAACAGGATGCCGAATCCAAATGAGACGACAAACCAAATAGTGAGTAGCTTAAACATCAAGGCGAGATTTTCTGACCAATATGCTTTCGCTTGTTCTTCACTTTTAAAAGCCATTTTAAATCTCCTATCACCCGCTCCAACATGGAGCAAGTTGTGTTAATAGACCTTAATGAGAGTAGCAACGGCTTGGTAAGTTGAAATTGAGACCTTAGTCGTAACGGCAAATTAACGTTTACGTAAACTGCAGATGCGTGGTATTTATTAGAATTAAAAAGTCTTTATAAACAAACAGATAAGTCAAAACAGGTTGGATGAATATGTATTTTCAATGAGTGGATACGACAGTAAGACATTAGTCTAACTTGAATGGTGAATGAACCTCTTTACTCACCAAATAAAACTCTAATACTTTGATTTTAAATAAGATATAAATCTCAAATAAAATTATAGAGTAAACTAGACTATGGGTGGCATTTGTTTGCTAAAGTATGACGATATTAATACCAAAAACTATAACAAACATTATGACTGCCATTTTACTCCTTGTTGCCGCTGCTTATATTGGTGTACTTTTTTGGCTCGCCAACTGGGGAGATAAAACCACCCCCCGCGCACTCAAAATTAGTCATCATCCGTTTGTTTATGCCTTCTCTCTAGGGATCTATTGTACCTCTTGGACTTACTACGGCTCGGTAGGTACTGCGGCCACCAGTAGCTGGCATTACTTCCCTATTCTTTTAGGGCCCATTTTACTGTTTTTGTTCGGTCAGGGTTTTTTACGCAAACTAATATTGGTCAGTAAAAAGCAGAATATCACCACAATTGCCGACTTCATTTCGGCGCGATACGGTAAACGCCAAACTACGGCCGTCATGGTAACGATGATAGCCCTATTGGCAACCATTCCGTATATTGCACTCCAGCTCAAAGCCTTGAGTAGTAGCTTCTTGTTATTACAGCAGGATGAGCAAGTGTCTGGCACTGCGCTCGCATTAGCTGGCACCTTGATCATGGCATTATTTGCGATTTTCTTTGGCACCAGAAAGGTGGATGTGACTGAGTATCGCTCAGGGTTGATGTTGGCCGTTGCTTTTGAATCTATCGTTAAACTACTCGCACTCGGTATTGTTGCCGTGCTTGCATGGCAATCCTTGACTAAGGTTCCCGACTCATTTGAAGCATTGAGCGAACATTGGCAATCTTTTGACTTCTTTAACTTCAATTTCGTTGGACAAACGCTCATGGCAGCGGCTGCCATCGTCTGTTTGCCACGACAATTTCATGTTGTAGTGGTAGATAACCACAACACTTCACACTTAAAGACCGCACGCTGGGCATTTACACTTTACCTGTTATTGATAGCCGCCATGATCATCCCAATCGCTACCGCCGCTATCCACCCCGATATTGGCTATGGTGCCGCACCGGATAGTTTCGTACTCGCTTTACCTATCATGATGGAGCATCCGATCCTCGCTACATTTGTATTTATCGGCGGTTTATCAGCGGCAACGGCCATGATAGTCGTTGCGACTCTCACACTTAGCACCATGTTATCAAACGATGTGGTATTGCCTTTGTTGTTCAAGCGTAAATTTAAGAAGAACATTCTAAACAGCAGTTTTAAGAGTCAAATACTCTTAGTTCGACGCTTTGTTATCGCCGCAATCTTATTGCTTTCATATATGTACCAGCAATGGTTTGGTCATGGTGAAGCCCTTGCGAATATGGGATTAGTTGCCTTCTCATTAGTTACTCAGCTATTGCCAGCTATTGTCGGTGGGCTTTATTGGCGCAAAGGCCATGCGTATGGCGTATATGCGGGGCTCATCGCTGGTTTTATCTGCTGGATGCTATTTCTTATGTTTCCAATTCTGGAAGCTGGTGGATTACTTGATTATGAAATGCGCCAGACCCTTATCACCCGAGGAACTTTACTTGCACTGCTCGCCAACATTAGCTGCTATATTAGCTTTTCTATCGGTGCACAGGAGCGCCTAATCGACCGTATTCAGGCCGCGGCATTCGTAAACCCTAAAGATCAGGCTGCACTCTCCAAACGCTTGAATAAACAAGTTCGCGCTACCGTGTATGACTTTAAAGTGCTGCTACAAACCTTCTTGGGGGTTCAGCGCAGTCAGCAACTGCTCGGGCACTATGCTCAAAATAATATTTTAGAAGATAATGATGCGTACCCAGCTCCTGAATTTATCTCATTCTGCGAGCGCGCACTCACGGGCGTGCTCGGTGCTTCATCTGCCCAAGCTCTGATCCGTACCGTGTCATCGGGTCGCCAAATGGCATTTGAAGAGGTGGTTAACTTTTTTGATGAAACCACACAAGCACTACAGTTCAACCAAAACCTACTTTATACCTCATTAGAAAATCTAAGCCATGGGATTTCGGTTGTTGATAAAGATCTAAAACTCGTTGCATGGAACAGGCGTTATCACGAGATGTTCGCCTACCCAGACGGTTTCTTAGAAGTAGGACAACCGATAGAGGAAGTGATCCGCTTTAACGCCGAGCGCGGTGAATGCGGACCTGGTGAAATTGATAAACACGTTGATAAACGAGTTCAACATCTGAAAAATGGCACTCCTCACCACTTTATTCGCCACCGTCGTAATGGCCAAGTATTTGAGATGACGGGAAACCCGCTGCCAGAAGGCGGGTTTGTGACGAGTTTTTCAGATATTACTACGCATATTGCCACGCAAAACGCACTGGAAGAAATCAATATGGATCTAGAGAACCGTATTGAAGCCAGAACCCAAGAGATCCGCACCATTAATATGGATCTTAAAGCTGAAATAGCCAATCGTCACGAAACAGAGCAGGCACTAATGGCCGCTAAAAAAGAAGCAGAACAAGCAAATGAGAGTAAAACCCGCTTCTTAGCGCTTGCCAGTCATGATATTTTGCAGCCACTTAATGCCGCACGCCTGTACTTAGCAGCGATTGATACCCACAATTTAATAAGTAAAGATCAGGGTAACTTTGAAAAACTCACCGATAGCCTAGACTCTACTGTACACCTAATGAGTGCGCTTTTGGATATTGCAAAACTTGAGCAAGGTGCGATGAAGCCAACCCCTAGGCACTTCAACATCGACGATATCTTACTACCGCTGGCAAATGAGTATTCCATTATTTCAAAAGAGAAAGGTCTCAAACTTAAGGTGAGAAGCTCCCATAGCATAGTACACAGCGACACCACCTACCTACGCCGGATCATTCAAAATCTAGTCTCCAACGCCGTTAAGTATACCGATAGTGGCAAAGTGCTTATCGCCTGTCGATGTCGTAAACATAGTTTGAGACTTGAAGTGTGGGATACCGGTCCTGGTATTTCAAACCATGAGCAGAATAAGATCTTTAACGATTTTTATCGTATTCAGGCAGGTGATAATAAAGGGATTGGGCTTGGACTTGGTGTTGTAAAACGTCTATGCGATTTATTGTCTATCACAATTTCAGTGAATTCGGTTGTCAATCAAGGCAGCCGCTTTGCCATAGACATACCCTATGGCAATGTGGATTTACTCCAAGTAAAAGAAGATATTAGTCAAAAGCCACAAAGCAAAACTCAACTTAATGTCATCGCGGTTGATGATGACCCGAAAAATCTAGCAGCGATGGCGAGCCTGCTAGATAAATGGCATTGCCACTATCAGCTGTTTTACAAAGTAGAAGACGCGCTTGCTTACGCAAAACATAATCCAGCACCAGATGTTATTTTGATGGATTACCAACTTAACGATAACTGTGATGGGATCTCTTTGATCAAATCGCTACGCACCAAGTGGCAAGATACGGTTCCAGCTATTTTAATTACTGCCGTGAGGGATGAAGAAGTAAAAGTCGCCGCTAAGAGCGAGCAGATCCATTACCTGTCTAAGCCAGTAAAGCCAGCAAAACTCAAAGCTCTGCTCAACCATGGGCGGTGAGCGCACAGACAGTTACTGAATACGATAACAATCGCAAAGTTTTTTGTTGTTAAGCATTTATCTCACTGCCAATTCGCAGTATTCTGAAAGTTCGCCTAGACGAATTGGAATGAGGAAATGAGTTACATACTAACGACAGAGTGCAAAGATGACATAGGACTGATCGCGAAGATCACTAGTCTTTGCCATGAGCACGACCTAAACATCACGCGCAATAACGAATTTGTAGATAAAGAAGGACAGCGCTTCTTTATGCGTACAGAGCTCACAGGCACACCCAGTGATAACTTTCTGGCACAACTTCGTCAGTCATTACCAACTGGCGCCAAATTAAACCTATACGGGCAAGAACGAACAAAAGTGGTGCTACTTGCGACGAAGGAAGCGCACTGCTTAGGCGGCGTGTTGCTTAAACAATACGAACAAGCATTCAATATTGAAGTACAAGCAGTTATCGCAAACTATGATACGTTGGAACCCCTTGTTAAAGGCTTTGGTATTCCTTTTCATCTGGTATCACATGAAGGGTTGAGTAGAGCTGAACACGACAGTGCAATGGCCGATTTAATCGCACAATATGATCCTGATATTGTTGGCTTGGCAAAGTATATGCGGATCTTAACACCGGAATTTGTATCACGCTTTGACGGGAAAATTATCAATATTCACCACTCATTCTTGCCTGCCTTTATCGGTGCAAAACCCTACCATCAGGCATTTGAGCGTGGCGTGAAAATTATTGGCGCTACCGCTCACTTTGTTAATGATGAATTAGATGAAGGACCTATTATTGCCCAAAATGTCACGCAAGTTAGCCATGCTCAAAATGCTGAAGAGATGGCAAAAATCGGTAGAGACATTGAAAAAACAGTATTTTGTAACGCGTTACAATTAGCCTGCGAGCATAAGCTTTTCATTAACGGCAATAAAACCGTCGTCTTTTCATAATCAAGTCCAAAAGCGCAGTTTAGCAACATAGGAAATAAACGTATGGATGCGTGCACTCCCACAATGCTGTGTATTCGGTGGTAGGAGCGATTTCACCTCGCGAGGTTTTCTGTTTCTCAAACAGCAAAAACCCGCCACATTGCTGAAACGGGTTTTGATGTGCATGGTTCTTTGCCGGAACTTCATTGCAACCTATCGGCGGGTAAACCGCCTCCTACCATGTTGCACTGTGCTGATGCTATGGTGGGAGTGGGAGCGAGTTTACCTCGCGAGGTTTTTAAATCACAAACAGCAAAAAACCCGTCGCATTGCTGCAACGGGTTTCTCTTATTTGGCCCTGGCGATGTTCTACTTTCACATGGGTAATCCACACTATCATCGACGCTGTTTTGTTTCACTTCTGAGTTCGGCATGGGGTCAGGTGGGTCCAAAACGCTATAGTCACCAGGAAATTCTGTTCATCAATGAAGTCTCCTTCATCAATGTAAATCCGGAAAAGCTTATTAAATTCTTTTGTCTACTTTAGTCTATTAACTTCTGTCGCTTAAACCACTTTGGCGTTGTATGGTTAAGCCTCACGGGTAATTAGTACGAGTTAGCTTAATGCCTCACAGCACTTCCACATCTCGCCTATCAACGTTGTAGTCTTCAACGGCCCTTCAGTTGACTCTAAGTCAAAGTGAGAACTCATCTCGAGGCCTGCTTCCCGCTTAGATGCTTTCAGCGGTTATCAGTTCCGAACGTAGCTACCGGGCAATGCAATTGGCATCACAACCCGAACACCAGCGGTTCGTCCACTCCGGTCCTCTCGTACTAGGAGCAGCCCCTCTCAATTCTCAAACGCCCACGGCAGATAGGGACCGAACTGTCTCACGACGTTCTAAACCCAGCTCGCGTACCACTTTAAATGGCGAACAGCCATACCCTTGGGACCGACTTCAGCCCCAGGATGTGATGAGCCGACATCGAGGTGCCAAACACCGCCGTCGATATGAACTCTTGGGCGGTATCAGCCTGTTATCCCCGGAGTACCTTTTATCCGTTGAGCGATGGCCCTTCCATTCAGAACCACCGGATCACTATGACCTACTTTCGTACCTGCTCGACGTGTCTGTCTCGCAGTTAAGCTTGCTTCTACCATTACACTAACCGTACGATGTCCGACCGTACTTAGCAAACCTTCGTGCTCCTCCGTTACTCTTTGGGAGGAGACCGCCCCAGTCAAACTACCCACCAGGCACTGTCCTCAACCCCGATTCAGGGGCCTAAGTTAGAACATCAACACTACAAGGGTGGTATTTCAAGGTCGGCTCCACAGAAACTAGCGTCTCTGCTTCAAAGCCTCCCACCTATCCTACACATGTAGGGTCAATGTTCAGTGCCAAGCTGTAGTAAAGGTTCACGGGGTCTTTCCGTCTAGCCGCGGGTACACAGCATCTTCACTGCGATTTCAATTTCACTGAGTCTCGGGTGGAGACAGCGTGGCCATGGTTACACCATTCGTGCAGGTCGGAACTTACCCGACAAGGAATTTCGCTACCTTAGGACCGTTATAGTTACGGCCGCCGTTTACCGGGGCTTCGATCAAGAGCTTCGCCTAAGCTAACCCCATCAATTAACCTTCCGGCACCGGGCAGGTGTCACACCGTATACGTCATCTTACGATTTTGCACAGTGCTGTGTTTTTAATAAACAGTCCCAGCCACCTGGTCACTGCGGCTCTCGTTTGCTTACAGAGCAAGTCCTTCACAAACAAGAGCGTACCTTCTCCCGAAGTTACGGTACAATTTTGCCTAGTTCCTTCACCCGAGTTCTCTCAAGCGCCTTAGTATTCTCTACCTGACCACCTGTGTCGGTTTAGGGTACGATTCAGTATGAACTGAAGCTTAGAGGCTTTTCCTGGAAGTAGGGCATCAACAACTTCACCACCTTAGTGGCTCGTCTCGACTCTCAGCCTTGGCAACCCGGATTTTCCTAAGTCACCAGCCTACAGCCTTTCACATGGACAACCAACGCCATGCTTGCCTAGCCTGCTCCGTCCCCCCATCGCATTCATACCGAGTACGGGAATATTAACCCGTTTCCCATCGACTACGCTCTTCAGCCTCGCCTTAGGGGTCGACTCACCCTACCCTGATTAACATGGGATAGGAACCCTTGGTCTTCCGGCGGAGGAGTTTTTCACTCCTCTTGTCGTTACTCATGTCAGCATTCGCACTTCTGATATGTCCAGCATGCCTCCCGGCACACCTTCAGCCACTTACAGAACGCTCCCCTACCCCGCGAACTAAGTTCGCAGCCGTAGCTTCGGTGGTATGTTTAGCCCCGTTACATCTTCCGCGCAGGCCGACTCGACTAGTGAGCTATTACGCTTTCTTTAAAGGGTGGCTGCTTCTAAGCCAACCTCCTAGCTGTTTTAGCCTTCCCACATCGTTTCCCACTTAACATACACTTTGGGACCTTAGCTGACGGTCTGGGTTGTTTCCCTCTCCACGACGGACGTTAGCACCCGCCGTGTGTCTCCCGGATATTACTTTACGGTATTCGGAGTTTGCAAAGGGTTGGTAAGTCGGGATGACCCCCTAGCCTTAACAGTGCTCTACCCCCGTAAGTATTCGTCCGAGGCTCTACCTAAATAGATTTCGGGGAGAACCA